>LDAQ01000099.1 GCA_001028025.1 Faecalicatena fissicatena | reverse complement strand
CTAGTGCGCCCAGTTAAGGGCATGATATTTAACAGGTGGAAATCCTGTCCGGTAAGGTGCTAACCACACCACCGGTAACGAGTCTTGGGTGTGTGGCAGTAATGCCGCAGGCTAAGCGTAGACAGTTAGGTAATAGGGCTATATGGCGATCCAGCACCGAAATGAGCTATATTCCGTAAGCCGACACTTTTAGCGACGTGGAAGGCAACATGTGGGTTTATCGTTATGGTGAGATTTCACACATTGCGGCGGTGTCTAAGAGCCGGTCATGTTACACAATGATATCAAGTCAACTGTGGGAGAGCCTATGTCCTCCATATGTAGTGTAAGCATATGGTATGCCCGACAACGAAAGAAGGAAGGCAAACGGGGCTTAGGCAGTCGGATAGCCGAATTGTACCGATGAAGGTGGGTAATGCCACTGGAGGGAAGTCGAGAAAGGGTTGTGTTCCTCGCAACCCTGCTATATGGGGCAATATCAAAGAGGAAACATTATCTATACACAGAGGTAGAAAACATAATGGAAACGAAATTGGCGAGAATATCGCAGCTATCAAGCGAAAATCCAGACATGGTATTCACTTCCGTAGGGCATTTGATAAATAAGGAGATGCTGAAACGGTGCCATGAGAAGATGGACGGCAAGAAAGCCGTAGGAATCGACAGGGTAACAAAGGAAGAGTATGGGCAGAAACTGGAGGAAAACCTTGACAGGCTGGAGGAAAGGCTTAAGAAGAAAGCATACAAGCCGAAGCCAGCCAGAAAGGTGGAAATACCAAAAGAGAATGGGAAGACAAGGCCGCTGAGCATATACTGCTATGAGGACAAACTTGTACAGGCGGCTTTAAAAGAGATACTGGAAGCAGTATTCGAACCATGCTTTTATGATGAAATGATGGGATTCAGACCGGGGCGCAGCTGCCATCAGGCATTGCAGAAGCTGAATGTAATGCTGATGAGGAACAAAACAAGCTACGTTCTGGACGCAGACATCAAGTCGTTCTTCAACCATCTCGACCATGAGTGGATTATCAAATTTATAGAATCGAAGATCAAAGACCCGAACATCCTCAGATTAGTAAAGCGGACGCTGAAGGCAGGTGTTATGGAAGATTATCAGTACAATGCAACGGAAGAGGGCTCCGGACAGGGTTCGGGGTGTTCGCCGGTTATTGCAAATATCTATATGCACTATGTGCTCTTATGGTGGTTTAAGGAAAAAGTGAAACCACTTATGAAAGGGTATTGTGACCTGGTAATCTACGCCGATGATT
>LDAQ01000098.1 GCA_001028025.1 Faecalicatena fissicatena | reverse complement strand
TGACAGCCTTGCATCCAGTTCGTCTCTTGTCGGTATATGCGCAAGTCTTACGTCGAATTTCTCATCTATCATATCTGAAATCGCCTTAAGCAGCCGCTTTTCTGATACCTCCATATTACCACCTCACCTTTTGTGTGGACATTATAACACATGCTCCGGTATAAAGTCTATTAAATTATCAAGGTACAACCTTCTGGAGTTTTGTCGAAATCTGAATGCCTGACAGGCAGAAATACAGAATAAAAAGAATTCGGTAAACTAAAACAGGTATTAAAATAATCATCCAATTTACTTAGATAATTATTTTAATACCCATCCATGCATCCTTGTAAGGATGTTGAGAGCGATAGACGGGATTCGAACCCGCGACCCCGACCTTGGCAAGGTCGTACTCTACCAACTGAGCCACTATCGCGTATCTTGTGTATTTCCTGACCGGAACAATAATTACTATACTATATCATGTTCATGTTGTCAACAATTTTTTCAATATTTTTTTATATTTTTAAATTTGTGCCAGAATACGCTATTAACACTCACACTTTATTCGATGGATTTTCGGCTGATACCAGTGTTTTCCAATTGTATTTCTTTACTGCGTAAGATAAACTAGACACATTACGCCTTTTATAAGATACCTGCAGATTCGCCTGGAAGACACTTATTACAGGATCCACTTCCATCTGCAAATACACATGAAATTGAGGGAATGCGATGATTACTAATGATTCGATCGGCCGGAATATACGGCGGCTGAGAAAAGAACGTAATATGACACAATTGCATTTAGCAAAAATTCTTCACCTCCACCGGGCTACTTTATGCTCCTACGAGATCGGAAAACGGCTTCCCGATATATTTATCCTGATATCGATTGCTGACGCATTTGAAGTAAGCCTGGATATACTGGTAGATAGAAATGCCTTTATAACAAATCCATCCGCCTAGGCTCCGGAAAATTATATTCCAAACCCTGAGCGGAGAAACCTGAAGTATTTTTAATCATTCCCATATCTGGCTGATTTACTTTATTCTGAATCAGAACAGTTAATAATCAGATCGCAGACTTATATTTCTGTTTTTCTGCCTTCATACAGCCTCAGCCCGCTATTTTCTGCAACACTGCTGCTGCCTGTCTGACTGCATCCTCAGACGTTTTCCATAGCACATACTCATTCCGTTCCGGAAGTCCCATGCTGGCCCCTCCCATCCGGAATTTCATAGCGCTCTCCACCTCCTGCTTGCCAGACATGTGATAAGAGGTAATTCCAGTGGACGGAACAAGCTTCTCGATTGCATCTGCCTGAATCCCTCCGGCTGCCAGTATCTCTATCCTGCCCGCACTCTTCTCCTGCAGCTGCGCCAAAAGCCCACGTCCGTCCCATCCGGTCAGGTTCTGCCCGCCGGTCAGAATCGTCTTCATCCCCATTGATATTGCCTGTTCGAGGGCTTCCATTGGATTTACACATACATCAAAGCACCTATGTAGTGCAACATCCATATCTCCGGCTATTTTCACCAGCTCGGACATTCTTTCTGTATCCAGAGTGCCGTCCGGATTCAACATACCCACAACTGCGCCTGATGCCCCCAGTTCACGGTACATCTGTACCTCCTCTTTCAACTGTTCGAACTCATAATCATTGTAGCAGTAGTCCCCATATCTGGGGCGCAGAAGCACCCGTACACGAATATCTGTATATTTACGGACCAGATTGAATAACGCCTGTCCGGGCGTTACGCCTCCGATCACCAGATTGCTGCACAGCTCTATTCTGTCCGCACCTCCATTTTCCGCTGCAATAGCAGACTCTACACAGTCCGTGCATACTTCCAGTACATACTTTCCCATTATTTTTCTCCTTTCACTACCATTTCTTAGAATGTGTCTGATTATTCAAATCCAATCCAAATTATTCAGTACAGATCAGCTTTCCGCGGCTGAACGTGCTTTTTAATTCGTATTCTCCGTTCAAAACAAGAATATCCGCATCTTTGCCTTCTGCCAGCCTCCCTTTCTGCTCCAGTCCAAATTCCTCTGCCTGGTTCACAGAACTCATCTGCACGGCTTCCTCAAGCGATGCTCCTGTAAAGTCCATAATATTACGAAATGCCTTGATAAAAGTCAATACGCTGCCGGCGATCGTACCGTCTTCCAGCCTGGCCGTGCCATCCTTTACATAAACCTTCTGTCCGCCCAGCTCGCTCAGGCCTTCGGGCATGCCCTTTGCTCTCATAGAATCCGTGATCAGCTCAATCCCTCTGCTTCCTTTTATCTCATACGCCAGCCTTACCATCTCCGGCACAATATGAATGCCGTCACATATGATCTCTGCCTTCACTCCCGGTGTCAGCAGGCCATACCCTGTCACTCCCGGCTCTCTGTGGTTCAATCCTCTCTGTGCATTATAAAGGTGCGTAATATGGCTCGCCCTGCTTTGAACAAGCTCCTTATAGACCGCATTCGAATGCCCGGCGCTTAAGACCACTTTATGTTCCTCACACCACGCCTCAAACTGCGCGTCTGCTTCCTCCGGAGCATAAGTCACAATCCTGATCAGCCCGCCGCTGATTTTATTCCACGCTTCCAGTGTTTTCTCGTCAGGCTTTTTTATAAAAGATGCGTCCTGCGCCCCTTTATATTTTTCAGAAATAAAAGGCCCTTCCACATGAATTCCCTGTATAATCGGATTCTTTTCTGCCGCAGAAGCTATATTTTTCATTGCCGCTTCTATCTTATCATATGTCTGCGTCATAGTGGTACAAAAATAGGTTGTGATCCCTTCCTCTGCTGCCATTTTATTAACCATACTGCTGATCTCTTCCGGAAGAGCATCCATATTGTCCTTTCCATATCCGCCGTGGCTGTGGACATCAATAAATCCCGGTATCAGGATATTTCCTTCTGTCACAATCTCCTCATCATCTGCTTTTTCCACAAAATCTTCCATATTGCCTACTTCTGCTATTTTCTGGTCGAATCGGATATAACCCTGGTAAATCACCTCATTACCGGTATATATTTCCTTATTCTTTATTAATTTCATATCACCCTCCATTCTGCCGTCGGATTGCGGCATAAATATATTTTAAATGACCCCGCAGCCTGCTGTCAGCACAACAACGGCCGCCGTAAATCCCTGACAGTAAACAGAAAAAGAACCGTAAGAACGGCTCTCTTTCTCTGTATCTCTAAATATGCCAGATTCTGTCCGCATATTTCTGTTCCAGGACATTATTAAACTCCCTGCCGCCGTCGATATTAGCACTCTTATAGACAGGCGCTTCATATCCTTTTTCAGTCATATCTTTCACAGCCTCGTAAATCGCCTGCTGCAGAAGAAGACATGTGCTGAATGATGATGTACCGCACACACGGCTGTCCAGTCCCTCTATATCCAGAGAGGCATCACCGAATGCAGACTGATTGTCCAGAACAACATCTGCAAACTCATATAACAGTTTTCCTGAAGAATGTCTGGACGTAGAACTGCTGGATACTTCCAGCGCCGTCACTACAATCAGCTTATTGCCCTTTTTCTTAATATGATCTGCCATCTCTATGGTCATAGGATTTCTCCCTGAGTTGGAGATCAGTATAAAAATATCATTGGGCTGTATGTCTACACAGCGCATCAGGAAAGGCGCAACGCCTTCCACGCTTTCGTACATCCCTTCTGCTTTGTCACGTATGACTTTGCTCGGAATCAAACCGCCGGCTCTCCCGCACACTTCAATTGCCCCTGCATAAGAGTGTCCGCTGCCGAATGCCTGCAGAATTCCACCTTTTTGGATTGATTCGGAAATCAAAAGAGCTGCGGCATGAATGTTTTCTGCCTGTGTTTCTTCCAGTTTCCCCATAACTTCTCTTGCCTTATCAAAAAATTCCAGTCCCATAACGTTCTCCTTTGTCTGTCAATTATGCTAATAGTCCGATTGCATAGAATACGATGGATGCCACCATAATGATTAAAATTGCTTTTGTTGAAGTCATCTTTTTCTTACCCAGCAGGAAATAAATTCCTGCTACTACAAGTACCGGTAAAAGGCTTGGCATAATCTGGTCCAGAATTGCCTGTCCTTCCATAGTTACGTCACCCGTTTTAAAATTTGCCGCCACATTTGCTTTAACAACCGTAGGGATCAGCGCGCCGACAACCGTGATTCCAAGCAGGGTTGCCGTATGTGTAAGAGCATCCAGCTTATCCTTTGCAGAGGTAATCAGTTTTGTACCTTCCCGGTATCCGATTGTTGTTGTGAAATATCTGAATATCAGGATTGCAATGTTAACAAGCAGCCAGATGACAACTCCTGTCACATTTCCGTTCTGTCCCATATAAGCTGCAATGGAACCGAAAATGGTCGGGAGCAGCACTCCGAAAATCGTATCACCC
Source organism: Faecalicatena fissicatena (assembly GCA_001028025.1). Lineage (GTDB taxonomy): Bacteria > Bacillota > Clostridia > Lachnospirales > Lachnospiraceae > Faecalicatena > Faecalicatena fissicatena_A. Next base: position 87,630 of record LDAQ01000098.1, on the reverse strand, counting down.
ACACCGGCAAATGGTCCCATCAAACCTGTCTTAATACCGTTGGCCGCTTCTTTAGCTGTTTTTCCGCCTGACTCTTCTGTCGCTGCATCAATTCCGAGAATAAATCCTCCCATATGCGGAGTCGTATTAAAAAACTGCACATGGTTTTTCATCATTTCTTTCAAGTCCTCAGACTTTTTGTATAACTTTCTCAATATAGGCAGCATGGCATACAGATAACCAACGCCCATCATCTTTTCATAATTCCATGTAATCTGGGATGCCAGGATCCATCTTTTGCTGACCCTTTTTATATCCTGATCTGTAATCTTCTCCTGATTAATCTTCAAATTCTCCATCTAACAATCCCTCCTGAGCTGATCCTGTGTTAACCGCAACTACGTTCTGGCTTTTCTCCAGAAACTGTTTAAATGCTATGACTGCCAATGCTGTACCTAATATTGCCACTCCAACCATAGGAACGCTTAAATATGCAGCGGCAAAGAATCCGATCAGAAGATAAGAGATATAGCTCTTCACCGGAAGGTATCTCAGCAGGATTGCAATACCGACTGCCGGAAGCAGCCCGCCTGCAACTGTAAGTCCGCCCATCAGCCAGTCCGGCATATAGTCTACAATCAGATTTACCAGATTCTGTCCGAAGATCAGCATTAAGAATACTGGAAGCGCTCTGGAAAGTCCCCAGGACAGAGAGCCCAGCCATGTATTTCTTCCAATCGCTTTAAAATCCATTCTTTCTACAGCTGCCTCAACTCTTTTTGCAAAGAAAACGTTGCTGAATCTTGCCAGCACGTCCAGCTGTACCATCAAAAGTCCCACAGGAACTGCAAGGCCAATACCAAAGTCCATTCCTTTTCCGGATGTTACCGCAAATACCGTACCAATAATTGATCCCGTCATGTAGTCCGGCATAGAAGAACCCCCGTAAGTACCGACCCCCAGAATCATAAGCTGCAAGGTTGCTCCCACAGCCAGCCCCATCTTCATGTCCCCCATGATGATTCCGGCAATCGTCCCGATAATAACCGGCTGATTTGCCAGGACTGATGTGGATAAGTTTTCGCAAATTGCAAAGAATGCCAGCGCTGTCAATGCAATGATCTGCCACATTTGAATTTCCATTTTTTGTTTCCTCCTCTGCTATTTTAAATAAGATGCAAATTTCTTTTTCTCGTCGTTCGGCACCATCTGTGCGTAAACAGGCACCCCGGATTTTTCAATGGACAGAATTGTCTGCAGCTCTTCTTCTGTACAGTATACAGATTTTTTAATCTGCTCCCTGCCCTCTTTGATTCCCATATTCCCTATATTTACTTCTTTCACTTTCACGCCATTTTCCAGCAGCTTTACAATCGTTCCCGGATCTTTGGCAATCACAAAGACTCTCTGACTGGAATAAATTCCTGCATTCAGACGTTTAGCAGCATTCTCCGCAGTCAGCACACTCAGCTTCATTCCCGCCGGAACTGCGGCTTTGAGAGCACTTTTACCAATCTCGTCATTTACAATCTCATCCCCAACTACCATGATTCTTGTTGCACCAAGTGTCCTTGTCCAGTAAGTTGCCACCTGTCCGTGGATCAGACGTTCATCCAGCCTCAGGTTTACGATTCCGTTCTTTTCCACAGGCTCAGAGGGCTCCGTTTTTTTCTCGGGCTGACTGGCATTTTTCACACCCTCTCCCATGATGGTTTCTTTCGCCTGTTCCATTGCATTGTACAGGGAATCACCTGTATTCAGCGCGATCAGCATTCCCATACACAGACCGGATACCAGTGCAATGTGCCCATTGTCATGGATCACCGGAGCCGCCGCATTGAACGGTGTACCTCCCGGTACGTCTGTGATAATGGCCTCACACTGATCGGCCCCGTTTTCTGCAAGAATGGCTCTGTATGCCTTTTCCACAGACTCTTTTGTCATATCTTCCGTAAATGTTACCACATGGAACTGCGGTGCAGCCCCTGTTATCATTTCGCAGCTTGCCTTGCAAGCCTTCGCATATTCCCCGTGTGAAGCAAGGATATAATACATATGTCTTCCTCCTCTAGTCTTTCAGGATAAACTCGATGACCGGCACAAGCACATCCGGTCTCTGCACAGGCAGAGTCACCATCAGGGAGTTATCCGCAAACTTGTCTTTAATATGAATCTCGGTTACCTCAGCATTCAAATCTTTATGGGATTTTCTCTTACCGGAAAGTCCTTCATCCTGAATATACTTTATTTCAGAATTATCATTGACCAGCTGTGCATATGCAACCTTTCCGCCCAGCTTTTCAATCAGCAGTGTGCGGTACGGCCATGAGAAAAGGTGCAGATACAGACGATTCCCATTCTGCGTAAAACGCGCATCAGCCGGCGCATCATACTCGCTGGCTCCGCAGCCGTAAATTGCTCTGCCGTGCAGGCGCATCCACTCACTCACCTGCCCCAGAATGTCTTCTGTCTTTGCATCCCATTCGCCTCGGGCATTCGGACCGATATTCAGGAGCATGTTCCCACCCTTGGAAACAGTATCAATCAATAACTTCGTCACCATCTCAGGCGTCTTCCAGTCCAGATTATCTCTGTCATAGCCCCAGCTTCCGTTCAGTGTCTGGCATGCTTCCCAGACGAGCTGCTTTTTACCGCTCTCCATCTTCGCATTGCGCTGATACTGCTCCGGTGTCCCTACGCCCCGTCCAAGATCCAGACGGTCATTCAGAATAATGTCGGGCTGAAGGGAGAGGATCATTTTCTCCAGCTCCTCAGATCTCCAGTCGGCCTTTCCTTTCCCTACGGAATCACCCCAGTCTCTGTTCGCATAGGAAAAGTCAAACCACAGATAATCGATCTTTCCGTAATTTGTCAGAAGTTCTCTGACCTGCCCATGCATAAACTTTGTATAAGATTCCATATCGCCAGGATGATTCTGGATATATTCTTTGTTATTTCTCTCCGGATGATACCCGTCTACCAGAAAATCCGGATGATTCCAGTCAATCAGTGAAAAATACAGTCCTACCTGCAGGCCTTCCGCTCTGAATGCCTCCACATATTCCTTCACCAGATCCCTTCCATAGGCCGTATTCGTAATCTTATAATCGCTAAGCTGTGTATCCCACAAAGCAAATCCTTCATGGTGCTTCGCTGTCAGCACCGCATATTTAAAGCCCGCTGCCTTTGCCTTCCTGGCCCACTCCCTGGCATCCAGCAAATCCGGATTGAAGTTATCAAAATACTTCTGATACCCATCCCTCCCAATCTGTTCCAGTGTCATTACCCATTCATGTCTGGCCGCGGACGAAAATAATCCAAAGTGTATAAACAGCCCAAAGCGGTCCTCCATAAACCATTCAGGATTCCCATAATCATCCGGCCATTCAAAATTTTTATTCATCTCCACACTCTGTCTCCCTTCAAATAAAATTTATTATGCATAATAGATTGTCCTAATTATAAACAGAATATTTTTAAAACGTGTGAAATTTCGCATTTTGGAAACTTTTTTATGCAGATTGTACAAAAAAGCAGGGGGGGCGCCTGTCAGGGGCGGAGGATCTGCGGCAGGGGAGAACTTTGGGAAAACTTTTTGGCGGCGGTCCGTTTGCCAAGTATCACTAGATAAAAACCACAGCGGATGAGAAGGCACCGCCGGCATTCACCCCGCAATTCTGATGAATTGCGCGGCTCAGGCCGGCTTAAACTCTGCTTCGGAAGCAGAGTTTAGCCTTCTCATCCGCTGTGGTTTTTATCAAGTGATACTAAGGCGCTCTCTATGCCCTCAAAAAGTTTCCCCAAAGTTCCCCCCTGCCGCAGCCCCTCCGCCCCTGACAGGCTGGGTCCATCCGGTCGGGAGGTCGGATTTTCTTCCCGGCAGGAAGCGCTGGACGGGAGCAGTGGATCAGAATGGCCGGGCGGATATCTGCTGCACCAGCTCATTACCCCCACCATTCATTCCGCATCCCCCGTCCTCGTACCTTCCAGCGCATCCAGCATCGTCCCCCACCCGGGAACACCCAGCAGTACAGCGCGTAGAGCGCCGTCCGCCGCGGGAAACGGATATAGGGGGCATGGGACGCGGGGGTACGGCTGTTAGCTGGAGTAAAGTAAAAAAGAAGGAAAACCGGGGTAATTTTTGTGATTCCGAATCACAAAAATTCCTGGCCCCAGCGCGCGAAGCCATCAGGCTTCGGGTGATGTGGCCAGGTCTGCCCCGGTTTTCATTCTTTTTTACTTATACTCCAGCTTGCAGCCGTACCCCCGCGTCCCATGCCCCCTATATCCGTTTCCCGCGGCGGACGGCGCTCTACGCGCCTGTACTGCGACCCCCTCCAGTCCTTTTAAACTCATCGACAATCATCTCCATTATGATTCGTTCTATGATTGGGTGGTTCTGTACCCGTGTCGTGAAGTGATAAAGCACCGGATAGCTGACGCTTGGGTCGTATGCCGCCTCCTTATTGGAGGTGATCAGGGCTATTCTGCCCTTGGTTTTACGGACGAAAGACCTGGACTGGTCCAGGGGTTTCATTCCATTTTCATAGATATACTGTCCTGAATTTGAGAAAATGATGATGAGTGTATCCTCATCCGCCTCATTGATATATTGTTCCTGCTTTACATCATAGATATTGGTCTTGATGTATTTTCCTACTCCGGCAATCTCATACATAAAATCCATCGCCACAGTCTCCGAATATACAGAGCCAAAGGCCGCTACTTTTTTATATTCATGCAGCGCTTTTGCGAGTTCCCGGATCTGATTTCTTTCTATGCCCGATAAAAAGTGCTCAATATCCCCGGAAAGTACACCCAGATATCTTTCGATACCGTATTGCTCGATGAATCTGTCCATGGGGACTTTCTCTTCGTAGTTATGGTATCCTGCCCTCTTCTTTTCGTTGCGCGCATTGTCGCGGAATTCCTTGTAATCCTCAAATCCCAGTCTTTTTACAAACTTGGACAATGTGGATTTGGATATATGGCACTTGTCGGCAACCTGGTCGATAGGCATATGTTCAATTTCCGTTATAATACCCAGCAGACTCTCCGCGATATGGGCGTCGGTAGAATCATATTCAGAATCATTCAGTAAATTAATCAGCCGATAAGCAACAATATACATGACTCACCTTCCTATTCAGCGCTTTGCAGTTCCAGACCCAGTTCTCCCAGCTGCTTTTCATCCACGAGGCTCGGTGCCTCTGTCATCAGACAGGAAGCGTCCTTTACCTTCGGGAATGCCATTACATCACGGATACTGTCTTCCTTTGCCATCAGCATCACCATGCGGTCCAGCCCGTAAGCCAGCCCTGCGTGAGGCGGAACTCCGTATTTGAAAGCATCCAAAAGGAAACCGAACTGCTCATAGGCCTGCTCTTTTGTAAAGCCGAGGACCTCGAACATTTTTTCCTGCACGTCATTCTGGAAGATACGGACACTGCCACCGCCGATCTCATTTCCATTCAGCACGATATCATATGCTTTTGCACGCACTCTGCCGGGGTCGGAATCGATATACTGCAGGTCTTCCTCCATCGGCATTGTAAACGGATGGTGCATAGCCATAAAGCGGTTCTGCTCATCACTCCATTCGAGAAGCGGGAATTCTGTTATCCATGCAAATTTATATTCATTTTTGTCCAGGATTTCCATCTGCCTTGCAATTTCCAGGCGCAGATTTCCCAGGACATCCCAGACTACCTTGTTCCTGTCGGCAGCAAACAGCAGCAGGTCTCCCGGTTCACCGGACATTGCCTGCACAAGTCCCTGCATTTCTTCTTCTGTCATGAACTTCGCAAAAGAAGACTTCATACTTCCATCTTCCTGCAGTGCGATATAAGCAAGACCTTTTGCTCCGAAATCCTTTGCAAAATCGACCAGCTTGTCGATCTTCTTACGCGGCATGCCGCCCTGTCCTTTGGCATTAATACCGCGGACTGTACCCCCATTCTCAATGGCGCCCTTGAATACGACAAAATCACAGCCTTTGACCACTTCTGTCACATCCACAAGCTCCATGCCGAAACGGGTATCCGGCTTATCTGAACCGTAACGGTCCATGGCTTCCTGCCATGTCATTCTCGGAATGGGAAGTGCAACCTCCACATCCAGAACCTCTTTAAACAGTTTCACAAGAAGTCTTTCATTTACATCAATCACATCATCTACTTCCACAAAAGAAAGCTCCATATCGATCTGAGTAAATTCCGGCTGTCTGTCTGCACGAAGGTCCTCGTCGCGGAAACATTTTGCAATCTGGAAATAGCGGTCATAACCAGAACACATCAACAGCTGCTTGAAGAGCTGAGGGGACTGCGGAAGCCCGTAAAAGCTGCCCGGATGGACACGGCTCGGCACAAGGTAATCCCTTGCCCCTTCCGGTGTACTCTTGCCGAGTATCGGAGTCTCAATCTCAAGGAACCCCTCATCAGAAAGGAACTGTCTGGTAAGAGTCGCAATCTGGCTTCTCATCATAAGGTTTCTCTGCAGATCCGGTCTTCTCAGATCCAGATATCTGTATTTCAGACGGAGTTCCTCCTTCGTCTTACTGTTCTCTTCAATCGGGAAAGGAGGCGTCTCTGATTCTGAAAGAATCCGCAGTTCCTCCGCCCTGATTTCAATCTCACCCGTTGCCAGGTTCTCATTCACAGCGCCGCTCCGCGCCTCTACTTTGCCGACAACCGCAATTACAAACTCACTGCGCAGCTTCGCTGCTTTGTCAATCAGGGCCGCCTTGTCATCTCCCTCAAAGACAATCTGTAGAATACCGGAGCGGTCTCTCAGATCCACAAACACAATGCCGCCCTTATTCCTGTTCTTCTGCACCCAGCCCATTACCGTCACCATTTCGCCGATATTCGCACTGGATAACTCACCACAGCGGTGAGTTCTCTTTAATCCATTCATTGATTCAGCCATATCCCATTCATCCTTTCTTCATAGGGGTCTGACCCCTTTGCAAAAGGGTCAGACCCCGTTCACACATTTTTCACATTTACAGGTTTTCTATCGAATCGCGATAGCACTCTACGATGTCTTCGTAGCCCTGCTCTGCCAGCTGTTCTTTTTGGAACTTTTTGTTTTTCTTCATATTGACAATCATGACCTGACGTCCTGCTGCCCGCTCTTCTTTCGCCAGATTCAGCACTTTCAGCATGCCTTCCTGGGGCATGTTTTTCTCAAGGAGAAATGCTTTTTTATCCCGGCTGGCAGGCACCTGATAGCCTCTCTCCAGCAGCAGCATGACGATCCGCTCGAAGCCGATGGAAAATCCTACCGCAGGCGTGTTCTGCCCGGTAAATTTTCCGATCATCTCGTCATAGCGTCCGCCGCCGCCCACGGAACCGCCGAATTCGTCCATGGAGATCTCAAATATGGTTCCGGTATAATAGGACATGCCGCGCACAAGTGTCGGATCGAAGGTAATTCTGAAATCCGTTTCCTTCGCACTCTCCACACTCGTGATAATCATTTCCAGTGAAGCCGCCGCTTCATCCTCGAGAAAGCCTTCCAGTTTCTCTTTGCAGTAACGTACGCCTTCCACGTCCCCCGTAATTTCTTTGAATAACTGAAGATATTTTTCCACCGATTCTTTCGCATAGCCATAATCCTCTAATTCCGCTGCCACACCGTCCATGCCGATCTTGTCCATCTTGTCCAGTGTGATAAATACGTTCTCATAGTCTGTCTCCTGAAATCCGCTGTACGCCGCCATTGCCTTCAAAAATCTTCTGTCATTGATGCGGATGGTAAAGTTTTTAAAATCCAGTTTCCCAAGCAGTGTGGAGGTTGCAAGAATCAGTTCGATCTCGGCCAGGTTGCCCGGTTCCCCGAGGATGTCGATATCGCACTGCATAAACTGGCGGAAACGCCCTCTCTGGGGCCTGTCAGCACGCCATACATTTCCCATTTGAAGCGCTTTGAAAGGGGATGGCAGATCATTTGCGTTGTTGGAATAATAACGTGAGAGGGGTACCGTCAGATCATAGCGAAGGCCCCCGTCCACAAGATCTCCCTCATCCTGAGCCGTATCGATCTTCAGCTTTTCTCCTCTTTTCAGAATCTTGAAAATCAGTTTCTCATTATCTCCGCCCTGCTTGCTGCACAGATTTTCAATGTGTTCCACACATGGAGTCTCAATCGATGAAAACCCAAATGCCTTGTAAGTTTCCTTAATGAGCCCGATACAGTAATCCCTGATTTCCATCTCCTGGGGCATCATGTCCTTCATCCCGGTAACCGGTTTTTTCTTTAACGCCATAACCATTCTCCTTTTCTCTCTATCATCTCATCAATGCGGCCAATATACTCCGCAATGTCCTTTACATTCTCAATTCTCACCAGGCTTGTCTGCCTGCCGTTCTCAAGGGTAATCTTCTCCGGCAGAACGATTTTCGTGGAGGCTCCTGCCCCCGCCGCGAGAATTGTCTGCTTTTCTTCCATAATTAGTATATTGTATATTCCGGCTTTGTCAACCTTTGCATAGCCAACATTCTCAAAATTTCCCGCAATATTTTTCTGTCGGTACAGATAATAGGGTAAAAGCCCCATTCTTTCTGCCGCCGCAGCGCTCTCTTCCATCATCTGTGCAATCTCGGAATGCAGATCTATCTTCCGGTTTTCCTGACCGAATTTTGCCGCTCTTTTGATCGCAAGTGAATGAACCGTCAGGCTGTCCGGCCCAAGTCCTTCAATCTGTCTGAGCGTATCACGCATATCTGCCGCATTTTCACCGGGAAGGCCCGCAATAAGATCCATGTTAATATTTTTAAAACCTAGAGTTCTCGCGAGCCGGAACACGTCCTTCACATCCTGGACACTGTGCCTGCGTCCCACTGCATCCAGCGTCTTCTGCTGCATGGTCTGCGGATTTACGGAAATTCGCGTCACCGGATGCCGCGCCAGCACCTCCAGCTTTTCAGCAGTAATACTGTCCGGCCGCCCCGCCTCCACCGTAAATTCCAGCAGGTCATCAAAAGAAAACTCCTTCTCCAGAAGACTTAACAGCCTTTCCAGCTGCTCTGCATTCAGTGTAGTTGGTGTGCCGCCCCCGATATAAATGGTATTCAGCTTTCGGCCTTTCGCCGCCTTCCCGATTGCCGATACTTCCCTGCAGAGGGCATCCATATACAGATCCATCCGGTCCTCCCAGCGATCCAGAGGCGAGGAACCGAAGGAGCAGTAGGAACATATACTGGGGCAAAATGGAATCCCGACATAGAGGCTGTATCCATTTTTGCAGTCCAGCCTCTTCAGAAGCTTCTTCTCACAGTCCGCGATCTCGCAGCCGAGCCTTGCTTTTGAGGGACTGACCCCATATGTGTCTACAAGAAACCTGATCACTTCTTCTTCACTCATACCGGCTTCCAGCTTCTGCATTGCCAGCTTCGTGGGCCTGACGCCGGTCAGCATCCCCCACGCAAGATTCCGCCCGGTCATGCTGCTCAGATAATCATAAGTCAATTTCGTAACATGCCGCTTTATCTCCTGCCTGTCCGGGGAATGTCCGGCCTCATCCGCCGGAATGGAAAAGCAAGAGCCCCCTTCCAACACCAGTCTTACCAGAGGTTCTTGCCCGTCATCCACATTCTGCCTGATCTCTTCATTCGGGAAAAAGGCTTTCGTGATATGATATAAATTATACATATATAAAGTATCTTTACTGCTGATTTCAATCATAATATATTAAATTCCTGACTATAGGTTATTTATTTGTAACAGTTCAGACAAGTCTAAACTGTTACATTTATATTCCTACACTATATGAATGGATTGTGTATCTTCTCAAATCCAATCGAAGTCTCCTGCATATGTCCCGGATAAACCTGCGTCTTATCCGGGAGGCACATCAGCTTTTCCTGAATAGACCGAATCAGCTGACTGCAGCTCCCTGTGGGCAGATCATCTCTGCCGATGGAAGTCCAGAAAAGCGTATCCCCGCTGAACAGTACTCCTTCGTCCGGAATATAGTAACAGCATCCGCCGATCGTATGTCCGGGTGTATACAGCACTTCAATCTCCATCCCCGCGACCGTCAGTTTCTGTCCATCTTTCAGATACTCTGCCCTTGAAAATGTGTAGCCTGGTCCATAATTAACAGAAGAATTCATGGCAGGATCATTTAGCAGCAGCTTCTCTTCCTCGTGTGCATAAACGGGAACCTGAAACTCTTTCAGGAATCCATCAATCCCCATAATATGGTCAAAATGTCCGTGTGTCAGCAAAATTGCCTTCAGCGCAAGTCCCTGGCTCTTTATATGGCTCACCAGTTCTGCCGGACAAATGGCCGGATCCACCAGAAAGCATTCTTTTGTTTCTTCGTTCTGTACAAGATAACAATTCGTTCCGATTATTCCGATCACAAATTTCTCAATCTTCATCTCTCTACCCCGCCGTTCTTTCAATATCCATCACGCCTTCGATCTGGCGCAGCTTCTCAATCACACGGTTCAGTTCATCTCTGCCATGGACAATAAATCCCATATCCAGAGAAGCCGTTCCTTTTTTGCTCGTCCTGATATTCATGGACTTCACATCAATCTTAGCCTCCGTGAAAATCTTGGTAATCTCTAGCAAAAGCCCCTGTCTGTCATGAGCAAACATCTTCAGTTCCGCCAGATACTGTCCACCGTTCTCCTCTGCTGCGGTTTCTTCCCACTCCGCATCAATGAGTCTCTCCCTCTCTGTATCAGAAAGGTGGATCATATTAACACAATCTGTTCTGTGAATCGACATTCCACGGCCGCGGGTTACAAAACCAACAATCTCGTCTCCCGGCACCGGATTACAGCACTTGGAAAAACGTACTGCCATATCATCGATCCCCTTGATCAAAATCCCGCTCTTGGACTTGGCAATATGCACCTTCTGGTTATTCGCTTCGGAGATCTTTTCCAGGATTGTCTCGTCCGTAATTGTTTTCTTGTGTTCCTTCTCGTATTCCTCCACAAGCCGGTTTACTACCTGGCCTTCCTTCACACCACCATGGCCAAGCGCCGCCAGCACTGCATCCCAGTCACGGAATCCGTATTTCTGCTGGACTGTCTGCTGGTATTTCGCCTTCATTATATTAGGCAGATTAATGGACTTCGCCTTACAGTAAGAAGCAATCATTTCTTTTCCACGGATGATATTGTCTTCCTTGAACTCTCTCTTAAACCACTGGTTAATCTTATTCTTGGCCTGGGTACTCTTGACAATGTTCAGCCAGTCACGGCTGGGGCCCTTTGAATTCTGGGACGTCAGGATCTCAATCCTGTCACCGTTCTGTATCTTGTAATCGATATTGACCAGCTTCCCGTTCACCCTGGCTCCCACCATCTTATTGCCCACCGCACTGTGAATTGCATAGGCAAAATCCACCGGAGTGGAACCATTTGGAAGATTCTTAACATCCCCGTTGGGAGTAAAACAGTATACATCTTCTGCAAATAAATCCAGATCGCCCTTTAACAGGCTTAAAAATTCCCGGTTGTCAGACATGTCCCGCTGCCACTCCAGAATCTGGCGCAGCCAGCTTAACTTTTCTTCCTCCTGGGCCTTCGCGCTCTTGCCGGCGCTGCTCTCTTTATACTTCCAGTGTGCGGCAATACCGAACTCTGCGGTCTTATGCATCTCTTCCGTACGGATCTGTATCTCAAACGGCTGCCCGGATGGCCCCATTAGAGTCGTGTGCAGGGACTGGTACATATTCGCTTTCGGCATCGCAATATAATCTTTAAAACGCCCCGGTATCGGCGTGTACATCTCATGAATCACACCCAGCGCAGCATAGCAGTCCTTAACAGAATCCACGATGATACGCACGGCAAACAGGTCATAAACCTGATCCAGTGTTTTATTCTGGTTGACCATCTTCTTATAGATACTGAAGAAATGCTTTACACGACCGTAAACCTTTGCGTGAATGTGGGAATTCTTCATATGAGTGGAAACCTCAGCCACAATCTGCTGTACAAATTCCTCCCGCTCGGTCTTACGTTCATTCAGATCCTTCACCAGATTATTATAAACTTCCGGCTGAGAATACTTCAGCGACAGATCATCCAGTTCCGTCTTAATCTTGGAAATACCAAGCCGGTGTGCGATCGGAGCATAAATGTCCATCGTCTCTCTGGCTTTTTCCTTCTGCTTGGCAGGTGTCATAAATTCCAGCGTACGCATATTGTGCAGCCGGTCCGCCAGCTTGATGATGATGACCCGGATATCCTTCGCCATGGCCAGAAACATCTTACGCAGATTCTCTGCCTGTACCTCCAGCTTATCCTGGGAATAGGACAGCTGCCCCAGCTTTGTGACCCCATCAACCAGAAGCGCAACCTCCTCGCTGAACTCTCTGGCCACATCCTCCAGCGTCATATCCGTATCTTCCACGGCATCATGGAGCATTCCCGCAACAATGGTCTCCTTATCCATCTCAAGATCGGCAAGTATAATGCCTACCCAGAGAGGATGAATGATATATGGCTCGCCTGATTTACGGGCCTGGTCCTTATGTGCGTTCTTTGCCGTCGTATATGCCTTCTCAATCATGGTAATATCTGCGGATGGGTGATATTTCCTGACTCTGGCTATCAGTGCCTGATATAATTGTTCAGGGTCTTGATAATCTTCGGGCGCTTTCACTGCATGCCCATCCACAATCTCCAGATTTTTATTCAGCAATTCATATTCCGGAGTTCCCGCCATATCAATTCCCCCTTTCTTCTATCGTAAGTTTCATACCCTTAAGTATAACATTATTTTAACAATTTTCAAACTATTTCGTCCATAAATAGGCGTAAAAACGCGCAATATGGTTACTGTTCACCCCCTTCGGGGTGCACGGCACGGTCTGAAGCGTAACGTAAAACAGTACTATTGATAATTTACCACCGTAATCTGCAGTGTTCTCTTTCCCATATATTCATTCACAGATGGATAAAAAGTGAAAGACATCTCCTCCTTCTGCCTGATATACTCCAGGCAGGACGCTGCATCCCCGAAATAAATTGCCTCCATCTGGTTTCCCCGTTTGTCCTGCACCTGAAATTTCAGAACATTCTGATTTTTTCCGATAATTCTGGGCCTCAGCACTTTCAGGTTTTTTTCTGCAAAAAGCGGCTTTGTATTTCCTTTGCCGAAGGGTTCCAGAATCTCCAGTTCCGACACCAAAGATTCCGTCACATAAGCCAGCGGAAGCTGCATATCAATGGACACTTTGGGCAAAAGGTCTTCCTCGGACAAAACAGCCAGTTCATTGATCGTCTCCCGGAACCGGTCTACATTATCCTCCTCGAGAGACAGCCCTGCGGCCAGTTTATGGCCGCCGAACTTCGTAAACAACGCCCTGCATCTGCACATTTCCTCAAACATATTATAGGATTCAATGGAACGTCCGGAGCCTTTCACTCCCTCCTCACCCTGTGTGAGTACAAAAGTGGGCCGGTAATACCGTTCCTTAATTCTTCCCGCTATAATGCCCGCTATACTTTCATGGCACTCTGGAAGATAGACAACGAGAACCTTATCCTCCTTCAGAGAAGTATTTTCAATCTGATCCACCGCCTGTTCCACGCCCTTTTCCGTCATTTCCTTACGGCTGTCGTTAAGCGCCTTGAGGTCCTCGGCAAGCATCACCGCCTCTCTGCGGCTGGAAGCATTCAGCAGCTCCAGCGCACGTTTCGCAGTGTCCAACCGGCCGCTGGCATTGATACACGGACCCAGAACAAACCCGATATGATAAGCAGACAGCCTGTCTACAGGAACCCCCGTACACTCAATCAGCGCTTTCAGTCCAGGATTGCCGGTACGCTTCAGCATTTCCAGCCCCTGTTTCACAAAAATCCGGTTTTCTCCCTGCAGATCCATGACATCCCCTACAGTAGCTATGGCCACATTTTCCATCAGATAATCAATATCATCCACATCTTTCTGCATCACTTCATACAGCGCTTCCACCAGTTTATAGGCCACTGCCGCTCCGCAAAGCCCTTTAAAAGGATATTCGCAGTCCGGCCGGTGCGGATCCACCACCGCGTCCGCCGGTGGCAGCAGATACTCTTTTTCACCGCCCGCATCCAGATACGGCACCTCATGATGATCCGTCACAATAATCGTAAGCCCCTGCTGTTTTCCATAAGCAATCTCATCCGAAGCCGCAATCCCATTATCACAAGTAATAATCGTATCAATGCCATCCTCCAGCGCCCGGTCAATCAGCATACGGTTCAGCCCATACCCATCCCGGATCCGGTCCGGAATATCCGTATCCACCACGCCGCCCAGCCTGGATATCCCTTCCTGCAGCACATAAGTCGCATTCACTCCATCAATATCATAATCCCCGATAACACGGATCGCATCCCCACCGCGGATCTTCTCCGCCAGAATCTCCACGGCCTTATCCATATCCTTCATCAGCATCCCGTCATACAAATCCGCAATCGTCCCATTCAGATAAAACTCAATCTCCCCGTCCTCCATCATATCCCGGTTTCGTATCAGCCTCGCAAGAATCGGGGAAATATGGTACTTATCAGCGATCCCGTTAAAATCTGCCTTCTTCATAGAAACAAACCACTTTTCCACCTTTTATCCTCCTCGTACATCTATTTCTTCATCCAAAGTATCCCTTCAGCACATGAGTTACGAAATACCCTCTGGGTATATACTATTCTGCCGCTTAGCCGCAGACCAACCCACAGGGCATGCATTACGGGGTGCCCCTTGGCCAAACATAATACTTCAGCTTACCGCGCCCTGCCCGTCAAGTCATATATTACAGACAGCCCCTACAGGCATCCTGTTTTCCATAGTATCATCCGCCCTCTAGACCAGGGAATACACTACGCGCCCATCTGTATTAAACATATCAGTACCATATTATCCACAAACCCATCCCCCTGTCAACATGAACCTGTCGTAATATGCCGTAATATGACGAATTACGACAAATACGTTCGCTCATTAACACCCGTTCCGCCACCCCCATCCCCCCCTCTCCCGTCAAAGAGTCCCCCCTTAAGCTTTATCCTCCCGCAAGGATGCGTCCAGCCTGAGAAAATCGGGATGCTCCGCTGCTGTCCGGTGAGGCTTATGCTGATTCCGGAAGCCTTAAGCGTGCTTAGAAGCGCTTACTGCGAAAAAGCCGCATTTTATGGAGGATAATTGATTCCGAATCAATTATCCAGAGCGTCTGAGCTTAGAAAGCATCAGCTTTCTAAGTGAATACGCTCGGTTCCATAAAATGCGGCTTTTTCGCAGTTAGCGCTTCTTAGCTAAGCGGCCGGTTTCCGGAATCAGCACAAGCCTCACCGGACAGCAGCGGAGCATCCCGATTTTCTCAGGCGCCCCCGCCGCCCCTCTTACTTACTCCTCTTCTTCATCACATACCACAGTGCCCCCGTGATACATACAGATGAGTAAGCTCCACATATAATACCCACCATCAGAGGCAGTGCAAATTCTTTAATTGAGCTTACGCCCAGGATAAACAATACCGCCACCATAACAAACGTTGTTAAGGAGGTATAGATACTACGTGTCAGTGTACGTGTAATACATCTGTTTACCAGCTCTGACAGATCCTCTCCGCGTTTCTTTGTCTTCATCTCCTCACGGATTCTGTCGAAGATAACGATGGTCGCGTTGATCGAGTAACCTACAATGGTCAGCATACATGCGATAAATGTATTACCGACGGATACCCTTGCAATCACATAGAATGCCAGTACGATAAGCACGTCATGCAGCAGTGCCAGTACTGCACTGGTCGCAAACCGGATATCTTTGAACCGGAACCAGATATAAAGCAGCATACAGATTGTTGCAATCAGAACTGCTATAATCGCGTCCTGTCTCATCTCGGAGCTGACTGTTGAACTGATATTTTCAGTCGTAATCTCGTCTTCATTTACTTTAAAGTTATCAACCATTGCTTTATTGAATGCTTCACGCTTGTCCAGTTCCAGTGTCTGTGTCTTGAAGATGACCTGGCTTGTTCCTTCCACCTTCTGAACCTGTACATTATTGTCGCCGGTTGCATCCTCAATCAGAGGCACGATATTCTTATCAATCTCTTCCAGGCTGTATTCCTGTTCAAAGGTCACATTCGTAGACGTACCGCCCTTGAATTCCAGGCTGTAATTCAGAACGCCTTTTCCCTGTCCTCCGTTGATCCCCATGAATACGAAGCCTACCAGAATCAGTGCGATCGATATTCCGAAGAATGCCTTTTTCTTTCCAAGGAAATCAATTGGCTTGCGTTCCGCTTTCACACGTCCATATACCTTCTCGTTGTGAATGCCTACGGCATAGAATGAATACACGATGAGACGTGTGATAACAAGTGCAGTAAACATAGAAACTACAATACCAAGAGCCAGCGTCTGCGCAAAACCTTTGACAGTACCGCTTCCCTTGAGCCACAGAACAGCTGCAGCGATTAATGTTGTGATATTGCCGTCCAGGATGGCAGACATTGCCTTGTGGAATCCGGCATTCAGTGCTGACCTTACGGACTTGCCGGCAGTCAGCTCCTCTTTTACTCTGGCGAATATAATAACGTTAGCATCCACCGCCATACCGATACCAAGGATAATACCTGCAATACCCGGCAGGGTCAGCGTAATGTCAAATGCATTCAGCAGGACAAGAATCAGCCCTGTATAAATGATCAGTGCGATACTTGCTGCCAGTCCAGGGAGCAGGTAAACAAAACACATAAAGATAAATACAAGGGCAAGCCCTATGGCACCGGCCTTTAAGCTGGTGCTGATTGCCTCTTCACCAAGCTGTGCGCCGACTACATTGGAGCGGAGTTCTTCCAGCTGCAGGCTCAGACCACCGATACGGATGGTAGAAGCCAGCTTGTCTGCCTCCTCGTAGGTCATGCTTCCTGAAATCTGTGCCTCGCCGTCTTTGATCTCTGTATTTACACTCGGAACGCTGATCAGCTCTCCGTCATAATAGATTGCAATTGTCTCCTTTGCTGCAACCGCCGATTTCGTTGCTGCCGCAAACTTTTCTGTCCCGTCTTTTGTGAAGGACAGCTGCACGATGTTTTCCTTATTTTTCAGGTCATCCTGAGTCGTCGCTGCCTGTGCATTCTTAACATCCGTACCGTTCAGGACGATGGAACCATCTTCCTGCAGCTCTTCAATTGTCTTATCCAGCTTATATTTTCCTGAGGAGTCCAGACTGTAGTTCGCAGTGCCCTCACTGTCCTTCTCCCGGATAAAATACAGGGAACCGGGCTGCCCCAGCTCATCGAGTATCTTGTTGGCATCCTTAACACCGGGGATTTCGATACTGATTCTGTCTTCGCCTTCCTGGTATACTGTTGCTTCTGTACTGTACTGTTCTACACGCCTCTGCAGCTTGTAGATCGTGTCATCCATATCAGACTGGGACGGCTTCTCTCCTTTTACCTGATAGGTGATGCTGACACCGCCTTCCAGATCCAATCCAAGTTTGATGTTCTTTGCCGCGCCTGAACCTGTTTTCCCAAATCCAACTACCGTTGTAAAGCCCAGCAGGGCAATCAGGGCAACCGTCAGAATCAGGCTGATTACGCCTTTACTTTTCTTCATGAGTCACATTCCTTTCTTCATCTGCCAATGCAGCCTTTATCATAATCGCGCATTCCACACGCTTACGTTCCATCTCACAGCTTACGTCATAAGTATCGTGGATTGTATTATGGAATTTGTAAGAATTGGCCATACATCCGCCGCTGCAATAGAATCTAGCAAAACAGTTCCGGCACTTTTCTTTGGAATAGACACTGCAGCTGCGGAATTCATCTGCAATCTCCGGTTTCACAATCCCACTGTCCACATTTCCCATCAAAAATGTTTCATCCCCCACAAACTGATGGCACGGGTACAGATCTCCCCACGGCGTCACCGCCAGATATTCGGTTCCAGAACCACAGCCGGACAGCCGCTTGGCCACGCACGGCCCGCCCTCTAAGTCCAGCATAAAATGGAAGAATGTAAACCCTTTGCCTTTTCGCTCCCGCTCCACCATCGTCTTAGCCAGCGTATCATATTCGCTGAAAATCTGCGGAAGATCGTTCTCCTGTATGGCGTATGGATCTGTCTCCTCACCAACCACCGGTTCTATGGATATCTGTTCAAATCCCAGTTCGGCGAAATGCATCACGTCCTTCGAAAAGTCCAGATTCTCCCTGGTAAATGTACCGCGTATATAATATTTTTCCTGATTCCTGCTGTCAGCCAGCTTCTGGAACTTCGGCACAATCAGGTCATAGCTTCCCTTTCCGTTCCGGAAGGGCCGCATTCTGTCATTTACTTCTTTTCTTCCGTCAAGGCTCAATACTACATTGTCCATCTCACGGTTTACAAACTCCTGCACCTCATCGTTGAGAAGAACGCCGTTCGTTGTCAGTGTAAAACGAAAATGCTTGTTATGCAGTTTTTCCTGCTCTCTTCCATAAGCCACCAGGTCTTTTACAACCTGCCAGTTCATCAGCGGCTCCCCGCCAAAAAAATCCACTTCCAGGTTCCTTCTGCTCCCGGAATTGGCAATCAGAAAATCCAGCGCCTTTTTGCCCACCTCATAGGACATCAGAGCACGCCTTCCATGATACTCCCCTTCTTCCGCAAAGCAGTATTTACACGCCAGGTTGCAGTCATGTGCGATGTGCAGGCACAGTGCCTTTACCACCGTCTTGCGCTGCTTTACCTCTCCGATATAATCTTCGTAGATATCCTTTGTAAACAGCTGGCCGGATTCCGTCAGCTCAGTCACTGCCTCCAGCACTTCCCGCAGATCCGATTCGCTGCAGTCCTCCCCCAGCTTTTCCTTCAGGCAGCGGTAAGTTGCTTCCTCCTGAAGTGTCTCAACGGTGTGGGAAGGATTCATAGCCTCCAGACATCCGATCACGTCATATGCAATCTTGTCCACTACATGGACAGCGCCGCTGTTCACATCGAGGACAATGTTATACCCATTATTCTGGTACTGATGTATCACAACAGATACCCTCACTTTCATCTTAATTCAGACGCTTCCGGGACAAAATTCCCGGTAACAAGCGTAAGGCAGCGGCCGAGGTCGCTGCCCTGATTGGTACTCTTAAATACTCTTAAAGCACAGCATACACCCGATCATCTGCCGCTGTGTAAATGCTGTGCTTATATTCAGTTTCTCACTTCAGATATGCTATTTCTTGTGCTCGCAGGTCTGGTTTCCTACTGTACATGAAGTCTTGCATGCTGACTGGCAGGATGTCTGGCATTCTCCGCAGCCGCCTTTTTTTACTGTATTGTTTAATGTCTGTGTATTCAGTGTTTTAATATGTTTCATGTTCTCTCCTCCTATATTCATGCTACAGGCATGTATTTACCTCGTAACATTATAGCACAGAGCCTGTAGTTTTTAAAGTGTTTTTTTCGTGAACGAAAATGGCCGCTTTTCCGACATTTTCCGGCTTCATGTCCTTTTTGTATTCTCGGATTGTCAGGATACCATGCCGCCCAGCATCCCGCCTCCTGCACAGAGAAGAAATGTGGTCAGTATATTTGCCCCGCCCCCCTGCATGGAACGGTACACTCCAAGGGAGATCAGAAGCAGCAGTCCGAAATACAGAATTCCAATGGTCAGCCCCCATGCAAACTTCCGGAATTTCGCCAGCTTTCCTGCCACAAATCCGCCCACAAAAGTGGAAACTACATAAATAGCAATAATACCTCCTGTTACTTTTCCCTCATCCAGATTCA
The DNA here is from genome assembly GCA_001028025.1 of Faecalicatena fissicatena. Taxonomy (GTDB): domain Bacteria; phylum Bacillota; class Clostridia; order Lachnospirales; family Lachnospiraceae; genus Faecalicatena; species Faecalicatena fissicatena_A. Next base: position 67,918 of record LDAQ01000098.1, on the reverse strand, counting down.
ATTTATAAAGCAGCAGAGTCAGTAATAGCAGAAGGATTCCCGTCACCACATAAGCGCTCAAAAGAGACTTTAAAAGCCAGATCGCCTTTCCTTCAGCCCCCTGCCGCTTATTTGTCTTATTCTCCATCTAATTCCTCCTCGTCCATCTAGTACATCGTAAAACAAGTAACTGACTGTTAATTATTTTACGATGTACTAGTACTAATACAACATATGATTGTCCTTTGCGGAATATACCTTTCTTAGCTGAAAAAATCCGCATTTATGGCGGATCACCCCATACAGAAACAGGAATTCCGGGAATCATCTGATAAACGGAAAAAACCGGCGGAGTGTAAAAATGCTGTCTCCACCGGTTCTGTTTTTTATATTTTTGTTTATTGCTCCATCTGGCGTCCCAGAAAACCTGCCGCGCTCATTGCGACTTTCTGTTCCAGCTCGCCGAATTTTTTCTTTTCATCCTTATTCAGAAAAACAACTGCACCGATGGCATCCCCTTCGCAGAGAATGGGGCAAACGACTTCCTCTTTGAATTCTTTTTCGTCCTGGATAATCGCTGCATATTTAGTGCTGTCGGATCTTGCCAGCAGCTGTTCTCTTGTCTGAATTATCTTCTCCAGCTCTTTGCTGATATACTTATCCTGCAGATCCTTTTTTCCGCTCCCTGAAGCGGCCACTATCTGGTCGTTGTCCGTAATGCATACTGTACATCCCATCGTCTGAGCAAGGCTTTCTGAATACTGTTTAGCCAGCGTCCCCAGCTCCCCGATCGGGGAATATTTCTTAAGTATGACTTCGCCTTCTCTGTCTGTAAATATTTCCAGCGGATCCCCTTCCCGAATCCGCAGGGTTCTCCGTATTTCCTTCGGAATGACCACCCTGCCCAGGTCATCAATCCGCCTTACGATTCCTGTAGCTTTCATAAAGAAACTCCTCCATTTAACGTCTTAGTAATCATTAGCACTTCTACTAGTATTTGTTAAATAGAGGAAAATATTCGTGCTCCTGTCAGTTTTCCATTTCTACATATTGTTCTGCTATGTTTTTAACATGATCACCGATTCTTTCGAAGTCTGTCAGGATCTCTGTGAATACAATTCCGCTCTGTGGACGGCATTTTCCTTTTTTCAGGCGCTGCATCTGCTTTTTAAAATATTTTTCTCTCGTATCATCAATCTTCTGCTCCATTGCTGCTGCCTGATTCATAATAATTGCGGGAAGATCTCCTTCCTGTCTGTTCAAAATGTGCAGGGCATCAAGGCACTGCTTTTTCATATTTTTCAGGTCGTCTTTGGCAATATCCGAAAATTCACCATTCCAGTCTTTCAGGTCTTTTGCATATCCGGCCAGGTTAACGGCATGGTCACCGATCCGCTCCAGGTTGCTTATGATCACGTAGTATCCATTGATCTGCCGCGAATCTGACATAGACATTTCATTTGCCATAAGCGATACAATATAACCGGCTATCTCCTGGTTCAGATAATCAATATAAGTCTCCCGCTCCCGGATTTTTTTCAGTTCTTTTTCGTCATATTTCATAAGAATATCATAGGAATGGGAAATATTTTTCTCTACCATTCCCAGCATTCTCCCCACTTCATTTTCCACCTGGGAAATTGCTACAGCACCCTGTCCAATCGCATATGAAGGTTCGAATCTGGTTATATACTTGAGCCTGTACTCTTCTTCCTCTTCTTTTTTGCTGTCAGGAAGGATCTTTACGGCCATACCCGCCATATACTCTCCGAACGGAAGCAGAATCAGAGTTGTCACTATATTAAATACCGTATGTACATTGGCAATCTGTGACACCGGGTTGCCCGGCGCCAGTGCCTCCATCCATAAAACAAAGGGCGTAAACATACAGACCAGGGTAAACAGCACCGAGCCAAATATATTAAACATCAGATGAATCACCGTTGTACGTTTTGCGTTTACTTTCATCCCAATAGAGGCCAGAACTGCAGTAATACATGTTCCAATATTCTGTCCGAACAGGATATAAACCGCGCTGGACAGCGGGATCATACCTGTCCCCGCCAGCGCCTGCAGGATTCCGACTGAGGCTGAGGAGGACTGTATGATTGCTGTAAATACGGCTCCTATCAGTATTCCCACAAGAGGATTTTTAAATGTAGTCATGAACTGAATAAATGCCGGTGAGTTCTGCAGAGGCTCCATGGCATTTCCCATCATATCCATTCCCATAAAAAGGATACCAAGTCCCGCAAAAATACTGCTGATGTGGTGTACCTTCTCATTTTTCACAAACATGATGGCTGCGACACCGCCTATTGCAAAAATCGGGGCAATGGCTCCAATATCAAGTGCGATCAGCTGGCCGGTAATGGTCGTGCCTATGTTTGCCCCCATAATAACCCAGACAGCCTGTTTTAACGTCATCAGGCCTGAGTTTACAAACCCGACTACCATTACGGTTGTGGCGGAAGACGATTGAATGACCGCAGTAATTCCGGCCCCCACCAATACACCTTTTACTCTGTTGGATGTCAGTTTTTCCAAAATTGATTTCATCCGGTTTCCTGCAGCAGCCTCCAGGCCGCTGCTCATCATCTGCATTCCATATAAGAAGAGCGCGAGCCCTCCCAGCAATGCAAGTATATCCTTAATACCCATCTCTCATGCTTCTCCTTTGCATACCAGAATTTTTACGCATTCTTAACACAGATTAACATGACCAAAAACACATGGTCAATCTGACCGGCCTGTTTCTTAGCACTTTCTTAATATCCATAAACCCTACGGTAAATCCGGCAGGAAGATATTGAAAACCTCACTTTATTCTGCTAATATTTAATATGTACGAAATATAAAGCACACGCAGGATGGAGAAGAATATATGAGCCTGAAAATTCCAATAGAAACTTCCGCCAGGCATATCCATGTCTCCCAGGAAGACTTTGAACAACTATTCGGTCCCGGCGCCCGACTGAACTATACAAAGGAGCTCAGCCAGCCCGGGCAGTATGCATGTAAAGAAAGACTGACAGTGATCGGTCCAAAAGGACGCTTCGAAAAGGTAATCGTACTCGGCCCGTTCCGCCCCGCAACCCAGGTAGAGATATCCGTTACAGATACCCGCCGGCTGGGCATACCGAGTGTCATCCGCCAGTCCGGGGATATTGCCGGCACGCCTGGCTGTACCCTGGTTGGCCCCCGCGGAAAAGTGGATCTGAAGGAAGGGGTGATCGTAGCCAAGCGACACATCCACATGACCCCCATCGATGCCCTGAGGGCGCATGTCCATGACAATGATATTGTGTTCGTCATAACCACAAGCTATGAACGTTCCCTCATCTTTTCCGATGTGGTCGTCCGGGTCAGCCCCAAATTCTCGCTTTCCATGCATGTGGATACAGACGAAGCCAATGCCTTCGCTAACGAGGACAATCCAACCGGCGTGATTTTAAAATTATTTGACGGGCATACTTATAATCTGCAGACATGGGCAGATGAACTGCAGTCCGGAATCAACAGAGGGGTCTGACCCCTTTGGCAAAGGGGTCAGACCCCTACGCAAATCCCACACAATTCTGACAATTCAAAAACGGAGGTATTTTAACATGAGTAAAATTGATGAAGTAAGAAGTGCTATGATGGCTGCTATGAAGGCCGGAGACAAGGAAAGAAAGGCGGCCCTCTCTTTTCTTTTATCTTCCCTGAAAAACAAGGCAATCGACAAACGCGCTGATTTAACGGAAGAGGAAGAAAGTCAGGTTATCCTGAAGGAGATCAAACAGACGAAGGAAACATTGGAAATGACTCCTGAAGACCGCACTGATATTATTGAGGAGTGCCAAAAACGTCTGGCTGTTCTGGAGGAATATGCTCCGCAGATGATGGGCGAAGAAGAGATCCGGGAAATCGTGAAGGGCGTGCTTGCTGATCTTGGAATCGAAGCTCCAACGGCAAAGGATAAGGGCAGGATCATGAAAGAACTCATGCCTAAAGTAAAAGGAAAGGCTGATGGAAAACTCGTAAGCACGATTGTGGCTTCCTTTATGGAGTAAGAGGGGCCGCCCGGGGGACCGGGACGTAGGGGATTTTCTGGGGCGGGCAAAAGACGTGAGATTTACTACAAGTCCAAAAAGTCCGATTGCAGGCAGCTTTGACATGCCATCCGAAATCTGATGATTTCGCATGTCAGGTCAAAGTAAAAATATGATTCGGAGATCATGTTTTTAGCCTGCAATCGGCCTTTTTGGACTTTAAGTAAATCTAGCACATCTTTCTTGACGCCCCTGAAAATCCCCTACGTCCCGGTCCCCCGGGCTTGGTGCATCCTGCCGGGAGGCGGGAGCGGTGGATCGGAACGAATTGGCGTCATGTTTCTGAAAGAGGAGCTGTATAGAAAAGACCTTATCTGTTGAATACAGCTATTGCTAAACCTTCGCCTCTTATGGCTGACCAGTGGGCCTCGTTGATTTCTTCGAGGCGGTAGCGGTGGGTGATGAGGCGGTAGAGGGGGATTTCTTTTTGGGCAGCTTTTTTCAGAAGTTCGAAGCATTCCTGGTAGTCGCGGGAGGTGTAGTATCTGCCTCCTGACGGCACGGAGTCTTCGTAGTGTCTTACGGCTGTTTTGGGCTTGCCGAGAACGTATTCCAGTTCGCATATGCTGCCGCTGTTTTTTGCAAAGCGTTTTGCTGTGCTGCGTCCAAGGGGCGATGCTGTGCATTGGAATACGGCATCTGCGAGGCTTCCGCCGAAGTATTTCTTTATCTTTTCCATCACGGCCTGGATGCCTTTTTTGTCACGGTAGTCTATGGTTTCTCTGGCACCGAACTCTCTGGCCTGTTTGAGGGAACCTTCTTCTCCGTCAATTGCTATGATGTTGTAGATGCCCATACAGTTTAGTATGGCTATGGCTGTCAGGCCTTCCAGACCGCAGCCAAGTACGATGACACGTTTTGAAGAATCCAGGTGTCCCAGCTTGGCGGTCCTCTGTACTGCACTGTTCACTGCAATCACTGTCTCCGTAAGCAGACGGGATTCCAGATCCAGATCATTCACCTGATAAATCTGATTGTCTGCACGGAGCACTACATAGTTGGAAAACCAGCCTGTGGGGCCTGCTCCGGTATTGCTGCGGTTTCCGCCGTAGGCGGATGCTGCCCCGCCGGCCCTTTTTACTGACGTCACTCGGTCACCAATCTTCAGGGGAACGCCCGCCGCATCCTGCAGGGAAGGGCTGCCCAGTTTCACAATCCGGCCGGTTCCCTGCTGTCCCAGAAGGGAAGCCTGTCCGACTCTTTTTTCTTTCATAAATTCTATGGTATCGGAAGGTGACACACAACAGCCTTCCACTTCAACCAGAATCTCTTTCGCTCCGATTTCCGGAAGCTTATATTCTTTCAGTTCATAACTTTCAGGAGACACCAGCACGGCACTCTTTCCCGTCTCATTGCCCGTGAATACCGGCATCCGCTCCAGGGTAAATGCTGTTCTGTTCTCTTTGTGTGTCCCGACTTCAGAGAGAACCTGTTTTACTATATCATCAATCTTTAAATCCATCTTCGTATCTCCTTTACCAGGACATTCGCCTGTGCTGCACTCCGCTTCTGCCTGTATTTACTCCGTGCAGCAGCTTGTCAATCCTGATCTTCACAACCACTTTCCGGTAGGAGGAAGGTACACTCTCATGACAGCAGGGCTTATGTCCGTCCGTTGGATAAACCAGATAAAACATCCCCGGCTTCATCTGAATTCTCTCCCCCTGCCCGGTTAACCATTCAATATCTGCTTCGGGATCATAGGCTGTCTTCACTGTCAGATCCGCTTTGTCAGCATATTCCCACATCTCAGAGCCTTCCAGAAGAATCTGCACGTCCAGATACTTGTCATGGGTTTCAAAATCCGCCTCTTCAAAACTCCTGGTCAGCCCCTCCTGAACAAATGCGAACCCTTTTCCAACCGGGTATCTGCCCGCCGGAAGGTGCTCCTTTTCCACACGTTCCACGAAACGTACTGCATCCCACAATTCAGGCACACACCGCTGATAATAGCGGAAATGTTCCAGTTTATCCATTATCATTTTTTGCTACCTCTCCAATCTATAAATAAGTGCCTTCGGCGGCCGCATCGCTATCTGCCTTTGCCTACAGCAGTTTCAGCTGTCTCATCTTGTTATATACATTGGCCTTAGCCTCTGCATCCAGGGAAAGAGCCGGCAGCCTCTCATGGCCATCCTGATTCAGTACCCGGTAATACATCGCCTGTTTACATGCCAAAAACAGCGGTGTGCTGTAACCATAGATATCCATAGCATTTACCATCTTATTAAACCAGAGGGCCGCTTCATTATAATCCCCCCTCTTTGCACTCTGGTACGTGTTAACCGTAAACTCAGGAGCAAAATTGGCGGTTGCATTGATAAAACCATCCACACCGCAGACGAGAAGTCCCATCGCCTGATTCTCATATGCAGAGAAAACAGAAAAATCAGGATTCACTTCCTTCACCTTCTGCATGGAAAGCACATGGTTAAAATCATTGATCGTATCTTTGATTCCCACAATATTCGGATTGTCCTTCACAAGCTTGGCCACCACATCCGCATTGAAGCAGTATCCGGTCAGATCCGGAAAATTGTATATTATAATAGGAAGAGAAGTGTGAGAAGCCACATATCCGAAATATGCCTCCACCATATCAGAGCTGTATACACTGAAATATGGATTAATCAGAAGTACACCGTCAGCGCCGGCGGCCTCCACATACTTCAAAAGCTCCATCGTATTCTCCAGGCAGGTATCACCGACACCTACAATCACGTTCACACGCCCGTTGACGTGATCTATCATCGCCTTAATAAAATTCTTTTTCTCTTCTACCGTCATGATACTGAATTCTCCGGATGTTCCCAGATAAGCCAGTCCGTCCACGCCCTTAGAGATCAGGAAATCCGCCTGTCTCTTGCTCGCCTCAATGTCTATCTTGCACTTCTCATCAAATATCGTGATGACAGGTGGATTCACGCCACACAGTTTCTTCATTCTATTATTCCTCCTTTTGATACCCAAGCTCTCTGGATAAGCTCTTTCCTGCTTTCAGCATCTCCTCTATGATTAATTCCTTCTTGTCCATCATGCGCTCTTTTGGGCCTGATACACTGATCGCAGCTATCATTCTATGGTAACCGTCGTACACCGGAACTGCCAGGCACCATAAACCCTCTTCGATCTCCTGGTCATCCGTCGCATATCCCTGGAGGCGGAATTCCTGCAGCTGCTTTCTCAGTTCTTCCACATTCTTTACTGTATTTTCCGTAAATGCAGTGAATTCCAGCCCAGTCATGATATCCCGGCTTTCCTCCGGCGGAAGAAACGAGAGAAATGCTTTTCCCAGACCAGTACAGTAGACCGGCTTTCTGGAACCAATCTGTGCATTTGTATTAATGGTCCGCTCACAGTTTTCCTTCGCTATATACACAATCTCTCCCTGCGAGAGGACTCCCAGGAAACATGTTTCACCCAGCGTCTGCATGAGACGCTTTAAATAAGGTGTTGCCATCCTGCCGATATCAAATCTGGATGCCGCAACTGCGCCAAGACTTACCAGCTTCCCTCCCAGTGAATACCGCTTCTGTTCATCCACCGCCAGGTAGCCGTTCTCCGCCATCGTCTGCAGAAGGGCTATCGTACTGCTTGGAGCATAATTCAGACAAGTGCTGATATCCTTATTCGTCAGCCCATCGGAGCTTCCTTCTAAAAGTTCGAAGATTTTCAAAACTCTTTCCGCCGATTTAACCGCCATATAATACACCTGCTCCTTTCATTTTCAAAGGGCGACTCCCCCCCATTTTCAACATAAAATTACCTTACCACGCTCAACTTTTCTTGTCAACTTGGAAGAGCTGTGCAGAGCTTGCTGCCGATGCCATCTCTTCCTATTTAAATATAAATCTCCAATACAAAGTGCGCAAGCCCCTCACTCCTGAGGGGCCTGTACACTTCTGCATTCTGCCGCGGTCTTGTCTGACGCGGCCCGGCAGATCAGTCTTACCGAATATTCATATCATACCTGATATATTTTGCACTAGATAAACAGGCATGAAATCAAACCTACTATAATAATCAGTATAATACCTACAACCGAAGCGATCGCCTGCCCCAAAGTATATGTTTTCAATCCGCCGGTAAAATTGAATCCTGTCATATTGGATACAATCCAGAATCCTGAGTCATTGACTGTCGCACCAAACAGAGCACCGTCCAGGCATGCCAGTGCGATAAATACCGGGTGAATTGCTACAGTCGCTGCCACGCTCTGCATAATTGCAAACGTAGTCAGTGAAGCCACTGTACCGGAACCTGTAATCTGTCTGAACAGCAGTCCCAGTATCCAGCCAATCAGCAGGATCACTACGATATTGTTGGAAATATTGGATACCATATTTTTAATCGCTTCACTCACACCTGATGCAGTGATTACAGCAGAGAATGAACCGCCCGCACCGGTAATGAGGAAAACAAGTCCCGCAGATTTCAGCGCTGTTGTAGCCACTTTTTCTGTCTTTTCCAGTCCCAGATATTTAATTGCAATTATCATACCTGCCAGTGTACCAAGAAGCATGGATGTTGTTTTCTGACCCAGGAAATCAATCCAGGTCGGAACAGAATCCATCATAGCGCCCGCTACTGTATTCAAAAGAATAAAGATAATCGGAAGCAGGATCGGGAGCAGTGACACAAAGAATCCCGGCAGCTTATCCGGCAGAACCAGCTCATCTACATTCAGGCCGTTTCCGTTCTCATCTTTGTCTGCATTCCAGAGTCCTCTGTTCATTAAGAATCCGTGAATCTTGATAGCAATCAGAACCATAGGAATACCGAACAGCAGTCCGGCTGCGATCATGATACCAAGGTCAAATCCAAAATACTCCGGTGCAACAAGCGGGTTCGGTGTTGGAGGAACCAGGGTATGTGCAACGCCTGCTCCGATGGAGATCGCACCTACAATATAGCCGATTCCCTTGTTCAGCTTTTTCATCAATGCCACACCGATCGGGATCAGAATGACGAATGTTACATCAAAAAATACAGGGATGGAAAGTACAAATCCGGCAAATCCTACCGCGTACATCGCCCATTTGTTTGGAAATACAGATACCAGTTTATCTGCGATCACGCTCGCACCGCCGGTATCACTCACAAACTGGCCAAGGATAATGCCAAGGCCGATCGGGAATCCGATACTTCCCAGCATGCTGCCGAAACCATTGTTAATAACATTTACCAGGCCGGTTGTTACCGCGCCGTCCGCGGCCGTTATATCCACCAGCGGTACTTTTGTCAGAACGCCAAGAAGCAGAGAGCCCAGGATCAGGGCGATCGCCGGATTCATCTTGGCCTTGATGATAAACAATACAACAACTGCGATTGAGATAACTAAACTTATAATTAAGAATGCTGTTGACATATTTCCCTCCTACATAAACGGCAGCTTTTACAGTCTTGTGCCTTTCTTCACTTCAATGAGTGTCTTATCCTTATTCAATTCCACACCGAATCCCGGCTTATCGCCTACTTTCAGCTTACCATTCACAGGCATCGGCTCATCCTTCAGCAGCGGATAGTACTGAGGTACTACCTTGTCAGCCTGAGGCGCCATCATCAGACACTCTGTAATCGGTGAATTCGTCTTAGTTGTAACATAATGATAACTATATGTACCGCTTCCGTGAGGAATTACCAGCTTGCCGTGTGCCTCAGCCATGTTGCCGATCTTGATCAGCTCTGTCATACCGCCGCACCAGCCAACATCCGGCTGAATTACATCCAGGTCGCAGTCCTCAATCAGCATACGGAATCCGAATTTGGACGCTTCATGTTCACCGCCCGTTACCATGATCTGGTTGCCTGCCGCTTTCTTCAGGTCACGGTATGCCCAGTAGTCATCCGGGTTGAAGCATTCTTCTATCCAGTTAAACTTCAAATCCGCGGAAGCCTGCATCAGACGTTTTGCATAGTACAGATCAAGTGCCATCCAGCAGTCCCACATCAGCAGGAAGTCATCCCCGCACTTTTCACGCATGTCGGCTGCCAGTTCGATGCTCTTCCTCAGGCCTTCCATTCCATCGTCCTGTCCGTAAACAAGCGGAATCTTGCCTCCGACAAATCCCATATCCTTTGCAAGATCCGGCCTTGGGCCTGTAGCGTAAAATGTAAGTTCCTCGCGTACTTTTCCTCCCAGCATTGCGTAAACGGGCTCTTCTCTCAGCTTTCCAAGCAGATCCCAGAGCGCCAGGTCAACCGCTGATATTGCATTCATAACCACGCCCTTACGTCCATAGTAAAGTGATGCGCGATACATCTGATCCCAGATGATCTCTATCTCATTGGCATCCTTGCCCACTACAAAACGGTCCAGATGATTCATAACCAGCCATGCTGCCGGATATCCGCCCGTCGTAATACCGAATCCAGTCACACCATTATCCGCCTCAACTTCCACCACAAGGGTCTTCAGCGCATTGATTCCAAAGCTGGATCTTGTCGCTTTATACTCTGGATAAATGCTCATAGGAGTTGCAATTTGTTTTACGATCCAGTGATCGTCGCTCTGATCGTGGTAATCAGCGCCGCCTCCCTCAACTACATAAGCACGGATTGCTGCAATCTTTCTTCCCATTAATGCCATAATAAGTACCTTCCTTTCTTTTCATTAAAATGACACAGTTCAAAATTTACTCCGTTCCATTGATTCATATATGTGAATCAGATTCTCATTTCATAATTAGTTTATCATTTCTTTATAATTAAGTCAACATTCAACGTTTTTTTCCACACTATAGTCAAAAACCGCATTCTGTTTTTGTGCATAATGTACAATTCTCAAAATTCACCCCACTTTTACAGGATTGATTTTTAAACAATTATAAAGTATACTAATTGAGTTGTTAACTGACCATTAAGCATGCCGGTGATCTGTCTGCTTCGCTAAAACTTGGTATTGGCTGCCGGAGCTGGAATTTCTGTATGAGAGGGAAAAGAATCTGCTATGTTTCTATTAATTTTTAATCAATTGCTGAAAATGCTCATTATTATGGTTTTAGCTTTTGTCTGCTACAGACGGAAAATCGTAAACCAGGAAGGAAACAGATCCGTATCCAATCTGCTTCTCATGATTGTGAATCCCTGCCTGATTATTACGGTCTATCAGACAGACTATGATGCCAGGCTTGTCAAAGGGCTTCTGATTGCATTTGCAGCCGCTTTCGCAGCCCATGTCATCGCAATTATAATCGCACGTTTTTTGATTCCCGAAAAAAACAATCCAAATTATTATCTCGATCGTTTCGGCTCGATCTATTCCAACTGCGGATTTATCGGAATTCCGCTGATTTACAGTGTGCTGGGAAACGAAGGGGTTTTTTATCTCACAGCATATATGACCATGTTCAATCTGTTTACATGGACTCACGGCCTCAGCCTGCTGGAGAATAAGATTTCTTTCCGCCAGCTGAAGGAGGGGCTTCTCTCTCCTATGATCATTGCTACGTGTGCCGCCATGATTCTGTTTTTTACACAGTTGCGGATTCCTGCAACCGTTCTTGATTCTATGAATTATATTGCAGATATGAATACGCCTCTGGCCATGATGGTTGCCGGTTTTTCTGTCGCACAGGCCGACCTGAAAAAAATATTCAGCAACCTGCACATCTACTGGGTCAGCTTTCTGAAACTGATGGTGGTGCCTCTGGCAGTAACTGTATTCTTATTCCTGTTTCGGATTGACCACGACATTGCATATACGACATTAATCGCGGCGTCATGTCCTACAGCAACCACGATGACAATGATGGCTATTCGTTATAATAAAAACTATACATATGCCTCAGAAATTTTCGCATTTACCACTGTTTTATCTATGGTGACGATTCCTGTCGTCACATTTATTGCCGGATTTTTAATAAAATAGGAATAATAGGGAGAAATTGGATATCCTGTAAAGGAGACTAATCATCAGATTCAGAGAGAGTATTTATGAAGGTATTGATTTTATCATGTAACACAGGAGAAGGACATAATTATGCGGGGAAAGCACTTCAGGAGTGTATCCGCCTTCACGGAGACGAAGCGGATATGCTTGACATCATGCAGCTTGCCGGCAAACGTGTGTCCCGTCTCGTAGGCGGCGGGTATGTAACGATTGTTAAACATGCCCCCCGCTTTTTTCAGTTTTTATATAAACTTGGAGGTCTTGTCAGTTCTTCACACCGCAAGTCCCCCGTATATTATGCAAACGCCCTGCTTGCAAAACCTTTGAAGCGGTATCTGGAGGAACACGATTATGATGTCATAGCCACACCTCATCTGTTTCCGGCGGAGACACTTACCTACATGAAGCATAAGAAAATGCTGGCTCATAAAGTAGTGGCCGTTGAGACCGACTATACCTGCATTCCGTTCTGGGAAGAAACGGATTGCGATTACTATGTAATTCCCCACAAAGAGCTGAAAGAGGAATTTACTGCCAGAGGGCTGCCCGAACACAGGCTGAAGCCTTACGGAATACCGGTCCGCCAGGCATTTTCAAATCCAAGGGTGCCAAAAGCGGCAAGGCAGATCTGCAATATACCGGACGATGCACATGTGTATCTCATCATAAGCGGCAGCATGGGTTTTGGAAAGATCCAGCTGTTCGTGGCGGAGCTGCTCAGGCGGATTCAGCCGGATGAATATATCATCGTCATCTGCGGCACAAACAAAAAATTATACTGCATCCTGAAAAGAGAGTTTGGCAGAGCTTCCAATGTCAGAATTGTAGGTTATACTGAGCATATAGCCGCCTATATGGATGCAAGCGATGTACTCTTTACAAAGCCCGGCGGGCTGACCACCACAGAGGCGGCTGTAAAGGGAGTTCCACTCGTCCATACAACGCCCATTCCCGGCTGCGAAACAAGGAATCGTGAATTTTTCCTGGCCCGCGGACTTTCCGTAACCTCAGATAAATTCTATGGTCAGATTGCCGCTGGCCAGAGCCTGCTTCGGGATCCCCGACGCAGGGAGGCCATGCGTGCCTCACAGGCCTCAGTGATTCCAGGTAACGCAGCATTTCGAACCTATAAACTCCTGCGCCGTATCTGCAGAAAGTCCGGAGGTGAAGTGTAATGTATTATCTTTTCATACTGCTCGGATATCTTTCCGGCAGCGTACTGTATGCCCTGCTGATCCCGGGATTTCTCTGCAGAGTTGATGTCAGGACAGCCGGCAGTGACGGGAACCCCGGTGCTTTTAACGCTTTTAAGCTGGCCGGGAAAAAAGTGGGTTCCCTTGTCCTTTTGCTGGAACTGGCAAAAGGTTTTGTTCCTGTTTTTGCTGCTGCACATATACTGGACATCCGCAGCCCGCTCTTCGGTTTTATACTGGCCGCTCCCGTTATCGGCCACGCTTTTCCGTTCCTGCAGGTATCTAAAGGGGGCAAGGCGATCGCCGTTTCCTTCGGATGTCTGCTGGGTCTTTTGCCCAACCTGTATCCCGTACTGCTGCTGGCGTTTTTTTATCTGTTATTTTCCCTGGTGATAGTGATACACCCTCATCTCCTGCGCAGCATTATAACGTACCTCTGTTTCAGCATCACCAGTATACGGCATCTCTGCAGCCCGTCTCTTCGTTTTGGTACACTGCTGATTTCATCTATCGTGATTCTGAAACATGTTCTGAAATATAAAAAAGAACCAGTCAGCATCCGCTTTATCCAGCGCAGCCGTTAACGTACCACTGCATACCATTAGGCAGGCCGACGCTTCCCCTTTCCTGTGTCTTTTCCTCTGCCGCTGCCCAGCAGCTCATGGTGCGCCGCCTGATACGCAATTCCTTCCTTGTCCGGTACCCACGGAGGGCTTACGGCTGTTCCTTCATTTCGGGTCCCCTCTACTCCTTAACCGCCCCGCCCATCATTCCCGATATGAGGAACCGTCGAAGCCCCAGTGCCAGCACCGCCGGAGGCACCACTGCACAGATCCCCGCCGCCGCTGTAATTCCATACTGAACAGCATCCTTTGTCATAAACTCCGAAGTGACAACCGCGACAGGCTTTGTCGCCAGCGACGATGCCAGAATCAGAGGAATCTGGAACTGGCTCCAGGTATTCAAAAACAGAATCAAAGCCGCCGATACAACCACCGGTCCGGAAGCCGGAAGGATAATCCGCAAAAACGCGCGCATTCTTCCGCAGCCATCCACCAGCGCCGCCTCCTCCAGTTCTTTCGGAATCGTGGCAAAATAATTAGATATAAGCCATGTTGTCACAGGAAGCAGTGCGCTCACATATATAACACTCAGCCAGAAAATATTGTCCAGCAGTTGATAATCTGCATATATTCTATAAATCGGTATAATCGTTGCCATGACAGGTATCACCATCGTGATCAGCAGCATATTTTTGATCAGCTTTCTCCCTTGAAACTCCATCCTTGCCAGAGCATAGGCAGACAAAAGCGCAGCCGGCATTCCCAGCAGAAGCGTCAGCGCCACGGCCTTCAGAGAATTCAACATCCCTGTAAAAAACAACTGTCCCTGCCGCCCCCCGCCCAGCAGTATCTTATAGTTATCCCAGGTAATCTGCTCTGGCAAAAGGCTGGATGATTTTCCAAACATCCCATACTCAGGAGTCACAGAAATCAAAAATCCCCAGACAAAAGGTCCGACTGTACAGATTAGAAACAGAATCATAAAGATCCAGTATCCTTTTTTTATTTTCATCCGTACATCACCTCCCTGTTCAGACTGCGTAAATAGAAGATACCAAGAATGCCCGCAAGCAGCATGACCAGATAAGTAATAGCGCTTCCTTTTCCGAAATCAAGGAAGGAAAATGTCGTCAGGTAGCTCTCGACAACAATATTCTTACCCAGGTCCCCCATGCCGGACAGTGCCACGATTTCGTCAAACACGTTCACTGCCGTTACCGATGTGCTGGTGATCCCGATTCCTACAAACGGCAGCATCAGCGGAACCGTAATTTTCCGGAAAATCTGAAAACTGCTGCCCCCATCGATTCTCGCCGCCTCATACAAGCTTCCCGGCAGCGCTTTTCTTCCTGCCAGACACACCAGTGCCATAAAAGGAATGCTCCGCCATGTTACCACAAGCGCAACTGCCAAAAGCAGGAGCCATCGGGAAGAAAGCCACTCCACAGGCTGATCCGTTACGTGCAGCGTGATCAGCAGTTTGTTAAGGAATCCATACCCCGAGCTCATGATAAACTTCCACAGTACCCCATTGACATAGGGCGGAAGCGCCCACGGCAGGACTGCTGCAGCCAGCATCAATCCGGATACCCGGGATTCTACATTCAAAAAAAGCGCCACCGCTATACTGATGATTGTAGTAAACAAAACAACCACCGCAAGGAGAAACAGCGTATTCTGCAGGCTGTACCAGAAGGAAGGCGACTTTAATACACTGACATAATTGCCCAGACCCACAAATGAAATGTCACCGGGCGCGGTCAGCTTCCATTTTTTCAGACTATATGAAAATGTTTCAATCACCGGATAAAATACCAAGACACCCATGATAATCATCATGGGCGCCAGTAATAGATATGGTAATGCTTTTTTCATCATTATTTTCCTGCCAGTTCCGTTATCTTACCGTCCATCTCTGCAAAAGCCTCCTCAGAAGTCAGTTCCCCGAGGGCCATCTTATTCACCGCATTGTAAATAGCATTGCTCATCTCCGAATAATAAGAAGGCACACCATTCGGGAACGGAGAAGAAATCCGCTTAGCCTCCTCCAGCATAGCACCGGAATCAGTAATCGTACCATCGCTTATCAGTTCCTCCAATACGGTATTGTGAGTGGGGATCGCGCTGTTTGTCTTATATAATTCTTTCTGCATCTTTGGAGAAGTATACCACTTCACAAATGTCTCTGCATCTTCCTTATTTTTAGAAAACTTTGTAATGCCAATCGCCTCAGGAAGCGCCATGGTATGCTCAGAATTCCCGATCTTCCCCGGCACCAGAATCGGCTCTATCTGCCCCACAACACTACATTCTTCGCTGTTGCTGCTTCTGGCTGCAAACGATGTCGGCCCCGTCATAAAACCGGCATCCCCTGACAGAAGCCTCCGATATGCATCCATGCCGGATGACGTTTTATCGGAAGGGTCAATCAGTTCCTCCTGCAGCATCTTCTCCTCATAGTTCAGCGCCGCCAGCACGGAGTCCCGATTCAGCGTCCCATCCCCATTAAACACAACGCCGTTCATTGTATAAGCCAGCCAGATCAGTGATGTAGTGGCAGCTTCCTCCGCATTCAAAGGGATTGCAAAAGGATAATCCACCACCTTTGCTTCTTTCAGTATTTTTGCATTTTCATAAACCTCATCCCAGGTCTTTGGAGGCGACTGAATTCCTGCTTCCTTATATTGCACTGTATTATAGTAGGAGAGCCGGTAATCATTGGCATAGGGAACAGCCAGCGTTTTACCCTCTACTGTAAATGTATCCAGTGTAGGCATATCTGCTTTTTCTTCCTCAGGCAGCTCGATCTCCTCCAGCCAGTCCGCAGCATAGAACTCGCCCACCCAGGACCAGTCCACTTCCACCACGTCCGCAGCCGAAGAACCGCCGGAAGCAGCGATTGCAATCTTATCCCTGATATCATCCCAGCTCACCTCATTAATCACCACATCAATCCCGGTTTCTTCTGTAAACTCCGCCAGCAGTTCATCATTGGGCACTCCCCAGTCCGGTATCATAAAAGTAATCTGCCGGCTCCCTTCATTCTCTTCCTTCGCACCGCATCCGGCCATCATCCCCATAGTCAGCCCCAGGCACAACACAACACTGATTACTTTCTTCATAACCTTCTCCTCCTTAGTAGTACCATGTTCTTTCAAGCTTTTTACTCTTCCCTGTAGGAACAAAAATATACCGCCCTGCACAAAATGCAGTAAACAACATAATTCGACATTTTCTTAATGATACCACTAACAAACCAGAGGTTACAACACCTTTTCGCAGAAACGAGAAACTCTAAGAAGGGGATAACTGGAAGGGGGAACACTGTACAAAAGCACTGCAGGAGGATTGCGCGGACTGTTACACCGCAATGTCGCCCGCGCAGCCAGTCGCATCCGCCTATCCCGTCCGAAATTCCTCCCGGGATTTGACCTCCCCCCGCCTGGATGCACATAGCCTGATTGAAGCCAGGATCCCCGATGAAGACAGGAGGCGGGAGGCTGGCGGGAAAGTATCTTCAGTTTCCGGGGGCTTCAAGCGTGTGATTAGAAACACTTACAGCAAAACAGGAGAATCTTATGGCCAAATCTTGATTCTCAAAATCAAGATTTGAGGCGGCTGAGCTGAGAAAGCATCAGGCTTTCTCAGTGAATCCGCCTGCAGCCATAAGATTCTCCTGTTTTGCTGTTAGTGTTTCTTCACAAAGCGGCCGCCCCCGGAAACTGAAGATACTTTCCCGCCAGCCTCCCGCCTCCTGTCTTCATCGGGGATCCAGGCTTCAATCAGGCGTACCTCCTCCCCCCACGCTCCACAGCCTCAAACTCCCGCAATTTCTCTTTTGCTTCGCTGCTTAAGTTTTGCGGCACTTGTATCTGTACGCTTACATACTGGTCTCCGTGCACCTCCGGATTTTTCATGGAAACGACTCCTTTGCCCCTGAGACGTATCTTTGTCCCCGACTGTGTTCCTTCCCTGATCTTGCACAGGACGTTCCCGTAAAGTGTCTCTACCGTGACTTCCCCGCCGAATACAGCGGTTGTAAATGGGATGGAAACGGTTGTATAAATATCCATTCCCTTTCTTTCGAATCCGGCTTTACTGCCGGCTTTTATCTTCAGAAACAGATCTCCGGGCTGGCCGCCGCCGGATCCCGGCGCACCTTTACCGCGCAGTCTGATGCTCTTTCCGGTTTCAATACCGGCGGGTATGTGAACCTGAAGGGACTGCACGGATGTATCTGCGGCATTCTGATTCTGCAGATTGATGATCTTATCACATCCAAATACCGCCTCGTCAAAGCTGACTGAGACTTCCGCATGCAGGTCTGCTCCTTTTCTGCGAAATGTCTTTCTGCCGCCATAGCTGCCTCCGCCGAATCCATTGCCGGTGAAATTCTGATATTCGAATCCGCCTGAACCTCCTCTGCTGAACATATCGCCGAAAATGCCGCCGAATATATCATCCATATTGCCGTTTTCAAAGTGATACGCTCTCTGCCCACTGTTCTGACGGCTGTACGCTTTTGCTGCGTCCGCATCAAAACCACCTTCGAAAGCCGTATGGCCGAACTCGTCATATAATTTACGTTTTTCCTGATCGCTTAATACTGTATATGCTTCTGTTACCTCCTTAAAGCTCTGTTCCGCCTGGACATTGCCGGAATTTGTATCTGGATGGTACTTTTTGGCGAGCTTGCGGTACGCCTTTTTTATCGTGTTCTCGTCTGCACCTTTGTCAATTCCCAGAATCTCATAATAATCTCTTTTTGCAGCCAATGTCATCACCTCCTGGTCTTTCCTGCTGGCTTTTTTCTGTAGCTTTCTCTTTTAATCCATTTTACATTTATCTGATATAAAAGCTCCAGGCTAATCAAAAAACATCCCCGAAATTGCTTCCGGGGAAAACATGCTGTCCTGCAATAAAATTATTGTTAAGGATCGTTTGTTCTACTTGTAATATAACACACAACCATCAAGCTGTCAAGAAAAATTTACAGTGTCCCCAGACAGTTTTTACAAGGACTGTACCCCTCCTTTTCCAGCTCCTGGATTGCCTTATCCGTCTCTGCCCTATTCTTGTCCGCCATCTTTTTTACACTGCTGCAGGATGGCCGGTGGATTTTCATTGTATTCGTATTTAAAATATATCCATCGGAGTTCTTTGTCCCCGCTGCGTTTTTTTCAGATTTCTTCTGTACATTGTCAGAATCGCTGCTGTCCCCATCTCCGCGGGTACCTTTAGGCTCTCCCGCCTTCCAGCTTTCATCCGGTGACATGTTCCAGGTAATCTTCTTTCCGTCGGATACAGCCACAATGGTCCCCTGTGCATCCGTCCGGAATACCTTAATCCCTTCGCGGCGCAGCAGATTCAAAACCTCTGCATGAGGATGGCCGTAAGAATTGTCCTCCCCGCAGCTGATAACGGCGTATTGTGGATCCACCTTCTCCAGAAATTCCTCTGATGTCCCCGTTTTGCTTCCATGGTGGCTTACCTTATACACATCTGCACCGATTTCCTGGTTACTTTTCAACATTTCTTTCTCGGAATCCTCCTCGGCATCCCCGACAAATAAAAACGTATTGTTTCCATACTGCAGCCGGACCGAAATGGAATAATCATTGGCGCTGTCAAACTTTTTATCAGCCGGAGCTGTCACGGTAAACACAGCATCCCCCAGCTGATAGGTGTCCCCCACGGAGGGGTAAACTGCTTTATAGTTTTTTGTCTTCATGGTATCTTCCACTTCTTCAAAGGTCTTCGTATTCTTCCGGTAATCCGGAAGCAGCACTTTTTGACAGTCAAATTTGTATATGATTACATCCAGGCCGCCGATATGGTCGGCATCCGGATGTGTTCCTATAACATAATCCAACTTTTTAATTCCCTGCTTCTGCAGATAGCTCTGGACTGCTGTACCCTTATTGTTATTCCCCGCATCTATCAGCATAGCGTGCCCATCCGTCATGATCAGTGTAGCATCTCCCTGCCCCACATCCATAAAATGAACTTCCAGCCGGTCACTGCCTCCCGCTGTTTTTGCTGCACTGGTCTGCTGAACTCCTGCCATCCATCCAAAAACCACCAGAAAAACCGGCAGAAATGCGGCCAGTAACCTTTTCTTCCAATATCCTCTGTTCATAAATCCATCCCCTTATTCTATTCGGTCTGTTTCGGTATCCCCATCCATAAATCCGGCCTCATATACAAAGGAGACTCTGCCATATCAGACAGAATCTCCTGCGCTGCATATATCTTAACTCAAATTCGCCGAGGGAATCAATTTCTTTCCATGTTTCTTCATCACTTTCTGCCTTCCCAGGTTTTATAAATTGCTTCCATCGCATCCACAACCCCGTCTACACCCAGCAGACTGGCATTGAACAGCATCTCGTGTGATTCACTGCTGCCCCATTCACGTCCGGTGTGCATTTCATAATAAAGCCTGCGCTCCTTATCTACTTTCTTGATCTTATCCCACGCCTGTCTCTCAGTCAGCTTATAAATATTCATAATTCTCCGGATTCTGTCATCCTTAAAGGCATGTATAAAAATGTTGATACAGTTCGTATAATCTCCAAGCACATAGTCCGCGCACCTGCCCACGAAAATACAGGAGCTCCGGGACGCCAGCTTCTTAATGATCTCCGTCTGCGTCTCATACATCCGGTCGCTTAAAGGCACCCCGTATACTTCCTGTCCCATAAACGCTGTGTAATCCCCGGTACCGACTACATAAGCGGATAAAAATCTTCCCAGTATGGTCTCGTCTACCCTGGATGCCTCCTCATCGCTCACCTTCAGCTCTTTGGCCGCCATCCGGATCAGATTGTGGTCATAAAGCGGGATATCCAGCCGCTCAGCAAGACGGTTCCCAATCTCATGCCCGCCGCTTCCAAACTGTCTGCCAATGGTTATAATCGTGTGATCTGTCATATAATCAACTCCTCATCTCTGACATTGAAACGCCGCCTCATTGTTAACTATATTATACTCCATTGTACCGGGACAGTTCAATCTTTATCAATTATTTCCAGTATAAATTAAACTGTAACGTTACCATACACACATGCTGATGTGCACAATAACGCCGTTTTTTCACATAAACTCTTCTGCAAAAACCTCCTGCGGCAGAGGACGGCTGTAATAGTAGCCCTGAATCCGGTCCACTCCTATTCTATGGAGCTGTTCCGCCTGGGATGCATCCTCCACACCTTCCACAACGACACTGTTTCCAAAGCTGTGAAAAAGTTCTGTCAGCATCCGGACCATCTTCTCAGAATCCGGATTTTCCGGGAATCCTTTCAGAAGGCTTTTATCCAGCTTCACACATTCAAACGGGAATTCCAGAACGCTGGCAAGGTTGGAGTAGCCTGTACCAAAATCATCCAGATAGAATCTGATGCCTGCATGATTCATTTCCTTCATTACATGTTTCATGTACTCCATATCCTGAAGCAGCACCCTCTCTGTTACTTCTATTTTAATTCTGTCCGGACTCAAATGGTGCCGGTTAAGACACTCCTGGATTCTCCCGGATATTTTTATATCAGCAAACTGCTGCATGGAAAGGTTCACAGATATGCTCTCTATTTTATCGGTTTCATTCTGTTCCAGAAATGAGCACACCTCCTCCAGAACGATCCAGCTCAGTTCGTCAATCAGCCCCGACTCCTCTGCAATAGGAATAAATCTGGATGGCGGAAGGGGATTGCCTTCATAGTCATTCAGCCTCAGCAGCGCCTCGGCCGACCGCACGCCCACTCCCAGATGGTACACTGGCTGATACCAGACTCTAAACCGCTTCTGTTCTACGGACCGCTGCATAATTTCCAGAATCCGCTTTTCCTCTTTGTATTCTTTCAGTAACTCTTCTGTAAAATGTATACTGACTCCCGGCTTTTCCTTCGCTTTTCGCAGCCCGTAGTCCAGATATTCCATCATCTGTGAAGGGGTACATTCCCCTCCCTGGTATTCCAGATACATAAACGCCGTGCGCACATGAGTGTGAATATTCCCCACACTCCAGGTCTCATCACAGCGCTCTTTCACTGTGCGAAAATTAATTGCGGCCTGTTCCTGTGATTGCAAAGGAATGAGCATTGCAAAATCTACATTTCCAAAACGGAACACTTCTCCCCCCGGGATCAGCCGGCCCAGCTCTGTTGCAACCGCATAGAGAATCTCATCCCCTTTCTGATGCCCGTAATTCTGATTGACGATGTCATACTGACGCAGAGACAGCAGAATCAGCTGAAACTCCTGCTCCCCGGCCAGCCGCAGCGTAAGGTGTTCATAAAAACTCTCCCGGTTTCCCACCATCGTCAGATAATCGCGTCTCAATGCCCTGTTCTGAAAAGCAATAAACAGGATTAGATTGGCAACTGCCATAGCCGTTTCATTTAATATAATCTCGGGAAAAAGCACTTGAAAAACACATAATAGAATGGTAACCGGAGGGATCGTACAGATCACTCTCACCATCGATTTACTGACACTTGGACGGTTTTTCAGAAAGCATATGTATATCATGCATATTTCCGCTGCCACCGCTGCATATCCAAGACCGTTCCACGTCCCCCTATGGTAGATACCTGCACTGTCAATATAAAATATGATGCCGGACTTTATATTCCACAGCACAACTGCCAGATACAGTACATTTACGACAATCAATCCTGTAAATACACGTCTCAGACAGTACTTCTCATAAACATGCTCCAGCATCATGATAAATACAAACGCCGACACCATAGAGCAAACCACCACGATCATCATGAAATAAATACTGTTCATAAGTACGTTCAGCCAGCGCGGCACCTTATCCGATTGCCGGATCAGTATCACACACAGAACATTTAAGCCGATACAATGCATGGACATCCAGAGACAACTCCGATACAGCTTGTCTTTGGTATTGATTACCGGCCGTTTTTCATGAAAATACAGCATAAGAATAACAATGACTATAAAAGCCCAGAATTCTCCCGCGAGAGACCATTTTATCATAAAAACACCCCATAAACTTTCTGTAAATAAAGATAATTATAGCACGATTTTTTTCTATATTAAACCATTACTTTCCTGCCTTTTATAAGGAAATCTCTTTATAATGTTTATTTATACGCTCATAATGAACTATTATAAGTTTTTGTCATATCTTGTCTTGTATTGCCGAAATCAAAGTGCTAGAATATATACACATTAGCAACTTTATCGCTTTAGTGGGGGAAAATAAAATGGCATATTTTAATTCTTTAAGCGAGCAGCAGAAACAGCGACTGTTCGGCATGGGCAATGCAACTGCGGGCTCTATCTTGTTTGCATTTGGACTGAATGTATTTATCATACCGCTTTCACTGTATAATGGCGGCTTTATGGGAATTTCCCAGCTGATCCGGACTTTTGTCATAAAAGTACTGCCCTTTTCTCTCGGACAGACAGATATTGCCGGTATTATTTATTTTCTGATCAATCTGCCCCTGATATATATGGCGTGGAGTAAGATGGGCAAGGCTTTTTTTGTGCGCTCCATTATAACAATTATTATACAGACAGCGGCGCTCACCTTTATCCCCATTCCATCCAGACCGATCATTGACGATTACCTGACTGCCTGTGTCATCGGCGGCATTATCGCGGGGACCGGTTCGGGCATGATTCTCCGCGGAGGAAGTTCGGGCGGCGGGCAGGATATCCTTGGAATCTACTTTTCCAAAAAGTTTCCCGGATTCAGTGTAGGCAAGGTTTCCATTATCATTAACTGCTTTGTGTATGGCATCTGCCTCATGCTGTTTAACATTGAAATCGTGATTTATTCCCTGATTTACGGGGTTGTATATTCCATAGCCTGCGATAGAGTACATATTCAGAACATCAATATGAGCGTCATGATATTTACGAAAAAACTGGGCATCTCCCGCGCCATTATCGACCAAACCGGACGCGGAGTTACCAACTGGGACGGTGCCGGCGCCTATACTAACCAGACCTCCTATATTCTGTTTGTGGTAATTTCAAAATATGAGGTCAATCAGTTAAAACGAATTGTACGGAGCATCGATCCCAATGCATTTATGATATTTACAGAGGGATGCTCGGTATGCGGCAACTTTGAGAAGAGGCTGTACCCCTGATCACTGAGGCCGGTTCACACTTTCTTCTGCCCGATTCAGTAGATCTGTCGCCGGTAAATTCCCCCAGGCAGGTTCTTTCAAACTAATTTTGCAGTTTTCTTTTGTATACATTATTCTGCAGCTTGCTGCAGATCCGCCCGCAGGGCATGAGTTACGGTGTGCCCTTGGGTATGAGATTTTCTCCATAAAAATCCCCGGAGCAGTTCACGCTGTCCCGGGGGTTTTTTATTTTTTCCATTTGATAGTTTTTACGCTGCCTCTGATTCAGCCTCCTGACTCATCCTGCCGTTTTCCCTCTTATTCAATCCAGCCGACAGCCGCCGCATAGTCAGGAAATATGCTACAGCCAGAGGTATGCACGCGCCAACCCATGCCAGCGGACTTGCCCAGCATGCTCCGGCAAAGCCGACAGCCGCAGTCAGAAAGACGGCTGCAAATGTTCTCATAATCAATTCCATAACACCGGCTACCGTCGGCATAAATCCTTTTCCCAGACCCTGAAGTGTAAACCTGAAGATGTACAGCAACGCCAGCACAAAATACATCGCCCCATTAATCTGCAGGTAGGTCTGCGCCATAGACTGCACCGCCCGTTCTCCGTCTCCCACAAAGAACCCGGCCATCTGATAACCTGCAAAGACATTTACAAGCCCTACAGCAATACTGAAACCGACAGAGATCAGGCAGCACTGCAGCACCCCTTTTTTTATCCTGCCAATTTCCCCGGCTCCGTAATTCTGGGCCGCGTAAGTAGCCATGGTGGTACCAAAAGAATTCATGGGCTGTCCGGCAATCTGGTCAATCCTCTGCGCAGCTGAAAATGCTGCCACTGCAGCAGAGCCGAGCCCGTTTAGTACAAACTGCAGTACCACCGCCCCGATGGCAATAATTGACATCTGGAATCCCATCGGCATTGATATCTTAAAGTGCTGTTTCATATCCCATCCGGATACCTTCCAGTCGTCCTTCGACAGGTGTAGAATCGGCAGCTTCTTTTTGATATACCACAGACAGAGAAGTCCAGACACCATCTGAGAGATAATGGTCGCCCAGGCCGCACCAGCTACCCCCATTCCCGCTCCGAGTATCAGTCCGAAATCCAGTACTATGTTCAGGATACACGCAATAACCAGGAATAAAAGTGGCGTCCTGCTGTCCCCCAGAGCCCGGATAATATTGGACAGAAAATTAAATAGCATGCAAGCTATAATTCCCCAGAATATTACAATAATATAGTCATATGCACCGTCTATTATTTCCATCGGCGTATTCATCAATTCCAGAATCTGTCTGGCCAGAGGTACGGAAACCGCTGTAAGCACAACTGTCACTCCAAGGCTGATCCACGCCCCCGCCGCCACACTTCTTCTGACCCCCTCCTCATCTTTTGCCCCGAACCGCTGTGCCGTAATAATCGCCAGACCCGTGCTTACTCCCATTGCAAACCCCAGGATCAGAAAGTTGATGCTTCCGGTACACCCCACCGCTGCCAGGGCATCCACACCCAGGGTTCTGCCCACAATCAAAGTATCTACCATGCTATATAATTGCTGAAAGATATTTCCAATCAGCAAAGGAATCGTAAACATCACAATTAGTTTCGCCGGGCTGCCTTCTGTCATTTTTTTCGTCATCTCTATACCTCCTGTCTTTTTCTAAACATGTTCTATTATAATCATTAACTGTAAAAGCAGAATGTAGTTTCTTGTACAATGAATGTAGTATTTTGCCCGATATATAGCTGTCCGCCATTCACACTCCTCTCCTCTCTTTCATATCTTAAAAGAAAAAGGAATTCCATCATGTATAATGAATATTGTCATAAAGACCAAAAACATGTTCACGAATTAACCGGCAGTACTAGGATTTTCAATGAATGCGACGATTGCCATAATCATAGATTTTGCACTGTAACTGGCGAAGCTATCTATCACAAAGATAAACACGATCACTACCATGAAGTGAAGTTCCATACCGACTTTTCTGACGAACATTTCCATGAATTCTGGGGAAAGACCTCAGGCGCTATTGACGTTGGTAACGGAAAGCATGTTCATTTCATTAAAGACTTTACCGAAGAGGAAGATAACCACAAACATGAATTTCAGGCTGCAACACTGATCGACAGTCCAATAGACTTTAAGTGTAAATAGTTTTATGATGCCCCGGAATAATCCGGGGCATTTCCATTTCTGCCCAATGTCGATTTTCATGACAATAAAATCAAGCACCCAATATATTCACTTATCAATGTAGCCTTATTTCACTAAATCCAGATTTATTTTCCTTTTTTCTTAAATTTTTCTCTTTTATTCAGTCGCAGCATAGAGTATAATGCACCTAAACACTTTTTAGGAGGCTTGTATATGTGCAGACCGGAATATGATCTGACCTACGACGATTTGAACCCTACGTTTCTTTTCTTCTGTGAACTGAAGCGCACGGAGTCCGAAAACAACTACCACTGCCATGAACACATAGAACTGTCTATCGTGAAAAAGGGGCATTGTACTTTTTACATAGACGGAAAGGAATACCCTGTCAAGCAGGGTGACCTGATCATCCTGAATCCCGGTTCCTATCACAAGAGCCTGTACACCTGCCCAGGCGACAGCGCAGTCGAGTACTATATCGCATTCTCGGATATCCACCTGCGCGACCTGCCCCCCAACACTTTTCCGCTTTTGGGCGGCAATGTCATTCTTCCCATGAAGGAAGTCATCAGACAGGAGGTGTTCCGCATCTGTGCATCCATGGGAAAAGAATTCCAGACATACCGCCCGGGACGCTACTTTATGCTGAAAGCATACCTCATTCAGCTGATTCTGCAGCTGCTCCGCGAACAAAAAGAAGCGGCTGAAGGTACAAAGAGCACCAAAGGCTGTATCTTTGAATCCCCCAACAAAAAATATGTGGTGAACCAGATGATCCGCTATTTCAACGAGCATTATCAGGAAAAAATATCCCTGGACCAGATTGCCCGGAACATGTACCTGAGTACATTTTATCTGTCTAAAATATTCAAAAGCGAGACCGGCGACACCCCCATCAACTATCTGATTGAGCTTCGGATGGAAAAAGCCCGGGAACTCCTCGAAGCAGCTCCCGGACTCAGTATCCAGAATGTAGCTGAAATGGTGGGCTATGACGATGCCTACCACTTCAGCAAACTATTTAAAAAACACTATGGAGAGGCACCTACAAAATATAAACAGAGTTAATGTGCCAGGCTCACCTTTTACTTAGCGTCCCCGCGCCCCCGATAAAACACAATCGCCTCATAAGCCCGCAGCCCAGACCGATTGCCCTGTGGATAATTAGACAAAATACACCTGCAGTCCTTGGGTATATCCATTGGTATTTCTACATCCTGCGGATAAAAGTTACAGAATACATAAAGTTCACTGTCCGCATTTGTACGCTTATAGGCCAGTATCTGGGGATGGTCTTCTAGTAGCGCCTCAAAGGTTCCGTCCGCGATGACAGGGTAGGTCTTCCTGAGCTCTACCAGTTTTTTATAGTACTGGAAGATGGAATCTTCCTCGTTTCGGTCAAGTGTATTGATCTCTTTGTAGTTTGGAATTACGGATATCCACGGGGTTCCATCGGTAAATCCTGCGTTTTTGGTATCGTCCCACTGCATGGGAGTACGGGAGTTGTCTCTGGATTTTTTGCCCAGTATCTCGTAAATCTCCGCTTCGCTTTTGCCTTCCTGCTTCAGGATATTGAAATAGTTTAGTGACTCTATGTCCCGGTACTGACTGATATCCTTGTAACCTGCGTTGGTCATTCCGATTTCTTCTCCCTGATAGATATAAGGGGTTCCCCGCAGGCCGTGAATGGCAGTGGCAAGCATTTTGGCGGATTCCAGACGGTATTCTTTGTCATCTCCTATACGGGATACAATCCTCGGCTGGTCGTGATTACACCAGAACAGCGCGTTCCAGCCGCCGCCTTTCTCCATCTCTTTCTGCCATGTAAATAGATTTTTCTTGAGATCGTGGAATCTGAATGGTTCAACTGCCCATTTATTTCCGGACGGGTAGTCCACTTTCAAATGATGGAAACTGAAGATCATGGACAGCTCCTCCGAATCAGGACGGGAATAGCGTATACTGTTTTCCAGGGTTGTAGAGGACATTTCTCCAACCGTAACAATATCGTCGTATTTACCGAATGTCTCCCTATTTAATTCATGCAGGTAGTCGTGTATCTTAGCGCCGTCCGTATAAAATGTATGCCCGTCTCCAATCAGATCGTCTTCGTATACTTCCGGCTTGGAGATTAGATTAATCACGTCAAAACGGAATCCTTTGACTCCTTTGTCCATCCAGAAACGCAGGATATCGTAGCATTCTCTGCGCACATTGGGATTTTCCCAGTTCAAATCTGCCTGAGTCACATGGAAGAGATGCAGGTAATACTCGTCTGTCCCCGGCAGATAGCTCCACGCATTTCCTCCGAACTTGGAAACCCAGTTTGTCGGCGGCAGGCCGTTTTTTCCCTTCCTGATGATGAAGAAATCCCGGTAGTACGGATCCCCTTCCAGGGCCTTCCGGAACCATTCATGTTGAGTGGAACAATGGTTGAACACCATATCCATCATCAGATAGATATTCCGCTTCTTCGCCTCGGCCACCAGATTTTCAAAGTCCTTCATTGTGCCATAGCGCGGGTCTATTCTGCGGTAGTCCGCTATATCATATCCATTGTCGTACTGAGGGGATACAAAGAACGGGGTAATCCACAGGTAATCCACTCCCAGCTCTTCCAGATAGTCCAGTCTTTTGATAATTCCTGCCAGATCTCCAAAACCGTCTGAATTAGAATCCTGAAAGGACTTGGGGTAGATCTGGTAAACAACTTTATTTCCTAAATTCATATATTCTCTCCTTCTTTACAGTCAAACGCCCGACGCATCCTATTTATTTCCGTAATTTTTCAGCTTTGTCTTTGACAGAAGAATGGTAAAGACAAATGCCAGTACAATGTCAATGACAATACACACAATATATATCAGCATCTTATCTCCCCGCATGGATAAAAATGCAGGAATACCGCCGACTCCGACGCTGTTTGCGATGACACCGAATACTCTGGATATAATCCCCATCACGCCGCTTGCCAGCATGGCTCCGATAAACGGGTATAAATATTTCAGATTCACACCGAACATAGCCGGCTCCGTAACTCCCAGAAAACCTGATACAAATGAAGGGATACCCACTTCTTTCACTCTTGCATCTTTTTTATGAAGGAATACAAATGCCATAACTGCGGAAGCCTGTGCAATGTTGCTCAGCGCTACAACCGGGAATGTATAGATTCCTCCCATCGTTGCAACTGTCTGAAGGTCGATCGGCAGCATGGAGTGGTGCAGCCCGGTAATCACAAGCAGCGGATATAAGAGTCCGTATATTCCGCTGAACAGCCAGCTGAAAGATGAGTTAAAGCCTGCCATAATCACGCTTGCAAGGCCGTCGCCGATCATTCTTCCGAAGGGTCCGATCACGGTATGTGCAAGGAGAACTGCCGGAACCAAGGAACAGAATGGTACGACAATCATGGAAATCATTTCAGGCACACGTTTTTTCAGGAACCGGTAGAAAACAGCGAAGACAAGCCCTACTAAAATAGCCGGAATTACCTGTGATTGGTATCCTACCATATTAATGTGGAATGCACCGAAATCCCAGGTCTTTATCGCCTCGCCTGCTTCCACTGCGGCAATGTAATCACTTGCAGACATCAGCTGCGGGGAAACGAGTGTGATGCCAAGCACAATACCTAGCATCTGGTCTACATTCATCTTCTTACATACGGACCAGGTAATGCCTACCGGCAGGAATACGAATATAGCCTCGCCGATCAGCCACAGGAAGTTATAGATTCCCGCCCACATCTGGTAAACCTCAGTGATGGATTTTGTTCCATCCTCCAGAAGCTTGATATCGCCGATGATATTTCGAAAACCAAGGATCAGACCGCCGACGATGATAGCCGGAATGATCGGGGCAAATATCTCCGCAAGGTTTGCAACTCCCCTCTGCAGGAGGTTCATCTTGCCTTTTGCCGCCGCCTTTACTTCCTGTTTTCCCACGCCGTCCAGGTTACTGATTCTGGAAAACTCGTCAAAGAAAACGGATACTTTATTTCCTATAATGACCTGGAACTGGCCTCCCTGTGTAAAGCTGCCTTTTACAGAGGGCAGTTCCTCAATCTTTTTTACATCTGCTTTTTTCTCATCTGCTAGAACAAAGCGCATTCTGGTCGCACAGTGGGTAAAAGATACTA
Organism: Faecalicatena fissicatena; assembly: GCA_001028025.1. Classification (GTDB taxonomy): domain Bacteria; phylum Bacillota; class Clostridia; order Lachnospirales; family Lachnospiraceae; genus Faecalicatena; species Faecalicatena fissicatena_A. The sequence goes on along the minus strand of LDAQ01000098.1, from coordinate 37,771 downwards.
CGTTCTCTTTCCCTCCGACTAATTCTAACAGCTTTTCAGCGTCTTTTGAAAACTCAGCCATTCTCCCTATTCCTCCTATTTTTGAAGTTGCTCTTCGCCATAACTTATACGTATACGTTAATTATAAGTTATCATATACGTATTTGTTAGTCAAGTAATTTGAAACAAAAAATGGTGCCTCACTTATTTTCGGCACCATTCATAATTTTCTATTCTTTTCTTTGTGCAAATCCTACAAAGCGGAAGTGATCCGGCCTGTGTCTCGATTCCGTAAACTGGAACAAACAATTATCCCGCATATACGTATAACTTTTCACTACTACAACCAGGTTATATTCTCCCAGATCCAGATATTTTTTATCCTCTTCGCTAGCGGTTTCCACCGATATTTCTTTTGAGGCATAACCTATCTGAATCCCCAGTTCTTTTTCCAGATATGCATATACGGAATCCTTGCAGGCTCTAAGGGGAAGGTTCGCTACCACGCTCCGTTTGAAATAGTCGTGGTCGATAATTACCCGCTCCCCCTCGATCTTCCGGATACGCAGCAGTTCATAGACCTCTTTTTCTCTGTCATCCTCGAAGATTCCCATGATCCGCTTTTTATCTGCCAGAATCTCAAGATTCTCCACCTCTGTCTCCGTCCGCCTTCCCAGGTTCTCATTCAGTTCCTTAAAACTGGCGATCTCTGAGAACGGGAATTTGTAGTCTTTCTTCTCTACGACAACTGCCGCCTTTCCCCTGGACTTCTGGATATATCCCTGATTTTCCAGCATCCCCAGCGCCTTGCGCACCGTGTCTCTGGAAACCATGTATTCCTGCATCAGCTCCCCTTCAGATGGAATAAGCTGGCCTACACCATATTCTCCAACCTCAATCTGCTTTTTTAATGCACTGTACACTTTTACGTATTTGCTTGCCATAAAGTAACATCCCAACTTTCCTGTATGTTTATACTTATAAGTATAACTAATTTTCAAAAAAGGACAAGCAGGAATTTATTTTTATTTCAGAATCGGATCACTGCAGTCTGATTCTGCTCCGCATGCATTCCGGAGAGGAACGATACGTCAGGAAAATCCTCCGTGTTCGTCAGTATAATGACACAGGTTTTTTCGAATCCTCTGTCCTTTATCAGTTCAGCATCAAATTTAAGCAGCCGGTCTCCTGCCTTCACTTTGTCCCCCGCTTTCACGAACAGTTCAAATCCTTCCCCATTCATTTCCACCGTATCAAGTCCTTCGTGTATTAGAATTTCCGCCCCGTTATTGAGTGTAAGCCCCACCGCATGACGGGTGTCCTCCATCACAACCGATATCACGCCATCACAGGGAGCCACAATGATATTCTCTTCCGGTTCAATGGCGACTCCGTCACCCAGCGCTTTAGATGAAAATACTTCGTCTTTCACTTCTGTAATGGGAAGGACACTGCCCGATACGCAGGCTTTCAGTTTTTTTACCGTTTCTTCCTGATTCTTTTTCTTTAAAAATGACAACATAACATTTCACTCCTGACTTTTATAAATCCTCCAGGCACTGCCCGTTTGTCTCTATTACATGCTTGTACCAGTAAAATGATTTTTTCTTATATCTGTTCAGCGTACCACTGCCGTCATCGTTTCTGTCCACATAGATAAAACCATATCTCTTCTTCAGCTGCGCCGTGCTTGCACTTACCAGGTCAATGCATCCCCACGTTGTATATCCCAGAAGCTCAACACCATCCTCTACAGCCTTTGCCATTTCCCGGATATGAGCATCCAGGTATTGGATCCTGTAGTCATCATTCACCGTCAGTGCGCCATCGTCACCGGTGGTCAGTTCATCCACGGCCCCAAGGCCATTTTCAACGATAAACAGTGGTTTCTGGTATCTGTCATACAACTGGTTCAGATAATAGCGCAGCCCCTGAGCATCTACAGGCCATCCCCATTCGCTTAGCGGCAGATAGGGATTGCTCACGCCTCCCATAAGATTGCCTTCCCCTGATTCCGCCTTCGGGTCCACAGACTCACAGGTACTTCCATAATAGCTGAAAGATATAAAGTCCACTGTATTTTTCAGAATTTCTTCGTCCTCCGGGTGCATATGTATCTTCACATTGTTTTCTTCGAAATAACGGTCCATATACCGGGGATAATATCCTCTTACCTGTACGTCTGCAAAATAATAATTTTCCTGATCGCGTTTCATTGCTCTCACGACATCGGACGGATCCGGTGTCAGAGGATATGTGGGGCTTCCCAGAATCATGCAGCCAATCATGGCATCGGGCATCATCTCATGTGCAATACTGACTGCCAGGGCGCTTGCCACCAGTTCATGATGGATTGCCTGATACAAATCCTGCAGGGAGAGGGCCTCCTTCGGTGTCATGATTGCACCGCTCATAAAGGGGGCATGCAGGATGGAATTGATCTCGTTAAATGTCAGCCAGTACTTTACTTTCCCTTTATAGCGAGCGAAAATAGTCCGCACATAATTTTCATAGAAACCAATTAGTTTCCTGTTAGTCCATCCATTATACTCTTTTGCAAGATGAAGAGGCGTCTCGTAATGAGAAATTGTCACCAAAGGCTCTATTCCATATTTGTGGCACTCATCAAATAAATCATCATAAAACTGGAGACCTTTCTCATTCGGTTCTCTGTCATCCCCGTTTGGGTAGATCCTGGACCATGCTATGGAAGTGCGGAAGACTTTAAATCCCATTTCGGCAAACAGCCTGACATCGCCTTTATAACGGTGATAAAAATCAATTCCGGTCAGTTTCATATTATCTTTTGTAGGTATTTCAGTGGGAGCCCCCATAATGCCCTTTGGTGCCACGTCCTGTATGGACAGGCCCTTTCCGTCTTCCAGATAGGCGCCCTCACACTGATTGGCCGCCACCGCGCCTCCCCACAAAAATGTTTTCGGAAATATCTGTTTCATTTTTTTAATCCTCCTGATAAAAATACCATTTAACTCGCTGCAGCTCAGGCTTTTCCAGCATCAGCATGCAGTACCGCTCGTCTCCGTTCAGAATGCGCCCTCTTTTAAACATGCCGTTCTCAAACCGGCCTTCACTGTACTCCAGTATCCCCAGCTGCCTCTTCTCACTTTTTAAGGGAAGCAGCGAATATCTGAAATTCACACCTGCGGCATAGAACTCCCCTTCGCCGCTTTCTATGATGAACCCCGCCGCCTTTGGAGTATCTTGTTTCTGGTCCAAATAGTCAATCCGTATATCGCAGTTTGTAAGGTGTATGACTGTCCCTTTTTCATGCTCATTTTCCCGCAGAAACCCATACACTTTTCCCAGTTTCTGATATCGGTATATTACCTCCATGGCGGAATCCAGCAGTTGATACGCCCTGCCGAGGAACTCACCTGTCTTTTCACATTCCCATGCATTTCTGTCGATATTCAGAATTTTCATAACATCCGGATTGCCAATCCCCGTCCGTGTCTCAGGAGGCATCAGGAAATCTTCGATGCCGAAAGGAGAAAAACACAGCGTCTGGCATGTGCCCACCGCGTAAAACAGATGACTGATATTTTTAATATCCCGTCTGTGCTCCGGTATCAGCAGCGGATTATCCGCAGTCCTGTATTCCCTGCAGATCCCCTGAAAATCGGAGGTATACACATCCGGACAAAGTATATCAATATCCGGAGCAAGCATTTTCCAGAGAGGGCCGAAGCGGGCGATCGGGCCGCCGCTTGGATATCCCCCCGGACGCCATGGAAATTTCTCAATCCAGGCGTTCACACACATCGGCAACGGGCAGGCTCTTTTTCCAGATTTTGCAATTCGTCCCACAGCCTTTGCGTAGGCATATTCCATAAAAACTTCTGGGGCCTCTTCTCCAAATGCCTGTTCCCAGGTGCCGCTTTTTTCATAAAGGCTGGAAATTCCATCGGGAATTTCTTTCCCAAACAATTCATTTGCAGCCCTGGAGTAGTCTCTGTCACTGCCCAGCAGTCCCACTTCATTTTCCACTTGTACCAGTATAACGGTCTGCTGCTCTTCATTTTTTTCGCCTATGTGTTCCATCAATCTGCCAAATGCCTTTGCATCTGCATCCACCGCAGCCTGGCAGAAGGGAGAAACGACATCCATTGGGCGGTTATTTCTGTCTGCCGCCCGAAAAAAACGCTTCTGATCTGTCTTCACCCATTCCGGCGTATAACTGGATATACCGTTTTTCCACAGGCCAAACCAGAGTATCCCTAATTTTACGCTTTCCCGTTCCGCCTGTTTTATAATGGCATCTAAAACAGTAAAATCAAATACATTCTCCTGCCTTTCAATCATTTCCCAGTAAACCGGAACCAGAAGGCTGTTGATATGAAGCCCTTTCAGGAAGGGCCAGACCTGTTCTTCCATATATCCCGCATCGGACGCCGAAGAGTTATGCACTTCCCCACATAACATGGTAAATGGTTTCCCATCTGCAAACAGCGTCCATATGCCGTCTTCTTTTCTTAACTCAGGACTCTTCTGCATGCTATGAAAACCTGAAATCCAGCATATCCATAGAGTCCACGTCTGGTTCAAACCGGAAGCAGACCGCATGTATGCCGTCGGAAATGACTGCGGGCGCAGTGCAGGACTGCCATTCTTCGGAAGTGTTTCCCACATGTATCACAGCTGCCGGGCTGTTCTTTTCATCATCCAGGCAGACATAGATCTGCCCGGATGCCCCTTTCACGGTGACTGTAATCTCTGTTACTTCTGAAAACTCCAGGTATTTCACACCGCAGACCGCATTTTTCTGAAGATTTTTCAGATATAATTTCCGCTGCTTTCTCTCTGCCTCCCCCGTTTCCCATAGATACGGCACCGTCTCATCATAGGGCGGCTTTGAGGGAATATGGCAGGCCGGTTTGGGGCCGTGCAGATTGCAGATAATGTAAGCCGAATACTGTGATTTCGCAGGCAGTGGGCCGTCATTCAGGCCGCAGCTTGTGATTTCCACCTGAGGGATACTTCCATCCTCCAGGATCTGTATCTTTTCCGCACACCCCTGACGGCTGAAATGCGTTCCGTGGGTATGCCGGTGGTAAAAGATATAGTACTGCCCCATGACCTCCGCAATTCCACCGTGGTTATTGGCATCGTAGGCTGTCTGCCCCTCTCCCAGGCCGATATCGCCATTAGAAACAATCACACCGCCGAAGGCAAACGGCCCTGCCGGGGAATCGGACACGGCATAACACAGCTCATGCCCCTGCAGGCTGGAATATACGAAATAGTATCTCCCGCGAATCTTTCGTATACTGGATGCCTCAAAGAAAGGATGTTCTTCGAAACTGGTTCCTTTAGCAGAAGAATAGCCGTTTGCAATCAATACCGGCCTGGAGATCACTGTTTTCATATCCCGGTCAAGCTTCACCATATAGGCACCTGGCATGATATGTTTATTCATAATCTCAAATTGTCTTTTCGTTTTGTCATCTACTTTGTGTGAAAACCCATAATACAAATAAATGCCGTCTTCTTCAGCCAGAATCCCCGGATCAAACGCCAGCCCCTCCGGAATGCTGCCGTCCTCATATGCGACTCTGCCATAATATTCAAAGGGGCCAGCCGGAGAACCACTTACCGCAACTCCTATGTATTCCACATCAGAAAGCCCATAATACAGGTAATATCTGCCATCAGGACCCTGTGCAGCATCAGGTGCAAACATCAGTTTCTTCCCTTCCTGGTTGTCTCTGTCCTGATCCTTCCGATAAATCACGCCTTCATACTTCCAGTCTCCCAGGTCCGAAAGCGGGGTGCTCCAGCCCACGTAGTCTTCCTCACAGTAGGTAGTTCCATGTGCCCGGTCGTGGGAGCCATAAACATACAGCCTGTTTTCAAATACATGAGGCTCTCCATCCGGTACATACTCCCAGGACGGCAGGTATGGATTAACAGCTGTTTTCTTCATTCCTGTTCCTCCTCTTTCACCATAGAATCATTGAATCCAAATAAATAGGTCAAAACCGCAGTTCCGAAAAATCCAATCGCAGATGCAATAGCGACTGATGCGCCGCCCAGACCAATCAGAGCCGGCAGTGTTAAGATACAGGTCGTCATTACAGATGGGAACATCACTCCCGACATTCCTACAAATATGCCGCCCACGCCGGTGCAGAGGCATGCTATAAAAAACGGCCGTTTATATTTCAGGTTCAAACCATAAATTGCAGGCTCCGTCACACCACCCACAAGTGCCGATATAGCCGCCGGCAATGCAGCGCTTTTCACAAAAGTCTTTTTTGTTTTCAGCCAGATCCCCAGCGCAGCACCCGCCATGGCAAAGTTCGTTGCTACCGTACAAGGAAGCAGCATATCCCCGCCATATACCGTAATATTATTCATAACAACCGGAACCAGTCCCCAGTGGAAGCCAAAAATGATCAATATCGGCCACAGTACTCCAAGCGCAAATCCTGCCACTGCCGGAACGGTATCTACCAGCCACCCAAGTCCGTTTCCGATCCCTGATCCGATCAGATCCGTAACAGGTCCGATTACAATCAGAGAAACAGGCACGATAATCAGCAGTGTTAAAACCGGCACAAAAATAGACCGTATGATTTTGGGGAAAACTTTTTTCAGCACTTTTTCCAGTTTACTCTGCGCATATACTGCAACAATAATCGGCAGTACAGAAGAAGTATAGCTGATCAGTACAACCGGAATCCCTAAGAACTGTGTTTCCGTGCCGCTGCTGTACAGCGCTGTCAGATCAGGGTATACCATCGCTGCGGCAATGGCAACCGACACAAACCGTTCCGCATCAAATTTCTTTGCTGCTGTAAATGCAAGGAAAATCGGCATGAAATAGAAAAATCCGTCTCCGATTGCATATAAGATCGTATAGGTCGTATTTTCCGGCGAAAGCCAGCCAAAAGTAGAACACATAATAGCAACTGCCTTCAGCAGCGAAGCTCCCATCATCACTCCCATAAGCGGAAGGAAAATTCCAGCTACAGTATCAATAAAAACATTAATAATATTCTTCGGCGACAGTTTCTCTTTCCATGTTTTCTTAACGTCGCCGATCTCCACATCATCAATTTTTCCGCCATAGGTAACACCAGTCACTTTTTCAATGGCCGCCATTACTTCGTCAACGTGTGTACCGATCACAACCTGGTACTGTTCCCCTGAGACCATTAACTTGATAACACCCTCAAGCTGCTGCAGCTTCTCTTTCTTTACCTTTTCGGTATCATTCAGCTGAAACCTCAGTCTTGTCATACAATGCATCAATGATTTGATATTTCCTTTTCCGCCGACACACTGCACAATCTGCTCTGCCAGCCTGGTGTAATCCTTTGCCATAATTCGTTTCCTCTCTTTCTGATAAATGTATTTACTTAATCCACGTATTTGCTCCGATCATTCCTTATTCAAAGCAAAATCTATCGTCTCTGCAGAAGACCTTAAAACACCATAACAGCGGTATTTCACAAAAATTATTGGATACTCGTTACGTTAATAACAAAAAATGACCCAGAAAACCCGGCTGCAGCTATACTGTCTCCCATGGTTATCCGGATCATGCTGAACTAAATCATAACATTCCTTTTTCAATATTTACTTACGACGCAGCCTTTCAATCTGGCTGCATCCCCTCTTACATCTCACTATTCTGAATGCTTCCTGTTCATAATCTGTACCAGATGAACAGTCAGATACAACACTTCGTCCTCATTCACTTCATAACTGTATTTCTTCTCTATAAACTCACAGACCTTTTTGCTGCAGGCATACTCTTCTTTGTATTTCCTAAGTGTGAGGTTCAATGGCTTCACATCATTCTCCTCAAAATAAGTCTTTGTAAGCACCCTCTGGGCAAAAAACTTCAGATGCGTCATATACCTGCAATAGATGAGGGAATTCTTATCCAGAGCCGTCATCCGCTTACCGAAGTCCCGGGAAATAATCCTGTCCATTTCATCGACTAACGTAATCATTGCCCTGGTCTGATCATTTTCCGAATTAGACTGGGCATTTACAAAATGCATTGCAATAAATCCCGCCTCATCCTCCGGCATCCGGATTCCCAGCTGCTCCTCAATCAATTTCAGCCCCGCTTCTCCAACACTATATTCTTTCTGATAAAACTTTTTAATTTCTAAAAGAAGTGTATTATGCAAAACCACATCATTATTATAATTATCCACTGCCCCTGCAATATGGTCAGGAAGCGAGATATGGATCGACTCATCCAGTTCTGCCCCCAGGCAGTCATACGCCAGTTCAATCAGCTCCTCCGAAAGATTCACAATACAATCCGGCACCCGTTCCAGAAGCTCTGCAAAGCGGTCCATATGCTGCCCGTCCTGCAGCACAAACACCTTATCAATCTTCGACTTGTCCACAGAATCCAAAGGGCGCTTAGCATACCCGATCCCATTTCCCAAAAAAACCAGCTCTTTTTCATTATCATCTAACACAATAACACAACTGTTATTCAAAACTCTGGAAATCTTCATAAACTTTCCCCCGGATTAAAATAAAAAAGACCCGTACGATGATTCCATATAAACTATGAAATAAACATCTTAACGGATCATGCTGAACTGAATCATAACATTCCATATAAATTATTTTTCTTACAAAATGTACTATATCAAATTGTAATGGAAAAAACAATAGTAAAAACCACCTATTTTCCCACCCCAATTTTATGCACATCATACAAATCCCATTTCATCTGACTATCTCTAAAATCCGTTTTAAAAGCACGCCTTACATATACAAAGAAAACCCTAGCCAGTCCAAATACGCCGGCCCGGTCTTGGTCAACCCTCCGGGTTATACCTATCCCTACCGCCTGGCTGCACATAGCTAAGTAAAAGGTGAGACTGGTTCCCTGCCGGGGAACCAGTCTCACCTTTTACTTAGCGTCCCCCCTCCACCTCATCCCGCACCTCCTTGAAGCACTTCACGATATAGTCGATATCTTCTTTCGTGTGCCCCGCACTGACCTGCGTCCTGATCCGTGCTCTTCCCTTAGGAACCACAGGATAGGAAAATGCCACGACATAGACCCCTTTGTCCATCATCTTTGCCGCCATCTCCCCCGCCAGTTTTTCATCATAAAGCATCACCGGCACGATCGGATGTGTACTCTCAATAATATCAAATCCCGCCTCTGTCATTTGTTTTCTATAATAAGCCGTCGTCTCCTCCAGGTGATCCCGAAGCGAGGTATCGCTCTCTAGTATTCTGAACACCTCCAGGCTGGCCCTGGCAATCGCCGGTGCAAGCGTATTGGAAAAGAGATAAGGACGGCTGCGCTGGCGCAGAAGGTCTATGATTTCTCTTCTGCCGGTTGTATATCCGCCGGATGCTCCGCCCAGAGCCTTTCCAAGCGTTCCTGTTATAATATCCACTCTGCCTTCCACACCACAGTGTTCTGCAGTGCCGCGTCCTGTCCTGCCTACAAAACCAGCCGAATGGCTGTCATCCACCATGACAAGCGCCTGATATTCATCAGCCAGATCACAGATACTCTTAAGATCCGCAATAATACCATCCATGGAAAATACGCCGTCTGTAGCAATCAGTTTTATTCTGGCCCCCGCTGCATCCGCTGCTTTCAGCTGTTCCCGCAGATCATCCATGTCATTATTTTTATAACGAAAACGTTTTGCCTTGCACAGGCGCACGCCATCAATAATACTCGCATGGTTCAGTTCATCACTGATCACTGCATCATCCGCTGTCAGTATCGTTTCAAACAGGCCGCCGTTGGCGTCAAAGCAGGAAGAATACAGTATCGTATCCTCTGTCCCGAAGAACCTGCTGACAGCCGCTTCCAGTTTTTTATGAACATCCTGTGTACCGCAGATAAATCTTACTGAAGAAAGCCCGTACCCTCTTTCTCCATAGGATTTCACAGCAGCAGCAATGACACTGGAGTCGTTGGCAAGACCAAGATAATTGTTGGCACACATATTCAGCAGCTCCCGGCCGTCTTCCAGCTTTACTTTTGCTCCCTGGGGTGAGGTGATCAGTTTTTCTCCCTTGAACAGGCCGGCTTCTTTTATATCGTCTACCTCTTTTTTATAAAAATTAAGAATATCCTCTTTTTTCATTACCAGTTTACCTCCCAATTTTAATTTACGATGCACTAGTGTAATGACGTCCAATCTAAAACTACTTTCCCCGAATTTCCGCTGTTCATAACGGCAAATCCTTCTTCATAGTCTTTGATATCAAACCGGTGGGTAATAATGCGCTCTATGTCCAGTCCGCTCTGAAGCATGGTATCCATCTTGTACCATGTTTCCCACATTTCCCTTCCGTAAATACCTTTGATCGTCAATCCGTTAAAGATCACTTTGCTCCAGTCAATCCGGGCATCGGATTTCTGCAGTCCAAGCAGGGCGATCTTTCCGCCGTTCTTCATATTGTTCACCATGTCGTTAAAACCGGATTCAATTCCGGACATTTCAAGCCCCACGTCAAATCCCTCTTTCATACCCAGTTCAAGCATCACGTCCTGCAGGCTCTCTTTCGCAATGTTTACCGCCCGTGTGACCCCCATTTCACGTGCCAGCGCGAGACGATATTCATTCACATCCGTGATTACAATATACCTCGCGCCGACATGTCTGCTGATCGCCGCAGCCATGATTCCGATGGGGCCCGCCCCTGTGATCAGGACATCCTCACCGATTTCATTAAAAGACAATGCGGTATGCACGGCATTTCCCAGGGGATCAAAACAGGAGTACAGTTCCTCCTTGATCTGAGGGGAACACTTCCATACATTCGTAGCGGGTATTACAAGATATTCTGCAAATGCCCCGTTTCGGTTTACACCAACCCCCTGTGTATTCCTGCAGAGATGAGGAAGGCCCGCCAGGCAGTTCCGGCATTTGCCGCAGACAATGTGGCCTTCTCCGGAAACTTTTTCGCCAACATAGAACCCCTCTACATTTTCACCTGTCTCAACAATCTCTCCGACATATTCATGACCGGCTGTCAAACCGATCGGTATGGTCTCCTCGGCCCATTTATTCCAGTTATAAATATGTACATCTGTTCCGCAGATCGAAGTCTTCAGGATTTTGATCTTTACCTCATTTTTGCCGACCGGCGGAATCTCTACGCGTCCCATCCAAAGCCCCGGTTCCGGTTTTTCCTTTACCAGTGCCCACATTGTATTCTGCTCTGCCATAACCAACCTCTCCTTTTTGTATCTGCCCTAGAGTGTGTTTGAAAATTCATTGCCGCAATATGCCGCCCCACTTCACGGTCTATTTACTGCCAAATCCAGTCAACGTAGCCCACTACGCCTCCTGAATTTGGCAGTAAATACCCCGCAAACTGGGACAACATCTTGCAACAAGCAATTTTCAAACACGCTCTAAGGCAGTACATTCTAAACTTTGTTTTTTTGCTTCAGGCCCGTAATTGCAATCTTTCCCCAGAGTCCTGATGGAAGTGGTTCTTTTATCATCTCTCTTTCACGCCAGTTGAAGAGCCTTTCTTTTCTGCACTGCTCCAGCCCGCCTGTAGCGTATGGCCACTGCGTAATAATCTTATTCAGCTCTATTTCAGGATATTGGGGATCAATCATCCTGTTGATCAGCAGGTTTGTAACCAGAATCTCTATTTTATTCTCTCCCTGCTGCAGGAACCCGGTGATATCCGCCTGATAAGGGTGCTTGATCAGAGTATCGGCAAGTTTACCGTTTATATAGATCTCAGCGGTCTCGCCGATATGCTCAAACTGCAGAAGAATCTTTTCCTGTTCATTCAGATTCTCCCACTGCTCCTCTGTAATCAGGAACCTTTTTTTGTAATTGCCGCTTCCCGAATAATACATAAGCTTTGGTACCTGTTCCCAGCTTTCCAGTTGTTCATAACTTTTCTGTACATCTTTTTTGGGAATTTCCAAATTCCATCCTATGGAGATATCCAGTATCTCACTCTCCACCTGCTCAGTTTCCGCCAGCGGCTGCTCCATCTCTCTGTCAAATACAAAGATCAGGGACTGATATGCCTCAAGATATACTTTTACCTCAACGCTATATTCGTGCTCCTCTGTATACCGCACGGCTTTCTCTTCACCGTTCATTGGATCAAATACGCAGAATCCACCATGCACATTTGTAAATTCAATAGTTTCTTCATATCCCATTTTATTAACATTAGACACAAAATAAATATCTTCCGTGTTTGTCTTGCGGTGTACATATCCTACCATATCCGGGTGGATTCCTATCCTGACATCAGGCTGCTTGGTTCTTCGCAGTTCACCTATCAGGCAGCCGTATTTGTCCTCAGTTACGACAGCTTTACCGCAGCTTAGCAGTTCATTTCCAATCTTTTGGATCTCTTCTGTGTCTTCCTCATAGCCAAGCCGCCCGCAGGATTTCTTCGGAAGACGTCCTGCCGCGATTACTTTGCCGCCTTTTCCTGCAAATTCCCGGATCTTCCTCATCGTTTTTGCAGGAATTCTGTCACATTCTATGAAAATCAAAGTATCATACGGATATGTATTCCAATTTTCCAGTACATCATCATTCACATAGTCGAACCAGTATCCTGCCTTATGCACCGCATCAACACAGGACGCATCCAGCCTTTCATCCAGCTTCATACACATGTGGGTATCCGCAAGGGGTGTCTCCGCCCAGATATCATGCTGCGGAAGATAAATCGCCGTTGTAACAACGGCATCTCCACGCTGCATAAAGTCGCATACACGATTGATATAGACACTGATCTTTTTATAGTATTTCCACCATGTATTTGTGTGGTTGATATTGGTAGATGCGTAAAATGCCAGCATCTCCTCATCGTCCGGCTTACTGTAGCCATATCCGTGATTGACAATCTGATTGATTCCGTCCAGGAAAATACTGTCCGCCGCCGCCTTGATGTTTTCCAGCGTTGCCACAAAGCGTGGAAAACGCAGCCATGTGAAAGATTCATTGGATATAACCGGCCTGTGATATACATGCCCCGCGGAAACCGCCAGCTTTCTGTGCACCGTGTTTACCTCGTATCTGTCAAAGGCTGAGAATGTCTCTCCCTCCGGAATATCTGCCGCACCGTAGGCCTGCAGTATATCCCCCCAGGTTCCATGTGCCTGGATTCTGGATAGAGCACCTTTTTCGTGGCACCAGTCTGTCAGCTCATGGAAGAAGTTCTCCACCGTCAGCTCTGCCATGGTTTTCTGAAAATCATATCTCACCTGTTCCGTCATGCCGCGGATTTCTCCCCAGAGTGCATAGATATACGGTCTGAGTTCGTACCCCCGCCTCGTTTTAAATTCTTCGTACAGAATATCTGTCCAGTTATGCCCGAACACCTCGATTGAATCGCAGAAAAAGTTCTGTATTTTTCCTTCTCCTACAGCCTCCACGATGGGATTTCCGCCATATTCCAGAAATGCCCGCAGAGATTCCTTTCTGTTGTGGTCAATGATCAGCCCGTCACCGCCGCGCAGGGGTTTCAGTACCCGCTGTTTTTTATCGCTGGAAACAAACAGTACGATCTTGTGCAGCCCTTTGGGAACTTGGATCTCGCAGATTTCTGTCCCCCACGGCCAGTTGAACAGATATTTATCCACAATCTTATCCGTAATATCCACAATTGTCTCCGGCAGCATCTGGGCGCCTTCCATCTTTCCAAGTACAGCCCCCACCACTTTCCCATAGATAACAGTAGTCAGATCTTTGGAAAATGTGCATGGACCGTCCACATCGATACTGAAGGGAAGGACACTCTGCCCGCTCAGCTCCTCGGGCAGGAAAGGACCGCCAAAAGGCCAGGATGAACCGAGGGTCAGGTCAAACTGCATATCTCTCTTTGCTGCTTCATCCGCTGCAAACCTTATCATATCGAAGAATCCAGGAGACAGATATTCATAATTATGAATCCCCTTCTCCTCGTTGTCCGCCTGCAGGGGATAGAGAATCTGAAGTTCCACTCCGCCGATCTGTGCATCCAGCATAAGATCTAATTCCCGTACAATTTCCTCTTTATCAACTGCACAGCCATACCACCACCATCTTGTCCGGCCTCTTGCTTCCCTGCGGGGATGGCACAGCTGATCTCTAATCTCCTTTTTGTTCACTACTTAACCCTCCTGGCTGTCTCAGTCATTTCGCAGGTCTGCCCCTGACTGCTTCATTACGTCCTGCAGCCTGCTGATATAGTATCTGTAATATTCCAACGGAGTAGAAGGCGCCACCTGATGGTCGGCCCCCGGTATATATCCGCCCTGCCTGATCACCGGCAGAATTCTGTCAAATTCCCTGTCTATTGCCTCTGGTCCTTCCGCAATCCGCAGCTTATTATAACCGCCGGCAAACTTCAGCTTTGGAAATTCATCCCGTACCGCCACAATGTCCATGCCTGCATTCACGTCCATCGGAAGGAATCCGTCTACACCCGCATCCACAAATTCGGGGATCAGCTTCATAAAGTCTCCGTCTGTATCCACAAACACATTTCCACAGCCATACTTTTTCAACAAAGGAATCAATTTTCTGTAATAATTTCCCACAAACTCTCTAAAACAGTCCGGTGATATCATCGGCCCGTTCTTTCCGCTCAGATCCTCCTGAATATAAATCAGATCCGGCTGTATTACAGACAGCACCTTCGGGAGATATGTTTCATAGATATCCAGAGTAAAACTGTTGATATCGTGAATCAGTTCCGGTTCATCATAGAAAGCATACAGATGCTCCTCAACTCCCAGCAGCTCCCTCGGTATCCAGAAAAACCCCTCAATATTCATACGTACGGAGCAGTCTCCTTTTTCATGGCCTTCACGGAGGCTGCCATATACTTTTTCGATATTTTCGTCTGTAAACCAGCATGCCACCTCTTTTTGGACATTCTCCCGGACTGTTTCCCATTCGCTTTGGGATGAAATCCGTATACCGGAGTCACCGCCGTGCGGAAGCAGAAACTTCGCCCGCCTTACCGGATCAAACCCGAGATAAGACTCATAATCCAGCACCGGCTTTCCAAAACTCACTTTAAAATACTTTTCACAGGCTTCCTCTTCCTGCTGCACAAGCCCTTTCCAAAGTGCTTCCGGAAGACCTTCTTCGTAAAACCGGCTGACAGTCAGATCCCATGGATAAAATGTCTCCTCCACAGAGCCTCGTCCCTCTAACTGCCCGAAATTCAAAGTTGCCTGTTCTCTCTCTCTGTTTGTCATAAACTTTATCTCTCCTGTTTCGCAGACATCCTCTCCGCGTTATACCTCCTGCAGCGCCTGTTCCAGGTCCTCGATCAATACGTCTGCACCTTCCAGTCCGCAATGGATACGTATCAGGCCGCTGTCATGGGCATTCAGCTTTAAAAACTCCAGCTCCTCCCGACTGTAATGTATCAGAGGACACAGCGCCAGGCTCTCGAATCCGCCCCAGGAACATCCAATCTCAAATACCTTCAGACGGTTCACCGCCTCCACTGCTTTTTCCGGGGAATCTTTCAGCACAAAGCTCAGCAGCCCGGTATGTCCTGTCTGCTGTTTTTTAATCAGTTCTGCCTGAGGATGTGACTCCAGTCCCGTATAATATACTTTTTCTACTTTCGGATGATTTTCCAGATAGTGTGCCACTGCCATAGCCGTCTTCTGGTGCTCTTTTGCCCGCACCTGCAGTGTACGCAGCCCCCGGATCGCCAGCCAGGCCTCCATCGGCCCAAGTATGCCGCCGAAAAGTTCTCGGACAGTGTCTTTCAGGTATTTTCCAAGTTCCTCGTCTTTAACGGCCAGTATCCCTCCGATAATATCGCTGTGGCCGCCGATATATTTTGACATTGTATGCATCACGATGTCGATTCCCATTGTAAGTGGTTTCTGATACAGCGGTGTACAGAATGTATTGTCAATATAGGTTATAATCCCATGCGCCCTGGCAATTTCCGCCGTTTTTGCAATGTCCGTGACCGTAAATACAAACGTGGCGGGGCTTTCCAGCAGAATCATATCCGTATTCTCCTGGATCATCGCCTCCAATACGTCTGTATCCATTCCATCCCAGTAAGATACTGTCACGCCCAGTTTCGGTATGAAGTATCGATTCAGTATATTTTTCACGGGCTGATACACATCACGCATACAGATGATATGGCTGCCTGCCCGGCACACGGCCAGTATTGCCGCCGATGCCGCCGCCATTCCGCTGGAAAATGCAATCGCCATGCATCCCTGTTCCAGCGCAGCCACCTTTTCTTCCAGGATATGCACCGTCGGGTTCGCCGCCCTGCCGTAGACATATGCCTCATTCTCCCCATGAGCCGCAAAGGATTCCATGCTGTCAAATACATGGAGAGAATTCAGGAAGACCGGAGGAACCACCGCGTTCATATACTGCCTCTGGTCTTCTCCCAGATGTGTTACTGCCAATCTGTCTTCTCTCATTGGTTCCACCTATTCTTTCACGGCTCCGGCCGTCATACCTTCCACGATAAATTTCTGCATTGCCGCAAACATGAGCGCCGTAGGCAGCAGAGCCATGACACCGCCGGCCATCAGAAGGCCCCATTCTACATTGTATTTTCCGATCAGGGTCTTCAGGCCAACCGGGATTGTCCACATTTCCGGAGTACTGATGAAGATTGATCCCGCAATCAGTTCGTTCCATGCGCCGATGAATCCGAATACAAATACGGATACAATTCCCGGGAACATGATTGGAAATACAATCTTAAACAGCGACTGCATTTTTGTACATCCGTCCACCCTCGCTGCTTCTTCCAGTGTAATCGGAATCCGTTCGAAGAAACTCCGCATCGTAATTACACAGAACGGCAGGTTCGCCGTCACATAGAAAATAAACAATCCGACATGAGTATTGATCAGGCCCATTTTCGAGAAAATGATATATAACGGGATAATTACCAGGATCCCTGGAATCATCTGTGTCACCAGGAAAAAGAGGATGACCGCCTGTTTTCCCTTGAACTTGTAACGGGCCAGTGAATAGCCGCCCAGCATGGAAAATACGGTAACTACCAGTGCAGATGCCACAGATACCAGAAGACTGTTTTTCAGCAGTACCCCGTAGTTAAACTGTTCGAACAGATCCGTATAATTTTTCCATGTAAATGCCTTAGGAAAATAGGTAATATTATTCAGGTCCAAAATCTCTCCGCTGGATTTAAAGGAGGTAACTACGATCCAGTAAATGGGCAGCACAACCAGTAAAAAGAAGAAAATTAAAATCAAAACACGTATGGTACCGCCAATTGCATTCTTTGTTTTTCTGCTCATTTAAAAATCACCTGCCTTATCGTATTTGGTAACTTTAAGGAATACCATCGCATATATTCCCAGAATCAGCATCAATATAACACCCAGTGCCGCCGCAAATCCGAAGTCATAGGATCCAAACGCCTTGGAATACATATACGCAGGAAGCGTCTGTGAGGTATTTGCGGGTCCGCCGTCGGTGATGATGACCACCAGGTCCAGCGAGTTGAATATCCAGATCGTCCTTAGCAGGACTGTTGTAATCAGTGTTGGTTTTATGTATGGGAGCGTGATCTGGAAAAACTGCCTTATCGTCCCGCAGCCGTCCACATCCGCCGCCTCATATACATCTGAAGGGATCGACTGCAGCGCTGCCAGTATCATAATTGCAAAGAAAGGAATTCCCATCCATATCATGGCCATAATGACAACCGCCAATGAAAATCCAGGCGTTCCCAGCCAGGCAATGTTGTTGTCAATCAGGCCAAATTTCATAAGAAGGTTATTGACTACACCGTATTCTCCGTTGAATGACCAGCGGAAGATCAGGCCGACTACAAATCCGGAAAAAGCCCAGGGAAGAAATACGATAGACTGATAGATTCCTCTGCCGCGGAACTGCTTTTTCAACGCCAGTGCCAGCGTCATACCCAGCAGAAACTGTCCGAGTACAGATGCAACGACATATATAAAGGAATTCTTCAGAATCATCATGCTGTCCGGATCACCAAACAGTTTGGCGAAGTTCGCAAGCCCGTTAAACTGGATATCATTCGGCGCCGTCAGCTTATAATTCTGAAATGCCATAATAATACTGTTAATGAGCGGATAGCCAAACAACAGAAGCAAAATAACAAGTACGGGAAGTAAAAATAACCACGGTTCCATTTTCTTTTTCATGCAGGTATCACTCTCCTTTGTCGGTTCGTTTTCATGTATGCCCCGGTATTCCTGCTGCGAGGCACAGCCTTTTTCGTTCACAGTTCAAGTACACCCCGGCATAGTTTTAAGATAAAACAGGGGGATTAATGTTTTTAAGTTTCCACATTAAATCCCCCTTTTAAATCTTATCTCACTATACGATTAACTGTTTTCCTTCCAATGTCTACTGCATTGTTTTCGGAGATTCAATCGTAGAGCCTTCATTGTCTGCCAGATATTGTTTCATTCTGGTCGTAAGCTCATCTCCGATATGAGTCAGCACATCCTCTGCGGACTGCTGTCCCAGCAGATATTTCTGAAGTTCAGTATGGAACATATCCTGATGCAGATCTGTGTAGTTGAAAGGTCCATACATTGGCGGTACTGTAAAGTTCGGATCATTCAGTTCGTCTAAGAATACTGCGTAAGGTCCATCTTCACCGTATGTATCATCGTCACCGACATCATTCTTGATCGGAATAAGTCCGCCCATCTTACAGTACTCGATATTGTTGTCAGGTCTAACCAGGAAGTCAATCAGTTCAAGTGCTTCGTCCGGATATTCGGAGGTCTTTGCAATTGTATAGGAGTATGGGCTTCCTGCTGTGTTCATCATCTTTCCGTCAACGGTAGATACCGGCATCGGAAGTACGCCCCACTGCTCCGGATCCATCTTCTCTTCACATGCCATTGCTACTTCTGAGTCATTGGAGATCGTACCTGTCAGGCCGCCTGTAAAGTTGTCGACCATCTCAACAAAGCCCCAGTTAACAGAATCTTCCGGTACGTAACCATCTGTATAGATCTCACACCATTTTTCTACTGCTTTTACACATTCCGGTGTATTCAGGATGAAATTGCCTTCTTCATCGTATACATAACCGCCTGTATATGACTGCAGATAAGCGAGCAGCGGATCAAATGCACCTCTGGCACCGCGGAATGAGTTACCGTAACGCTTCTGGTCTTTATCTGTCAGAGCCTTGATCAGGTCAAAGTATGCATCGTATGTCCAGTCATCCCCTGTCGGAATCTCATATCCAATCTCTTTTACCCAGTCTTTTCTATAGAAAATACCTTTTACCATAAATCCATCAGGAACTGAATATACGTGGCCATATCTTTCTTCTTCCTGTGCCCAGTTAATCTTTCTAACTGCTTCTACGAACTGGTCGCCATTTTCTTTTACATAATCATCAATGGGGATTACCCAGTCTGCCTCTGTGAACTGTCCGAGCCAGAGCGGATGAGTTGTAATTACGTCCGGCAGCTGTCCTGAGGTTCCAAGTACAGTCAGCTTATCCGCTGCATCATCCCACGGAACACTCTCATATTTAACAGTGATGCCTTTCTCCTCTTTAAACTTGGCAAATACGTCCTCATAATATTTCTGGCGCTGAGGGCTGGGGCTGACATCGATAAAACGCAGTGTCACTTCTGAACCGCTTTTCGCGCTGTCGGAGTCGGTTTTTTCCTTCTTGTCGGATGAACCGCATCCTGCAAGCAGTCCGCCTACCATTACCGCTGCCATAATTGCCGCCAATAATCTCTTTTTCATATTTTCCTCTCCTTTTCCTGTTTTTTCAAATCACAATACCGGATGATCTGAACCCTTTTCCTTTTTGTAACACTTCTCCCTTACCTGGCCCTCCCGGTCACTGGTGTGAGGTATTTCCGGTCTGACCACTTATGCAATTATACTAACACCTCACAAAACAGTTGTCAATCAATTTGTGGTTTTTATACTTTTTATCTAATTTTTACCCTGCAATTTTGGTGGTTTTTTATCATATATCTTTGCAAATGCGCTTGACAACCTTGTTTAATTTTTATATTCTTAGCTTAATATACTTCCCCTTATCTGCTCTCACTTCTTATTATTTTTAACACTGCTATTATCTAAATTTCAGAAAGGAGCAGGCGATAAACAGTTCTGTACTGTATATTGCTTACACAGCGATGAGTAAAAAATACACTGCCACAAGGCGATGCTACCTGATAGACCATCATTCTCCCCAGCCCCCCGATGTTATACTTAACCATCTGGATATTAAAGAATATGAGGACTTTTTTGAGACCGCTCATATTGATTCTCTCATGGTCTACTGTAAAGACCACTGGGGCGTTACATATTATCCAAGTGAAACAGACGGAGCACAGCAGCATCAGGGAATTAAGGGAGACTGGATCCGGGAAGTCAGCACTCTTTTAAAGGAAAAAGACATTGAATTTGTTGCCTATTATTGTATTGAATATGATGAAGGCGCCGCCAGAAAATTTCCCGAATGGCGTGTAAGACGTCCGAACGGCGCCCCATTAATACGCGATGATGAATTTGCCAAATGGAGTCTCTGCTGTTATCAGACCGGCTACAGAGAGTACTGCCTGACACAATTGGAAGAGATCGTAAGAAATTACTCTCCGGATGCCCTGTTTCTGGATATATTCGGGGCTTCTCTCTGTTATTGCGAGAACTGCCGCAATAAATTTGCTTCTATTTACCACTATCCGCTCCCGGAAACTTCTGACGATATTCTGGCCCACAAAGCAGATATTGTACAGTTCTTAAATCACAATGCAAAAGATTTCCTGGAGGAACTGAAACGGCGTGTGAAGGCCATTGACCCGGAACTGGCTGTTACCATTAATTTTTCCTGCCATTATCCCCAGGAAATCCGCGACATGCTGGATTACCAGTTTTCAGAGCCGCTGCTCAAAGACAACTGGTTCTCATCCGCCTATGCCAGGGACACAGCCATTGGCCAGTATCCAATTCTGGTTCCGGGAGAGGCATCACAGGTTTACAACTACAGTTCCGTGAACGAATACATCTGCGATCTTTCTTCCATCGCAGCTCAGGGCTGCCGTGTCGGCATGTACAGCGGCTCCCAACACATCGACGGCACTCTGGACTTTGAAGAAGCCCGCCGACTCGGCAAAGCATTTACAGAAATCGAAAAAATGGAACCCTACCTGACCGGCCGCACCCCTGTGAAATGTGCCGGTATCCTGCAAAGCGATCTTTCTATGACTGTCAATCTGCCCGAGTTACATCCGGATGCCATCATTCGAATGAAGCGGCACAACCCGCACCAGAATGCCGTGCTGGGTGCCATGCAGCTGTGCGAACATGCAAAAGTACCTTATATGGTTCTGCCTGAACGTACACTAACCCCGTCGCTTTTAGAGCAATATGACGTACTTCTCTTACCGGAAGTATACGTCATAGAGAACGACACCGCCACGCTTCTGAAAGAGTATGTTGCAAAGGGCGGCCTTCTCATCAGCTCCGGCCAGAGCGGCCTCTGGAATGCAGATTCCACAAAACGCGAAGCATCCTCCATCAGCGGGCTGCTGGGAACAGGCAGCGCCTCTATCCATACCGAGTATGCCGCAAACCGCTGGTCAGCCTACCTGAAAAATACCGGAGACAAGAGCTTTTCAGGCCTGCTTTCCTGCACCACCCCGCCGGTAAGCGAACACTTTATGGAAACGGCCCCTGATGCATCGGCTGAAACGCTCTTAACCTTCGTGTTCCCCTGCGTTGCCTGCGACTCAGAGCACTGGGTGAACTGGTGGAGCCCACCGCCGGGTAAAGACTCCGGTATTCCAGCCCTTCTCCGTCACAACACAGAGAAAGGCCATACTTACTATATGGCATTCGACTTTTTCACAATGGCATCCCAGGAAAGCTACCAATATCCACACGAGCTGTTCCAGGATCTCCTGGAAATGGAAGCGATCACTCCTGCAGTCCAAAACAAAACAAACCTGCCCGAGGCCATAAGAACCGCATACTTCGAAACAGCAGACAGCTACATCATCCACCAGATCTCCATGGTCCCCAAACGTTTCCACGGAGACGCATACCCGCTGAGCGGAGGAACTGTTGAAATAAAAGCACCTGTGAAACAGGCAGAATTAGTTTACCCGGAGGCCAGAATCCTGGAAACGGAGTACAGGGACGGTAAAACAATCGTCATCCTCCCCGAATTCACCCTCCAGCAGATCCTCATATGCAGGAAGGAGGGCTGTAAGATCGATCGTTAGAGGGACGCTGCAGGGGAGCGTGGCAGGGCTCTTTTGGATACGGAATTGTGGCATAACAGCTGCTAATCAAAATGAAAGCCAACATGATGAACACCGCCGACAAACACGGGAATGCCGGATGCATTCCCGCTTGAGTCGGCTTGTCCGCAGGACTGGAAGTCCTGCGGACAGTTCATATGTTGGCTTTCATTTTGATGAAGCAGCTGTAATGCCGCAAAGACGCATCCAAAAGAGCCCTGCCACGCTCCCCTGCAGCTGGTTCATCCAGACGGAAGTATAAACTCACATCCCCGGTGGGGCCTGCCAGGACGGGTGCAGCGGATTTGTTTTGGCTGCGCGGTATCTGCTGATAACGGATAATTGGTAGTGTAACTAATTATGTATTCCCCTGTCACCATTCCCTTTTTGTGTCATTATCATTTGTTCTCTAGCCATCCCGATCCATCTCTCCCGTCCCCCACCCGGAACGTTCCACCCAGGCGCCCCCCCACAGGCGCCCTCCCCTCAAAAAGCCTTCTTCCTATACTTCAGTGGAGTCGTCCCCACGCATTGTTTGAAGTTTTGTATATAAATATTTACATTTTTATATCCCGTCATATCCGCGATCCGGCTTACCGAATAGTCTGTTTCTTTCAGAAGACGTTTGGATTCATTGATACGGCAGCACTTCAGGTACTCATATGGTGACACTCCCGCTGATTTTTTGAAAACTCTAATGAAATGATATTTGCTCATGGATACCTTTTCTGCCAGCAGTTCTATGGTGATCTCGTCCCGAAAGTGTTCCTGTATATATTCGGTTATTTCCAGCATTGCTTCGCGATGAAGGATATAAGCCTTATCCTGCCCCGGATTCAGCTGTTCTACCAGAAGTTCTGCAAATATATTTTCCATGGTACTCGCAATCCGGATATCTGCGGTTCCCCCGCTTTGGGCAGCCCAGCCGCGCAGGTCTTTCAGAAGTTCATTCAGACGAATGGGATCTGAAATATCCATAAATACTGCTCCCTGCCCCCGAAGCATTGCATAATAGTTGTCGGCAGAACTGCCATAAAAATGGACGTATTTAAATTCCCATTCCTCCGACTCCGTACAATAAAATTGATGCGCACTGCAGCTGATCAGCGATACGGTATCTTTTGTCAGAAAATACTCCTGTCCCTGATATTCCAGATAGCCCTGCCCGGATAATGTATAGAGAAGCAGGTAGGTGTCAAGGCCTTCTCTGTCTGTGTAATATCCCGGATACGCGCGATAGTGCCCCAGCGAATCCACATGGAAATTCAGTTTTTTTGCCAGAATACCCGATGTGTGTCTTACATCATAGGAATCCCGGGACAGTGCATAGTGATATTGTAATTTCATCCTGTCTCCTTTACGGCAATATTCCTATATTTTTACGCAACATTCAAAAACATTCCCTTTAATATAGATGATATAATTATATAAAATAAAAGAGCATAAATCAAATATTTTTATAGGAGGCCATTATGAACAACCGTAAACGTCTGCATGCAATCATGAATTATGAAAAACCGGACCGTATGCCTGCCGTACATTTTGGATTTACCCCGGAGGTTATCGAGAAATGGGTACAGGAGGGACATGTCAGCAAAGATATCCTGGATCTGGAAGAGTATTCTTTTGAGGCGGAGTCTATCCTTTCCGAAAAGCTTGGGTTTGATTTCGGCTGGCATGCTAACCGCATTACCACCACAGAATTATTTCCTTTTTTTGAGGAAAAAGTAGTCGAGCACCTGGACAATGGCTTTGACAAATATCTGAACTGCGATGGTGTCTATGTCCTCCGGCGAACCGGAGCAAAATCCATCCCCGCTGAGGTTGACCATCTGTTGACCGACAGGGACTCCTGGGAAAAATATTACCTCCCCAGGCTCACCTATACTGAGGATCGTTTTTCCCAGGCCGAATTAGACTTTGCAAAAGCGGAACAGGCCAAAGGAAATCCCATCGGCCTCCACTGCGGCAGCCTATGCGGCAGAATCCGGGATTATCTTGGAATCGTCGGCTTAAGTTACCTGACGGCCGACGATGAAGAGCTGCTTGAAGAAATGTTCCAAACCGTGGGAGATCTCTGCTATCAGTCCGTAAAGCGCACACTGGAAACCGGCGTACAGTTTGATTATGCCCATTTCTGGGAAGATGTCTGCTACAAAAACGGCCCCCTGCTCTCTCCGGCAATGTTCGAAGAATATACCGCACCATTTTACAAAAAAATAACCGATCTCCTCTCTGAATACAATATTGACATAGTCAGCGTAGACTGTGACGGCCTGGTAGACTCACTTCTTCCGGCCTGGCTGGAAAACGGAGTCAATACCATGTTCCCCATCGAAGTAGGCACCTGGGATGCCAGCATAGCTCCCTGGCGCATCAAATACGGTAAACAGATAAAAGGAATCGGAGGGATGAGGAAACATCTCCTCGCACTGGATTACACAGCCATCGATGAAGAACTCAACAGACTCAAACCAATGGCTGAAGAATTAGGGTATATACCCTGTCCGGACCATAGAATCCCCGAAGACGCACGGTGGGAGAATGTGCAGTACTACTGTGAGAGGGTGAAGGTGTTGGTATAGGAGGGGACGCCTGCATGGAGCGGGATCTTCTGCGGGGATAGTGGATCAGAATGGCTATGCATTATATCTACGCAACATGAATTTATCAATGGCCTTTCAATTAGAAGCCTTCTCTTTAATTTAATGGTCTCCTAAACATACCTTAAACCACAATGCTTAATCCTTCCATAACACCCCCCAGATACTTACCCAGCCAGCACGTCCCTTCGTACCCAATACACATCCGCTGCACCCTCCCGCCAGGAGGCACCCAACTGTGCGGAAGGTGATTCATGCTCCCTGGGGAACTGTGTATGCCGTTTCAAAACCCTCACAGTGTGCCATAGAATCAGTTACAGAAAAAATGTGAAAAATAGAGGGCAATATTTGATGTCCGCATCAAATATTGTTGCCGCCGGCGGTGCGAATGCATCAGCATTCGGGCCAACTGCGGCATGTCCCTCTATTTTTCACATTTTTTCTGTTACTGATTCTCGGCGCACAGTGCGGGTTTTGAAACGGCATACACAGTTCCCCAGGGAGCATGAATCACCTTCCGCACAGCGTCTCTCCCCTACTCAATCCGCTTATAAATCTCCAGATCCAGCGCCACTATTTTATCATATCGTTTCAGCGCTTCTTCTACGTTTCTTTCTTTCATCATCTGTACCATTTCCAGATGATAAGGAAATGTATTCAGTAAAATAGGAAAATAATCAAAGTCTTTTTCTTCAAAATATCCGTACAGTTCGTCGTCAAAGGTTTCATACATCTCGATCATATTACAGACCAAACTGGTCATCTCCTGATTGCCGTAGCACTCAAGGATGTAACGGTGGAAATGATGGTCCATCTCTTTGGGCATGATACCGGTTGATGCTATGGCATTCATCTGTATGGCCATATCCTCCAGCTCTATCAGACGTTCTTCTGATATGTTTGGTATCGCCTTTTCCAGGCTGTAACGCTCCAACACTGTCTTCACTTCAAATAATTCAAGAAAATTTTTTAATGCCAGGTGGATGCTGAGCTGCCTTCCTTCCACATAATCTGTCACAAATGTCCCTTTTCCGACTTCTGCATGGACAACGCCCTGGTTCTCCAGTTCTCTGATCGCTTCACGCAGACTTGGACGGCTTACTTTCCAATCCGCTGCCAGCTTCCTCTCCCCGGGAAGTTTATCTCCGGGACGCAGGTTTTCCTCTTTTATATATTGATATATTTTGTCTGACAATTTAGAATATAATAATCTTTTATTTTCTATTTCTCTGTTATAATCCATATTGCTCCTTACCGGTCTGACCGCTTTTTATTTGATTATAAGACAGCCTTGAAGCCGAGTCAAGCAATATTCATTTATCCGTTCATATAAATCCTATTAAAATGGCTGCCCTGACCTTCCCGCAAAGTGTATATTAAAATTTATGCCCCCGTAAGACCACTGAATGCTGTGGCCTTACGGGGGCATTGAATCATCTAACATACTCTACGCCATATCAAGAATAATCTGCCTGCGGAGTTCTCTGGCATAGGATAACTTTCTTTTCCGCTCCATACGGATATGGAAAAGGAAAAAGCCAAATCCCATAATCATACAAGCCGCTGCTGCAGATCCTGCTAATGCCGGCACCGATATACTTCTGCCGATTCTTCCGGAATGCCCTTTGGAAACTACAGCCACCGGCTGAATCTTTGAAAATGAAACCTGAATCTCACAGTCCTGACGGATGTTATTCAGAGTGTATCCCTCCTGATATTTTTCAATATCCTCTTCCGCCCCATTTACCATGAGTGAGGACAATTCATATCCATCTTCGGGCTGGTATGTGACAGGGAAACTTTCTCCTCTCAGTACCTTTCCGCTCTCGCAGACTGTCCCGTTTTCCCCCCTGACCGTCACCTGAAAATAGTATGGTATTTCCGTTTTATAAAAACGTATCTTTCTTTCACCGGCTGTATTTGTCACATTTACTGCAACGAGAAATACGCCTGGTTCAATCTCACATATGGATTCGGGCTCGTCCTCACTAATATCTTTAAAATTAAAATTCAGCTGTGGATCGGCAATCATTGTTTTCTTAGAAATAGAGTACACATGCATGAAATCTCCGATTCCAAGATTAAGTGTTAGCGGGAAATTAATAATATAGTCTCCAGATACCGCTAAATCCTGAAAATTATTACCTTTCGCCGTATCCGCATATTGCCCAAGATCCTCAACAATCTGAAAATCTGAATTTAAAATCTTAAAGCTGTAACCGCCTTCTATATTGGTTTGGATGACGTACTGATCCGTATCCTCTTTATAATCAATTCCCAGGATATTATAATCGTCACTGATTTTGATCTTGCCCTTGTATCCAAGTGTATCCGGGTCCATCACAAAAAGACATCCCCTGTTCTCGGGATCAATATCGGTATACAGAGCAACATAGATCTCATTCTTCTCCGGGTTGTAGGCCATTCCATTGCCATGTTCCCAGTTCATATCATTCACCCGTTTTGCCAGAGAATACTGTTCCACCGGATTACCATCCGGGTCCACATCATTCTTATAATATGCAGATACAACATCCGGGTCCTGGTTCTCTCCCGTATTCTCAATACAGATTATATAATCATCTGTAGCACAAATAGACTGGACCACTCCCACAGATCCAATCAGATTTTCCTCATATACCTGCTCCCAGGTAAGGTTGGAAAACGCATCGTCCCCTGCGATCTCAGCCTTACATTCCATACCAGAAAAGGTAAGGAGGGCGGCAAGTGCAAGAAACCCCTTAATTAATTTGTCTTTCATTCAGTTTAACTCCCCTTTGTAACTATTTCTCCCGTTGAATTATAATTATACCAAAATTGCAAAAAAATGGCTACTGATTTTTTACAAAAAGCAGCAAAAAACAGGAATATGTAAATTTTCAAAGTAAATGCAACCGGTAATGGACATAGGGGTTGCATTTACTTTGAAAATTTACAAATTTGTTATTATACACGAAATGAACTAAATACCGATTGTTTTAGACATATAATTTGTGCTATGATAAAAAGGTATCATTAAATTTACATAAGTACACTGCTCAGGAGGACACTATGAAAATTGATGAAACGTTGTCTGTACTTGATAACACTACAAAGGAGTTCGTAAGCGATAAGATTCTGTATCTCGTTAATCAAATTCCTGATTTAGAATATATTATATTATTTGGCAGCTATGCCCGAATGGAACAGTCTATAAAAAGCGATATTGATTTAATGGCAATTACTTCCTACATTCCTGACCGATTACTTCGGGGAGATTTATGCAGTAAATTTGAGGAAGAAAATATAGATTTAGTATTTTATGATGCAGATACATTTCGGAACTCAGACTGTCTCTTAGTATCTCAGGTAAAAAAGGAGGGCATTGTATTATGGAAAAGAAAATAAATTCTTACTACGGAATGGCATATAACGATTATTGTTATGCAAAAGCTGGCATGCAGGTAGGGGAACAGCTTGGTAACTACAATGGAGTCGCTGCTTTATGCGCACAGTCTGCCGAAAAGTATTTGAAGGCAGTTCTGGAAATAACTTTTGCCAAGGACGCGCTTGGGCTTATGCATTCCCACAATCTCCGCGCTATAACCAACAAGCTAAAAGAAGCATACCCTGAATTAGAACTTTCAACAAAAGACATGAAGTGGCTCGGCGACTTTTATTTTGATGCAAGATATCCCGGCGACAATTTTGTAGAGGTGAATAAAGAAGATGCTCTTGAATGTATACGGATAACCGAGGATTTGCAGCAAAAGGTAAGAAATCTTCTGGAACAGAATCAGATTGAGAGAGAAAATAAAAAGGCGCAGATTCAAAACCTGGATTCCTTTGACCTGTAAAGTCCTTCTTGCAATACCCCAACTAAAATGCGATGAGCTTTTTGCTGGGGTATTATTTCTGCTTAGGTTTATCTTTGGTACTGACTTGACCAAGGCGGGGCCTAAAAAATCCGTTATGTCCTTTTAACTCTATCAGATATTCTCTTTCTGCTTTATACCTTTCTTTTTTTAATTATTAATCTAGGATATACTACATTATCAGCGTCTGATCTACAGCAGTTCCACGTTCAATGCCTAAATGTTCAACTTTAGTCTTATAATTATTACCTAAATAGTAAAATCTAAGACTATCCACCTTCTCATCAATAATTTCAGACAATAGTGCCTTCAGTCTGACACACTGTGCATTGTCTAATATACACTCAAATACCGAATTCTGCACCCGTCTCCCATAATTAACGCATTGTTTCGCCACTTTTCGTAATCTGGTTTTTCCAGCAGCTGTTTCAGTATTCACATCATAGGTAATCAATACTAACATACTCCACCTCATTTCCACAAGAACACTGGATATCCGTCCAAATCGCCTCTGAGATACCGTGCAAGCAGCATCGCCTGTACATAAGGAACCATTCCCCATTCAACCTTTTCTTTCAAATATGGGTGGGTTAAAGTTTCTTTCTTTTTATTTTGCCATTCTGTTAATACGGTTCTCCGAAGTTCATCATCCATAAGAACCGCACCATTTTCTTTTTTGTCAAAATTCTTTCCGCTGATAATCTTTTTATTGATCAAAGACAATACAAAACGATCCGCTAACACAGCGCGCAGCTCTTCTATTAAATCCAATGATAATGATGCCCGTCCCGGGCGTTCTGTGTGCAGGTATCCGACACACGGATCTAACCCTACTGTTTCCAATGCTGAAGTAATAGTATTTGTTAATAGTGTATATACAAAAGAAAGCAAAGCATTTACATTATCCAGAGGCGGCCTCTTATTCCTTCCCTGAAAAACGAAATCCTTTTTCTGTTGTAATATCAATTCATCAAATACACCGAAGTAGACGCTCGCTGCTTCTCCTTCAAAACCTCTCAGCTGTTCTTTTGATTTGCACATCTGAATAAGCTCTATTGAATTTTTCAAATTATCAGATGCACTCTTAACTTTTTCAACATTGATTTGCATGCCATGGTCTCTTGTTGCCCGTTCAAGTACCCAGCGGGCATTATACACTTTTCCGATAATACAATTTTTTGCAATATCGAGGCTTTTCTCCTCGTTTTGGCTGCTTGCATATTGCTGCTCTCTTAAAATTACATTTCCTTTTACTTTTCCTGTAACTCTGGCCAGGAATTTTCCCTGTGGGGTTAAATAACACAGAGAAATATTCCTGTCTGCGCATGCCCCCATCAGAGCAGGACTTGTACCGCGGTATCCAAAGGAAACAATTCCTTCCAGATTATGCAGAGGGAGCCTGCCAACTTCTTTTTCTGAATCCAGCACTACAATGTTTTCACCATCCAAAGACAAATAGCTGTTTTCAGATGTAACGTAAAGTGTATTTAGTAGTTTTTTCATTCGGCTCCCTCCTCCAGTATCTGATCCATGTAGTCTTTCACTGAAACAGCTTTACCCAATTTAGGAAGACAGATATCTTTAAGAGAACATGCATTACATGCTTTGCTATACTTCACTTTAGGAGTATACTGCCTGTCATAATACTGATGCATCTCCAGAAACATATCTTTTACTTCTTTTCGAAGTTCTTCTGTTATTTGGATAATATCACGTCTTCTCGTCTCACCATAGAATATCGCCCCCTCCGGCACTGATATGGAAAACATTTCCTCCAGACAGAGCGCCTGTGCGGCAAGTTGAAGCCGGTCTTCCTCCGTTACTTTCGGTTTGCCTTTCTTATATTCAATCGGATAGACTTCGTATAGTCCACGATGTCCATATAGCTTAATCCCATCTTCACTTTTATGGAACTCCACCACATCACACTCTCCGCTTACTCCCATGATTCTGGATGATACAGGGAGTGCCCTTGTAATCAGGACATCTTTCCTTTTCTCAGTTATATACGGGTCATGGACTTTTTTGTGCATCAATTCGCCTACAACTGTATGGACATTTTCATCCCATTGCTGCTCAATATGAATCAAAGCCCACTGCCGCCGGCAAAACTTAAAATGCTGTATTCCCGATATCATCAAATAATCTTCTTCTGTGTATTCCATTATATCTTCCTTGTCACTTCTATAGAATCCGGTATCAGCTCCTTATGTATCTCTACCGTATAATCCTTATACTTTCTCGGATACTGAACATCCGCCTTTTTATTCACTTCCACTGCATCAAATAATTTGTACGCAGGACAATCCCCCAATTCTTTGCTGTGTTTAAATACAATCAGCTCCCGAACTGCCATCTTACCTCTCGCGGCAGAGTGGTCATGCTCAAACATATTAATAATTGCCTCCCACAAAAGTTCGAGATCTTCTTCGGAAAATCCAGTCACCTTTCTGGCAAGGTTCGCAGAAATATACCCTTCCACACGATACAAAGCATACGGCACTATATTTTTTCTTCCCATTTCTGTGCTCTTATTTTCAGCATCTTTTTCGGTTGTAATAGCAACTCTTGTAATTGTTACTTCCTGGCTGATAATAGGGTCAATACTTCTTGCAAATCCAAGCTGTACCGGACCTCTGACCTGACCACAGTTCAGTGCAGCTTTCACAAATGTAGTCATAACAGCCCCAAAAGTTCTGATGTCATAAAATTTTTCACACATAAAATCCCGGATTTTCACATCTGCTTCAGGATCTTTCTTTTTCAGCTCTTTTATTGTTTTATCATTCACGCCCAAATGAGTATAAGCTTCATTATCGCTTCTGTTTAATGGTACATCTTCTTTGATATAAATCCGATGGCCTTCTGCATCTTCTTTTACTATCTCTACATAATTCCTGATTTTCCTTTTCAGGCAGACATCTGTTACAAGGCCATATCCGCTTTCCGGATCTATTCTGGGCATATTCCCTGCATCGGGATCTCCGTTCGGATTACCATTCTCAACATCAAATAATACTACGAATTCATACCTGTTTTTAATCACTTCGCTCATTTACTTGTCCTCCCTTTTCTCATATCTTTTCTGTACCTGATGATAGTAACCTAACATAAATCTGCCCTGTTCTTCCAATGTCAGGCGTTTTGGATACTGATCCAACTTTCCCATAAGAGTTGTCAGAAGTTTTTCATAGTACACTTTTGCTGCTTCTTTCGTTCTATCTATTTTTTTAATATGGCTGTTTTTCAACTTCATTAATATAGGAAAAACTGATTCAGGCGTAGTACACGCTGCATTGAAGTATCTATCCCGAATGGTTGCATTAATTCCCGGATTAGCCTCTTCCTGAACTGCTTCTAATACAGAAAAAATTCGCCCCAATACATATGCGGCATCATTACTTTCTTCGTTTAATCCCATAAACTCATCTCCTTTGCCCCATGCACAATTTCTTATTAAATAAGCCTTTACAATTGCTGCCCTTCCCCATGTCACCTTGCCCTGCTCTGCTCTTATCCGAATCATGGTATTACTATATAAATTGGCCGGATATCTTCCTCCTGATAAAACAGCCTGCAGCACC
This sequence comes from Faecalicatena fissicatena, assembly GCA_001028025.1. Lineage (GTDB taxonomy): Bacteria > Bacillota > Clostridia > Lachnospirales > Lachnospiraceae > Faecalicatena > Faecalicatena fissicatena_A. The sequence goes on along the minus strand of LDAQ01000098.1, from coordinate 5,514 downwards.
AGCGCCGCCATATTCGGAACAGGTTTTTTATCTTTTGATTTTTGATTCACCGTCTCCTGAAGCATCTGACCTATTCCTAAATATTCACGTTCTTCCCACGAAGGCCTTACAATTTTCATCCTTTCATAGTGCCTGGCAATATTCTTTAAAATATTTCCAAAAGAATTTTGATAGAAGAATCTAACAGCCAGCCGGGCAGCATTTGGAGCTAAGCCTAAAATATAGAAATCCTGCTCTGTATTTAATTTAATTCCGCCAATATCAATTGCTTCCTGTTTTTTTAATGCATCAAATATCCCACGTATGGTCTCCTGATTATCCGGTTTAGGATCCACCGACCAGCAAAATAAATCCTGATAAACTTCTTCCCCATCTTCTGCCCAAAATACAACCATTGTATCACCAAACTGAAAGGTATAATTCCTCTGAGCCAGCAGGTAATTCAATGCTGTTGTATATGCAAATGCAGCATATTTTCCTACCGGAGCATTGTAGCTCTGCTCCTTTCCATATGATTCAAATGCCGGGGCATTAAAAGAGACCAGTGCCGCCCCACTGGACTGCGCTCCTGGCACACCTTTAATCGTATTATGTATTCTTGATATTTCGGCTTTCTCTCCTGTAACCAGGCATGTCCCGGTAACCTGTTCTGAACCGGCTTCCAGTGCCTGCTCCCATACCTTCTTTATTTCACAATCATCTTGCGCATAGTCTCCACTCATGCAAAATATTAAGTTGCCGCCTTCCGTTATTTCATCCCAATCTTCCTGCAATTCTTGATTATCCGCTGCATTTTCAGGTTTCCATTTTTCGAAATATCTTTTGACTGCCTCAGCCATTTCATTATGTACATTGGCCAACAATGACAAGTGTTTTTCTTTAGCTGCCTGAAAGCAATCCAATACCCTTTGGCTCGTTCCCTCGGCATCAATTCCCAACAAATATTTTGAATTGTCACACAAAAAATTAGCTGATACACCTGACGACCTTGCTACCATCTCCGGAACCTTAATCTGAGAAGGAAGCCACACTGTTTTCTTGCCTCGTTCGTCTTCACGTTTTAACGGGATAATCCCTTTTATATCGCCATCTTTTGAAAGGTTAATTCCAAATGATACCTTTGCATGACACCAGCCCTGCCTTGTAACTTTGTCTTCATCCGCAAGGGTCTCATAATGCTTCACCAAAGCCTGTAAAATCATCGAATCACCTCACAGTCTCTTAAATCTAACATACCTTTCTTCATAACTGCCCGGAAAAACATGGGTTGTATCTCTCCGCCCTCCAAATACTCCATATCAAACAGCATAAATCCCAGATCTTTTTCATCCACTTGATCATAGGCCGTTGAAACTTCGTCTTCTTCACAGAGACTAAATTTAGCCGGAAATTCTCTGCATCCCAAATAGGGATTGTGAAAGCATTCTCCCTTTTTCAACCGTCTCATGATAATATCTTTAAATTTACCAGGATTATCACTTGCATTTGCTGCATTTGTCATATCGAAATGCGCCTCAATCACATATTCTACATCTCGCAAAAGCAGCGATGCTCTCTGTACAATCTCTTCCCTGCTGCTGATAAAAAGCGGTTTTTTCCCACCGTTATATGCTGCCAGTGCATTACTTGCAGATAACTTGCTTTTCACCTCATTCCTCCGTATGCTGGTAAACTGTATGGGGTTTACCACATAAATCTTGTCAATCACCCAACGCATTCCGGGATGCCAGTATACGGCCTCTAAAATCCCCCTGGCCGCCGAGGGTGTTATGACATCGTAGGAGCATCTTTCCACCTTCATCTCTGGCCTGCTGAACAGTGCATACTCTCCCCAGACCTTTACTCTCACGCCTATCCCCATACTTTTTCCTCCTTCCTGTCTCTTATAAAACTTCACCCGTACGATAGCATGCAGCAATATAATCCCTTGGCTGGTAATAAAAATCCGTATTATAATCAGACAGATGTTCATCAATCCATGAATGATAAACCGCCCAAATCCCATCTGTTATAGATTCATCCGAATACGAATCTTCTACCAGACGCTCATACACCTCCCCCATAGTCCAATAATCAGGAACTTTATATCTGCACTTCTTTTCATTGTCAAAGTCACCCTGTGTTATTTCATATTCTTCTATAAATTCCATTGCCACCTTTTCTATCGGCTCACAATGAAAAACATCTGCATACTCGTAGATCCTGTCAACAGCTTCCTTTCCGAGTGCCTCAGTTATTTCTTTTCTCGTTCTTTTCATTTTTCTTCCAATAAATTCAATTAAACTGCATGTAAAAAATAATTTATTATTATTTATTGTTCCCATACGCTGCCTCACTTCCAATAAAATTTAAAATATCAAGCGCAGAAATAGTATGAAAACTGATTTGGTGGGTCGGATAATTGAACTTTACAAGCTCCCAAAATGCTGCCCTTGTTATCTTTCCATCGATAACGTTCTGCACATAATTAAATATTGCATCATCAGCCATAGGACCTTCTACAATATCATAACTGTGAGACTCTCCGTGTCTGTACGCGATAATAAAATCTAACCACTCTTCGGTCATCATACTAAAGCTTAAAATCTTCAGTTTATCATTATAATTGTATTCGTACTTATTAATATATCCATTTTTCCCAAAACGTGTTGCCCAGCGCTCAGCCTGTTGTTCATATTTTGTACAGTAGAAGCCAAAATAGAACTCCTTGTTATATCGGGCTTTTCTTATTTCTGGATATTCTACAATTTCTTTACTTCCATGGTATAAAATCATACAACTCCACCTTCTTAATTAATGATTATTAATCTCATGACACCTTCGAAATCAGAACTAATTATATTAAACAATACTATTATGAAAAACTAGCTCCCCTTTCTTTCTAAAGTGTGTTACAGCATTACTGCACACCCAAACTCTACATCCAGTACCAGTCCCATTTCTTCCGTATACTGATCTTCAGTACGCAGCAAGAAAAAGTCTTCATTCATATCTTCCGAAATACCCCCAAGCATACCTGCTGCATATAATTTCTGAAATTCATTTTCATATACATTTATACAATACTGCCCTGCTTGTCTCATCAGTTTTTTAGTAAAACCTTCATATTTCAGTTTTATCAGAATCTCATCTGCTTCTTGCTCTCTATTGATAAAAATTGTTTTTGTATTCTCCTCAATAATTTTAAATTCTTTGCTTACTTTAGCAAAAGGATATCTTCCTTTCCTAAATTCGCTCAAAATATCTTTCTTATCCAGACTTTCTCCACGAAAATGATACAGCATCTTAAAGTATTTAGACACAGACTCCAGCGAAGATATATCAGCTTCATCATCCAGCAAATCTTTAGTCACAGCTATCTGCTGTTTCTGCCCCGGAACATACTCTCTTTCATCAAATCGGAAAATATAAGTCCTGCTTTCCTCGACATCTCTTCTGCCCTCTCTGTTGCATCGTCCTGCTGCCTGAATTATGGAATCCACTCCAGCCAGCTGTCTATAAACTGATTGAAAATCCAGATCCACACCCGCCTCTACGAGACTGGTTGATATTACGATACATCTTTCGCCTTCCTGCAAACGCCCCCTTATCTCTTTTAACACCCGTTTTCTATGACAGGGGTACATACACGTGGAAAGATGATATATACCTACGCCATCCAATTTTTTATAGATGTTTTGTGCTCTCTTTTTTGTGTTCACTATACAAAGTGCCTGATTTTCCTTTCCCAATCCGACAACTAATTCCTCTTCCGATATAGTTTTCAGGTTGTGAAAAGATACACGTCTAAAAAAACGGAACTGTTCCTCAAGTCTGGGGCACAGCTCTGTTGAAGCTATGTCTTTCTGAAAAAATTGTGATAATGCGGGCTGTGTTGCAGTACACAGAACAATACTTGACCGATATCGTTTTAAAAGTTCTTCCATCATAGCTATACAAGGCTTTAAATAATCATTGGGCAGCATCTGCGCCTCATCAAAAATAATCACACTGTTAGCAATATTATGAAGTTTCCTGCATTTCGATGATTTATTAGCAAACAGGGACTCAAAAAACTGGACATTTGTTGTAACAACCACTGGCTTGTCCCAGTTTTCTGCTGCCAGTTGCATTGGCTTCAACTCTTCTTCACTATCATAATCTACATTACAATGATTTTCCAGGACATTATTTTTTCCTAGAATCTCACTAAAAACCTTGGCATTCTGTTCAATAATACTGGTATAAGGAATTACATAAATAATTCGATCCAGTTTATTCTTGACGGCATGTTGGAGGGCAAAGGCAAGAGATGCTACTGTTTTGCCGCCTCCCGTTGGCACTGTAAGACGAAAAAGCCCTCTTTTTAAATCTCCCATTTCCAGGCAATTTTTAAGAATTTCCGTTCTTCTTCCATTTACAGTATCCTTATCAGTATTAGAGAGCCAGCCTGAAATATGTTTCTGCAGTCTTCCAAGCAAAATTTCTATAGAATCTCCGGAATCTCTGTCTGTTTTCCCTGCTTTCATAAAATTTTCAGTATCCAGAAAATCGGCATCTACCAGACAAGAATAGAGCATTCTGATAAAGGTGCTTAATGTAAAGTCTATATCCTTAGCCTTGCTTAGATCAAACGGAGGCTCCGATAAAGGCGGCACACAAATCTCACTTTTATATGCCTGATAATCTTTTACGCTTTTCTTTAGCCGTCCCTTAAATGTAGGCGACCTGCTTGTGTCTGAATCCGCCCCCGTATCTGGCAGTCCTGCATGATGCCCTGCTATACAATAACTAAGAAATCCATACATACCGCCTCTTTCATAACACAATTGTGCCCCGGCAGTTGAATGATCAACACGTATATCGCTTCCTGCCAATCTCTGCTGAAATTCTATGGAATATTTTCCAATATCATGTAACATACCACAACAATACCCCCAATCATAACAACCAAAGACTTTCGCAAATTCTGCTGACACATTAGCTACATTTATTAAATGATCCTTTAACTCCTGTTCTCCCGCTTCCGCTTCAATATGAGCTAAATATCTCATTCAATCCACCCTTTCTTCTCCTGCCTTATTCTACTCACGCAAAAACATCATTTCGCCCAATACTCCCACGTAGGGAGTGACTCCGTCATTCACATTCGCGACCGTTACCTCTGCATTTCAATCCACACTCCCACGTAGGGAGTGACCATTCGCTTTCATGATGGTGAGCATTCTGTGCGATTTCAATCCACACTCCCACGTAGGGAGTGACGGATGGAGTGAGCAGGCCCCGGCAATCGGACAGAGTATTTCAATCCACACTCCCACGTAGGGAGTGACCGCATCAGGAAGCATCCATCCTGCGCGACATAAAATTTCAATCCACACTCCCACGTAGGGAGTGACATGATGAGGATTTCATAACCGATTCATTTAGCATATTTCAATCCACACTCCCACGTAGGGAGTGACGATTATATGTAGGTAATCGCTTATAAAAAACCAATTTCAATCCACACTCCGTAAACGCACCATAGTCGGT
>LDAQ01000097.1 GCA_001028025.1 Faecalicatena fissicatena | reverse complement strand
TCATGGTCTACCGTATACGTTAAGTTCACAAAGCTAGTGAAATCATGACCACCCGTTTGACTGGTGGTCATGATTAATTATCTTTTAGGTTACTAATAATGTTGCCGATGCATAGTAAATGATTGGTATGTGGAAAATAGTCCTACATTATTGATAAATATCGTTTGCACCAAAGATCAATGCAAGCATTTTACTCTATTTTAGTTTTGACAGCTAGTTTTGGCAGCTTTGCTCCATGGAGCAAGTTGCTCGAATAGCTCATCTGACATAGTTTTGTTTGTGCGTTTTGCCAATATATAAGTCAGAAATTTATAGATGTTCAGATCGTTCGCTATTGCCATCTCAACAATGGTATATACCATAGAACTGGCAGCTGCACCTTTGAGGCTGGTACTGAACAGCCAGTTACGACGCCCAACTGTGAATGGTCTGTTTGCATTTACGTTTAGTTATCTGCATATATGCATAATCTGTTGAAGGAGCCCTTCGGGGTTTCTGCCTGCATAAGCATGCCTAGAAACTGATCCATTCCATTAATGGAGCACGTTCTAGGGCGATCATCTACAGCGTCACTGAGACCTCAAAAGCGAACAACTTAAATCTGTTCCGATATCTGGATCACATCCTGGATGTCATGAAAGATCATCAGAACGATACGGATTATCGGTTTATGGATGAACTCCTGCCATGGGCAGCACAGCTGCCAGAGATATGCAGGAGCAAAACAAGCAAATAAAACCTAGCCGCCGGATGGCGGCAAAAAAATAGGTCAGTACTCATGGTTTACCGTGTACAATAGAAAATTATACATACGCTCATTTTTATTTGCTTAATTTGATAAAAATGATATGGGGGGAGCTGAATGATAATAAAACCGTCAGCGGCATTGAGAAATGATTACACGACAATATCAAACATGGCTAAAGAAACAAAAGCGCCAATCTATATAACCAAAAATGGAGAGGGAGATTTAGTACTTATGCGCATTGAGGCCTTTGAAAAGCGGGAACAGATGTTGCAACTTCGCGAAAAAGTATTGCAGGCAGAGCAGGAACGCATAAGCGGGGCAGAAACCATTAGTGTCTCAGAGGTAAGAAAAAGGTTGAGGGAAAGAATAAATGAAATATAAGGTACAAATTCTTCCAACTGCTTGGGAAGATTTAAAACGGATTGAAGACTGGTATACAGTTCAGTTTGGTGCAGAGACTGCTTTAAAGGTTAGTGAGCATATTTTAGATACATATGAACGGTTAGAAACGTTTCCAGATTCCGGTTCATTGCCGCCAGACGAATGGTTAAATCAACAAGGATACAGAATGATTATATGTGAAAAGCAAGTTGCAAAAAAGAGCCCTGGAAATGGTGTGTTTACGCCGTTTCTGGGGATTTTGCGTTTGATGTGATACCTTTTGGCTACCAGTTATCAGATGGTTTTTCTTAGTGTCGCAACATATTTTCTTGCCAAATGTTTATTATGTATGTCTTTAAAGGTCTCCGCTATTTCTTTTGCCTTAACTACAGCATTGAGATCTCTATGTACTCCTATTGTGGTGCTCAACAGGGCCATGGGAGTCAGATTATCGTTAGCAATTTGGTGTATACCAAAGGCGGTTAAGGAAATTGATCCAAGCATATTAAAACTCTGCTGACAAAATCGCACAAATTCTTTTTGATAACTTAGTAAGTCTTCTAAAGAATAGCCATCATTCTTCTGTTCTTTCGCTTCAATTAAGTTTTTTATTTCATTTGTATATGCAGTGCGTAGTTGTCTGAATTCTCTGGAAGATCTCAGATCGATAAATTTATTAATAGAGATTTTCCTAATATCATTTGGAAGATTCAGTTCTATATTATTTACAGCATATTTGAGTTCTTTGCCAGCGGCTTTACTTAACAGGGTATTATTATTTAGAATGATACTGTTATATTTAGAAATATCGGTTATTGCTTCCATCTGGTTTGCTTCAGAAATTACTTCCGCTAAAAAGCTCATATATACAAAAGCTAAGTCTTCATTGATTTTTATGCCCTCATCACATCGGTGAGCAATTCCTTCATCTATACAATAATAATAAAAATCGTTTGAGAACTTGCCGTTGTATAAAACATAATTTTGTTGTGATTCATTTTTCCATTTGTCAATCAAAAAATCTGCACGTCTATAGCTGAATTTAAATTGACCGGCAAATATTTTGGGATTTTTTAAATAGTTATCAAAATACTCCATTGCTTTTAATGAAGCGATATTGCCTTCTTTATAATCAGGGCAATATTCCCTTATTAAATCAGTTGAATCCATTATCCTGAGAGTCAGAGAATCAAGATAATTCTCTCTCGCATATGGTATCATTGGGATAATAGGACGCAAATCATCCAAATATAGAAGGGCAAACTTCAACCAGTTTATATCTTTTACCTCAAATCCGGGATAATACAACATATATGTCACTCCTTATCGTTAGCTTTCAATTCCAGGCTAGTTTTTGGGCTGTGATTAAGAGGGATAGTGTTTCTCCCAATCATCACATTTTCTGATGGCAGATCTGACATCTTAATAATAACACCATTTTATACTTTTTAACAGGCAGGATATACTACCTTTTATACGTTAAATATAACCTGGCGGAGGTCTTTTACATGTACACGATTATATTGATTACTGCCCTGTTGATTCTCTATTTATGTATGGGAGACAGAAAACAAAGAAAAGGGCTTTTTATCTCCGTTAATATCTTAGCGGGCACCTGTTATCTTTTATGGCGTTTTATCACAATCCAGGAGGATAATGTAACAGGGCTTATCTTGGGGATTCTCATTCTGGCTGCCGAGATTCACGGGTTTATTCAGTTTGCCTTTACACAATATCTGTTTTTCAGGAAGAACAAGGTGCCGGGTATTATCCGACGAATGCCATCACTGAGGATATGGCTATGGGAATGAATCTGCAGTCCATGGGATATAAAGGGATATTTGTAAATGAAATGCTGGTATTCGGCCTGTCTGCCGATACTTATGTTGACCTGGCCAAACAGCGTGACCGCTGGTGCCGGGGAAGTTTACAGGTTGCCCGTCATTTCCGGCCATTTTTCGAAGGAGGGCTTGACATCCGGCCAGATCGGGTCCGGAGCATATGCTGTTAATATGGTCTGGAGCATTTATAACTTAGTGGGACTCCTGATTTGTGTAAGGGCCGCCTATCATATCTCAGGAATTGAACCGGAACCATATGGCATAATCCCTGGCGGAAAAGTCGCTGTAATATCTTTTGATGGTGAAAAATATCCTTGTGTAATCGAAAAGATATCCAAAGTAAGCTTATGGCATGGCTGAATCTTACTGATTCAGGCCGGTTTACAGTTCATTCAAAGGTCTGCCTTGATTTTGTTCAGAATAAGCTTCGCTGTAAGATAAAATGTCCTGTACATGCTATAACAGACCACGGATTAGAATTATGTCTGGGTTCCCTGTCTGTCCGGGAAAAAGAATGGCTGTATGGGATATGGGGAGACCGGCTTGGTCCATATTATCATATAGAACGTTAGAACAGATCATTTTAATAAAGGTGGATTGCATCGGATGGACCGTTGAATTCTTCCCGAACCCATAATATAATATTTCAATAGAGGAACCGTAAACCAGTTCGCATGTTATAAAATCAGTTCGAAAACCGGACTTATGAAAGGACACATTATGGGAAAAGTAATTTTAATTATAGAAGACGACAAGGGCCTGAACCAAGGCGTGGCACTGGCTTTAAGGAGGCCGGACTGGCAGTTCCTGAAAGCCTTTTCTTTGAAAGAAGGGATGAAATACTGGGAGTCAACAGATGTGGACATGGTGCTTCTGGACATCAATCTTCCGGATGGAAGCGGATATGATTTTCTTGGACATGTACGGCTGACTTCCCGTGTCCCGGTCATCATGCTTACGGCCAACGATATGGAGATTGACGAGGTCCGGGGCATAGAGATGGGTGCCGATGATTACATTACAAAGCCGTTCAGCCTGATGGTCTTAAGGGCCCGTGTGGAACGGCTGTTTTCGCGTCTGGAAAATGGAACAGGAGGCAGTTACCAAAAGGGCGGTTATTCTTTTGTATTTGACCGGCAGGAGTTTGAAGTCCTGGGAAAACAGATCGAGCTGAGCCGTACAGAGCAGAAGCTTCTCCGCATGTTTATATCACATCCGGGGCAGACGCTGACAAGGGAGATTCTAAACGAAGGAATCTGGCAGGAGGGATCTGATTACATCGATGAGAATGCCTTGTCGGTTGCCGTAGGCAGGCTTAGGAAAAAGCTGCAGCTGAACGGGAAAGAAAGCCCGATCAGAACTGTCTACGGGATCGGATATGTGTGGGAAAAAGGGGAGTAGATTATGGGCATAGTGAGAACAAATAAAACGATGAAACGACTGGAACAGATGCTCGATGATGCCATTGAGGGTCAGTTTCAGGAAGACAATTATGATGAGACGGAGCTCTCAAGGCTGGAATCCAGATGGAAACAGTACCTTTCCTCCTCCAGGCTGTCGGTTGAGGCGGCACGCAGAGAACGGTCGGAGATCAAGGCAATTCTTTCAGATATTTCCCATCAGACAAAGACCCCGCTTGCTAACATCATCCTATACAGCGAGCTTTTAAAAGAACAGCCTCTTACACCGGAGGGGGAGGCCATTGCAGAACAGCTTCATGCCCAGGCGGAAAAGCTGGAATTCCTGATCAAAGCACTGGTTAAGATGTCCAGGCTTGAGAGCGACATTCTGGAAGTTGTTCCGAGAAAACAGCCGCTCAGGCCTCTGGTCGAAAATGCAGTTAAGGATGCAAAGGCCCGCGCCGAAGAAAAATCTATCACAATCCTGGAACCTGATTTTGACGGCATTGAGGCGGTTTTTGATCTGAAATGGACGGAAGAAGCGCTTTTCAATATTCTGGACAATGGGATAAAATATTCCCCAAAATACAGCACAATTACGGTATCTGTAAAGGAGTATACGATGTACGTATGTATTGGAGTCGCCGATGAAGGCCCTGGTATTCCCGAGGAGGAACGGAACCGGATATTTGGAAGATTCTACCGGAGCGCGGGCAACCAGCAGGAAGAAGGAGTCGGTATCGGCCTTTACCTGGCGAGGGAAATTGTGAAAAAAAACGATGGATATATCAAAGCAGGGCCGGGTACGGAGAAGGGATCACTTTTTGAAATCTATCTGGGGAAGGGTGTTTAAGATTTGGCTTAAAATCTATCAAAACTGTTAGGATTCGGACAGAATGTGGTAAGGATTGACCCGTAATATAGAGGATATAAAAGTAAGGAGGATGACAAATGGCTGTATTAAAGACAGAGAATCTGAAAAAATATTATGGGAAAGATGCAATCCTTGTAAAAGCCCTGGACGGGATAGACCTTAGTGTAGAGAAAGGGGAATTCCTATCGATCGTAGGGACCAGTGGGTCCGGAAAATCTACGCTTCTGCATATGCTGGGGGGACTTGACCGGCCTACGGAAGGGACAGTATATGTGGACGGAAAAGATATTTTTGCTCTGAAGGATGAGGAACTGACAATTTTCCGCAGGCGCAAGATCGGGTTTATATTCCAGAGCTTTAACCTTGTCCCTGTACTGAATGTGTACGAGAATATCGTCCTTCCCATTGAACTGGACGGCAACCCGGTTGACAAGGCGTTCGTAAAAGAAGTCATTAAAACACTGGGGCTTAGCGAAAAGACCTATAGTCTGCCCTCACAGCTATCAGGAGGACAGCAGCAGAGGGTGGCCATTGCAAGGGCGCTGGCATCGAAGCCGGCCATTATCCTGGCGGATGAGCCTACGGGGAATCTGGATTCTGCCACAAGCCAGGATGTGTTAAGCCTGATGAAGATTACAAGCCAGCGGTACGGGCAGACCATGGTAATGATTACCCACAATGAGGGGATTGCCCAGCTTTCAGACAGAATTGTACGGATTGAGGACGGAAAGGTGATAGGCAAAGGCGGTGAAAGCCATGCGTAAGGTGAAGAATAAAGAGGTGATCCGCCGCCTTTCAGACAAAAGTTTTAGAATAAATAGAACAAGGAATCTGATAGCCGTGGTTGCAATTGCACTGACATCAATGTTGTTTTCGGCATTGTTTTCTGTAGGCATTGGGACCGTATATACCTTCCAGAGACAGACGGCAAGGCAGTCCGGCGGCGATGCACACGGGGTTTTCAAAGAGCTGACACAGGAGGAGTATGAGAAGCTTAAAGTACACCCGCTGATTAAAGAGAGCATGCCATGCCGGCTTGTGGCGGATTATGTCCGGAATCCGGAATTTTTAAAGCGTCATGCCGAGGCCTGGTACTATCCGGAAAAAGCCTACCCGCACTGTTTTATAGACATCATAGAGGGAAAAGCACCGAAAGCGGCAGACGAAATCCTGCTGGATGAGACCTCTATGGAGCTTTTGGGACTTCCAAAAGTGCCGGGACAGAAAGTCACTCTGGATCTGCAGCTGTACAGTTATGATGAAACCATAACAGAGCGTACATTTACGGTGTCAGGGGTTATAAAATCAGATCCGGCACTGGATGTGGGATTTGCCCTGGTATCCGAAGCCTACGTGGATAAATATGCACAGGAGCTTGCGTATAAGGGACAAGATGACACTGGCTCCACGATAGGTGCAATCCGGATGGATGTTATATTTTCCAATAGCTTAGGTATCCAGAAAAAGCTGGATCAAGTGCTGACAGAAAGTGGATTCTCAACGGAAACGGGCGATGATAATTATATAGCCAGCAATGCCAACTGGGCATATGTTTCTGACGGGGCAGACACAGACCCCACCACCGTGGGCGCTGTTGCGGGAGCTCTTGTGCTGATCCTGATTACCGGCTACCTGATTATATATAATATATTCCGCATTTCAATCATGAAAGATATCCGCTACTACGGGCTGCTTAAAACAATCGGGACGACAGGGCGTCAGATTAAGAAGATTATCCGCAGGCAGGCGTTGAAACTCTCTGTCATAGGGATCCCCATCGGACTTTTGGCCGGTTTTTTCGTGGGAAAAGCGCTGCTGCCTGCTATTTTGAATTCTACCGGGACAGTAGCACCGGGAGAAACCCAGATTCCGGTAAGCCCGGTTATTTTTATCGGCGCTGCGGTATTTTCATTGATCACAGTATTCATATCTACCGGGCATCCGGCAAGACTGGCGGCAAAGGTTTCTCCTATTGAGGCGCTGCGTTTTACGGAAGGGATGAAGGCAAAGAAGAAAGGGAAGCGTTCTTCCGGCGGTGGCAAGATCTGGCGGATGGCACTTTCTAATTTGGGAAGAAGTAAAGGGAAAACAGCGATTATCATTGTATCATTATCACTGGCGGTGGTGCTTTTAAACAGTGTATTCACGGTCACGAATTCTTTTGATATGGATATGTTTCTGAGAAGCTTTACGAGTTCCGATTTTTTAATTGCCAATGCAAGATATTTTAATACAGAATATTATCATGGAGGCTCAGAAGAATTGGCTGCAGAGGAAAGCCTTACGGAATCCTTTATAGAGGCATGCCAGGACATTGACGGGTTTGAGGAGGGCGGACGAATCTATGCTGCCAATGGAAAAGTAGGGGTTAAGAAAGAGGGGCTAACCATTCCTTCGGGATATGACGTGAATGAGTCAGGGGAAATTGGAGAGAACTATGGGAAACATTTTATTCCAATTCCACAGACGGAGAACGGGGATTATGCATCCATGTTTTACGGTGTGGAGGACTTTATTCTGGATGAAATGAAAGTGTGGAAGGGCGAGAGCGACGTGGATACGATACGGCAAAAACTTGCCACAGGAGATTACATCATCTATTCTACATCAATTGGTGATAAAGGGGAAGTGTATGAGGATAAAGTCATGCACCAGCCGGGGGATAAGATCACACTCTCGTATACGGATAGAAATGGAGAATATAAGGAGAAGGAGGTCACGGTCCTGTCGGTCATTAAAGATGATTACTGGAACCTTACCAACCGGCTCAGCTCTGAATTTAAGTATTATGTAAGTTCGGACTTCTTTAAAGAAATACTGTCTGATAAGTTCCTTATGAGCTGCTCGTTCAATGTGGAGGAGGGAAAAGACCGGGATGTGGATGCCTGGCTGGACAGCTATACCAAAAGCCGTGAACCGCTTATGGATTACTCGTCAAAACTGCAGTATGAAGAACAATTCTCATCCATAACAGGAATGTTCCTGATGGTGGGAGGCTCCCTCGCATTTGTAATTGGATTTATTGGGATACTTAACTTTATTAACTCTATATTGACGGGAATTATTTCAAGGCAGAGGGAGTTTGCCATGATGCAGGCAATCGGTATGACAAGGCGGCAGCTGACAAAACTGGTGATCGCGGAAGGACTTTATTATGCACTTCTTACCATTGTATTTTCTCTGGCAGCGGGATGTATGCTCTCTTTGACCATAGTCAGGAAGTTGTCGGAAGGAATGTGGTTTATGAAGTATGAATTTGTCATTACCCCGATGCTGATTGTATTCCCGGTTCTGATATTACTGGGAGTACTGGTGCCGTATCTGGCATTCCGGTTTGGAAATTCTGGCAGTGTAGTGGAAGAATTACAGAAAGTGGATTAGGATATTTATGATTAGGGGGGGACTTGAATGATCAAGTCCCCCTCTAATCATGCCTTCTTAATTTCCCCCGCAAGCTGAAACCCTCTCTTAGCAGCTACAACCGCAATAAATTCATTAATTACCGCAGCGGCAGCGACTGTCCCCTGCACGATCTGCGCAAGCCCTGGCTCCGCAGGTGCAAGAACCGTACAGATAATCCCTGTAAAAACAAGCGAAACTCCGGAATGGGGCAGCAGTGTCAAGCCGAGATATTTTTTCACGGTATCGGGCATTTTGGTTGCTTTAGCACCCAGTCTTGCGCCAAAATACTTGCCGAAAGCCCTTGACGCAATATAGATAAAAGTATAGAGCCCTGCGCCGAGAATCAGATGGTAATCAAGAGGAGCACCTAAATCCACAATGGCGGCGAGCAGCGACACAGCGAGGATTGGTGCAAACCAATTGTTTATACTATCTAACCTGTCTTCATCTACCATATTTGTAAATGTGGCAGAGAACGAAACACCCATGAGCATATAGTTCAGGGTAATACCGGAAAGCGCTTTGGTGTTCAGCAGCCATCCAATCAATACTGTCAGGGTTATTCCTGCAAGCAGTACAATAAGCGTTTTTCCCTTAGCATTCATCCGCTTCAGCAGGAGCCCTGCAGGAAATCCGACCACAGCACCTATGAGAATGGGCAGAAATATCATAACAGGTATCATATACAGCGGCACAGCGCCGCCGGATACTGACCGCGCCACGAAGGAATTGACTGTGAAAAAAACAATGATACCCACAATATCATCTAGAACGGCCATCGGCAGTAATGTATCGGTCACGGGGCCTTTTGCATGAAACTCATTGACAATAGATAACGCAGGTGCAGGAGCCGTAGCAAGAGCTATTCCGCCGAGTACAAATGCGAGATAAACAGGGATACCTGAGACCGTAAATACCACACCAAAAGCAATACTGACAACAAGAAAAGTTCCGAGTGATTGCGTGAGCGTTGTTATTACCAGGGCTTTCCCAAAGTTTTTAAGCTTCTTCCAGCTTAATTCCGTGCCGAGCATTAATCCAAATGCACACTGCATCCACATAATGATGATTTTGTACCACTGTGAATCCATTACGATCTGCGGCATTAGATTGACGGAATGAGGACCGAATATCATTCCAACAATCAGCCATCCCAGAATGGAAGGCATTTTGATTTTTGTCATCAATTTTCCGGCAAAAAATGCAAGAATAAGGGTCGCGATCCATTGTATAAGATTTATAATCATTTTTCATCGTCTCCTTTTGCAATTCCATAGAGCATAAAGTTAAATAGTTTCGGAATGTTAGTTTCGTGAATTTTCACTTTTTCATCTAATGCAATATTTTGATATGCAGGGCTGCTGAAATACCCGTTGAACATTGTCTGCACCTGGCGAAAATATGACATCGCATCCTCCATTGTCACATTTTTTCTCAACGTTAGTTTTTTAATCGTATTGCGGTATATGCGTTCATTTAACGCGTCAAATTCCCGCATTGCTTTTTGTATCTCGATCTGCAGCTGGGGCTGAGGATTCAAAAGCGATTCAAACAGGATATGTGCTTCATTTGGGTACTCCATAAAAAAGTCCATACGAATTTTCATGTACTGCATCATATCATTTGAGCAATTTTTTGATTCAACATATACAACCAGCTTATCGCAGCTTATTTTAAGACAAGACAGATAAAGATCATTTTTGTCTTTGAAATTGTGATAAATAAGTCCTTTATTGATACCGGTTTTGCATATATTGTTCACGGTACCGCCAGTATATCCATTCATACCAAATTCCACCATAGCGGCATCGAGTATTTTAGCTACTGTAAGTTCTGATTTTTCGCTGCGTTTCATAAAATACCTCCCAAATCATATTAACAACTGAGTGTAATCATAACATAAATTGACCGAGTGGTCAATTTATATACTCGATTTATTTCAGATTTTTTAATTCCCTGCGCAGAACGATGCCAGGAATCAGCAGATATATAGTAGAAGCAGTACTTCTATACCTGATAGAGTACTATTCCGAGGTGGTTTTTTTGTTGAAAAAATGTAATTCTAACTTTGTATTTAGGATTGATCTGACCGATGAGTTGGATTTTGTACTGATTTCCATGTCCGAGGGGCAGAAAATGCAGCGCTACAGCGAAGTACTTAAGGATGTCAAGGAATGCATATACCGTGACCGTATGGATAATGAGTCTATAGTTTCGAAGATTTTGGGCGCGTGTCAAGGCTCCATGCTGCATTCTTTTGTCTGTCGGCGGAATGCGGAGGGGGTCTGACCGGTATATTGTTTGAATACACCGGAAAAATGCTGGCTGGAAGAGTAGCCGAGGAAGTGCGAAATATCGGTGATCGACATTTCGGAATCTGCAAGCAGCTCCTGGGCTTTGGCAATTTTCAGGCGCTGCAGGTAGTCATAGGGTGAAAACCCTGTGCTCATCCGGAATTTCCGTTGAAAGTGGGGCAGCGACAGATGAATCAGACTGGCAAGTGATTCTGAACGGCAGCTCTCCGTGAGATGTGCGCTCATATAGTCGATGACAGTCCTGATATCCTCTGGGAGCGTGTCGGTTCGTGTGTTCTCCTCCTGCATTAACCTGGTTAAGTGATAAAAAAGTTCGGTCAAAAGACTGATTGTCCTCGCGCGGCAAAAGGGAGAGGGGGTTGTGCTGATGGATAACAGCTCATCCATCAGTTTCTTCAAATGGGGAATACCACGGAATAACCGTGTCTGGATTGAGTAAAGTGTGTCGCGTATACAATCGGATGCTGCATCGTCCAGGCCGAGGAAATTTTGGGTGTCGGGCATGCAGGAAAAGAGGATATAGTAGAATTTTGATTTTTCTTCTGTCCATAAGCCGGTACTGTGCAGTTCATTGGGCATGGCGACAAAGATATCGCCGCTGTGCACATCATACAGGCGGCCTCCCAGCTCATAGTGCTGACGGCCTTCGAAGTGGTAGCACAGTTCAAAACAGTCCTTATGCAGGTGCGGCTCCAGCGGAGCGTTATCGGATCCGCGGAATTCCACGCGGGACAGGAGTTGAAGGTTGGGGATCGCCAACCCGGAAAAATCTGTGGTTATTCGAACATTTTGAGAATTCATTTGGATCACCTCCGGAAAGATTGCAGTAGTGCGTAGAGATTGGCTTATATACGCCGCGGAGCCTGCAGGGCATGTATTACGGAGTGCCCTGTGGGATATGTTTTCACTGTATCATGGTAGAGAAAAAATGTCAATTTGGCCTGCGAAATGTATGGATGGTCTAATGTGGAAGGCCGAAAGGACGTATAGAATCGGAGTATGATTATATCCTGAAAGACAGGCTGCGGATTCGAATATACACTGGTAGTATAAAGTGTAGAAAAGGAGCGTGTTACTATGAATTATGAGAGACATAATGATGAAGTCCGCAGGCTTTTGCAGCAGGCGGAAGAAAGAAAATGTGAGCGTATCATGATGGAGCTTTCGATGAATCCACGTATGATCATCTCTGACCCAAAGCTGAATCTGCGGCGGATAACGTTTGAGGAATACATGCAGAATCCGCAAACTATGCTGGAGATCCAATGTCAGTTTCAGGAATACTGTGCGGAATCGCTCATCAGCGACCGCATCATGGGATTTGAGAATCTGCAGGAGATTACGCCGTACCCGGATTTCCAGAATGTACTGGAAGCAGCCAGCCTGGGCTGCGAAGTCGCGTTCCACGGGTGCAATGAGCCGGGAACAAAAGTGTGTGCGGATGAAACGACAAAGTATGATCTGCTGAAAAATACGGATCCCCTGACGGATCCTCTCGGCGGAATCGTGAGTACACTTCTGTCCCACTATGAGTTTCTTTTAAAAAAACAGAAGGAAGGGTTCACATACAAGGGGAAACCGCTGGGGAAACCGGGAATGGCGGGAATGGGAACGGACGGCCCCTTCACCATCGCCTGCAGCCTGATCGGTGCAACACAGGCCTGTATGGATCTCTATGTAGATCAGGATTACATGATGGAGCTGCTGGACTATATTACGGAAGCTGTGATTGCAAGGAACAAGGCGCTGCGCCGTTATTATGGTCAGCCGGAAAAATCAAAATCCTTTGGGTTTGCTGATGACAGCATCGCCCTGCTGTCCCTGGACACCTATACAGAACTGATTCTGCCGTTCCACAAAAAAATAGTGAGGGAACTGTCTACAGGGGAGGAACCGGGATGGATTCACCTCTGCGGGGATGCTTCCCGATTTTTCCCCACTCTGGTTAAGGAGTTGAACGCCGGTACATTCGATACGGGATTTCCAATTGATCATGGAAAGGTGGTTCGAGAACTTGGACCTGATATAACGGTTAAGGGGGGCGTGCATGTCGAAACGCTGCGCACTGGTACGGCTGAGGAGATCGCCAATGCGGTGAAATTGATTCTGGATGCTGTCAAACCCTTTACTCGAAAATTTATTATCAAGGAGGCAAACAATCTATCGCCGGGAACACCACCGGAGAATCTGCTTGCAATGCATGAGGCAGTGCGGCTATATGGGCGGATCTAGTTGACGAGTCTTGGCGATGGAGGGGGACGCTGAAAAACCGGGAAGCCAGTCCCAGGCCGGGAGCTGGCTTCCCGGTTTTTCAGCTGCCTAAAGTTTGTTAACTGGAAAAACTCGTTTTTAATTTACTGATGTTCATGGTAGAATAAATGTTAATAACTCAGACTTGTCTGAACTGTTACAACAAGTGAAAAAGACATATCAGGAGAAGTACTATGAAGATTGGAATTATTGAAGACGATAAATTATTGAATCAGGCACTGGATATTGCCCTGCAAAATGCGGGGTATGATACCATTTGTGTTCATACAAAGAAGGAGGCACTGACTCTGCTCGGGAATGGGGAGGACCTGCTTCTTGTTGACATTGGACTTCCGGACGGAGACGGCCTCAGATTGTATCAGGAGCTTCAAAAGACGCAGAATATTCCAGCCATTTTTCTGACTGCCAGGGACGAAGAGCGGGATATGCTGGCGGCATTTGACATGGGAGCGGATGATTATGTGGTGAAGCCATTTTCTATGAAAGTGCTGCTGAAAAGGATCGAGGCGGTATTCAAACGAAGCAGTGAAGATCAGACTCTTTCCTGCAGGGAGATCACTCTGTATCCTTTAAGAAAACAAGTTTTCTTAAAGGGACAGGAGATCACATTGACCGCGAAGGAGTATCAGCTGCTGGAGTATCTGTTGAGGAACCAGGGGCAGGTGCTGACGAAGGAAAATATCCTGGAGCAGATCTGGGGACTGGACGGTCAGTTTGTGGTGGATAATACGGTCAGTGTCACGATTAACCGGCTGAGAAAGAAGATTGAACCGGATGCAAAACAGCCGGAGTATATTAAAAATGTATTTGGGCTTGGATATCGGATTGGAGGCAGATAGCATGTATTTGAAAATGATCATGGCTGTTCTTGCAGGCCTGGTCTTAGGCATCACCGGTATGTACTGCCTTCAGAGACGGCGGCGGGAACAGGAACTGGAAAAGATTATAAGGCTGACCGAAGAGATTCTGAATGAACGGGAAATTAAGGCATCTGCATCCGGGGAAGAGACGATGTATGCGAGGATTGAGCATCAGCTGATTCGGGTGCAGGAACTGATGCAGGGAAGAAGAGACGAGGCGGAAAGAAGCCGCGATGAGATACAGAAACTGATCTCGGAGATTGCCCATCAGATGCGTACACCTTTGATGAACATGGAAACATATCTCGGGTTTCTGCAGGAAAATCTTGCAGAAGAAAAAGTGGAGGTACTGGAGCATGGTTCAAATTCAGACAAGAGTTTCTCTGGTACAGCACAGTCATTGCAGTATGCAGGCGCGATTGAGAACAGCCAGAAAAAATTATATTTTCTTGTAGAGAGTTTTATTAAAATGTCCCGGCTGGAACACCATATCATTCAGATAAAAAAAGAGGAAAAAGATATATTGAAAACGATGCGGAATTCTCTTGGGCAGATACAAACACAGGCGGAAATGAAAGGGATTCAGTTTGAGATATCTCTATTGGAAAATGCAGTTTTTATGCATGATCCTAACTGGCTTGGCGAGGCCATCTGTAATATTCTGGACAACGCGGTGAAGTATAGTGAGAATGGAGGCAGTGTGGAAGTATCCATGTCTGAGAATGCGATGTTCCTCAAGATTCAGGTAAGGGATTACGGAATCGGTATTGAAGCGGGAGAGGAACATCAGATTTTCCAGAGATTTTATCGGGGAAAACGTGTTACAGCCCAGGAAGGATTCGGGATTGGCCTGTATCTGGCACGGGAGATCGTGAACAGACATGGCGGATTTTTAGTGGCAAAGAGAATGCATCCGGGACTGATGCTGGAGGCAAGCTTTCCTTCCGGTTTGTTAGTAGTTTGTTAGATTTACTCCGTATACTTGGCATTATGGCAGTTTATTTTGAACGAAGAATTAGGCCGGTGAGGAATGTAAATTGCCAAATACAGAGCAGGAGAAAAGCACTTATGGAGATTGTAAAGGCCGCTGGCCTGAAAAAATATTATATTACGGATACTTATGAGGTTCACGCACTGGATGGAGTGACTCTTTCGGTGGAGGATGGTGAATTTCTGGCAATTGTGGGCACCTCGGGAAGCGGTAAGACAACACTTCTGAATCTGCTTGGCGGGTTGGACATGCCTACTGAGGGAGGCGTCTGGATTCGCGGCAACAGCCTGAAGGACATGGAGGATGAGGAGCGGACCGTATTCCGCAGGCGTAATATTGGTTTCGTTTTCCAGCAGTACAATCTGGTTCCTGTCCTCAGTGTATATGAAAATATTGTTCTTCCATTACGGCTGGACGGAGCAGAGATAGATCTGGAATTGCTGGAGGGGGTGACCTTACTTCTGGGGATTTGGGAAAAATTGGAACGGCTGCCGCAGACCTTGTCCGGCGGTCAGCAGCAGAGAGTGGCAATTGCCCGGGCTCTTCTGACAAAACCGGCTATTCTGCTGGCTGATGAACCAACAGGAAATTTGGATTCTGCCACCAGTTTAGAGGTCGTGGGACTGTTAAAATCCTGTGCAGAAAAATTCCATCAGACTGTCATCGTAGTAACCCATCAGGAGGAAGTGGCGCAGATGGCGGACCGCATCATCCGGATGGAAGACGGCAGAATCTGCAGCCGGACGGATGGCGGGGGTGACGTGAAAAAAAGCGGCACAACCTTTGGGCAGGAGGGGTAAGTTATGGCAGGAAACGGATTTACCCCGAATAATAACAGACAGGTAATACGAATGCTTTCGAGAGAATTCGGCAAGTCCAATAAAGGCAGAAACCGGATACTCTTTGGAACGGTCATTTTGTGTATTGTCACGCTGACCATGGTATTTGGAATCTCTTTCGGCAAGGTCCAGGCAGAATTTACAAAAGCGGTAAGAGCTGCGGGAACGGCATCATCGGTCTGTGTTGAGGATGCAGACCAGTCACAGTATGGGAAGGTGCGCTCCCTGGGCTATGTAAAGCAGGCGGGAAGGTGTGTAACGGCAGGAGAGGCAGCCGCCGGAGGCAAATATATCTGTAAGATACAGGGGCTGGATGATGCGGCGTGGGAGACGATACGTAAACCGGCCTATACGGATATTAATGGGCATTATCCGGAGAAAAAGCAGGAGATAATGCTTCCGGTCAGGACTTTAAAAAGCCTGGGGATTGATCATCCAAAGAAAGGAACGAAGATCAGTCTTACGGTAAGTATCGGACTGTTTCGAACGGAGCAGGAAGAGTTCAGCCTCAGCGGCTGGTATACAGACTATGTGGAGGGGGCATCAGATTCTGTAATCGGCTACATATCGGCGGCGAAACTGGAGGACTGGGGATATAATATCCTGGAAGAATCGGATATTCTGATCTGCCAGTCGGATCAGATGGACTGGCAGGAGACGGAAGAACGGCTGTATCAGGATCTGTCCGGGAAGGAGTCTGAGGCGAAGATTACTGCATCCAACACGTATGCTTATGATGCGGTAAACCGCCTGGCAGGCGGGTATGGTATGGCTGCATTTGGCGCACTGATCATTTTAAGCGGAATGTTTTTTCTGATTCAAAATGTAATGCAGATTTCTATGGCAGGGGACGTTCGCCAGATGGGACTTTTGAATACCATAGGGACGACAAAAAAACAAATTCATAAAATTTATTTCAGACAGATTCTCAGAATACTGATCCCGGGTGTGCTGGCGGGAGCGCTTCTGTCTGCATTTGTTTTGCTGACAGTCATACCGGAAATACTGGGAAATCAGTATCTAAGTGAATATGGAGGCGCAACAGAACTTAGGATCTTCCGGCCGGAACTTCTGGCAGCTGCCGTTTCATTTGCTGTGATACTTACAATCGGAGCGGCGGAAGGTGTAATTCATCATGTAGTCCGTATATCCTGTGTGGAGAGTGTGCATTATACAGGCCTGGCAAAAAGCAGTCCCAGGCAGGCAAAGCAAAGAGTGCAGGACGCAAAGCACGCACGGGGGAAACATAAGAGAAGTAGAAGAAGTGCCGCGGGAGAGCTGTGGTACATGGCCTGGCAGAATTTGACCAGATATAGGGGGAGATTCCTGCTGACGGTCTTATCTTTGTTTCTCGGCATAGAGACTTTTTTGGGCGCCGTTGTTATAACAGCAGGCAGTGATTATGTCCATGTGATAGAGAAACGTCCGGATTTCCTGATTGCCGGAGAATTCAGTGATTGGGGAAAGGAAGACGGATACGGCAGTGAATATAAATCAAGGGATGCAGGAGAAGATCCGATGGAGACAGAGGGGGAAAGTTTATACTTATTACATGGTAATTCATATGATGAGTTTTCTCCTATATCTTTGGAAGTCAGAGAGAAATTGCTAAGCCTTGATGGTGTGGAGAGGGACAAATCATACGTGATGGAAGGGGCTTACATGGTTTCCACAGTTTCCAGAAAGGGTCTGATGCCGTTCCTGGATAAAAACGATTCCTTTAATGAAAAGGCACAGGTGAAAGAAGGCGTCGGATATAGTGACGAATATTCTATGATTGAAGGCGGGCTTGAGGACGTGGTTCAGATTTTGAGTGATCATGAAATCAGCAGTCTGAGGCGGTATGTGGACAATAACAATCTGCCGGTGGATATGGACAGTCTGGAGGATGGCACTGGAGTGATGATTCTGCATGACCATCAGTTGTCGCCGAAACAGGAGAAGCTGGCGGAGGAAAGCGTGGGGGAACCAATGTATTTTACCACAATGCGGTCTAAGGCGGATTGGATGATCTGGAACCGGCTGAGCCCAAAAGAGCGGGATACCGTGATAAATACAGAGGAACTTGCCGGAAAACAGTCGGATACATTCACTTTGAGCGGCTACCTGGATAACCGGGCAGAGGGATTTCCCTATATACGGCAGACCTGGCATGGGGCTGAGGGGCTGGTTTATTACCTCATCAGCGAGGATGGTTTTGAGAAGCTTCCTACGGAGAAAAAGACGCTTTATATGGAATTGAATGTGGATCAAAAGAAGGAGCAGGAAATTAAGGCTGAGATTCAGAACACTTTATCCCGGGAGAATCGGAGGCGGAAAAAAATGACCGGGATCGGAGTGGATGAAGAAACCGGAGAGACCGGAATCTTCTGTATCAGTAAGTCAGACCTGCTTACAGAGGCGGAAAATTATATCCGGGGCAACCGTCTGATTCTTGGGAGCATCAGTGCAGTACTGCTGTTTGCGGGACTGACGAATTATTTTAACGTTATGATTACAGGAATTTTGTCCAGGAAAAAGGAGCTGGAAGTAATGGAAAGCCTGGGGATGACCCAAAGACAGAAACGAAGGCTGCTGGCGGTGGAGGGGCTGTATTACTGTCTGATTGTGGCAGGTTTGATGCTGACGGCGGGGAGTGGAATTCTGCGATTGATTCGTGTATATATGGAGGACAAGCTTTCGTACTTTGTATTCAGTTATCCGGTAGGGTGGTCAATTGCGCTGATTGCAGGATTGGCGGGGATCTGCCTGGTGATACCGGAGGTGATGTACCGCAGGAAGAATTATGGGATTCGTCCAATTTGTTGCTGACTGCATTATATTATGCTAAAATGAAAAAGTTAAGTTAGCTGTAATACTCAAGCAATCACAATAAATTTTTAATACGAGAGGACACACATATGATAAAAATAAAAGAATACAGTGGCCACATCCGGAATTGGGAAGCACTTTGTGAAGAACTGGGGATCAACTCTTCCCTGTCCAGGGAGGAACGCGAGCAGGCAATCTTAGTGAAGGCATACGAAACCTGGGGAAATGAAATGGCAAATCACATGCACGGCATGTTTGCATTTGCACTTTGGGACGATGAGCAGAAGAAATTATTCTGTCTGAGAGATCAGTTTGGAACAAAGCCTTTCTATTATTACGAAACGGCAGACGGAGATCTGCTCTATGGTACATCCATTCGTAAGATTATGGAGCAGCCCGGATTTGTGAAAGAATTGAACGAAGAAATGCTGCAGTTATATCTGACGCTTACATATGTAGCGGGAGAAACTACATTTTTCCGTGGCTTGAAAAAGCTTATGCCTGGGCGTTATCTGACATGGCAGAGGAGGCAATTGCGGATTGAGCGTTACTGGAAGCCTGAATTTCATCCGGATTACAGCAAGTCTCTTGAGGACTGGGCGGATGAGATTCATACAACGCTCGGACAGATTATGACAGAGGTGAAAACTGCGGATGAGACCGCAGAATCTTTCTTATCAGGAGGCGTTGATTCCTCCTACGTGCTGGCAATGTCAGATGCACAGACTGCGGATGCCTGCGGTTATGAGGAGGAGCGGTTTGATGAGTCAAAACTGGCACAGCAGACAGCAGATATTCTGGGACGTAAGACGTTCCGCCGTCTGATTACACCGGAAGAGTATTTTGCGGCAGTGCCCTACGTAATGTATAATATGGAACAGCCTCTGGGGGATGCATCTGCTATCGTTTTCGCGATTGGATGCAAGGCGGCGGCTGAGCACACAAAGATCTGCTACTCAGGAGAAGGCGCGGATGAGTTCTTTGGCGGATATAATATGTACCGCAATGCAGAACGCTATGGAGAGAACCTGAAAACCTTCTATGTGGGCAATACGAATATCATGAAGGAGGATGAAAAACAGCGGATTCTGAAAAAATATGATCCGGATGTTCTTCCAATCGAGCTGGCAGAGAGGATTTATGAGGAAACAGAAGGCCTGGATCCGCTTACAAAGATGTCGGATGTGGATATTCAGATCTGGCTGGAAGGGGATATTTATTTCAATGTCGATAAGATGAGTACAGCGGCAGGTTTAGAGATCAGAATGCCCCTTACGGATACGAGAATTTTTGATATTGCTTCACGGATGCCGTCAGAATATAAGGTGAATGCGGAGCAGAATAAAGTGGCATTCCGAACCGCAGCGGCAAAGGTATTGCCGGAAGAGATTGCTTTCCGTAAGAAATTGGGATTCATCGTGCCAATTCGTATCTGGATGGCTGATGATCGCTACAATCAGGATGTCCGGGAGAAATTCCACAGCGAGGCTGCATCGAAGTTCTTCCATGTAGATGAGATTCATGAGATTTTCGATGATTATATCGCCGGAAACTCGGATAACTGGAGAAAAATCTGGACGATTTATACTTTTCTTGTATGGTATGAATTGTATTTCGAGAAATGTTAAATATAAAAAGTTTTTTCTAAAAAATGCTTTACGGGGAAACTTTATGGGACCACTGCGAAACAGATGTGAGATCTGTGAAGCAGTGGTCCCATATTTTATGCAGTTTTTCTGCGAATCCGTCAGGCATGAGTTAAGAAGTACACTCGGGTATTTTCATATGTCAGGTGAGGTATGGCTGTATTAGGAACCTTGCAGCACGCTAATACGATAAAAACGGTAGCTTCATTTTTTTCCTGCTGCGCAGCACATAAAGCAGAGCATAGAGTGTGAGCGGCATAATCATGCCGATGATGTCAAAAGAAGACTGGATCAGCAGGTTAAATAGTGCGTGCATTGTAATTGCAATAGAGATCAGTCCAAAGGTGCCAGTATAAAAAAGTTTTTTCTGCTTTTTCACATAGCAGATGCCGGTCCCTATGGTGACCGTGCAAAGGCCGTGCATAAGGCTGGCTGAAAAACCGCGTCCAGCTGCCCAGGCGATAGAAACGCTGCCCAGATATTCGACCAGGAGTGCTGTGTTTTCCAATACGGCGAAGCCGACCCCGACCGCCATAGCGACAGGGAGCACCCGTTTTCGGCTGTCATCCAGCAGGAGCGCATAGCAGAGCACCGGGAGGGCTTTTAACAGCTCTTCGACTATAGGCGGGATAAGCTCCGAAAAACTGCGGGCACTCATGCCAGAGAATGGAAACACTATGGTATTGATCTCATAAGCGGCAAGGGCGGTAACCGCTCCCAGAAGAAAGAAGCCGACGATCCAGCGGGAACGGGACTCCAGCAGTGGGAGCATTAAAAGCATGGGAATACTTATACAGAAAAAAATTATATAAACCATTTGCGCACCCCCTTTTCAGCCAGCGGCAGCAGCAGGACGAGAAAAAGACAGGAAAGGATCGCCGAAGCTGTCCTCACTGTCTCGGGCAGATAATGAAACTGGCCTGCCAGTTCGGCAATGCAAAAGAGGATGACACAGCCGTTGTACGGCCGCATGACCCGGATGATTCCCATTTCCACATCAGGAAAAACCAGATGCTTGACAGCAAAATAGAGCGTAAATGTCATAGGCAGTATCAGCATCAAAAGCGGCAGCATGGTACTCAGGCCATAATTGACGATGCCCCAGACAAGCAGTGCTATGGGGACAATTGCAGGGATAGCAGAAACGATGCGCAGGACGCGGTATTTGCTTTCCCCGCCATCGGCCAGATGGTCGATCGCCCCATAATAGGAAGAGAATAAAAAGAAATAGGCACCAATATGACCAAAATATCCCACATGAAATCCGACGGGGCCGCCCCCATGGACAACGGAGTAACAGGCCGTGAAGAGCGCTCCGAAAAAGTAGCTGATCAGCCCATACAGCAGGATCTTAAAGAACAGAGGCTGGCGGTGTCTCAGACATGCGATCCCTCCGTACAGCACAGAAATCAGTGCCGCCGCCAGCTGTATCATGGTCATATGGATTCCTCCTTTGCCGGCTTTTTCAATTTGTTTTTCATAATTGCCCACATCAGCAGCATCCCCGCCAGCACACCGGCCAGGACACTGACTGCTACCGGAGTCACATTAACCTGCCCGCCCTCAGAGGAGAAAAGGCTCTGACTCTGTGATGGAGAAGCGGAACTGTTGGAAAAGTCAAGCAGGTAAGAATAGGCATTCGATATGTAAGAGTTATACTCAGACATGAAATTCTGGATTGATACCAAGGAATCCATGATTTCGATTCCTAAAGCAGAGATACGGTCATCCAGGGTTCTGATGATGGAGTCACATTCCGAGGCATTATACCGTCCGGATTTCGGCACAGGATAAGAGAGCCCCTTTTCATCCATGTAGTAGAGGATGTCGCCGGGGATGACAACCGGTTCTGTATAGGCCTGGGATTTCAGATCATTCAGCTGCTGGATAAATTGGGAAAGCTGAGTTTCTTCATATTGCTTTACATGGATATCATCCATATTCGGCATTGCATTATTCTTTACAGAATTAGCGAGTTCCAGCTGCGCTTTTATAAATTCCAGCATGAGGGAAGTGGGAGGAGCGGAACTGGAGAAATCGCCCAGTGAGCCGGTTACAGGAGCATCGCCATCGGCTTCAAGAACAGACGTGTCGGGTTCTTCCAGGTTATTTATCATGTCTCCAATATCATCGATCGAACTATCCTGGTCAATAGCATCCAGAATTTTCTGGGATTCCTCGATGTTCTGGTTCAGAGTTTCCTGAAGCGCCTGCAGTCCGTCGTTCTCAGAGGCGCAGACATTGAGGGTAAACAGGGGCGTCAGCACAAAGCAGAGAAGAATAGAAATAATTTTTTTACATTTCATAGTCACAATGCTTCCTTTCATAGAGATAAATTAGGTGCTGTTTTTATGAAACAGCTTTTTCTTTGCTATATGCATATACGTAGAAGGAACGAAAACGTCCCAGAGGCTAACGGAACAGTGTTGTTTTTTGCACATAAGTCAATCTTGATGAAAAGATACAGAATCATTGGGGATAGATTGAGTTACTGTGGATAAAAGGATATAATGAATAAATGAACAGGATTCCCGCTGAGCAGGTAAAAGGATGAAAGCGGGAACACAATTTGCCATTTGTGTCAGCAGATAAATGAGTACAGGGGGTACGGATTTTATGAGTATTATTTTAGGTTATTTATGCCTGTTATGTTTTTGTATGCTGTTAGTAAAAGCACTGACACGTAAGATGCATTTGAAAAAAGCAGATGTATTTTTTATGCGGGTCCATAAATACATAAGCGCTGCGTTGCTCGTAATATGGGTGCTGCACATTATATTTGTGTTTCCCGTATTAATGGCTCACAATATCGGTGTTTTGATTACGGGCGTGTTGACAGCTGCCACGATGCTGCTGCTCATCGTACTATGCCATACAATTACGCAGGATAAACGCCTTAATCTTCAGGTGCACCGTGGATTATCCGTTGTAATGGTGCTGGGAATCATCGGGCATATGGTGACATATTTTGTGGATTAAAAAAACAGCTCATTATGAAAATGAACTGTATGATACAATTACGGCAGGTAATCGGTTTGATTACCTGCCATATTTTACCGGAACATCAGCCCGTTGATAATCTGTTCGCACAGCATCAGTCCTCCAGAAAGGCCCAGATGGGTCTTGGGGATGACATCGGTATAGCCGAGCGTAGGCATACTGATCTCAATCCCGCTGAAGTCGAGATGCCTGGCTTTCAGCTTTGCAATAATATTTCCGTCCGCAAATACCAGTTCGGCATCGGTGGAGAGAATATCCTTCTTCAGGGAATCCTCCATGGAAGTCTCCTCCAGCAGCCGGCAGAGAGCCTCATAATGGGGGCTTGGCCGACTATTGTCTTTTGGCAGATCAAGGACCGAGATACTGTCTGCAGTCATGCCAAAATAACAGATAAAAAAGCTGGCATATCCATAACACTGGGAGCAGGTACCGTGAACCGCGAACTTTGCACCTTTGGGAAGCCCGGTCAGTGAATTAAGTCTGGATAGATAAATATAAGCGCGTGCTCTGGACTTTTCGCTTTCTGTCACGAAGGCGGCGGGATCCAGATCAAAGCGGCTGCAAACCTGGCAGATCAGAGACTCAGCGGCCGCAAATCCCACGGGGAAACCGGGGCAGACGATATAAGGCATCTGATATTCTTCCTCCAGAAGTCGGGCTGCCTCCAATCCATAGACTGAATCCACGACAATATTTAAATCTGCATTTTTCATATTCCTGATTTCTTCAAATGTACATTCACAGCAAAGAATGCAGCTCACATCGATACCGCAGAGCCCAAGCAGTCTTGTCAGTTCCTGACAGTCACCCTGATAATATTTATGAAAAATGGACATCCCCAGGATATTCACTTTTTTGCGTGTTCCGGTATTGGCCGGCCGGGGACCGGCCGGAAGCAGTTCCCTGAGAATCTGACAGCATGCGGCACTGTAACCGTCCCATATATCCCGGGAGTATCCGGGGGTCTCTACCGTAAGAACCGGAGTACTCTGAATCTCATCCATGGCAATATCTCTGATGTCATCCCCGATAAGAGCGGCCCCCGGTGAGTTGACGATGACCATCAGGTCAAAGTTCATATTGGATTCGATAAAGCGTATTGCCTCTGTCAGCTTGTCTTTGCTGCCATAAACGTAATCCCGTTTATCAAGATAGGTACAGGGAACACGGGGCTGCCCGAAATACCACAGTTCGGGATAGTTGAGCGGATCAAATTCCATCTGGCGGAGGGTCTGATTGTCGACTGTGGCTGAGTGGTAGAATTTGCAGCCGGTAGGGCCATTCAACAGGACCATTGTATTTTTAATGCCTTCAAACCCGAAGATCAGGCCGGAAAAGCTATCTGGGGTAATACTTGTTAAATAGGGACTGATCATTTTTCCACGCTCCTTCCAAATTCATATTGAACAAACCGGCCCATCTTTCTGCCAGAATCAGTCCGGAAAAAAATCCGATATCGGGACACATGGGGATGGTGTCGGCGATACAATTTTCACAGCCTGCCGAGGATTCGTAATTGGACAGCAGAATGTCAGGCCTGTAATACTGAATGTCCCCGATCCTCTTTTGGCGGTCATAGTCCTCTTCAAGTGGGACATCTGCTATCTCAGGCAGTCTGCTGGAGAAGCCTTCATCCTGGGAAAAGTTGAGGATACAGAGCTTGGCAATCTCCATTCCGGCATCCAGAGCAGTTCTCAGAATCCAGTCCAGCTGATGATTGTAGGTAATGACCATCAGTTTTTTCCCTTTCAGGATCTTCTTGACAGCAGCAATCCTTTTCTCATAATCATCTCTGCCTGCGCTGATAATTTTTTCCGCAGCCTCTTCCTTTTTGAAAAATTTTCCGATGCCTCGCAGCCAGTTCACCGTCTCCATAAATCCAACGGGGAAAGGGTCTTCATAAAATACAGAGCCATATTCTTTTGTAAAAAAGTCTTTCAGTATTTTTCCTGTATAGTCTTTGTAGGCCAGTAGATTGAGTGATGCACTGCAAAAACCTTTAAGTGCATCGTAATACGTATTGCATAAAAATCTGCAGTTTACCCGGATTCCCATTTTGTCCAGATAGCCCCGGATAATCTCAAAGTTACTTTCCGTATTTTTGGCAACTACCTTTTCAAAGACAATATTTACCGTATCAGACGCGGGCGGGACATCCAGATCAATGATCTGTTTTGCCAATTCTGTGTAGCACATGAGCATACCCTGCAGATAATCCCCGGACAGGTTGCCGTCTGTTTTGACCGTAATGACAGGAATATCGGGTTTAGCCAGAGCTTTTGCCATATCAATGTCATCCCCTATGATGCCGGCAGGGCAGGAACTGATGATAACAATGGCCCGGGGTTTTGGTGTCTGTTTCAGGATGGCCTTCACTGTATCGGTGAGCTTTTCCATTCCGCCGAAAACCATGTCGTCCTCGCTCATATCTGTGGATATGATGTTGGGGGAGAGGGAAGAAGGCAGGAGAGTTCCACGTTCAAAGAGCCTCCGCCGGCCTGAGGAACTGATACTCTGATAGGAGAGATATGTACAGCTTTTCGGGGAATGAGCCAGAATCACCACATCCTGAAGATGGATGCTCATCGTCATGGCGCCGTTAAAAGCGCAGCCGTGCAGGGGTTCATCCCGGAGTACATTTTTGGAAAGGTAGCCGGAATCATACTGCGGCTGTGACACAGGGCTTCTGTCTGTGTCGGTTTCCGATACGGCCTGAACAGCCGCGGCAGATACAGAGACAGATGGCGTACCTGTTTTCTCATTTAATATGACATCCTCCAGCTCCTCGTCTGTCAGAGGACAAGCAGGATAAAGGATAGGCTCAGCCAGAATCTTTTCGGCTATCCGGGAAAATACCCGGGACAGGGTGCTGTTATTGTCCAGTTCCGTGACAGTGGAATTTTTCTTCTCTGCCCGGGCAAAAGTGTCATCCCTTGGAATTTTGGCAAAGATGGGGAGATTCACTGCGCTGGCAAAGGCATGGATCCGCTGGTCTTCATGTTTTACATTACGGCAGTTGTAAAGGATGCCCGCAACGCGGCACTTGTCCCCGTCATAATTTTGTATGCCCCGGAGAATATTGTTGGCGGCATATATGGACATGTACTCTCCGGAAGTGACCAGAAAGATGGTGTCGGCATATTCCCGCCTGATTGGAACGGCAAAACCGCCGCATACAACATCTCCCAGGACATCATAGAGAACAATATCATAGTTGTCTTTGATGTGAAATTTATCCAGAAGCTCGAAAGCAGTAATGATACCCCTTCCGGCACAGCCCACCCCGGGTTTGGGGCCTCCTGCCTCGATACAGCCGATCTGGTTGAAACCGTGGAACAAAATATCGCTGGCTTTATAGTCCAGAGGGCTGGAGCATTTGATATAGTCTAAAACTGTGGTGATCCTTTTGCCGCTCATGAGAAGGCGTGTAGAATCGTGCTTCGGATCACAGCCTATTTGCAGTATTTTCTTTCCATACATGGAAAGAGCAGCAGAGATGTTGGCACTTAAGGTTGACTTGCCGATACCTCCCTTGCCGTAGATAGCGATTTCTTTCAATGTGGTACCTCCTTCACAAGAATTATGTATATCATTATATATCAGAACGCCGGGCTTGCCAATGAAAGAACATAGGAAATATATAGTTGGCCCTTACTATACTCGGAAATCCGTGAACTTGAATAATGGTTAAGAAATAAAGCGTTTTAGTTAACGGAGCCTCTCTTGTACGCTGCTGCATGAGAGGCTATACTATAGTAGTCAGGCCGGACAAATACCAGAAAAGGAGAACATGATATGAAAGAAAATCTGGGGGCACATATAGCGGCGCTCCGCAAAACGAAAGGTATGACACAGGAACAGCTGGCTGCAGTGCTGGGAATCTCGGCACCTGCTGTCAGTAAGTGGGAGACAGACAGTTCCTGCCCGGACATCACCTTACTGTGTCCGCTGGCCAGAGCGCTGGGTACTAATTTAGATACATTGCTGCAATTTGAAGAGACTTTAACCGATGAGCAGATTGCAGAACACATCAATCAAATCATTGAAGCCGGCAGAGCTAAGGGGAAGGAACCAGCAGAAGAACTGCTGCAGGAACTGCTTCATCAGTATCCGGCAAGCGTACCGCTTAAATATAATGCAGTGGCTGTGCTGACTATGTTTGAGATGATATTTCCGGAGGTTCCGGAAGAAAAGAAAGCTAAATGGAAACAACAGAAAAAAGAACTTCTGGAATATATCCGGGTGAACGGAACAGCAGTTTATTGTGAGCAGGCGGTCATGCAGCTGGCATCCATGGCTCTTATGGAGGATGAATTAGAAAAGGGTGAGCAGTTTCTGAAGGAAATACCTGAATACACTACAGATACCACGATGCTGTGGGCACAGTTATATCTGAAGCGTGAAGATAAGGATAAGGCTTTGGAGGTGATCCAGAAACGTCTATTTACTCTCGTATGCCAGATGCAGAACTGCCTGTTGCTGCTGGCTGACGGGAAGGTACAGCCAGATGCAGTAAAGGGACTGGAGATCTGTGAGGTTTACCGCAGGATGGAAGAGGTATTTGGCTGTACAGCAGGGATGAGTGATGGCATATTTGCAGAGGTACTTCTGCGGGCAGGTGAGAAAGAAAAGGCGCTGGAGAGCATAGTGCGCTTTGTGGATGCAATTACAGGGCAGGTACAGGTTCCTAATCCGCTTCTTTTTTCGGCGGCAGTAAAAATCAAAGAGGGGCAGGAAGCTTCGTCAAAAGAAATGAGGAAGATGATACTGGAGGGGATGTTAACGGATGAGAGTGTTGCAGAACTCAGAGATGATGAACAGTTCCAGGCTGCGTTAGGGAGGCTGAGGGCGAGTATTTGATGTTGATGAGGGGGGCGCCGCGTGAACCGGGCATAGTGGTGTCTGGAAGCGGGGTTAGGGCAGTAAGCCGGAGTAGAGCAAAAAAGAAGGAAAACCAGGG
>LDAQ01000096.1 GCA_001028025.1 Faecalicatena fissicatena | reverse complement strand
TATAATTCTTTAGAGAAGTATCAGATTCAGAGCAGACAAAAAGAGCAGTTCTGAAAAAACAAGAACTGCTCTGAATGTGATTCTTCTCAATTGTACCAAGTCGCGGAAGTTTTGCCACAGAAGGTATGGGGATTGTATTTCTTCCACACGGCTGAAATTAGAGTATTAGTTGAAAAAAATACTGAAATCAATTGAAAAATCGCATGTGGAATTAAACTTGGGTATGCTTCGCAGACCTTCCTAAGGGAGGCCTTGAAAAAACAGTATGAGCGGGAAGAACTTTTAACAGAGTAGCACATAAGTCCTTCCAAGCGGTTTCATTTGAAGACAGCCGCATTCCGGGCAAATCTGGATGTCACAGTTCCAGATGGTTTTTAAGAGTTCTTCCATGGACAAAACCGCATAGCGGCGTTTGAACCTCTGGTATCCCTGCAGCTTGAAAATGAGCTTCAGATTTTTAGATTTCATCCGGTTGTTCAGGAAACCATAGTAGCGGATTTTCTGAAATCCGAGGGGAAGCACATGCATCAGAAAACGGCGGATAAATTCTTTGTTCTCCAATGTAATCTCCCTTTTGGGCTCACCCGGCTTCCTGCCCCTAGCAGAAAAAGTGGTTTTGGACTCTGTCACAAAAAGAATCCGGCTGTTAGAGATTGCAATCCGGTGAGTGTAGCGTCCCAAATACTCAATGGCATTGCCGAAGCCATTGAACGTCTCTTTTATGAAAGGACACCAGTCTTTCTCATAAAGCAGCTTTTTGAATTCCTTCCATGTATAAGAATTCCGGAGATTTTTGCAGGATGCGGAAAACACAAGTTTTCCGTCCTGGTGATATCCATCCACCAGGGCCAGGTATTTCCCTTTGAATTTGTCCCGGAGAACGCGCACGGGAATGAAAAATTTCCCTTTTGCTTTTTTTGTTTTATGTGCTTTTGTAAGTCCTCCGCCAGAAATGATGCAATGCATATGCACGTGGTAATCCAACGCCTGATTCCAAGTGTGGAGTACCTGGATGATGCCGGGAGTTGCCCCGAGATATTTAGATTCCTGCGAAAGTTCCAGGAGTGTTTGGGCACAACACCTGTGAAAAAGGCCGTACAAAAGCTTCTGATTACAGTAGATGAGCGGGTTTAATTCATGAGGAAGAGTAAATACCACATGAAAGTAAGGGGAATCGATTACCTCCGCCCTGCGCTGATCTACCCAGAGTTCTGTTAGAACAGCCTGGCAGTTTGGACAGTTACGGTTATGGCAGGAACAATTGTGGATTTC
Source organism: Faecalicatena fissicatena (assembly GCA_001028025.1). GTDB lineage: Bacteria > Bacillota > Clostridia > Lachnospirales > Lachnospiraceae > Faecalicatena > Faecalicatena fissicatena_A. The sequence goes on along the minus strand of LDAQ01000096.1, from coordinate 1,315 downwards.
CGTGTGCCCGCAGTCCTGGCACTGGCTGACATTGTATCCAAGGGTTCCGCTTTTGCAGGCCATAATGGAATGTGCGGCTTTCTCCTGAAGAGAAGAATGGTGTGAGGATGCGAGATAGTCATTCCAGCCGTAATCAAAGACCTGTTGGATTTTATACTGAGCCATGCCATTCACCTGCCAATCTGTCCAGGGGGCTTATTACCCATGAAGCAGCAGGGGAAGCAAGATGGACATAAATAATGGTAGAATTTAAAGATTTATGACCAAGCAAAGATTGGATGGTGAGCAGATCCGTTCCATTTTCATAAAGATGTGTGCCAAAAGCATGTCGGAATGTATGGCAGGAAATGCGGTGTTCCCATCCCAGGCGTTTCTCATGTTCCGCGAGATGCGTTGGAATTACCTGGTGGTCAATCGGCTTGCTCTTGTCCCTGCGCTGTGTAAAAAGCCAGTCAGAAGGACGCTGGTCAGGAGGCAGGGAATAATAGTATTCCAGAATCGTGTCCCAAGCCGTATCCGAGAGGAGGGCATATCTGGAAGAGCGGTTCTTGGAGCGGCGGATAAAGATCCGTTTGTTGGAATGTTCAATGTCAGAACACTTCAGATGCCGGACTTCACCGGCTCTCAGGCCGGCAGAGTAGAGGATGGTGACAAATGCCTTAATCCGGATATCGGGGATTGTAGAGATGAAAGTCCACGTTTCCTTTTGTGAAGGGACAAAGGGCAGATATTGATCGAATTTTCTTTTGGGGAGTTGGTAGTTATCCCAGGACTGATGTAAAACATAAACGGTAAAGAAACGGAGCTGTGAGATAACGGCATTCATGGTTCTGTCAGAAAGAGCCCGGTCATGCTGCAGCCATTTGATAAAGTCACGGAGTTCCTGCCAGGAAACGGATTGCGGCTGTTTGCAGAGGAACTTAGAAAGATAATCAAGATAGGCACGGATGTAAGTGGAATAGGAATTCATGGTATGGTCAGTAAGACCACGCAGAGAGATCATCTCCCGGTAAGTATTAAAATATTTGTCCATAATGGAACCTCCTTAAAATGAATGAGAGAAATCGGCTATTCATCCTAAAGGTGGCGGACGGGTAAAAAATATAGATATGTGGTTGTTGAATTGTTCGAAATATGATAAATTGAACATAGCGGTTTTTGCGTGTGTGTTTGATTATTGAGTTAGGGGTAATTCAAGAATACAACATATACAAAAAAATCGCTACTTTTATTTAGAGAATAATGAGATTATTAAGAAAGAGTGATGGTATTATTGTAACTGGGGCTAGCCGTCGCGCTAGCGACTTGGTACAAT
>LDAQ01000095.1 GCA_001028025.1 Faecalicatena fissicatena | reverse complement strand
ACATTTTGCGGAAACTCAAGCGAACTTTGAGGAAGGGGTGGTTGTGTGGGGGGATGGGTGAAGACGATGCGTAACTTTCATCTTCCATATATGAACCTGAATTTGTTTTAGATTGAACTAAAGATATCTTTAACTTATAATCCCGCATCTCCTTACCTCAAACCCAAATTACTCAATTCCCCCACCTAAACACCCCCGCACTGCCATACCAAATCCGCCACACCGGCCCAGAATCCCCAAACTTGAAAACACATTCTTACCTACCGCCTGGAAGCACCAGCTTACCGGGAGCCGGGACGTGCTGTGTAAAGCACCTGTCCTGTTGGAAATGCATTTAGCGAGCACTAGCAGCAGTTAGAGGAAATCCGCAAAATCAGCCAGAAAAAAGTTGCTTCCGAAGCAACTTTTTAGAACGCATTCACCGCCTAATCATCAGATTAGGCGGTGAATGCGTTCGGTTCTGGCTGATTTTGCGGATTTCCTCTTACTGCTGTTTGGCGCAGCGGCCTGCATCTCCAACAGGACAGGTGCTTTACACAGCACGTCCCGGCTCTCGGTAAGCGTCCTCCCCCCCATCCGTTCACAATATCTCGTTCTCTGAATCCTCAAATTGACATTCGCTCGATTTAGTTATACTCTATATTTTAGAAGTAATTTTACAGAAAAGAAGGAGATTATCATGTCTATTGAAAAAGTGAAAACATATTTTGGCGCCTTCGGCATGGAGGACAGAATTCTGGAACCGGAGGCCTCCAGCGCTACAGTCGAAGAGGCTGCTAATGCACTGGGCTGTGAACCTGCACGTATTGCCAAAACGATGTCCTTCCTTACCGGAAACGGCCCGATCCTGATTGTGATGGCAGGAGATGCTCGGACGGACAACAAGAAGTTTAAGGACGAGTTCCATGAAAAGGCCAGAATGATCCCCTGGGACCAGGTGGAAGAACTGACGGGACATGCACCGGGAGGAGTCTGTCCTTTTGCCGCAAATAGCGGTGTGGCTGTCTATCTGGACGAGTCATTAAAACGCTTCACAACTGTATTTCCTGCAGCGGGAAGTGGAAACAGCGCCATCGAGCTGACTCTTCCTGAATTAGAAAAACATTCTCTGTCAAAGAAATGGATCTGCATCTCTAAAGACTGGAATTAGTATATAAGAACGATGTCAGGAGGGCCGTCATTTGTATCGCATATTGATTGTAGAAGATGAAAAAGAGATCCGCGCGGAGCTGAAGCTGATGCTGGAAAACGCCTCGTATCAGGCGGAAGCAGCCGAGGATTTTTCTGACATTCCCCGATACGTGAAAGAAAGTGCACCGGATCTGATTCTTCTGGATATCCAGCTGCCGGGCACCGATGGGCTGAAGATCTGCCGTGATATCCGCAAAAATACGGATGTTCCCATCATATTTGTGACCAGCAAAAGCAATGCCATGGATGAGCTTAATGGTATGATGCTGGGCGGCGATGATTACATTACAAAACCATACCAGGCCCCTATCCTGCTTGCGCGAATTGCCGCGGTTCTGAAACGTACAGGACACAATAAGATCCAGGAAAATCCCTACCTGTTTTCCCGGAAAGGCTGCGAACTGAATATGCTGGAAGGTACCCTTTCCTGCGAAGACAGATCTGTGGAACTGACAAAAAATGAACTGCGCATCTGTTACAATCTGTTTTCCCGGGCCGGACAAATCATTTCCCGCGAAGAGTTGATAGACGATCTCTGGGAAAACCAGATTTTTATAGATGACAATACTTTAAGCGTTAATATCACCCGCATCCGTAGCAAACTGAAGGAAATCGGCATAGAAAATATGATCTCCACAAGGAGAGGACAGGGATATCAGATATGACCTTTTTAGAATTCTTGCGGGATAAGCTCCTGCTTCTGCTTTTTCATATGCTGTGTATGCTGCTGAGCTTTATTTATTTCAGTATCTGCGGGCTGAAAAATAACCAGATGTTTTTGCTTTATATTCTCTGGTTCTTTCTACTGGCCGTCTGGTTTTTTGTGTCCTGGTACCGCAGAAACCGCTATTTCCGCGAGATCTTCCAGATACTCGACGAACTGGACAAGCCATACCTGATCTCAGAAGTTATGCCGGATTCCTGGCGTCTGGAGGACAGGCTCTGCCGAAGGCTGCTGAAGCAGTCCAACAAATCCGTTATCGACGCAATACATCATCTGGAAAATGAACGGACCGAGTATAAAGAATTTATCGAAAACTGGATCCATGAAGTAAAGCTGCCGCTCACCGCCATGAACCTGATCTGTGACAACCACAAGAGAAAAGATTCCTGGTGTCCCGAGGATACCCGCCGCCTGAAATCCCTCCTGGGTGAACTGGAAAACGATGTGGATAAGGCTCTCTACTATGCCCGCTCAGACACGGTCTGTCAGGATTACATGATACGGGAAATCCCTCTGAAAGAGGTGGTCCTCGCCGCAATCCACCGCATTCAGTCTTATCTCATACAGAACGGCGCCGTCATTGATATGCAGGTCGGTGATGTAAACGTATACTGTGACGATAAATGGCTGGAGTTTATCATCAGCCAGATTATGATCAACGCTGTTAAGTACAAAAAGGATGAGGGATGCCGCATAACCATCCGGACACAAAAAGAAGATCAAAAAACAATTCTTTCTATAGAGGACAACGGGATCGGCATCCGCCCGGAAGAACTGGGGCGCATCTTTGACAAAGGATTCACCGGCACCAATGGGCGCCAGAATCGGCAGTCAACAGGGATTGGGCTTTATCTCTGCATGAAATTAAGCCGGAAGCTGGGAATTACTCTGGATGCACAGTCTGAAGCCGGTGTCTGCACGCGGATTATTCTGGTATTTCCGGATGGAAGCCGCTACTTTGGAAGAGAATAAAACAGTAATCTTTCAAATTCGTAAGGTTTCTGAAAGCTGATCCGATACAATCTACTCACATTTTCCGTTACAATAACTATATTCAAAGGCTGCCTGTCAATATATAACGGAAAGGAAGGTATCGATTTCATGAAAGAACTGCTCCATATAGACGATGTAGAAAAATATTACGGAAGTAAAAACAATCTGACTAAAGCCATAGACCGCATAAGCTTTACCATTGATCAAGGGGAATTTACTGCTATTATGGGGGCCAGCGGCAGCGGCAAAACAACGCTCTTAAACCTGCTCGCCACTGTAGACACCGTAACATCCGGGCATATCTGGTATGGCGGGGATGACATTACAAATATGAGAGAAGACCAGATGGCGGACTTCCGCAAGAATAATCTCGGATTTGTCTTCCAGGACTACAACCTCCTAGACACGCTCACACTGAAAGAAAACATAGCTCTTGCCATGTCTCTGACCAAAAAAGGGAAACGGGAGATCGAAAAACGGACAAAGGATATCATGGAAAGGCTGGATATCTGGCCCATCCGTGACAAATTCCCCTACCAGGTATCCGGCGGGCAGAAACAGCGCTGTGCCTGTGCAAGGGCGCTGATTAACCACCCGAAAATCGTTTTTGCCGATGAACCCACCGGCGCCCTGGATTCCAAATCCTCCCGGATGCTGCTCGAAACATTTTCCTATATGAACAGCACGCTCGGCGCAACCATCCTGATGGTAACACATGATGCATTCTCCGCAAGCTACTGCAGCAGAATTCTTTTTCTGAAGGACGGACAGATCTTCCATGAGCTCCGCCGGGGTTCGGGGACAATGAAACAATTCCTCAGCGAAATTCTGGATGTGCTTTCCCTGACTGGAGGTGACGGGTATGCTGACTAAGCTGGCCCTGCGCAATGCCAGGCGCTCTTTCAGGGACTATCTCATCTATCTCATGACAATGGTCTTTATCACCGCCATGATGTTCGCGTTTGATTCCATGATCTTCTCCGATACAGTCCGGGAAATCTGCACGGAAGCAGGAATGCTGGGCGCCATGCTGGGAATGGCAACATTCTTCATCGTCCTGATCATTATCTGGCTTGTGCACTATATGGTAAAATTCATGGCAGAAAAACGGAGCCGGGAGTTTGCAACCTATCTCCTTCTGGGCTTTCGAAAAAAACAGATCGCGAATCTTTTCTTAAAAGAAACCATCCTGCTCGGGCTGGTCGCTTTTGTCATCGGCCTGATCCCGGGAATGTTTCTGCAGCAGATCCTCACCACGCTGATCTACGCAATGGTAAATGCAGACTACAATATCCAGATGGAATGGAAGGCGGGAACCCTGCTGATGACGGCGGGGATCTACTGCGGCTCCTATCTGCTGGCTCTCTTCCGGAACAAACGAAGGTTTAAGAAAATGAACATACGGGATATGATGTATATGGAACATCAGAACGAAGAGTTAAAGAACGGCAACAAGTCCGGCAAACAGTGGATGTTCTTCATCTCTGTATTTTTTATGATCTTTTTCGGCTGGATGCTGATTTTCGGACACTTTAACGACTGGAACGTGTATCCCATGATCGCCGGGCTTGTAGCGTCCGTTTATCTGCTCTACATGGGACTCTCCGCCTTCCTCACCGGCTACATCAAAAAAGGCAGAGCCGGAGTCTGGAAGCAGGCAAATATCTTCGTCCTGCGCCAGCTGTCCTCCAAAATCAGAACCATGCAGTTCACACTGGGCACGCTGACGGTCCTCTTCATGGTCGCTTTAATAGGAGCATCCTGCGCCCTTATGCTGAACCAGTTCCAGAATACACAGTCCGATGAAAAATGGCCCTTCGACATCGCAATATACCACGAAGACCCGTACTACGGTTTCTCTGGCGAGAAGGAAGCGATACAGCAGGAGGCACATATAACGGACTCATATATTTACCAGATATTTGAAAACGAATCCGATGATATGAGCAGCTATCTCATTCAGAATTATTCTCTGGGAGACAAATCCTGTTACTACCAATATGACACCTACATGAAGCTCTCCGACTACAATTATCTGCGGAAAATGCTCGGGTACCAGGAGGTGTCGCTGGGAGAAAATGAATATCTGCTCCACATTAAGTCCCGTCTTGCCAAAACCGCGGCCCCCTTCACAAAACAGCCATTCGATATAGGCGGCACTGCCTGTTCCTGCGCCGGCATATACACGGAAGGCCTTGAGCAGAGCGGGCATAACGGAGCCGATTATATCCTCATCGTACCAGATCAGACCGCCGAAACCATGACACCTTATTATTCACTGATGATGACCCAGATAGACGGCACTGTCCCCCAGAACTTCGGGGATACCCTCCTGAACGTCCAGGGAATCGCATGGAATGAAGAAGAATATGAGTATGAAGGTTACGGCGATGCCGGCGCACACAGAGGATATGGAACCGACAGCATCTATGTATCAGACAGCTACGTCTTTGTCCGTCAAAATGAAATGCGGGAAATGAAATTCCTCATGTCCACCCTGATCTTCCCGCTCTTTTATATAGGACTGGTCTTTCTGTGCGTAGCCCTGACCGTACTGGCAGTACAGCAGCTGAGCGATTCAAGCAAATACCGGTACCGATACAACCTGCTGCGTAAACTTGGCCTGCAGGAAAGAGAGCTGAACAGTGTCATCCTGAAACAGCTGTTCCTCTACTACCTCTGCCCGTTCATCGGAGCTCTCCTGATCAGCGGTGGAATCGTAGGCTATATCAGCCACGCATTCGTCACCTATTCCGGGGTGGTGGCACCGGTGTGGTCGTACTTTGGAATATCCCTGCTGCTCTTTGGGGGGATCTATATGATCTACTTCGTTGCAACTTACATCGAATTCAAACGGAATATTCTTGGGGGGGAAAGGTAAGGTCGCTGATAAAGGGACGCCGTGAGAACCGGATATGGGGGTGTCTGGAAACGGGGCAGGGACTGTAAGCTGGAGTAGAGGAAAAAAGAGGGAAAAACGGGGCAGACCTGGACACATCGTCCAAAGCCTTGATGGCTTTGCACGCTGGGTCCAGGGAGATATGTGATTTGTGATCACATATCTCACCCCGTTTTTCCCTCTTTTTTCCTTTACTCCAGCTAACAGCCCCTGCTACGCTTCCAGACACCCCCATATCCGGTTCTCACGGCTGGGCTCTTCATGTAGGTACGTTTCTTGCTTTCATCCTGGGGGGAATGACGGGAGAGGCGGATGGAATACGGCGGATGCGTATGGGGGTTGAACTGGGAAATTATTTGTTTTTAGATTATACATTAGTTGGCACAAATAATTATGGTCTCATATTTAAGCAATAGAGATTGTTTTCGATCACTTACGTCTCATATCAAGATCCAGGCAGACAGTTCAATCCGCGGGTCCCGTTAGCGCCGCCAAGGCGCGTTTTCCCTTCCCATTTGAGGCACCTAGCTTTCGGGGAGCGTGGCTTCTGCCGGTGGGCGTGGAACTTTCTGTGTGCTTTCTGTACGCATAGAGTGCGGCTACGAACCCTTGATAAAAACCATGCCGGATGGAAAGGCAAAAATCGGCTCACCGAAGCCGATTTTTAGGCGGCCTGAGCCGCGCAATTCATCAGAATTGCGGGGTGAATGCCGCCGGTGCCTTTCCATCCGGCATGGTTTTTATCTAGGGTTCGTTGCCAAACGGAAAGCGTACAGAAAGCACACAGAAAGTTCCACACCCACCGGCAGAAGCCATGCTCCCCGAAGGCGCCCTCTTACCCACGCAACTACTTGAATCATTTTAAGAGATATGTTATAGTGAAGTCACAAAGAGAACAACCGCCACGAGAGTGGTAACCTCTTTAGTTAAGAATTCGCCTTACGGCAAACGCCTATCCTGTGGTCCGACAGGGTAGGCATTTTTATTTTCGCTTATTGTTCCTATCTATGTGGGTAAGCAGCGCGATCAGAAAAATCCCGAATGTCAATATCAATGATATTGCTTCTGATATATCCATCAACACCACCTCCCCTCTTCTGTGAAGTCCGGGAGGTTACCACCCTGTACACGGTTGTTCTGCTGGAAGTGTATCATGTAAGGCCATTCCGTTCAATAGTCTGCTAACTGGTTCCTGTTTTTTGTATACTATTACATAATTATCACACTTAATGCAGCTTTTCTGATCCCTAAAGTGAATCCAAATAGTGATAGATATGGAGTTAGATTTGCTTTGATAATTTACGATTTATTCTTCCCCCATCAGCTCACAAACTTTGCGTCTGCTCTTGACGTTTCTTATTTTTTTTGGTATAATTTAGGAGCTGTTTGAGTATGATATAGGGTACGTAGCAGTGAAATAAGGCGCAGTAGCCAAGCGGTAAGGCGTGGGTCTGCAACACCCTGATCACCGGTTCAAATCCGGTCTGTGCCTCTTAAAAAGCCCGGTAGATTAATCTCCCGAGGCTTTTCTTTTTTGCCTGTGCTGAGCACCCGGCCTGCCTGGTATGGGGAGCGTTTTCGTGATCAAATAGAAAACTACTCGAGTTTTCTCAATGTTGATTCTTTCCGCAGAGTCTCGGTTCATCCGGCTGCACTATAGCCATGAACTTCTGCAGTTCTACTTTGGCGCTTTCCATATCATTCTCCTTGATACGGTATACATTATTTTCTAAATTATATCCAAATGCTCAGCTACCGCATTCAAGAATGCGCTCCGACGGATGTTCTTTACGGAATTCTGAACCGTTTCCTGTATAAATAAAGCCGGACGAGTATCCCCCTGTTCCTTCTGATGATGAACAAGCGTAGTGATAATTCTTTTAATGTCTTCTTCTACTATATCCAGGTTATAGTTGCGGAGCTTTTTGTCGCACAATACAATCGGAATTCCCCAGTTCACATAATCATAGAGAAAGTCATTATCCGGTGATGTTGTGTTTATAATCAGTCCGACCACGTCCTTGCTCACAAGAGACGCAATTGCACGTTCTTCTCGCTTAGGCTCCTGGCGGCAGTTGAAAAATAGCACAGGAACGCATTGAAATGGCAGAGGCACTGGCTCATGATTTAAAGTCTCCGCGTTCTAGCATTCTGGCATATTGGGATGCACTGATTCAGAATACTTCTGACGGCATCGAAAAATTGCACTGATATCTCGGTGTCATCAGGGAAAATGCCTAAAAAATACCGCACATGACCAGCAGATGCTATATTTATCTGGTCTGGAAACTTCAAGTGTCCGGATGAATCTTGCCCTTGTATGCTTATTTGAGTTTTTGACTTAAAGGTGCATGATTATGCAGGCAGGCCAAATGAGGATTAAATCAAAAACAGGGAGCTGCCGTTCCCCTGTCTTGCTGCCTATAGGAAGCTTACCCCTGCTAAAATAAGGACTGCCCGTAATCAGGAGATAATCTCTCCCGGTTTCAGGCAGTCCTTTTCACTCATATTAAAATCCCAGATTCTCATTGACCAGTATCACTTTAATTCTTTCCCTGACTCCTGAATTACGAGTCACAAGTACCTGACAGCAATTGGAATTTGCCCCTTTGCAGTCATAACAAAGTCCCTTATTTTTACAGGGTGTATCTGTATTCAGGCGAATGGCATTGATAGGGGCAGCCTCATTCTGCACACGGCTTACCGCTTCCTCCACATTTTTAGTCACCTTATTCATTCCCACAATTAGTATCACATTCTTAGCGCCGAAAGCAATGGCCGCGATCCGATTCCCGAACTTATCAATATTCACCAGGATCCCATCATGAGTAACGGCATTGGAACTTGCCAGGAAATAATCGCAGTCAAAACACGCAAGTTCTGCCTTACGTTTTTCTTCCGGTGTCTTACAGACATCCCGGTTAATCACCTGATAGCCGCCCTCACAAACCGCCTGCTTCAGCCCGATTTCCGTTAGAGATGCGGAACCGCCCCAGCCGACAGTACTCCCCGCTGGCATCATATCAAGAGCCAATTTCAGGGCTTCTTCTTTACTTTCAGCATAAAAGCCTGCCATATTGCGGCTCTCAAGATTCTTTATGATGTGTTCTGCCAATAATTGATTGCGTACTCCACGGTAATTTTCCATACTTTCATCCTCCGATCATCTACACGCTTGCTATTACTATACACTTCTTCATTATAAACATAACCGACAGAAAAATCCAGCTAACGAAACGATTTTGTGACGGTGAAGTTCAAAGGGGTCAGACCCCTCCGGCAAAGGGGACTGTCCCCTTTGCAGAAGGGTCTGACCCCTTTGCATTTTACTCCGCCAGCTCCTGGAATAATCCCTTCATAGCCGGATATATCTTGCGGAACTTCTGATACCGTTCCTCGTATTTTTCTATCATCTGTGCATCCGGTTCCACGGTCTCAACCACCTTAACAAGCTTTCCTGCCGCTTCCTCTACGGATGCATATTCTCCGCAGCCGACTGCTGCCAGAATCGCTCCGCCGTATCCCGGTCCCTCTTCGCTTTCTATGACATCCACTTTCAGATTCATGACATTTGCAATGATCTTCTTCCACAGCGGGCTTTTTGCACCGCCGCCGCAGATTTTAGTTCTTTCGATCCGAATCCCCAGGCTTCTGGCTACTTCCAGTGAATCCCGGAGTCCAAATGCCACGCCTTCCAGTACAGCCTGAGTCATTTCTTCTCTCGTCGTGTCCATGGTCATTCCCGTGAATGTGGCTCTTGCTTTCGGGTCATTGTGCGGAGAGCGTTCTCCCATCAGGTATGGCAGGTAAAATACCTGGTTTTCCCCCAGCTTTACGATTGCCTCCTGCTCCGCTGCATACTCTTTTGTTTTCAAAATCTCATCCATCCACCACTTATTACACGATGCAGCGCTCAGCATACATCCCATAAGATGATAGTGTCCGTCTGCATGGGCAAAGGAGTGCAGCGCATTGTTGTCATCCACACCAAAAGAGCTGCTGGAGATAAAGATGGTACCGGATGTTCCGAGAGAGATATTGCACATCCCGTCCCCCACCGTTCCGGTGCCTACCGCTGCCGCCGCGTTATCTCCTGCGCCTGCAATTACTTTTACACTGCTGTTGAAACCAAACTTTTCCGCCAGATCTGCTTTTATATTACCTACAACTTCATAACTCTCATAAAGTGCAGGAAGCTGCTGATCTGTGATCCCGCATATCTCCATCATTTCTTTTGACCAGCATTTATTTTTCACATCCATCAAGAGCATACCGGACGCATCAGAATAATCGCTGCAGAATACACCGCTCAATTTGTATGCAAGATAATCTTTGGGCAGCATAATCTTGCTGATTTTCGCAAAGTTTTCCGGTTCATTTTCTTTCATCCACAGGATCTTCGGAGCCGTAAATCCTGCAAATGCAATGTTTGCAGTATACTCGGACAATTTTTCTTTCCCCACTGCCTGATTGAGATAATCCGTTTCCCTGCCTGTCCTTCCGTCATTCCATAAAATAGCAGGACGGATCACTTCATCGTTTTCATCCAGTACAACAAGTCCGTGCATCTGACCGCCAAAACTGATTCCGGCAACCTGAGATTTATCACAATCTGCAGTCAGCTCTCTGATCCCTTCTATAGTTTCTGCATACCAGTCCTGAGGATTCTGTTCTGACCAGCCAGGGTGGGGGAAGAACAACGGATATTCCCTGGAGACAATATTGTGAATCTTACCGTTTTCATCCATCAGCAGGAGCTTTACTGCCGAAGTTCCTAAATCTATACCTATATATAACATGATAACCTCCATTCCATACATCGGAAACTTCAAAGGGGTCAGACCCCTCTGCAAGAGGGTCTGACCCCTTTGCTCTCCGTTTTCAGAATATTCTGCTTATTTCCATGGATTCTCTGTCGGATAGCGGACTTCTGCCGGCTGGTTATATCCGATCTCTTCCACCGGAACGCCTATATACTTGAATACTTCAAACAGTGCCTTGCCGTAATTACCGAATGCTACTGCACCGTGATGCGGGTAGTTGCCCTCGATTAATACATGGCGGTAGAATCTTCCCATCTCCGGGATGGCGAAAATGCCTATGGCTCCGAATGAGCGGGTTGCCACAGGAAGCACTTCTCCCTGGGCAATGTATGCGCGCAGTTTGCAGTCTGCTGTGCTCTGAAGCCTGAAGAATGTGATGTCTCCCGGCACGATATCGCCTTCGAGTGTTCCCTGGGTAACTTCCTCCGGCAGAGCCCTTGCCATAATCATCTGGTATTTCATCTCGCAGAAGGAAAGCTTGCCGGATGCTGTGTTGCCGCAATGGAATCCCATAAAGGTGTCTTTCTGTGTGTAATTGTATTTGTCTTCGATGTCCTCTTTATACAGGTCCGCAGGCACCGTATTGTTGATATCCAGCAGTGTAACTGCGTCTTCGCTTACAACGGTTCCGATAAACTCACTCAGAGCCCCGTAAATATCAACCTCACAGGATACCGGAATCCCCTGGCCTGTCAGACGGCTGTTTACATAACATGGCACAAAACCGAACTGTGTCTGGAATGCCGGCCAGCACTTTCCTGCGATAGCCACGTATTTTCTGTAGCCCTTGTGCTCCTCTACCCAGTCTTTGAGAGTGATCTCGTATTGTGCAAGCCTTGCCAGTATCTCCGGTTTTTTGTTGCCGGTTCCAAGCTCCTCTTCCATCTCTTTTACAACAGCAGGAATTCTCTCGTCATCAGCATGTTTGTTGTATGCTTCAAATAAATCCAGTTCGGAGTTCTCTTCGATCTCTACACCCAGGTTGTAAAGCTGTTTGATCGGGGCATTGCATGCCAGGAAGTTCAGCGGGCGCGGTCCGAAGCTGATAATCTTCAAGTCATTCAGTGCTGCGACAGCTCTTGCTATCGGTCTGAATTCATAGATCATATCTGCACACTCTTCTGCTGTACCAACCGGATATTCCGGGATATACGCTTTGATATTACGCAGTTTCAGGTTATAGCTTGCATTAAGCATTCCACAGTAAGCATCCCCACGGCCCTGCACAAGATTATCGCCGCGCTCTTCGGCTGCAGCGATAAACATCTTCGGTCCGTCAAAATGCTTTGCAAGCAGTGTCTCTGCAATCTCCGGCCCAAAGTTGCCAAGATAGACAACGAGTGCGTTGCACCCTTCTTTCTTTACATCCTCCAGCGCCTGTACCATATGGATCTCACTCTCTACGATGCAGACAGGACATTCATAGATTCCCTCTTCTCCGTATTTCTCTTTATAAGCCTTCATCAGCGCTTCTCTTCTGCTTACGGACAGACTCTCCGGAAAACAGTCTCTGCTGACAGCTACTACTCCAATTTTTAATTCTGGCATATTATTCATATTATGTATCTTCCTTTCTCTTTTAATAAACTTATTAACTTCTCACAGCCACATTCATCCATTCCGCGCCATAATGCCGGGATTCCTATAAATCGCAAAGCAGAACAGGAGTTCCTTATCAGACTCTGTACCAGACGCCTTCCCAACCTTTAACCCAGTGTAATGTTTTCACCCTTCAGGCCACAGAATGCTCCATCGATCTTTGCGTCTTCATGTGCGATCAGCCATTTATTCTTTGCAGTAATCAGGCAGTCATCGCCATCCTTCCCTGGTGCAAATGTCAGTTCTGTGTTCGTCCCCTCCGGCAGAATGACAACACATCTGAAACCGCCGGGCTGCGCGGTGCACGGTGCATAATGGAGGGTTGTTGCGTACATCTCCACAATCGTTCCCGCAGGCACAAAAAATGCCTCCACCCTGGAAGTATCATACGTAAAATCTGCCTGAATGTCCTGCTGTGCTCCCAGCAGCAGAATCATATCTGTAACTGCAATATTGATCTCGGATGACCGGTGGTACTCCAACCCGTTCAGCTTGTTGTTATCCCCATTACAATATCCGATCTGGATCGGCAGCCCGCCATATGCCCGATTCTTAAAGGCCTCCGCTTCCGGCAGCGCTTCCATCTCTTCAACAGATGCTACGTAGATGACTTCCTTCGGCAGAGGCGTATGTTCCATTTCTTTCAGAATCTTGCAGATTGAGTATCCCTGCAGCACTCTTCCATATTTGCCAAATGAAGAATCCGTTATTTTTTGAATGTCCATCATTATCCCTCCTAAGAATTTATATTTGTTCAAATTTATCCTTATGAGGTAATTTTATCAGTTTATCCTGTGCTTTTCGACCAAATATTTATCTAATCAATGTCACTTTCTTGTCCTTTTCCTGTATTCGCTTGGCAGCATCCCATACTTCTTCCGAAATGCCTTTGCCAGCGCTTTGCTGTTTGGGAAACCATTTTCCAGTGCAATTTCACTGATTGTTCTCTCCGTATTCGCCAGCTCCTGAAAAGCATATTCCACCCGGATGCTCTGCAGATAAGACATATAGTTAATTCCTGCGTATTTCTGGAACATTCTAGATAAATATGTAGGCGAGTAGCCAAAAATTTCCGCCAGACGCTCAAGCGACAGTTCCTCGCTATAGTGATCCTTCACATAGGAAGTAATCACGGACAGCCTGTTCAGTTTATGGCTCTTTTTTACCCTCTCACGACTTACTTGTGTCTCCCGGTATTTCGTGACCAGCAGATAAAGAAGTTCATAAAACAAACTTTGCACTTTCAGGTCATATCCGCACCTTTTTTCTGTATACGCCCGGTAAATGGAAGACAGCAGTATCATCATTCTCTCATCCTGCGACTTTACATCATGAGTGAAACTGATAAAATGCTCTCCTGTATAATACTTTTCAAAAACTTTCAGCGGAATCTGAATGACGACGGTCATATTTGGTTCCGGGGAATCCACTGAATGGATTTCATTGGAATTCACTACCATAAATTGCCCCGGCTGAAGAAGATACTCTTCTTCGTTAATATAAAATGAAATCCGGCCTTCATAAACCGCAAATATTTCAATCGACCGGTGCCAGTGCTTATCCCTGAAGTATTTCCCTTCTCTGCCCTCAAAAACAAATACCTTAAACGGCAAGTCTTCATTCGGTACAATCAGTTCATGACTAAATTCCATTTTATCGCCCCCATTCTATCTGCTATAAATTTATTTATTATACCGCAAATTCCAACTAAATACCAGAGTGTATCTGCAATGCGGACTATCATAAAAAAGTGGCCATACATTACTGTACAACCACTCTTTTTTTGATGTACTGATACTTAGAAGGGAGTATCACTGCCTACATAACAGGTTAACCCTGCCGTCTGGAACTGTACTTGAATACGACCCAGAATCTCTTCAGAACAGCCAGTCATATCGCGGCATTCATATGTACGGCCAAGCTGCTCATATTTAGAGGCTCCCAAACGGTGAAATGGTAAAATATTAACCTCTTTCGTTCCGATCTCTTTTATATAAGCAATCGTTTTTACAATATTATCTTCATCTGAATTAAAACCATCAATTATAGGAATCCGCACAATATGGCGAAGCCTTCCCTTGTGGCCAAGTTCAGCAGTTTTTGCTATGTTTTCAAGAATCAGCTCGTTGCCAGCTCCTGCAGCATCCTTGTGCTTTTCGGTATCCATATGTTTAATGTCGGTAAATGCCCAGTCTACATTTTCATAAATTTGCTCGAGATGGGTCCATGGCGCAAAGCTGCAGGATTCAGTTGCGGTATTGATATAACGCTCATGGCAGCGACGCAAAAGCTCTGCAGCAAACTTATACTGCACGGCAACCTCACCGCCGCCTAAAGTCACACCGCCGCCCGGTCCCCAAAAACGGCTTTCTCTTTCAATTCTGTGCATAATCTCATCAATCGTGTAGACTTTACCAGCCATTTTCAGCGCCTCATGATAACAATTTTCAGAACAGTCAATTGTTTCACAGATGTCACATCTATTACGATCAAATGAAACATGCCCCCCCTTTTGTTCTGGCAGGGAAATCGCATTTCGCGGACAAATATTCCTACCTACACAACCGTAGCAATTAACGCAATTACTAACACGATACATTAGCTGAGGCTGAAGCTGCTGACTCTCGGGATTACAACACCAGTAGCATTTTAGCGGACAGCCCTTAAAAAATATTAATGTTCGGCAGCCCGGACCATCATGAACCGAGAAACCCTGGATATCAAAAATGACAGCCTCGTTATTTGTATTGAGTTTCATTTTCTAACTATTCCTTCCCGAACGGAAACAATGCAGATAAACTTCACTTTAGATAACGATCAATGCTCAAAGCTAACCAGATGCTGCATCGCCCGTCCTGGGTGGAAAGATCTACTGACAACCGTTCTTGTATTTGTTTCATGCGATATTTTACTGTGTTAACGTGCAAATAAAGTGCACGGCTTGTTTCTACATAACTGCAATTTTTATCCAGGTATGTGCTAAGTGTACTTACCAGCTCTTCCGCATCTTTATCATTATATAATTTGCCAAGCACCGTTTGACTATAACCCCGTGCAGCCTCATCTTTACGCAAGATAGAATTTAGCAGAGCATAATGCCCAAGTTCATCGTAACACATTACGTTTTCTCTCAGCCCAAATCTACGGATACAACGCACAGCATCAAGAGCTTCCAGACAGCTTTCACGGTAAGAGTGAATTCCCTTGCCAATGCATCCAATCCCCATTACAACGTCCATTTTCATTCTTCCGCCCGTTAGGGATTCCCAAATTGACATACCAATTCTTTTAATGTCTTGAATTCCCTTAGAGCCAGTATCAACAAATACTACAAGGAATCCGTAATAACCGCCAAGAATAACCTTGAATTTATTTTGAGCTATGAAACTCTGTATGCTGTGAATTGCATACTCTGTAAAATAGTGATATTTAGACCAGTTTTTGCTGTCAAGCTGCTCCTTCTGTGCTTTGCTGAGAGGATTTATGACTATTGCCGACATATTCTTCTGCTCATTGAATCCCATCATTTGGGCAAAATAGCTGACAACTTCATTTTGGTAATTTTCCGCCAGAAGAGCCTGTAAAAAAACTTCTCCAGTATGCCATGCAGTACTGTTAATATAGCTCTGATGATGATAAATTGTTAAAGCCAATATATCAAGGCATCGCTCAACAAGGTAGCGATTCTCGAAGGTTATTGACTCCTCATATTCACAAATACTGAAATAACCTATGACATTTTCTTTTACTGTTATTGGCCATGTTTCCTGCCAAATCATTTTATTACCCATGGCCACTTGAGTACGAATGGATGACTCTCCACCAATATGATCTACTATAACCTGCAGATTTTCTTCACGACGGCGAGCAAGCAAGGCTTCTGCAGCTCCTGCTGATTGATTGTCACAACACGTCACATAACGCCACTCATCATCCTCAATTAAAACCGGATTATTCAAATAACCTGCAAATATTCTTGAAATATCAACTATGGATGCACCACTTACTACAGCATCATGCAGATTAGAAAGAGCCGCTAAACTGCGGTTCTTACCTTGTTCTGCCGCCTCCATAACAACTCTTAAAACACATTGCGTTACATCATTTTGCGTGTCTCCCGGCGGCAGCTCGATGATCGGGAAATCATTTTCATTGCCTAACTGCAGCAGAGGTTCCGGGATTTCATTTAAATATCTCTTCGTTTTAATAGCAAGGCAACTGGCACCGTGTTCTATTAAGTTTTTTGTCCATTCGCACAATGCCTCAATTGATAATTGATTTTCACTGTGTTCATCCATAAATGATGCAACACTATGTACAAAATCTCCGCCCTTTAAATAAAAGGCGATATCAAGAATTTCTGCCACTGTCACCGCCTTCACTTCACGATCTAAGCCTGCCTCTCCAGCTAATACAACGGCTCCCTGCAACTCTGGTTCTTCTAAGACTAATTTTACAGTTACTTTTGGTGGCATAATATTTCCTCTTTCTGGTATATTTATGTACTCAAAACAACCCAACATATTCAAATTGACTGCCTGTTGATTATTTTTGTTTCAAGTTGCCAATATATACATGATATATATAAGATATTATATCATTATTTAAAGAAAACGGAAGTAAGAAAAAACAAATGCCTTTAGTAACTTAATCTTTTTTCCTCTCTGGTAAAGTACCCCCGGTAAATCGCCTTTGGCGATGGGGGCCCGCTATTGCATATCTAACGTTTTCGTACGGACTGTGCAGTGAATGCACAGTCCTGTACTAAACAGTTAGAAACACGATACAATCATTCTGCAAGAATAAAATCCTCACAGCCGGCGAGATCAGGGTAAACCATATCACCATCACAAGTACCAAGATTGGAATCCTTCTCAGATGCGATATATTTGCTGCAATATTTGCACTTGTCAGCACGTACAAATTTTTTACAAACAGGAGCATCAATAGAAACTGTTTCCTTACTGATTAAGCATACACCGTTAAACACATCACGTGCAGATAGATTGGTGCAATCCTTACATTTATCACACATCATATTATCCTCCTTAAACTTCTTCATATTCTGTACGGGCAATAAGTTCATCCTGAATAGGTTTGGAAACTTCGCACCAATACTGAGTGAAGCCTGCCACACGAACAAGCAGATCACGATAGTTATTCGGATTCTCCTGCGCATCCTTAAGCATACGAGAATCAACAACATTGAACTGAATATGGAAGCCGCCGTTGTCCATAAAGGAACGAATCATATCGAGCATCTTAGCGGACCCCATATTGCCCTTGATAGATGCAGGATGCAGCTTCATGTTCAGCTGAGTATTCTTGAAATTTGTATGGTCGATAACAGTTGCAGAACTAAGTACAGCGTAAGGTCCATTCTGATCGGTGCCGGGGTAAGGTGACTGACCGCCGTCTGCCAAAGTTACGCCTGCAAGCCGTCCGTCAGCAGAAGCGATATCAGCCTGACCAAGTGGTCCGTGGGTACCTACAGACAGCATAGATGCACACCACTTGTTTCCGAATACATCGGTAATCGCTTCCACAGATTCAAGAAAGCAGTCAGCTACCTGAACATAAATATCATCAACATAAGCGTCATCATTTCCGAATTTAGGTGCGCGCATACACAAAGCGTGTATTCTTTCCCAGTCAGGGTCAGAAACATTCTTCGTCTGCTCCATCATGGAGAAATTACCCGTATCCAGTGCACTGATAAATCCGAAGTTGTTAAGCAGGACATCCTTAAGCTCATCAAGTGTAAATGCATTGTCGTCAAACACATTCTTCTTTATAGATGCAAGAGAGTTTGCTGTGTTAACCTGACCGGTAATCCAAGTTGTGAAGCAGCGATTGTAACGAGAACCCGCATGGTCAATATCGGCTCCCTTTTCAATGCAGTCAGCAGACAGTGCAGAAAAAAGTAACGGCTGGTCAAGCTCAAACGTTGCAGATACCTTCATATTATAGGTCTCTTCAAAAATTTGGATGACCTTTCCAAAATATGCCTTAAAGGTGTCCATAAGTTCATCAAATGTTTCGTATTTTTTTCCAGTTGCCGGAAATACACGGACATTTGTTCTGGGATCTACGCCGTCAAAAAGTACCAGTTCAAGAATCTTTGGAACATTAATGAAATTGATACCCGAAGAACTGTATGAACCTGCGCCAATCTTGTTGTCATATACAGCGCCGGGCTGAATCTCAAGGCATCCGCCTACACTCCATGCTCTTGCATCTTCAAGAGTAATACCTTCACATGAATGATTCTTCATGCAGTACTCAATGCCAACGCGGTTGCTTACCCATGCAGGCATACCGCAGCCGGTCTTGTTGCATTCAATCCCCTTTTGCAGGAAAGCATTAGACAGCCTGCCGTCATAAATAATTGACAGAGTTGGAGAAACAGTAGGGCAATTAATAGCTGCCTGGATAAATAAGTATTCCAGTTCGTTTTCGGCACTGGAGCCATCGGGCTTTACCCCGCCGAGACAGATGTTGTTAAATGTGTTACCTGCAAGTATACCAGTGGTACCTGCACAGGTTGCAATCTCAAGTTCAGTGTATTTAACACGCATACATTCGAGAACCTCAAGAGTCTGCTCTCTGGTGATGCTGCCTTTATCAATATCCTCTTTCCAATAGGGATAAAGAACCTGACCAAGGCGTCCGGGAGAAAATCCAGAGCCCTGCATCTCGTTATAAACTTCAAGCTGGCAGGTCCAGTGAAGCTGAAGGGCTTCCATAAAATCACGAGGGGGATTCGATGAAATCCATTCAAGGCGTGCTGCCATGGCTTCGTAAACAACCTTCTGCTCTGCGTCCTCTTCGATAGAAGCAAGACGGGTTGCTTCAGAGGCATACTTGCGAACCCAAGTCTGTACGCCTTCGATTGCATAAATTGTAGCCTGCCAGTAAGCAACTTTATCCACTGCAGTACCATCGCCGACATTCGCAGCAATAAGCTCCTTACAACGATCAATCATACCCTGGAAGCCTTTTTCAAATACGATCTGGTAGTTTGTAACACTGCGTCCGTGACGATTGCCGTACTCCATATCGGCTGCCATAAGAACTGCGTTCTTGAAATTAACAAGGGTATCATACTCGGGATGGAGGGTACCCCATTTCCAACATGTGTCCTCGGCAGACTTGTTCTGCCAATAACGGCAAATTTCAATCAAAGCCGCATGTTCTTCAATACGCATACCATAACGGCGTGCCATAGAGAGAACCTCCGGAGTGCTTTCAGAAACAACACCGCCGCCGGTTGCAAGAATCGTAACTTCCTCAAGAGCCTTGTTTGAAGCCTTCTTGCTGTCTTTCCTTGCGCGCTCTTCATCGCTCAGGGGAAACTCGTTTGCTGTCCACGGAGTGATACTGGCACCACGGACATACTTATTACGGCTCATAACCAGAATTTCATCAGGGCGGATTGCTGCCTCAAGGTGAGAGAATGCACTCTTCATTGCAAGTCCGCGGCGAACCAGCGGATGCTGTCCCTCTTCTTTAATCCAGGTTCTTGTGTACCAGTAGGGGAACGTTGTGTCCAGAGAAATCTTTGCATCGTAAAATTCCTGCAACAATTTTGCTGCACGGGGACATGCGGTCTTTTTTACCTCGCGGTCCTCTACTTCCTCAGGGGGGGTGCCACAGGTGAAACATAAGTACTGGTCATTAGTTGTTGCTTCCATAATACTTTTCCTCCTTCATAAATTTTTCGATTATGGTGTATTTGTGTCAATATTGCACAATATACATTAACTTATCTATCTAAAAGCATACAATATATCAATACTAAACTATATATCTGTCTGCAACAAAATTAACCGTATTTTTTTGTTACTGAAAGAATTATTTTTCTCTTCTATTCTGTCAAGTCTGTACGAGCGCAAAAAAGACATCCCAGTAAAATCTTCTACCTGGATGTCTTACCGCATTCCTTATCTGTCTATTAAGTAAATTAACATTGAGGCGGCTGATTATCTTTTGAAGCACAGTGTGCCTTTATATCACCGCTCACAATCTGCACTAATCTGCTTGTTCCCATGCGCGCAGCTCCTGCTTCTGCCATCTTTATTACATCATCTCTGGTCTCAATGTCTGTCGATGCTTTCGCAACGCCATATTTATTTCACGCAGTTATGCTTTTCTATTTTTTTCATCAAACCATCCGCAACCCCCAGCAGAAGCCCCAGCGCAACAAATATTGATCCAATAAAAAGCAAGGCAATTCCGGTTATAATCTTACCCAGTATTTCCACACTCCTCTTCCTGATAGTTTTTTGCTCCATCATCTGTTCCTTCATAAATGTCTGCCTCCTGTCAAATAGAAAAAAATTGCCGCGCCTTATTATATATTTATTCTATCACAGTGGATTTGTGAAAGCCTTGCACGAAGCTTTCATTCAGTCATTTTAACCTTACGTTTTTGCAAGATAGGTTCCACAAGATAGCGTGCTGCAGTAAAACCCCATATTCCAGTCGGATTTATCCGATTTGACAGGCAAATCCCCAGGAGCTATAATATCTATATTACATACGTAAGATTTAAGGGGGATTTTGAAATGACAGCACTGCCTCAGATTTCAGAAGCTGAATATGAAGTAATGAAGGTCGTATGGAAACATGCACCAATCAGCACAAATGAAGTAACAGACAATTTGACTGCGCGCACCAGCTGGAGCCCCAAGACAATACAGACTTTACTGAAGCGTCTCGTAAACAAAGGCGCGCTGGCTTACGAGAAGAAAGGCAGGGTATTTATCTATACCCCGCTTGTAATGGAAGAAGACTTTATAAATCAGAAAAGCAGCTCTTTTCTGAAACGTTATTATAATGGAGACATTACTGCCATGGTATCCTCCTATCTGGAACACGATAAATTAACCGAGTCCGATATTGATGCACTGCGCAGCCTGCTCTCCGGCCAATCCACAAAAGGAGGAGACTGATTTGACCGGCTTTTTCACCCGATTTTTTATCTGCAATTTTTTTATTGCAATTTTTATTTGTTTCATGCTCACAGCCAAATGGCTTCTCCGAAAGCACTTGTCTGCCCGTATGCAGTATAACCTCTGGTTTATCCTTCATGTGCTCTTCCTCGTGCCTTTTCTGCCGTCTTTTCCAGATAGTTCCCAAAGGTTTTTCTCCCTGCTTGGCCGCGTTTCTTCCTCTTCCTTTACGGGAACAGGCAGCACATCCTCTGCTGCAGGCACCGGAACATCCGCTGCCAGCACAGCAGGCTGGATGAATGATTTTGCTATGTCCGCTGTACATAACAGCCCCTCCGTTCTGTCCAGTATTTTGCTGGTCATTTGGGTTGTCGGAATTATGGCATTATCCCTATATTTCCTGCATTCCCGGATACAGCTTCGCCGGCTGGAACGGACCGCCCTGCCGCTCCAGAGCGAAACCATCAGAACACTCTATCTTAACTGTGTCAGAGAAATGCATTTAAAGAAAGCTCCTCCTGTTTTCAGTACGGCATATTTAAGTTCCCCTGCTACGGCAGGCCTGATCCGTCCCCGCATTTACCTTCCCCATCATCTGATCTCGGATTTTCACGGCGGCAGAGTGACTGAAACGGAGCTACATTATATGCTTTTGCACGAATTGCAGCATTACCGCCACGCGGATGCCGCTGCGAATCACCTCATGAATCTGGCAAAAATCATATACTGGTTAAATCCGCTCGTCTGGACCGCCATGCAGAAAATGCAGTGTGACCGCGAGATCGCCTGTGATGCCTCGGTTCTGCAGATGCTTACTGAAGAGGAATATACCAGGTACGGCAATACCCTGATCAGTCTTGCAGCCAAAATTTCCTCTGTGCCGCTCTCATTCTCCGCCCCCATGGCCGGAAGTAAAAAACAGATAACAAAAAGAATCCTGCATATTGCTGCTTACCGCCCCCAATCCCGCTTGCGCAGGCTGAGAGGAACGTTGCTGTGTCTTCTGCTGACATTTGTTCTGCTTGGCCTCTCCCCGGTTCTTTCAATTCGGGCGGATGTGGCGAAACAGGGGGCTTACCCGGATCCGGAAGAAAACGTAACTTATATCGATCTCGCCTCAAGTTTCGATGGGTATGAAGGCAGCTTTGTCTTGTTTGACACAAAGACAGACAGCTGGCAGATCTACAATCAGGAGCTGGCCTCACGCAGAGTATCTCCCAACTCCACGTACAAAATATATGATGCTCTCCTTGGGTTGGAATCCGGAATCATCACTCCGGCACAGTCACAGATGGCCTGGGACGGCACAGAGCAGCCTTTTGATGCATGGAATGCAGATCAGAACCTGAACTCAGCGATGCAGAACTCCGTAAACTGGTATTTTCAGTCTATTGACCGTCAGGCCGGCACGGCGGCTGTCAAAGATTATTTTCATGAAATTGGATACGGCAATGAAGATGTAAGCGGAAATCCTGATTCCTACTGGATGGAATCTTCACTGAAGATATCCCCCATAGAACAGACAAAACTTTTGAAGAAATTATATTACAACGAATTCGGCTTTGAACCGCAAAATATACAGGCAGTAAAAGATGCCATGTACCTTTCCTCCAACGGGCAGACTTCCCTGTATGGAAAAACCGGTACCGGAGCCGTAGACGGCCGGGAAGTCAACGGATGGTTTACAGGGTATATCAGCCAGCCCGGCCATGTTTCATTCTTTACAGTGAACATACAGGGCGAAAAGGATGCAGCCGGCAGTAAAGCGGCAGAGATTGCCCTGAACATACTGGACCCAGATCACGGGCTTTAGTCCCGGTAGCGGTTTAATAATGGGATGAGGAGAACAGTAAATGTTCCCCCTCAATCGTTCCGTGGCCAAAACTCCTTGCAAGCATCCCCGCTCTATAAACAGCTCTTTAAATGGAATAAAATATAAGTAGATTTCTTCCTCCCGATTGATTATAATAGAGATGGTATGTTAATTGTATGGGAGGACACGTAAATGTTAAAAAATATGGTATTAATCGTGGCATTAATCTGTTCCGTCATCTACATGACGCTTTTCTGGATCTCGAATCCAAAAGCAAACAGAATTGCCCAAAAACTCCAGAAGCCTTTTGTAATCACCAGCGCACTTCTTCTGGTACTGTATATTATTCTATAGCGGCTTTCACAATCAGGCCTTTTGTTCCCCGTGTACATCATCCCGGAACAGAAGGTTTTTTTCATCAATCCAGATGACAGATGTACTTTATTTTTTGTCAGTCAGAAGCTCTCTTAACAAAAGAAACAGTTCTTCCTCCGTCCCCACACAGTAATCCGGGCGGACGCTTCCCGCCGGCTGCCCGTTGCTTCTGCGCCTGATCCATATAGAATGCAGCCCGGCATTCTTCGCCCCTTCCACATCATTCAGATAGGAATCTCCCACATACCAGACATCGTCCGGTTCCACGCCCATCCGTTCACAGGCTTTCCGGAAAATCTGTTTATCTGGTTTGGCCATTCCCATTTCCTCCGACACAAAAATGTCTTCCGTGGGAATCCACTGCCTTATCTGAAGCTGCTCTATTTTCCGCTTCTGATGCTCTGCTGCACCATTTGTTATAATTCCCATCCGGACCCTTCCCTTGCAAAAAGACAGGATCTCCTTCATTAGATCAGAGACCCCGATTGTCTTCTGATACCCGGCATACCGATGCTGAAATTCCAGCGCCTGGGAAGAAGAGATCTCTATGTGAAGCTCCTGAAAAGCCTTTTGTATTCTGTATATGTACATCTCGTCCATCGTGATCTCGCCACTCTGAGACTGTTCAAAAGCTTCATCGCTGTATTTTCTGCTCAGAAAAAATAACTGCTCCACGGAAATTCTGTATTGATCTGCAAACAAATCCTCATATGCCGCCTCAAATGGTTTCAGCTGGTCATACAGAGTATCATCCACATCTAACAAAAGTGCATCCATATTCTTCTTCCTCCATAAACGATTGCTTGTAAATCACATTATAAACTGTACTACGCTCATTCGTCTATGCTGTACTTTCCGCTTTTTCCGTAAATATTGTCAAATCTCCTCCATTAGCATGTCATTAAAACATAAAGTTTCAGGCAGATTATGTTCACTTCCTGCCTTTTTGATACCCTTTATTCACTCCGCAATTCCATTTTCAAACAATGAAGAGTTCTCCTATAATACTTTATTATAGAAGAACTCTCATTTAATGAATATACATTTTTGTTGAAATGTCTACGATTTTATTTTACAGGAAATTCCATAGCGTCATATCTGTGGTGACTATATATTTACGAAACAAGCGGCATGATATACGTCACCCATAGATAGGACAACGGCATTACAATGATCATCGCGGGTATCATATCCGCTGTCGGGAACTTCTTTATATTTACCATTCGGAATCCTGTTGCCAGCATCAGAAATCCTCCGCAGGCCTTAAAGTCATTAATCATGGCCGGTGAAGTCAGCGGGAAGATAACGGTTGCTCCGAAGAACAGTAAACAGAATATCACAAACTGAGGCACTGCGATCAGGGATACCACGGCTCCCAGATTACATGCAAAAATAGCTGCTGTAAATAAATCCAGAATAGATTTGGAGATCAGAATGGAGTGGTCTCCGCTCATTCCTGCCACAATAGATCCATAGATTCCTGTACCGCTTGCACAAAACAGTACAATAATTGTAATAAGGGTGCTCATGAATTCTTCTTCCGGCAGCTGGCTGTTGGAGCCTTTTACAAATTTACTGATCACCTTCTGCATACCAGCTGCGCCCTTATTGATTCCGGCTCCAAGATGAATTACGAGCCCAAGCCCGGTTCCGATTACAATCGCAAAAATTACCGCGGGCATATTTTCCATTAAGCCGATTGTGCTGATTCCCATTCCCATGGAACACACACCGAACACCATTGTGATCTGTGCCTTAAATTCTGCTGACAGTTTTTTGCTCAGCACCGTTCCTAATACTCCGCCGATTACGACAGACAATGCATTGATAATTACTCCTATTGGCATGACACTTACTCCTCTTTCTCTCTTATTTCAATCAGGTCTGCGCCGATTTTTTTCACAGCCTGCTGTACTTCCTTTATCTGTTTTTCTGTGATCCCGTCCGTATGAAATCCCCCGCTGCATACTGTTACGGCATTTTTTATCCGGCATACCTCTTCCGCCAGATAACGGCAGAGAATATCATCTTTGTGTCCTGTTACATTCAATGTGGAGGATGTGGCACTTATACTCCCATCCCCGGTCAATGAGGGTCTTGGGACGGACAGTACCGTGCATCCGATATGCGGTTTGTCACCGCCCTGCAGGACGATGTTATAGTCCTGCCCCAGGCGGTTTACCTGAACTTTTAACTTTGCAAATGACAATGTTACAGTCCATTCCATCTTCGATACCTCTTTGCTTCAATTCCAAATGGTTCTACCAGTTTTGCAGCCGTATGATAGATCATTTCCTCTATATTATCCGGCCTGTGATAGAAGGTCATCATCGGCGGAATGATCCGCACCCCCGGCAGCATGGAAAGTTCATAAAGATTCCTCAGATGAACCTGGCTGAGAGGAGTCTCTCTTGCGGCAAGCACCAGAGGCCTCTGTTCTTTTATCGTTACGTCTGCTGCCCGAAGAATTAGATTTTCTGCATAGCCGCTGTGGATTCCTGCTATTGTTTTCATACTGCAGGGAACAATAAGCATGCCTGCTGTATGAAAGGAACCACTTGCGGGGGCCGCTCCGATCTCTGTCATGTTTAAAACATGGTCCGCACTCTGGCAGATTTCTTCTACTGTATAAGAAGTTTCCTGCTGCAGCGTTATTTTTGCCGAATCACTCATGATCAGATAGGATTCGTACTCCTCGGCATCCCGAATTAAATCCAGGCATGTATGCAGAATAGGAAGTCCGCTTGCGCCTGTGGCTCCTATAATAATCCTCTTCTTTTCCATCGCTTATAATCCTCAGTCTTTCACCCAGTGAGTCGGATCTACGTCCATAAACTGTGCTCTTTTAAATCTATCTTTCTGGTCAAACGGTACCGTGCAGTCAAAGATAGTCTTGCATGCAATTCCATGATTCCTGATACTTGGTGAGCATGCAGGATCATTGGATGGATCCAGCGGATGGCATCTCACACCAGGAATGGTAATGATATCTGCATCACCCTGGAATCTGGTATTCATTGCCCAGAGTACATCATTGATATCAAAGCAGTCCACATCCTCATCTACAAGGAATATATGCTTCAGTTCACTAAATGCCGTAAATGCAACCAGTGCGGCCTGTCTCTGTCTTCCTTCATCACTCGGTACAGTTTTCTTAAACTGCATAACCGCCATGTATTTTCCGCCGCCTGCTGATGCGCAGTACACGTTCTGGAGTTTGCCCGGCATTGCTTTTTCTACCATGCCATAGATACTTGCCTCTGTTGGAATACCAGCCATGGATACATGTTCCTCGCTTGGTCCGATGCAGGTCTGCATGATTGGTTTCTCTCTGTGTGTCACAGCAGTAACTTTGATTGTCCAGCACTGATCGCATGCCGGTCCGGTATATCCCGGGAACTCAGGCATTGCATATCCGGTATGACTGTTCTGGTCTTCCTTTACACGCACGTTCGGAAGTATTTCGCCTTCGATTACATATTCTGCATTTGCAATTGCCTTCTCGTTTACGGTCAGGCACTGGCATAATTCTACGGCTTCTCCCCTCAGTGCTCCGGCTACTGCCAGCTCGTCATAACCCATTGGAGTTGTTGGCGGCTCAAAGCAGGAACCAATTTCAATGGCCGGATCCACACCAATGCTGATGGATATCGGAAGCTTCTGTCCCAGTTCCTCTGCCTTCTCTGCCATGGCACCTATATGTCGTGCTCCTGGTGTAAAGAAAATGGAGAGTTCATCTTTTCCCTGGATGCAGAGACGGTGGATGGTAACATCACTCAGTCCGGTTTCCGGATGTGTTGCATAGCACATACCGAGCGTTATGTAAGGACCTGCATCGACTGGTGTATTAGTGGGTGCCGGCACCAGTTTTGCAAGATCAAAATCAGGATCTGCAGCTTTGTGCACTACCTGCTGGCATAATGGCGCTTCTTTTGTCAGCACCGGAGGAATCGGATTATCTACGCTTTTGTATAACATTTTCCCAACTTCTTCCGGCTTGCAGCCGAACAGTGCCGCTACCCTCTTACGGCTTGCCAGAACTCCAATCGCAACTCTTGCATCCGGATGACCTTTGATATTATTAAAGATCATTGCAGGGCCCTCCTTGGTCGGTCTCATTACCGTACCGCCTGCTCCCACATGACGATATACTCCTGACAATTCTGCCATCGGCTCCACAGGAACATCCGTCTCAATCAGCTGTCCGGGCATTTCCCTCAATAATTCCAATGCGCTTCTGAGGTCCATTACTTTTTTCTCCATTTCATTCTCTCCTTTGCTTTTATATAGCTTTTAAATTGATTTCATTTTAATGCTATTTATCTGGTGGATCAATTCAACTTATGTTATAATTCATTCCATAATGGAATGAATCAAAGGAGGGATCATATGACATTTGAACAATTGGATTATTTTATTGAGATTGTAAAACACAAGACTTTCTTTGATGCGGCAGAAGCCTTACATATCTCCCAGTCCTCTCTTTCCAAGCAGATTATAAAGCTGGAAAAAGAGCTGGACGTGCAGCTCTTTGACCGAAGTAAACGTAGTGCACAACTGACAGATGGCGGTCAGTTTTTTTATCAGCATTCCCTGTCACTCATCTCCCAGTATCACCAGTTAATGAATCAGCTGAAAATATACCAGGAGTCCCTGCAGCACAAGCTGAACATAGGCATACTGCCCATTCTGAACCAGTACAAATTCACATCCCGTTTCCGGGGATTTTGTCAGCTTCATCCGGATATCGTACTTTCCCTGGATGAGGTGGAAGAGAACGAACTTCTGGCGGGCCTGACCATGGGAAAATACGATATCATTATCGCCCGTGAAGGTCTTGCAGATAAAACGCAGCATCGTACCTGGGAGATTGCCCAGGACGAACTGGTCGTTGTTGTGCCTTCAGACCATCCGTTTGCCGGCAAAGAGAAAATTACGATTACAGAATGCGGCCAGGAATCTTTTATTCTGATGAATTCTTATACCTCCGTTCATCAGCTCTGCCTCCGGCTTTTTCATAAGAACGGAATCACACCAAAAATCCTGCGGACCGGAAGGGTTGAATCTATCATTAGTTCCATCGCCATCGGAGAAGGTGTCGGACTGCTGCCTAGGAAGAATTTCCAGACTTTCCACAGTGAAAATATATCCATAATTCCGCTCTTTCCAACCGTCAGGCTTCCTGTTTGCTGTATAAAAAATAAAGCCGAAGAAATCACTCCGCCTTTAAAACAATTTATTATATATTTACGTATGCTGGATTAAAAAGACATAGCAAAATCCCAGAAGATCACTCCTCTGGGATTTTTTAGCTTTCCGGCAGCTCCGTTCATCCGGCCGTTCCCTAGATCCCGGCCGTTGTTTCTTCTTCTGCTTCGTCCTCTACTTCACTTCCTCCTGTCACATCGCCTATATGGAAGATCTGCGCATCTTCAGGTGTGATAAGCTCTATATCCTTTTTTTCATCTAATTTCAGATCCTTCACATAATAATTCCTGATCTCCGGCGAAATCTTTTCGAAATCTATTTCGATCGGATCAAGAAGATTAGCCGGATCTGCTTTGTAGTGCACCTCTGTGAGTTCCTGATTTACAAATCCATTGACGATAGATTCATTCATAAGGCGAATCTGTACCGCCGTAGAAATCTTCTCTCCCGCAACAAGCACCTGAAAATCAAGAGCATTTATTTGTTTTTTCATAGAATTATAATCGATATTTTTTGTAATGGCGCTGATTTTTTTTCCATCTAATTCCAGTGTAACCTGTGCACCTTCTCTATTTGCTTTTATGAAACTCAGTGCTTCTTTCTCCTGATACTGAAGCGCAACTGTGTCTTTCATTCCAGTTCCGAATAAGACACCAGTCGTGAATCCTTCGCGCCTTAATCTCTTTGCTTTTATTTCCGGGTTTCTCTTTTCCGCTTTTAATGTGGTCATATTCCTATACCTCCTAAAATAATTTAACGTTAAATAGTCCCGTGTATGGCAGACACTTCCTTACTCTTCAGCGTATAAAAAGTAAAAAGCTCCTCTCTACATTCTGCGTGTAGTCAGGAGCTTTCTGTATGGAAGTTCTGTATGCACTATATATATTATAACACACCTGTCAAATGATAATTTTTATCCGGGTTTTCTTAAAGCACAAAAAAAAGCCACAGAAACGTTAACTTTCCGGACTTTTCAAAAGGCACAGACCGGATTTGAACCGGTGATCAGGGTGTTGCAGACCCACGCCTTACCGCTTGGCTACTGCGCCTTATTATGACTCCTACGGGAATCGAACCCGTGTTACCGCCGTGAAAGGGCGATGTCTTAACCGCTTGACCAAGGAGCCATATTCGATTTTATGACGGACACCGCATTTGCAGTGACCATTGCCTATATTACCATAGCTCTCCCCAAAAATCAAGCCTTTTTGAGAATTTTTTTGCAGGGGAAGGGGCACCTGTGCGGAGCGGGGCTTTGGGCAGCCCGTTTCCAGACACCCCTGCCCTCGCTTCCCACGGCATCTCACCTTCCACAATCCCGTACAGGGCCCCATCCACCAGCAAACCATCCTACTTCATCCAATACCCCACGATCAGGTCCACCATGCGGTCATAGCTTTCTACTCCATCAGTCTGTCCGTTTGCTTTGAGGTAGGTATCGTTCACTTTGTTTGATACTTCTGCAACGGCACCGTCATATTTTGCCCAGAACTGACTGTTGGCCTCGAGATCTGCATCTACACTTTCATCCAAAGCCAGCCTTACTTCCTGCCAGGCTTCTGCATCTGCGCGGTGCAGGGCATTCATGCTGTATATCCAGCCCATCAGGTAGCCGCTGTACTGAAAGTCTTCCCGTCCTGCGTCTTTACATGCGAGAAATGCGATGAAATTGGCTTCCTCCTCCTGCATGAATCCACGCAGGTGTGACAGCTCATGGCAGGCTGTGAAAGGAATGTTATAGGCCGTCATGTCTTTGTTGTAATTCGCTTCTACTGTAAAAGGAGAATAAACGCCGGTAAGTGCCTGATAGGAAAGGATCTCAGACATAAGCAGACCCTTTGGCCTGGGGTAATATCCCTCCAGTGCAGGGTATTGGACGCCCAATGCCTGCATTGCCTTAACCGCATCCTCTTCTTCCGGGCTCTCCAGCTTCATCACCCCGGCCTCATCCCGTTCCACCTGCCCGGCCCTTGCATTTACTTCTTCCGTCAGCCACAGACAGGTCTGTTTCAGATCTTCTGCAGTATACTCCACTGTCTGTATACCAGATTTTTCGGAAAAGGAAACTCTTTTGTAATTAATGCCGCAGTTAAGGACGTATAACAGCATCAGGACGGAGGCCGCCAAAAACAGGCCGGAAGCCCACCGCAGCATTACCGCTCCTCCTCTGCCGCCTTTCACTGCTTCTGCAATGGCATGAATCAGAGAGCCTGCGGCCAGAAGTATCAGAGCATATACGCACAGTTCCGACAGGGACCAGGAAAATAGTCCGGAAAGCCTTCCCACGACAGACACAATCACCGGATAGATGTGGGTGGAATACCACTCTGCCATCCCGGGATTCTGCCCGGACAGCACTGTCAGAACAGCGCTCCCTGCCAGCAGTAAACAACCTGTAATCATTCTCTTTTCTGTTGTACCAAACTTCTGTTTTTTTCGTGTTCTGCCCATGCCGGTTCATCCTCTGTAAGTGTGCTTAAGTCTGCATCAGTAAATGATGTGAAAATAGATATGTGATATATAAATCATACTGTATCTCAACGCAAAAGACAAGATTCCCTTCCCCATATTTATCGTGGAATATAATGCCAGTATTTAGCAAATATAACTTGTTGTTATCTAACAGATTAAGTATAATAAAAGTAAATAGAGAGGGCGAAATAAAATCAAACGGAAAGGAGCTGAAATTTTATGTCAAAGAATGTAATGATTACCATAGGCAGGCAATTTGGCAGCGGCGGACGTGAAGTGGGAGCACGGCTTGCAGAGCGGTTGAATCTTCCATTATATGATAAGAATCTGGTTGAACTTGCAGCAGAAAAAATAGGCATCAGTGAAGAGAGAGCTAATTCCATAGATGAAACCGCACTGAATGGATTTTTGACGGCATACACATATCCTCCTGCAACCATGATGGACTATGCCGGAAGAATGGATTACCAGCCGCCGTTGAGCGACAAGATGTTCTACGTACAGTCTAATATGATCCGCGGATTGGCGCAGAAAGGACCTGCAGTATTTATCGGGAGATGTGCAGATTATGTATTGCGGGAACAGGAGGAATGCCTGAATGTTTTTATATGCGCTGACAAGGCCGACCGGATAAAGAGAACCATGGAGCTGTTTGACCTGACTGAGAGAAAGGCCGCAGACAGAATGAAAAAGATCGACAGGGAACGCCGTTATTACTATGAGACCTATACAGAAAATGAATGGGGTGCTGTCAGTTCCCATGATATAATGCTCAACGTCAGCAGACTTGGAATCGACCGGGCCGTCAGGGATCTGGAGCTGATTTATAAAGGGATGGTTGAAGATGAATCATAATACCAGAAGACATACATAGAGTCGATTAACAAGGCTGCAGTCTAAGTGTATAAGAAGGATCATTGTCCGGGTATCGGACAGTGGTCCTTTTGTTGGAAGATATTTGAAAACCCGCTGCCCAGGTTTAAGATTATAGCACCGGTTTTCAGTTAGAGGGCAATACATATTTGTATTACTGTGAAATAGCCATAACAGTTCAGACTTGTCCGAACTGTTACAAATAGTCACTATGATAACAAAATTGGATGACTTTTAGATACTGAAATGGTAAAATACCTGTATGAGAAATTTAACCATGTCAGCAGTTTTAGGTTATTACAATGCCCCTCTTCCGAAAATGTAACCCCCGGCCGTTCTCATTCTGCCTGCCGGATCATCACGAATTCATTAAAAGGAGCAACCATTTATGTCAAATGAAAAAACATTCCCCCAATTACCAGACGATTCCCAATTGAAAGAAATCGGGGTCTATCAGTACGGTTTTATTTCAACATCAGACATCCTCTTTCAGGACGAAGTCCGCAGAATCTGCGAATCCAACGGCTGCGGAAAATATGGAAAGTCCTGGGCCTGTCCCCCCGCAGTAGGAACAGTCAGCGAATGCAAAGAGCGCTGCCTGGCTTATGAAAACGGCATGGTCTTCACCGGAAAATACGAACTGGAAGATTCCTTCGATGTAGAAGGAATGCAGGAAGGCCACAAAGAATTCCAGCAGGTATCCGCAAGACTCCGCGGCCTGCTCGGCAATGATTTCCCATACCTGCTGCTCTCCAACGAAGGCTGCGTCCACTGCGAAACCTGTACATACCCCGATGCCCCCTGCCGCATGCCCGGCACACTCACCCCCGCCGTAGAAGGCTTCGGAATCAACGTACAGCGCCTCTCCAAAACAGCCAAAGTACGCTATATCAACGGCCCAAATACAGTAACCTACTTTGGAATGCTGCTATTCTAACAGCACATTCCATACAGGCGTCCCCCGCCCCCCTAAAGATCATCAACCAGCGCACTACTCTTAGCATAAGCCGTACTCCGTGCCTCAAAGAAGTCTGTTTTTATCATATTTGCATTAGAAAACTGGCTGACCCATGACATACTTTCCGGTTCTTTTTCATGTCCTTCATACACCGGCTCCAGCTCCAGCCCTCTGCAGCGCAGATTTCCCAGATACTGAATATAATCTGTAATCATCTCCCTGTTCAGCCCCTGAATATCATCCCCGATCACATAGTGCCCCCAGCGGATCTCCTGTTCGCATCCCTCGCGGATCATGCTCCTGTATTTTTCTGTTTTTTCTGCAGTAAACAGCCATGGCTCCTCTTTTTTTAACTCCATCAGAATACTTCGAAACAGCCAGAGATGCGTATTCTCATCCCGGTTGATGTATCGGATTTCCTGCACAGATCCGGGCATTCTTCTGTTCCTTCCCAGATTATAGAAGAACATAAACCCACTGTAAAAGTAGATGCCCTCCAGAATATAATTAGCAATCAGTGTACATGCCAGCATTTCCGGGCTTTTTTCCTCCTGGAACGCATTATAGAGGTTCCCGATAAATTCATTCCGCTCAAGCAGATGCCGGTCTTCTTTCCACTGATAGAGTACGGCATTGCGCTCCTGCGGCTCACAGATGGTATCCAGCATATAACTGTAGCTCTGACTGTGCACCGCCTCCTGAAATGTCTGGATGGACAGGCACAGATTCACCTCATTTGCGGTAATATACTCCCCAATATTCGGCAGATTGGCAGTCTGTATACTGTCAAGGAAAATCAGGAAAGACAGTATCTTATCATAGGCCCTGCGCTCTGCAGCGGGAAGCATTTTATAATCCTTAATGTCCACACTCAGGTTGATTTCCTCCGGCACCCAGAAGTTGTTCATAGCCTGGCGGTACCAGTCGCTGACCCAGTTATACTTCATATGGTTAAAATCATTCAGATTGGTAGTGTTTCCCCCAATCATTTTTCTTTTTGTTACTTCAATATCCCCCTCTGGATTAAAGAGTGGTTTCTTAACTAATTCTGACATAATATCCTCCTGGTTTGTTCTAGTATAAGCCCTTCAACCGGCAATGTATCTTTTATGAAGAACACACCTCACACTCCTCAACTTCAAGGCTTCTGGAGCGAATGTAGTAAATAGTTTTCACACCTTCTTCCCATGCCTGCAGATACAGGTTCAAAACGCCGCGGAAGGTGTACTCATTTGTAATATACAGGTTCATACTCTGCGCCTGGTCGATATGCCGCTGGCGGATACCGCAGGCCCGCACAGACCAGGTTTGGTCGATCAGATGTGCATTCTTATAATACCAGAATGTCTCCATCGAAAGATCCGGGGCCACCCGCGGCATCAGCCCGTTTTTCTTTTCTTCCAGAAAATACCGGTTCATTACAGGATCCAGCCCTGCTGTAGTGCCCGCTATGATGCTGGTACTGCTGGTCGGCGCAGCCGCCAGAAGATAACCGTTTCTGAGCCCAAACGCTGCTACTCTGCCGGCAAGCTGTTCCCACCTGTCATCCACCAGATTCCGCTGTCTGAAATATTCTCCGGTCTGCCATGCACTTCCTTCAAAATACGCATAACTGCCCTTTTCCTCCGCGATACTGCAGCTCGCATTTACCGCTGCATAATGTATATCTGAAAAAACCTTTTCCGCAAAGTCCAGGTGTTCCTGACTCTCCCATCGGATGCCGTACTTTGCCAGCATATGGTGGTATCCGCTTACTCCAAGTCCCACAGGGCGGTAACGTTGATTGTTGATTCTTGCATAGGGTACGGGGAAGAAATTCAGGTCAATCACATTGTCCAGAGCGCGCACGGCGCTTTCTGTAATATAAGACAGTTCATTATAGTCTTCCACATCTATATGGCCGAGCGAAAGGCTGGCCAGATTGCATACCACAAATTCCCCGGGCTTTGTCACTGTCACCACAACCGTTTCCCCGTCTACTTCCTCGGTTCTTTGTTCTTCCAGTTCTATGGCACTCATATTCTGGGCAATTTCAGTGCATAGATTGCTGCAGTAGATTACACCTTTATGCCCGTTCGGGTTTGCCTTGTTTACTGTATCCCGGTTAAAAGCAAATGGTGTTCCCGTCTCTACTGCACTGCGGATAATCAGCCGAAGCACATCTTTGATTGGAATCACCCGCTTGCGGATCCGCTCGTCACGCACACAGTCCAGATACTTTTCTTCCCAGGCTTCTCCAAATGAATCTTCCAGTGCGTATCCCTTGATCGTCAGTATCTCGTGCGGGCACATCAGATACCAGTCACCGTCTATATGATCCCGTGCCTGCTTCCAGAAATAATCCGGATAACAGACTGCAGGAAATACATCATGAGCCTTCATCCGCTCGTCTCCGTTGTTCGTTCTCAGATTCAAAAATTCCGGCAGATCTCTGTGCCACACATCCAGATAAACTGCTACAGCTCCCTGACGCACACCCAGCTGATCCACCGCCACGGCCGTATCATTGGCAAGCCTGATCCAGCGGATTACACCGCCTGCCGCTCCCTCAAACCCACGGATAGAACTGCCGCTTGCCCGCACCTTTCCAAAATACATACCCATGCCACCGCCGTATTTGCTCACCTTGGCAAAGTTATCAATACTGCGGTATATTCCATCCAGACTGTCCGGCACCGTATCAATAAAACAGGAGGACAGCTGATGGTAAGGCTTTCTCGCATTGGACAGAGTCGGCGTGGCCATGGTTACTTTCAGAGTACTGAGCATATCGTAGAATCGTCTGACCCAGGCACTTCTGTCCTGTTTTTCTTTCATCGCCAGATGCATCGCAATCCCCATAAACATTTCCTGAGGTGTCTCCAGCGGTTCCCCCGCCCGGCCGCAGATGGTATAACGTCCAAGCAGCAGCTCCAGGCTGGAAAAAGTAAAAAGATCATTTCGCTTTGCACAAAGCCAAGTCCCGAACTCCTCGATTTCCGCCTGCGTATAGTGCTCTAATATATACTTTCCATAAAGTCCCTGTTCTGTTAGCCAGCTTATTTTCTCATAAAAACTGTGGATGTGGAACGCCTCCATCTGCACGTTCAGCTGAATTTGAAAACTGAGCATCCTGACCCTTGCTGCAATCATTTCCCACTTTGGTGCCTCCTGGGTTGTCAGCTCAGCACATGCTTTAACCAAAACAGCCAGTTTTTCCATATCCGTAAGCCCGGGACTTAAAAATGCCTGAAATCTGGCGCTCAACTGCTCCAGTTCATATTCCTCCTGGGAAAAATCCTTCTGTATCGACGTAAGCACGCCCACAAGCCCGGGGACTGCTTGAAATTCATCTGCAATCCGCTGCCGTGAATACCGCCTTCTGGCCCGTCTCTCACGGTATAGGATATAGCTCTTCATCTCCTTGTAATAATTTTCCTCCATCAGCGTCCGTTCAACAAAGTCCTGGATTTCTTCCACTGAAACGGATCTCCTTCCGGAAGTTACTTCCTCAGGGAACTTCGCCTCAATTCTGACCAGAAGCCTGTTCTTTTCCGATTCCTCAATTAAACTGCCCACACTGGAAAAGGCACGTCCTATTGCATTCTTAATTTTCTCCGGATTATATGCCTCCAATGCTGCATCTCTCTTATATATTTTCATAGAATATTCCACGCCTTTCTCACCTTATGTCATTCACGCAATCATACAACTTATTGTGCCATGTAAGATATATTAACACAACATATGGATGTTATCAATATACAAAATCCTTGAGTTTCCGCAGTTTT
>LDAQ01000094.1 GCA_001028025.1 Faecalicatena fissicatena | reverse complement strand
CCCGGCAGACTTTCAGCGGGCTGGGCTTTTCTGGGCGGTAGGTGAAAATTCTCCGGTGGGTTACGGGCGGGGGAGGTGGATGGGGCTGGCGGTGCGGGAGGTGCAGCGGGTTTTAGGTGTTGTGAGTAGAGTGTAGTATATAAGGGGGTTCTACTCGGCTTCCAGGGTCAGGTATTTGCCGCGGGGAATTGGTGCGGAGAATTTTATGTCCAGGGAGGTTTTGAAGAGGGGGCCTCCGGTTACGAAGGTGTGGTATTCTCCGTTTTCGCCGCAGACGTCTATGTTGTCTTTTTCCATTGAGGCTATGAGGGCGGGAGTCAGAGGCTGGCCCAGGTAGTCGGGGGACATTCTTTCGGTGTCTACTACGGTTATGTGGGTGGTGAAGCCTGCCTCTAGGAATTCCAGGACGGCTTGTCTGCGGCTTTTCTGCCAGAGTGGGAAGGATGGCTGAAGGCCGGCGTTTTGGCAGCGGGTGCTGCACCAGGCCAGGTGTTCTTCCAGGTCGATGTCGCCGAAGACGCAGACTTCTGCTCCGGCTGATTTTTGAGACAGGAGTTCTTTTTCGAAGTTTTTTTCGTAATCCTCACCGCTTGTTTTGATCAGGGTGATGGGGAGGTTCATGGATGTCTCGAGTTTTTGGATGACTTGGGAGCTGATTCCGTGGAACCAGCTTCGCTCCCGGTCCGTGTTGTAGGTCATGATCAGGGCCATGGGAATCATGCCGGACTGTATTGCTTTGTAGATGGAGAGGGTGCTGTCTTTTCCGCTGCTGTAGGATGCAACGAATTTTTTACCTTTTAGTTCATTCATTTGTTTTCCTCCGGATAAATAATGAGTGGAAGCAGCTGCGGCCGCATTAGGATGGCTTTACTCTCGCAGTGCATGATGTCATAAATTGTTTTCATATCTTTTCCAGTATTTCTTTTAAAAGCGAAATTATCTCATACATTCTTCTCAATATTTGAGAAGCTATTACTATTATAACAACTAATAAAATAACAAACTCCAATCCCATTACTGACCTCCTCCTATTCCAATACTAAATGGTTTTCTGATTCTTAAGAGCATAAAAAATAAACCTCTGCTCTATGCCTTCAGACGCTTTCTAATGATTCAATACTTGTATCCTGACTAAAGTTCAGACCTAATTGCTGCCCTTCCCGGATCAACCAGTGGTTGTGTAGCTTTCGTAACTCATTACAGTAGGGATAAAACTGTACTGGAATCTCACCAGACTTCCTAAAGTGTAAAATTGCACTTCTATCGTATTGAACCATTGTAATCTTTATTAAGAATCAATAGTATTAAGTGAATCTGATAGAAGTATTTTATATCAAATGCTTATAATTATCAATGCATTTCAAAGATTTATCTGAATATTACATTAATTTTTAAATTTATCTGATTAGTCATGATCGCTTTCAGCAATATTTTATCGGGGTTATATTTTTGTCAGCGTAAGCCGTGCACAAATGCATGGGGCGAGACCAGTGGCTGCCGATTAAACATAGAAGAGAAATCGGGGCACTATTGACACGGGGAAGAAGAAACAATTATAATGAACTAAGAAATCTTAGGAGAGGCGAGACGATCCCTCTCTTTTTTTAAAAGCAGACGCTTGTTTTCTGTAAAGCAGTGGAAAGAAGGTGTACGGATGTACGGGGGCGGGAATCTGAGAAAACACATGGGGAAAGTACTGCTGTCTATACTTTGTGCCCTGATGCTGTCCGGATGCGCAGACAGCGCCGGGCAGTCAAAAGAGGAGGAAGAATATGTAATTGGTGTCGTCACAAAGTCCAAAAGCAGTGAATACTGGATGTCTGTGTATTCTGGAATGGAGAAGGCTGCAAAAGATTACGGCGTCACAGTGATCACGTTGTCGCCGGATTCGGAGACGGATGACAGCCTGCAGAAGAAGATGATTAGTGACCTGATCGCGAAGGGCGTGGATGCGCTGGCTGTTTCTCCGATTCAGTCCTTTGGTGCGGACGCATATCTGGCAGCAGCGAAGGAAAAGGGGATCCCGGTTTATTCCTATGATACCAGGATTATGAGCCAGGATATTCCCTATATTGGAATTGATAATGAAAAGGCGGGAAGAGGACTGGCCGAGTATATGGCCGAAGCGCTTGGCGGTAATGGAAAAGTTGGGATTATTTCGGGGAATCTGGAACAATCGGGGCATGCCAGCAGGGTAAAGGGGTTCTCGGATTATATAGAAGAGAATACAAACATGGAAGTCGCGTTTGTAGAGAGCGGATACAGCAACCTTCAGATGTCTGAAAAAGAGATCACCCGTCTTATGGATGAGCACCCGGATGTGAAGGGGATCTTTGCCACCAGTGCGGTGACAGCGCTGGGAATTATGAAGTATATGGAACAGCATCCGGTTGTGCTTGTGACAGTGGATGCGCAGCAGGATGCGCTGGAGGCCGTGGCAGAAGGCGGAATCCAGGCTTTGGCGGCGCAGTCAGGGTACGAGATTGGGTATGAGACAATTCAATATATCATAGAGAAGAGGGACGGCGAGGACCTTCCTCTGGATAAGATTCTGAATGTGGAAATCATAACAAAGGATAATGTGGAGGAATATCAGATTCAAAATTAGGCGGAATCTAAAAATAAGACCCAAAAAGAAAGGCTGCTTCTGAAAAAGAGTGGTCTTTTTTTAGATTTTGGGCGAATTGCTAAAAAAAAGCACCTTTAACCAAAGTTAAGCCAGATGGGAAGAGGCGTGAGAAGAGGTATAATGAGATGAGAGAGATATTGTACTGCCGGTATTCCATACTGTATAATGGAAGAAAAAGGCGGGAGGGATAAAGAATGTTCCGTAGTATCAGAAGCAAAGTGCTGGTGGCGACAATCTGTATCACCCTGGTCACCGCACTGGCGATTACCATTGTATTTTACGAGAAATCCTCTGCTATGATCGAAGAAAATTACGGGGAAAATCTATATGCACGTATCCGGCAGATGGGGGACAGCTTTGACGAACTTCTGAAGGGCGTTTATCTTCTGACCGCAGAGGCATCCTGTGATGAGGAACTGCTGGATATGGCAGAAGACTACCTGAGTTCTGGAAATGCGGATCAGCTGGAAGCAATTGCCGGCCAGCTTCGCGTCTATTCCAGAAGATACAGTGATATAGGTTCTGTATACCTTGTGCTTCCCGGGGATGGCTGTATTATCACATCCGAGGATTACCCGGTCTATGAGAAGGGCATTCCGGATGAAAAAATAAAACAGATAGCCGCATCTTCTGAGACCGCCCTGGAGCCGGTTATGCTGCAGGATCCGCTGAGAAGAACTGCCTCTGTCCTGTCATTTGCCTCGGCAATGAAGAATCAGGAGGGCGATACTTTAGCCTATATCATGACGAACATTGAAGAGAGAGTGCTGTATTACAAATATCTGGACGGTCTGAATGAGGGGACGGATTCCAGCGCTGTGATTCTGGATACAAGGGGCAGGATTGTTTCTGCCAGGGATAAGGAACTGACGGGCGCCGAATATGGGGATGGCAGCGTACGTTTGTCGGATGGCGTGCAGGATGATAAAGGGGGATCCAGCCTGAAGATTTCCTATAAATCTTCTTTTGCCGGTTATCTTTTCTTTATGGAGGTGGAGAAGCGCACGATATTGGGAGATATGAGGCAGATCCGATATTTTCTGGCGCTGATTCTGCTGATCTGCTGTGCAATATCGGCTGTAATTGCCTATTTTATTACCGGAGCCATGTACCGGCCGCTGAGCAGGCTGACACGGACGATGGGACAGATCAGCGACGGCAATCTGGGCCAGCGCGTGGAGATCACCACGGGGGATGAGATAGGCCTGCTCTCCAAAGATTTCAACAACATGCTGGAACATATACAGGCGCTGATTGAACAGCTGGTCAAGGAAGAGATGCTGAAAAAGGACGCGGAGCTGGAGGCCCTGCAGTACCAGATTACACCACATTTTATGTACAACACACTGAACTCGATTAAATATGCGGCCCTGCTGAAAGGGGAACAGGAGATTGGCGGACTGATCGAGGACTTCATTGAGCTTCTGCAGGCCAGTATCAATAAGAAGGGGAATTTTGTGACGGTGGCAGAGGAAATTCATTTTCTGGAGAACTATGTCAGCCTGCAGAGGATAAGATACGAGGAGCGTTTTGAAGTAGAGTATCGGGTGCCGGATGAGGCGGCCGGGTGTTATCTGCCGAGGCTTTTGCTGCAGCCGCTGGTGGAAAATGCCATACTTCACGGTGTCGATATGAAACGGGGCGGCAGCTGTATCGTTGTGGGCGCGGAGGTGGAAGGCCGGACGCTGCATCTGTCTGTCAGGGACAACGGGCGCGGTATGTCAGAAAAGCAGATCGAAGTACTGTTAACAGTGCCTAAGAATAAGACGAGCGGGCTCTCCGGAATCGGAGTAGCAAACGTGAAGGAACGTCTGGAACTGTATTACGGCAGAGAGGGAAGGCTGCTTTATACGAGCGGTGAACAGGGGACAACAGCCCACATATATCTGCCGGCATATAAGGAGAGGAATCAATACGAACTGTAGAGGAGCGTTAGGATGTATAAGACAGTGATTGTGGACGACGATTTTTTGGTCAGAAGTTATCTGAAACAGTTAGGCGCATGGCAGAAGGCAGGCTACCAGATCACCGCTGACTGCAGAGACGGGGAAGAAGCACTGGATGTGATAGAACGGGAGCGGCCGGACGTGGTGATTACCGATATTTCCATGCCGCTGATGGACGGGATTGAACTGATACGGCGTGTGAGGAAGATGAGCCAGAGTATCTATCTCATTGTGCTCAGCTGCCACGATGATTTTGAATATGTGAAGGAAGCAATGAAGCTGGGGGCGGACGAATACGTCCTGAAAAATTCTCTCAACGAAGAAAGCCTTTATGAGATGCTGAAAAATGTGGAAGGGCAGCTTATGAACAGGCTGAGTGAAAATGAAAAAGAGGATGATACAAAGCGTCTGATCGAAATGGGTCGGCATTCCCTGAAATATCATTTTTTTAACGGTCTGCTGTCCGGCTCTTTTACCGCACAGGAACGGGAGGAAAAACAAAAGGAAGCCGGGATTCAGGGCAGGTTCGTTAATAGTGCGGTAGTCAATATGGTGATACCGGACTGGAATGCATTAAAAAGCGGGTTCACATCCCTTGAGATGGAGCAGTACAGCCAGCGGTTTCTGCAGCGGCTTCTGGACAGGCTGGAGGACCTTTTAGGTGAGGAGCGCAGGTATGTGGAGGCGGTCTATCTGGGAGAAGGGGTATTCTGCTGTTTTCTGGATCTCTCTGAAATGCGCAGAGACAGTCTGATGAAGCAGCGGCTTACCAGCGTGGCTACGGCATGCTATACATGCAGTAAACAGGAGTCTTACATATTTGCTATCGGAGTGAGCGGGATATGCTTTGGCGCAGACGGGCTCAGGCAGGCTTACCAGCAGGCCAGAGAAGTCGTCCGCCTGTATTTTTATGAGGACGGGGGGATTCTGTATTACGAAAACCAGCCATCCGTGGGACGGGAACTGCCGCAGTCTGCACAACGGTTTACGGAGGAGGTACAGACCTGTATAAAAGGCCAGAATA
The DNA here is from genome assembly GCA_001028025.1 of Faecalicatena fissicatena. Classification (GTDB taxonomy): domain Bacteria; phylum Bacillota; class Clostridia; order Lachnospirales; family Lachnospiraceae; genus Faecalicatena; species Faecalicatena fissicatena_A. The sequence goes on along the minus strand of LDAQ01000094.1, from coordinate 44,889 downwards.
TTGAAAAGATCGAGGAGGCTCTCGGGGAGATTCTGGAGGACTTTAAACAGCTGCACACGGACAGCAGAACCGTGCTGCACTGGCTGAAGGAGACGGAGCAGAAAGCGGGATGTGAACGGAGTCAGGAAGAATACGGCGCCATTGTAAAAATAGAACGGCTTGAGGAAGTGTTCCGTGAGGACTGCAAAAAGATATTTCAGCAGAGGAAAAGGGCGGTGCCGGAGGGAACCAGCCCGGTTATCTGCACTGTTGTTGATTATCTTCACGCACATTTCAGAGAACAGACGGGACTTACAGAGGCGGCGGACGCTGCGGGGGTTAATTCGGCCTACCTGAGCTACCTTTTTAAACAGGAGATGGGGATCGGGTTCTCTAATTATCTTCTGGATCTGCGCATGGAGTGTGCGAAGGGGATGCTGAAGGAGACAAATGAGAAGATCAAAGAAGTGGCCGCACGTTCCGGTTTCAATGATTATCATTATTTTTCCAAGGCATTTAAGAAACAAAATGGATGCAGTCCGGCCGAGTACCGGAAGCAGGTGACAGCGACCTAAAAATATGACCTAAAAATAAAACCCAAAATCGGGAAGTAATTATTAGATAGTGATGGAAACTTATTACATTACAACAAATCTAAAATTATTCCCGATTTTTTTATTTGCTCCAAATGATATCCTTATATCAGAAAGAAAACAGAGGAAGCTTACAGAGCGGACCGCATATGAAAGGAGAACAATTATGTTTGACAAGAGTAAAGTAAAACTGGGAATCGCACCGATCGCATGGACGAATGATGACCTTCCGGACCTGGGCAGGGAGAATACCTTTGAACAGTGCGTAAGCGAAATGGCGCTTGCAGGATTCACAGGTTCCGAGGTGGGAAATAAATATCCAAAGGATCCGGAGGTATTAAAGAAGGCCCTGAATCTCAGAGGCGTGGAAATATGCAATCAGTGGTTTTCCTCCTTCCTGATTACAAAGTCGTTTGAAGAGGTGGAAACAGAGTTCCGTGCTCAGCTTGCATTTCTAAAGGCAATGGGAGCAAAAGTAATCGGAGCATCGGAGCAGAGCCACAGCGTGCAGGGAATGCAGGACACACCGATCTTTGGGCACAAATACGTGATGAATGATGTGGAATGGGATACGTTCTGCCAGGGGATGAACCGGCTCGGGAAAATTGCAAAAGAGGAATACGGCATCAGCCTGACATTCCATCATCATATGGGGACCGTTGTCCAGAATCCGGATGAGGTGGAGCGGATGATGGCAGGCACAGATCCGGAGTACGTAAGCCTTCTGTTTGATACCGGACATTTTGCATACTGCGGTGCGGATCCCCTTGAGATGGTGAAAAAATATGTGGACAGAATTAAGCACGTGCACTTAAAAGATATCCGCCCGGAGGTGGTTGCCAGAGTCCGCGAAGAGAATCTGAGTTTCCTGGAAGGTGTGCGCCAGGGTGCATTTACCGTACCCGGGGATGGCTGCATCGACTTTGATCCAATCTTTAAAGTACTCGAAGACAACGGCTACGAAGGCTATATGCTGGTAGAGGCAGAACAGGATCCGGCAAAGGCTAATCCATTGGAATATGCCATCAAAGCCAGAAAATTTATCGCAGAGAAAACAGGACTGTAGAAATTGAAAACAAGACCATAGAAATAGATAACAGGACAGAAGAAATAGAAGGAACGGGCGGCAGTGGAGACCGCGGAAAGGGATAGCATTATGGTAAAAGTAGGGATTATTGGAGCTGGAAGAATTGGAAAAGTACATACAACAAGTATCTGTACAAGAGTGAAAAATGCAGAGATCAAAACAATTGCGGATCCATTTATGAATGAGGAGACTGCATCATGGGCAAAAGAAATGGGCGTAGAAAACATAACGAAGGATTACAAGGAAATCCTGGCTGATCCGGAGATCGATGCGGTGCTGATCTGTTCCTCAACAGACACGCACTCTCCAATCTCAGTGGAAGCTATCAAAGCCGGCAAGCATGTTTTCTGTGAAAAGCCGATCGACCACGACATCGAGAAGATTCAGGAAGTAATCAGCGCCCTGGAAGGCAGCAAAGTAAAATATCAGGTAGGTTTCAACCGCAGATTCGACCACAATTTTGAGGCTGTCAGAAATGCAGTCCAAAACGGTTCCATCGGAGATCCGCACATCATAAAGGTAACGTCAAGAGATCCTGAGCCGCCCAGCCCGGAGTATGTAAAAGTATCCGGCGGAATCTTCCTGGACATGACGATCCACGATTTTGACATGGTAAGATACCTGGCAGGCTGTGATGCAGAAGAGGTATACGTAGAGGCCGCAGTACTCGTAGACCCGGGCATCGGAGAAACGGGAGACGTGGATACAGCTGTTATTACACTGAAAATGGAAAACGGCGCAATCGCAGTCATCGACAATTCCAGAAAAGCAGCATACGGATATGACCAGAGGGCAGAAGTATTCGGCTCAAAAGGCATGGTTGCAACGTCCAACGATACCTTATCCTCAGCCGTAATCAGCACAGAAAACGGCGTCACAGGAGAAAAACCACTGTACTTCTTCCTGGAACGCTATATGGATTCCTTTGCAAAAGAAATGAACTGCTTTATTGAGGCGATTGAAAAAGATATCGAAACACCACTGGGAGTGGAGGATGGACTTAAACCAGTACTTATGGGACTTGCAGCACGCAAATCATTAAACGAACACCGGCCGGTCAAGATATCGGAGATTCGGTAAGCGGCGGATGGGGAGTGCCTGAGGGACGCCTGAGGAAAGCGGGACGCGCCGATACCGTCCGGGGAGGCTTATGCTGATTTCGGAAACCGGCCGCTTAGCCAAGAAGTTCTAGCCGCGAAAAAGCCGCATTTTATGGGACCGAGCGTATTCACTTAGAAAGCCGATGCTTTCTAAGCTCAGACGCTCTGGAAAATTGATTCGGAATCAATTTTCCCCCATAAAATGCGGCTTTTTCGCGGCAAGAACTTCTACGGCACGCTTAGAGGCTTCCGAAATCAGCATAAGCCTCCCCGGACGGTATCGGCGCGTCCCGCTTTCCTCAGGCTGGGTGCATCAGGGCGGTAGGGTCGCTTAACGGGGGAAGTGGATCAGGTTGGACTGGTGCGGCGGGCTGGCTGGGGGATGATTTACCTGATTCGTGAATTCGAGGATATAGAAGCAGAACTGGAGAAGTTTCTTTCCCCAGAACGACTCAATCCGCTGCTTCCGTCTGAGATCCCCCCGTGCAGACGGGTCTTATGTCCTGATTCCGCATCCGTGAGAGGCATATTTCAATTCCGCACAGCGGCCCCCATACCAGCCACTACTTACCAGCCTCTACACATAATCGAAATCGTCTGGCGCCTTAAACCACTTGGATCGCCCCAGGTGTAATATGAAGCACAGTACTGCCATTGAGATATACCCGATCATGAACGGGGATTTGGGGTAGAAGCCAAGGGATGCGCTGTGGATGAACCCGAAAAAGGAGAGGGCGGCTCCTACGAGCGCCGTTATGGCTACCAGGTTCAGCTTTTTATCTATGATGAATGCAGTCATGGTTCCGAGCAGGATACCGATGATGATTGCCCCGGGCTTGACCGCCGGAACTCCGTTCCACATGACTCCGGCGTCAAGCAGTGACTGGGTTACCTCCGGGGTGTATCCGGAATATCCGACCGGCAGTGTCTCGGTCCAGACATTGGCGAGACCTGCGGCTCCGGTAATCTGTATGAACAGGTAGTCGGCAACCGGCGGGATCATGGCAATTCCGACTGCTGCATAGTGTTTTTTGTCACAGTCTTTGAATGCCTGACAGACCATGACGATGGCGCACCACAGATAGGTGACGGCGCATACGGCAGGTGGAACCAGGTTGCTCAGGAAAGTGAAGAGACCCAGGAGTCCGGCGAGGCCGAGTACCAGACCGGAGACGATGGAGTAGCCGATCCCGGCTTTTGCTTTTTTCAGACCTGCGTGTCCAAGCCATACAGTATTCGGTACAACACCTCCGAAGATGGCGGAGATCATGGTACAGACACCATCGGCGAACTGTGCTTCACGCACATTGTAATTGTCGCCTGCTGCATTGGCAGCTTCTACATTGTCCATTGTTTCGATAAAGTTATAGATTTCTATCGGAATGACAATCGTCAGGTAAGGCGCTACTACGGCAAAACCGCTTAGCAGGTGCTGGATACCGTTTACCGGATTTGGAAAATAAAAGCCGATTCCACTGAAATCAATGCTGGTACGTCCCAGACAGAAAGCATAGATGATGCCCCCTACGATTGCAACCACAAGCGGCGGGATTTTTCCTGGAAACAGATAGCCGCCGAAGACACCGATCATGGCAACGATCAGGATCGGCATACCGATGATCGGGTCGCTGAATACGTCGAACACGCCCTGTGTTGCCATCCAGATAAAGCCGATTCCGGCAACCGTTCCGAGCAGTGCGGCTCTTGGGATTTTACTTTTCATCCATGGTCCTATAATGCCGCCGAAGAATTCGACCGCGCCTCCGATGAAGCAGGCGGCAATGGCTGCAGACCAGGCGAGTTCGGGATCTTCCAGCGCGTAGTGCAGCGGCATGATTACGCCGTAGAGCATGACGAACATGGCCGGTGTAGAAACCCCGGAGGGCAGTGCGGTTACATCCGCACGCATTTCCTTTTTGGACAGCTTGTAGGCCATGAATGCATAGTATAATCCGCTGAGCATCAAACCGATCGACATTCCGGGAATGACCCTTCCGTATACGATCTCGTCAGGCCAGCCCAGAACACCGGATAAAGTGGCAATTACAATCAGATAGTTTACAATATTGTTGGTGATGGAATAAGCCATCCCCCCAATATCCCCTCTTTGGAATAAAGGCACGAGTGCCCTTTTTTCTCTCATCTCCTTAGTACCTCCGTTTTTCCAGCTCTTTATTCTGCTTCCACAGTAATAAAATCGAACTTTGTTACATCAAATAATCCCATATCTGTAAGCTTCACTTCCGGAATGACCGCCAGCGACATGAAACACAGTGTCATAACCGGTTCTACATTCTCGCTGATCCCCAGTTCTCTGTATGCTGCATCGTGGATGCGGGTCAGCTTTTCATCGACCCATTCTCCGCTCTGGTCGCTCATCAGTCCGCCAAGCGGCATCGGCATGGATTCTACTACACGGCCGTCTTTTACAAGTACGATACCGCCGTTCTGCCGGATCAGTTTCTGTACGGCAAATTCCATCTCCTCATCGGTTACGCCCACAGTGATGATATTATGTGAGTCATGGGCAACGGATAAAGCTACGGCGCCCTCTCTGATTCCATAGCCGCGCAGAAGCGCAGTGGCAACGTTGCCGGTCTCCTGATGGCGTTCAATAACGGCAATTTTCACAATATCAGCGTCCGGGTTCCTTACAAAATCACCGGATGTATCAAGTTCAATGTCCGTAACACCTTTTGCGGTTACGACACCGCCGGGCAGGATGTCAATCACATTGACATGCCCTGATTTCAGGTGCATTTTCAGTTTCTCTTTCGAAAAATCTTTTACATGGAAGCTGCCTTTTACCGATGAGATATCCCATTTTTCAACCGGAAGCAGATACTTTCCGTTTTCTGCTACAAGCGCTCCCTCTATCCAGACTTTTGATACGGAGAAGTCTTTTAGATTATCGAGCAGTACGATGTCCGCGCGCAGCCCCGGAGCGATGGCTCCTCTGTCATACAGGCGGAAGCATTCTGCCGCATTCAGGCTTGCCATGCGGATTGCTGTAATTGCATCCACGCCTTCTTCCACGCAGATGGTAAGATGATTGTCCAGATGTCCCAGCTCCAGAATCGTCTTGGGCTGGCGGTCGTCCGAGCAGAGCAGGCAGCGCCGGCTGTTCATAGGGGTCAGACCCCTGAGCAGCGGCCGCAGGTCATGGCAGGCGGAGCCCTGTCTCAAAAGGACATACAGGCCCCGGGAAATACGGTCCAGCATTTCTTCCACGGTAGAGCATTCGTGATCTGTGTGAACCAGGGCTGCGGCATAGGCATTCAGATCTCTGCCTGAGACTCCGGGACTGTGGCCGTCAATCAGTTTGCCGTTTTCCTTTGCTGTCATGATTTTGTCAAGGTCACTTTCACATGCGTTAATCAGACCGGGAAAGTTCATATATTCTCCCAGGCCCAGGATTCTTTCGTTTTTAATCGGGCCTTTCATCGCCTCTGCGTCTATATTGGCTCCTGCATGCTCAAAGGGAGTGGCAGGGACGCAGGAGGGGAGCATATATTTGATATCCAGCGCGGTACCCTCGGCGGCCTGCAGCATGTAGTCCAGTCCCCGGATCCCGCATACATTTACAATTTCGTGGGGGTCTGCAATGATGGTTGTGGCGCCGTGGGGAACCAGGAGCCGTCCGATCTCTTCGGGGCTGACATAGGCGGATTCGATATGGATATGGCTGTCGATGAATCCGGGGGCAGCATATTTTCCCTCTGCATCAATTTCTTCCCGTCCTTCGTAGCTTCCGATTCCGGCAATCATTCCCCGGCACAGTGCGATATCTCCTTCCAGAATGCCTCCGTTGTAGACATCAACAATCCTGCAGTTTTTGATCACGGTATCCGCAGTTTTTCTTCCTGCCGCTACTTCAATCAGTTCCTTCAGGCTATCTTTGCTCATTTTACTCATAGATATTCCTCCTTACTGAAAATCTTATTGTTCCTTCAGATTTAAAATCGGATTAAATGTAGTCAGGTTCGTATAGTCAACAGGTCCTACATCCGTGATTGCATAATCCGGAATTGCTGTGATGGGGAGGAAGAACATATACATCAGCGGTTCAGGCAATGTGGAACCGAGGCCCTGTGCTGCTTTGTTCAGACGTTTTTCCTGTGCTGCAATAACTTCCGGTTCTTCATCACTGGCGATTCCGCCCACCGGCAGCGGTAAGAACTCTATAATTTCCCCACTTGAAACAACGACCTGTCCGCCGCCCTGTTCGATCAGATAGTTGACGGCGAGAGACATGTCTTCTGCATTGACACCCATTACAATCAGGTTATTATCGTCCGGTGCGGCAGAAGAGGCCATGGCACCTTTTTTCAGATTCCAGCCGGAACAGAAAGCGAGGGAACGGTTGCCGTTTCGCCCAAATCTCTCGAGGACGGAGACAAGAGCAACGTCCTGATCAGGATCGGGAAGAACGATACCATTTTCTACTTTCAGGGTGACGTCTCTTCTCTTGCGAACAAAAGGACCCTGTACGTCCATTGCCAGTACATCTGCAGTACCATTTGGAATCTCTACCTTATACTCGAAATCTGCTTTCGTTGTTTTTTCGCATTTTAATTCGCTTTTCAGGACCGAGCTTCTTTCCGGTGCCTTCAGTTCATAAGCCAGCTTACCGTCACGCGCTGCAAGGCAGCCGTTGGAGATGACGGCCTCCACATGGAATTCTTCGGGTGAATCTACAAGCAGAATGTCCGCGATTCTTCCGGGCGAGATGGAGCCTACAAGGTGGTCTATGCGGTAGGCTTCCGCACTGTTGATCGTTCCCATCTGAATGGCGGTCATCGGCTCTACACCTGCGGCAATTGCCAGGCGGACAACATGGTCCAGGTGGCCCTTTTCCAGTACATCCGTTACGGTTACGTCATCTGTACAGAAGCTTACCCGGCGTGCCATCATAGGATTGACTTCGGTGACTGCACGGATATTTTCTGCGAGGAAATGTGTGACAGAGGATTCGCGGATCAGCATATGCATTCCTTTGCGCATCTTCTCTACAACCTCTTCGTGGTCATAACTTTCATGGTCCAGACGGACTCCTCCGCAGAGATAGCCATTCAGGTCGTTCCCTCTTGCCATCGGTGCACATCCGAATACCGGAAGGCGGTTTTTAAATGCCTGTTCGATTGCACCCAGAGTATCTTCATCTTCTTCCTGCAGGAATTCACGCACTGTTTCCCAGACGCCGTAGCATTCCGGCCACTGCTGCACTTCTGCATGAACCTCTTTATTGAAGTTGAATGCTACCGTAGATTCGGGAATTGTATAAGGTGTCTTGTACGGTGCACCCCAGAAAACTTTGAGCGGACTTTTCTTTACTTCTGCGAGGACTTCCTTCAGGCCTTCCAGCCCGGATACGGAAATATATTCATCCAACCCGGAAATCATGCTTGTTGTGCCGCAGGGAACGACGGCTTTGGCAAAACTGGTAATACTGAGCTTGCTGCACTCGCTGTGGATATGCCCGTCAATGAGTCCGGGTACCAGATATCTTCCGGAAGCGTCAATTACTTCGGTCTCAGGTCCCGTATAGTCTTCCACATTACCGACTGCGGCAATCATGTCTTTGTAAATTGCAACATCAGCAGGATAAATCTCACTGGTCATGACATTGACGAGGAGACCTCCCTTTACTACAGTGTCTGCGGGGAGAATTCCTCTTCCTGCACGAATCATTTCTTTCAGATTTTCGATTGTTCTTTCCATACATGTTCCTCCTTCACTCTTGAAACAACTCTTTTTTTGAGTAATAAAAAAGATACATCGGCCGCAGAGAGCGGCTAAACAGGTTTCCCGTCCTGCGAATGTATCTTGTAGAATTTGCCATATGGAATTTGTTTCATCATATCACACTTTTATAGGTTAGAAAAGGAGGGAAGCCGCTGTTTTTCAGCGATTATCTATTAAATTTACTTATATTTATTTATTAACATTTTGAAGCTGGGCTAATCACTCGAAAGAAAAAAAGATTTATCTTTTTAATGTGCAAAAACGCACGCGTTTTATTGCGTGCAGGCACATCGTATGATAAAATATAAGAAGTGACAGATCATGAAAAAGGAGAACGGATATGGCAGTGACAATTCAGGATATCGCGGAGGCGGCCGGGGTGTCCAGAGGTACCGTTGACAGGGCGATTAATAACCGGGGCCGGATTAATCCGGAGGTGGCGGATCGGGTTCGGGAGATAGCACAGGAGATGGGATATGTACCCAGACGCAGAAAACTGGAGAAGGGGCCGAAGAATATAAAGATCGGGGTTGTGATGCAGCTCTCGAAGGCGTCTTTTATGATCCAGGTGAAACGGGGCATTGAGGATGCGGCCGGGGAACTGAAGAACAGAGGTGTAGAACTGCTGTTGGAAGACTGCAGGAACGTAGACGAGCTGGAACAGCTGAGGGCTGTGGAAAGGCTTGTGGAACGGGGTGTCTCCGGCATTGCAATCATGCCTGTTGAATGCAATGAAGTGCGGGATGAGATCAACGGGCTGATTGATGAAAAAAAGATTCCGGTTGTGACTTTTAACTCAGATATTGTCGGGACAAAACGAAGCTGCTTTGTGGGGCTGGACAATAAGAAAAGCGGATATACTGCAGGCGGACTTATGGGGCTGATGACCGGCGGATGTGGAAAAGTGCTGGTTATTACCGGATATTTTGGAAACAGTGTGAATAACATGCGTGTGGATGGCGTGGTGGAGGAATTAAAGGCCTCTTATCCCGGGGTTGAGCTGGTCGGTGTACAGAGTAGTTTTGATGAAAGCGCCGAGGTAGAGAAGCTTGTTATCAATGCAATGACCATGTTCCCGGAGCTAAAGGGGATTATCGTCGTGTCAGGCGGCCAGGCGGGAATCCGCAGCGCGTTTGAAAAGATGGCGCCCGGGAAGCGGCCGTTTGTGATTGTATATGATCTGACTCCCAGAAATATCGGGCTTCTGAAAGACGGGCTTGTGGATTTTCTGATTGATCAGGACGGGTATACCCAGGGGTACCGTTCCCTGTTTATTCTGGCTGATCTTCTGCAGAAGGGCAGAGAGCCGGAGTCAGAATTTTTATATACTGACATTGTCATCAAGACGAGGAATAATGTTTAGCCAGGACAGGGCGTGTCTGAAAATTCATTCCCATCATCTGCACGCCCCACTCCGCGGTAGATTTGGCCCAAATTCACTTAACGTAGCCCGCTACGCCGCGCTCATTTGGGCCAAATCTACCACAAAGTGGGACGCACAGCTGACGGAAAGCAATTTTCAGACACACCCTAGGCCGGAAGGAGCGGACAGAATGCGGAAATTTTATGAGGTGGTAGAAGCAAATCCGGTGATAGCAGCCGTGAAGGACGAGGAAGGGCTGGAAATGTGCTGTTCCATGGAGGAGATGAAGGTTATTTTTGTGCTTTTCGGGGATATCTGTTCCATTCCGGGGATAGTGAAGCGGATTAAAGATGCGGGTAAGACGGCACTGGTCCACATTGACCTGATTACCGGTCTGAGCGCAAAGGAGGCTGCGGTAGATTATATAAAAAGCAGCACCTCAGCCGATGGGATTCTGTCAACCAAACCGCTGATGATCCAGCGTGCAAAGGAACTGTCCATGTATACGGTACTACGTTTTTTCGTCATCGATTCCATGGCCATAAAGAGTATAGAGATTCTGGACAGGCAGAGAGGCGGAAAGCCGGATTTTATAGAAGTGATGCCGGGCGTCATGCCCAAGGTCATCAGCAGGATATGCCGAAGCAGCCGGATTCCGGTGATTGCCGGCGGCCTGATAGCCGATAAAGAGGATGTAATGGGGGCGCTTGAGGCGGGGGCTATGGCGGTATCGTCAACAGACCAGAGTGTCTGGGAATTATAAAAGGAGGTTATTACAATGGCAAAGTATGTGATGGCGCTGGATTCAGGGACAACCAGCAACAGGTGTATTCTTTTCAATGAAAAGGGTGAGATGTGCAGTATGGCACAGAAAGAATTTACCCAGTATTTTCCGAAACCGGGATGGGTAGAGCACAATGCGGAGGAAATCTGGTCCAGCCAGCTTGAAGTGGCACATCAGGCGATGAGCAATATCAATGCTACAGCCGCCGATATCGCGGCAATCGGAATTACAAATCAGAGGGAAACAACGATCGTCTGGGATAAAGAATCAGGAGAACCCGTCTATCATGCGATTGTATGGCAGTGCAGGCGGACATCCGAGTACTGCGACAGCCTGAAAGAAAAAGGGCTGACAGATAAATTCAGGAAGAAGACCGGACTGGTGATTGATGCTTATTTTTCCGGGACTAAGGTAAAATGGATTCTGGATAACGTGGAGGGGGCAAGGGAGCGCGCAGAGCGCGGTGAGCTTTTATTCGGAACCGTCGAGACATGGCTGATCTGGAAGCTGACAAAAGGGGCGGTTCATGTGACGGATTATTCCAATGCCTCCAGAACCATGATGTTTAATATCAATACGCTGCGGTGGGATACGGAAATACTGGCTGAACTTGGGATACCGGCCTGTATGCTTCCGGAGGCGAAGCCGTCCAGCTGTGTATACGGAGAGGCGGATGCCGGATTTTTCGGGGCGCCGATTCCGATTGCAGGGGCGGCGGGGGACCAGCAGGCGGCACTGTTCGGACAGACATGCTTCAGAGAAGGCGAGGCTAAGAATACATACGGGACAGGTTGTTTCCTGCTTATGAATACCGGGGAGAAACCGGTCTTTTCCGAGAACGGGCTTGTAACTACCATTGCCTGGGGACTGGACGGAAAAGTCAATTACGCACTGGAAGGTTCTATCTTTGTAGCCGGTGCTGCTATCCAGTGGCTGCGGGATGAGATGCAGCTGATCGATTCGTCTCAGATCTCAGAGTATATGGCACAGAAAGTCGAGGATACCAACGGATGCTACGTGGTTCCTGCATTTACCGGGCTTGGTGCTCCGCACTGGGACCAGTATGCAAGAGGATCGATTGTGGGGCTGACCCGGGGCGTGAATAAGTACCATATTATACGCGCCACATTGGAATCTCTGGCGTATCAGGTCAACGACGTGCTTCAGGCCATGGAGGCGGATTCCGGGATCAGACTTTCTGCATTGAAGGTGGATGGAGGCGCCAGCGCAAATAATTTCCTCATGCAGACACAGGCGAATATTAGCAATGCCCCGGTAAAACGTCCGCAGTGTGTGGAGACAACGGCCATGGGTGCGGCTTATCTGGCCGGTATTGCTGTGGGATACTGGAAGAGCAAGGAGGAAGTGCTGAAGAACTGGGCAATTGACAGGGTGTTTGAGCCGGACATTGAGGCAGATGCGCGGGAGAAGATGCTCCGCGGATGGAACAAGGCGGTGCGGTATTCTTATGGCTGGGCGAAGGAGGATTAAAGTAGTGGCGATGGATTTTCATTACTGTCCGCTGGTGAAGGCCTGGCAGTTTTGTTCCGGCAGATGAAGTCCTGTTCTTATGTATCCTGGTGGTTTTTGCGGTATGATGCCGGGGGCAGTCCTGTGTAGCGCTTAAACGACTGTGAAAAGTAATTGGCAGAAGAGAACCCGGTCGTATGTGCGATCTGCGTGATACTGAAATCTGTTGACTTTAACAGTTCCTTGCTGTGCAGGATCCGGCGTTCCAGCAGATAGGTGATGGGAGAAATCCCAAATGCGTGGTTAAAAAGGTGTGACAGGTAGAATTTATTCAGGTGGGATACTTCGGCTAACTTATCCAGCGTTATATTTTCCTGATAATGTGTGTCAATATAGTACTTGAGCGTCTCACATTCCCCCGGGATGTTCTTGGACGAATACGGCGTGAACTGGTCCCCGCTTATGCGCAGAATCTTTAAGAGCAGTATGCTCAGAAAATGATGGCAGATAAGCTCCGAGGATGTGCGCCGCCCTCTGGCCTCGTCCAGCATCATCTGCATAATCGGAAGGCAGGCATCCCTGTGTTTATAAAAATCATGGACACGGTATGCACCGTATTCAGTACCTGAAAATTGAAAATGGAGATTATCTATGCCAAGCACGATATAAGTCAGCGGATGTGTAACGGAGGACTTTTCCGTGTGCCGGATATTAGGATTAATCAGAATCAGGGAGTCCCTTTCAATGGGGACTTCTTCTGATTCTGTGCAGAAATGCCCCTGTCCGTCCAGAACATAGAAAAGTTCTGCAAAACTATGGGAATGAAACATACTGATCCAGTCATTCCCATAAGTGGCCGAAGAGATATACAGAAGCCTTTCAAGCGGCTCCTGACTGTAAAGATCCGTAATCGAATATTGAATATGTGCCATAAAGAACACTCCTCTCTGAATCAAGGTAAGCCTTAGCATACCTGTTGCCAGGTGCGTGTCATGCTGAACATGACATGCGGTTCCTGATATCATCATACCATCCCATAGAAATAAAGACAAGATATATAACTTTTAGAGCAATAAGTAAGTTGATTAAAGCCGCTTTAATCCATATACTTGAATTAAAGAATTGTGCAAATGCTATAAAAACCAATAAGATAATAAATGTAATTTGTATAAAGTGAAACTCTTAAAAGCACACATGCACAGTCTCGAATAGCAAAAGGAGACAAAATATGGAAAGCAATTTATCTTTTGGACGGGTGACAATCCCGACAGATATTGACGTGGTGAATGAGACTAAAGAGATTCTGAAGCGATGGGGCGCAGATGCAATAAGGGACTGCGACGGTACGGATTTTCCAGAAGAATTACGCAATGTGAATGCAAAGGTATATTCTACATATTATACAACGAGAAAAGACAACGAATGGGCAAAGGCAAACATGGACGAAGTGCAGCAGATGTATATTATGACAGATTTCCATTATGCTTCTGAAAAGACACTGCGTATCCACCTGATGAGCCATCTCTATCCGGACATGCTTGCGGTAAACACACGTGATGACATCAGCCGCTGGTGGGAAGTGATTGACCGCACGACAGGGGAAGTCATCCCGTATGGTATCTGGAATTATGATGAGGAATCCGGTGACGTGGTGATCAGCCCCGCCTGGCTGTACCATGATTATACTGTGAGCTTTCTGGCTTACATCATGTGGGATCCGGTACATATGTACAATGCAGTGACGAACGGATGGAAGGATGTAGAGAAACAGATCACCTTCGATGTCAGGCAGCCGAAGACAAAGGCATATTCGATGCAGCGCCTGCGCCGCTTCCTGGAGAGCAGCCCGCATGTTGATGTCATCCGGTACACGACCTTTTTCCATCAGTTTACATTGATTTTCGATGAACTGGCAAGAGAAAAATACGTGGACTGGTACGGGTATTCCGCCTCAGTCAGTCCATATATTTTGGAACAGTTTGAACAGGAGATGGGATACAGGTTCCGTCCGGAGTTCATTATCGACCAGGGATACATGAATAATACATATAGGATACCTTCCAGGGAATTTCAGGATTTCCAGAAGTTCCAGAGAAGAGAAGTAGCAAAGCTTGCAAAGGAAATGGTAGATATCACCCACGAGTACGGCAAAGAGGCCATGATGTTTCTGGGCGACCACTGGATTGGCATGGAACCGTTTATGGATGAGTTCCGGTCAATCGGGCTGGATGCGGTTGTGGGAAGCGTGGGGAATGGCTCCACACTCCGGCTGATTAGTGATATCAAAGGTGTCAATTATACAGAAGGGCGTTTCCTGCCTTACTTTTTCCCGGATGTGTTCCACGAAGGCGGCGATCCGGTAAAGGAAGCAAAATATAACTGGGTGACTGCAAGGCGGGCAATTTTGAGAAGCCCCATTGACAGGATCGGTTACGGCGGTTATCTGAAGCTTGCACTGGAGTTTCCGGAGTTTATTGATTATGTAGAAACAGTATGCAATGAATTCCGGGTATTATATGATAACATCACAGGCACCACACCTTACTGCGTAAAACGTGTGGCCGTACTGAACTGCTGGGGTCGGATGCGTGCATGGGGCAACCACATGGTGCATCATGCGATCTACCATAAACAGAATTATTCCTATGCAGGTATCATCGAGGCTCTGAGCGGTGCGCCGTTTGATGTGAAGTTTATCAGTTTTGACGACATCAGGGAGAATCCCGATATCTTAAAAGACATTGATGTAATCCTAAATATCGGGGATGCCGATACCGCTTACACTGGTGGAGAAAACTGGATTGACGAGAAGATTGTGACAGCAGTGAAGCACTTCATATACGAAGGCGGCGGATTCATCGGCGTTGGGGAACCGACGGCACACCAGTGGCAGGGCAGGTTCTTTCAGCTGGCAGGTGTGATGGGAGTGGAAAAAGAAAACGGCATGACACTGAACAGGGATAAGTATAACTGGGAAGAACATGCACATTTCATTACCGCGGACTGTAACGATGAGATTGATTTCGGCGAGGGCCAGAATAGTATTTATGCCCTAGACGGAACAACGATTCTCTGCCAGAGAGAGAAAGAAGTGCAGCTGGCCGTCAACACATTCGGCAGGGGGAGAAGTGTCTATATCAGCGGACTACCGTACAGCTTCGAGAACAGCAGGCTTCTTTACAGGGCCGTGATCTGGTCTGCATCAGATGAAGATAATCTGGAAAGATGGTTCAGCAGCAATTATAATGTAGAAGTTCACGCATATGTGGCTAATGGCAAGTACTGTGTCGTTAATAATACATATGAAGAACAGGATACGATCGTGTATAAGGGTGACGGAGGCAGCTTCCCGCTCCACCTGGAAGCAAACGAGATCATTTGGTATGAAATTTAAGAACAGCTGTACCGTTCTTAAAATATATCTGCCGGTGTGGATTCCCGGCAGAGTAAACTTTATTAATAACAGGGAGGTAAGAAGTATGAAAAGAAAACTGGTGAGCGTTTTATTGTGTGCAACAATGATCGGTACACTGGCAGTCGGATGCGGAAACAAAGACAAAGGCTCTGATTCCGGTGACGCCAAAGATTCCGGCTCAGGGGATGGGCAGGTATTGAAGGTGGCTGCATTTGAAGGCGGTTACGGTGCTGAGATGTGGGATGAGGTTGCAAAGGCATTCGAAGAGACACACAAAGGCGTAAAGGTGGAACTGACAGTCGACAAGAAAATCGAGGATGTCATCAGCCCAAGCATGAAAGCAGGTGACTATCCGGATGTTGTACACTGTGCAACAGGGCGTGAAGCGGCACTTACAGAGACTCTGACGAAGGAAAAAGGTCTTCTTGAACTGACAGATGTTCTGGATATGACAGTTCCGGGTGAAGATGTTACTGTAAAGGATAAGATACTTCCGGGATTCCTTGATACATTAGGAACGATGCCTTATGCTGACGGCGTGACATATTATGCACCAATGTTCTACAGCCCATGTGGCCTGTTCTACAATGCAGGACTGCTGAAAGAAAAAGGCTGGGAAGTTCCGAAGACATGGGATGAGATGTGGGAATTAGGCGATAAAGCGAAAGCTGAGGGAATCTCCTTATTTACATATCCGACACCTGGATATTTTGATGCATTCACATATGCACTTCTGGAATCATCAGGCGGAGCTGACTTCTATAACGAAGCAATGACATACAAAGACGGTATCTGGGAGTCTCCGAAAGCAACAGCAGTATTTGACCTGGTTGGAAAGCTTGCGGATTACACAGAGCCGACAACAGTTGCCAACGCAAACGATGATAACTTTACAAAGAACCAGCAGCTGATTCTTGATAACAAAGCAATCTTCTGCCCGAACGGGACATGGCTTCCGGGAGAAATGGCAGACGCTCCGAAGGCGGACGGATTCGAATGGGGCTTCACAGCAGTTCCGGCAGTAGCAAAAGACGCCAAACCATCATCCTTCACATTCTTCGAACAGATGTGGATTCCGGCAGAAGCTGAGAACCAGGATCTTGCAAAAGAATTTATAGCATTTATGTATTCTGACAAAGCAGCTGACATCTTTGCAAAATCAGGCGCTGTACAGCCAATCAACGGCATGGCAGATAAACTGGATGCAGACAGCCAGTTATACTACCACATTTATGACAATGACGCTGCAGTTGCAGTTATGGGCGGATTTGCAGCAACAGAGCCTGTAGAGGGCGTTTCAATGGCAGATTCTCTGTTCAAGGCAGTTAACAGTGTTATGAGCGGCGACAAGACTGTTAAAGACTGGCAGGCAGATGTTGAGGCTACAAGCGACAAATTAAGAGATGCTATGACTAAATAATCAGGAAGCAATGAGAGATATATAAGCGGCAGGGGACAAAGAAGGAAGTATTCCGGGCGTGTTCCCTGCGCTTTATCAAAATGTGATTTGAACAGTCACACACGGGGACAGGAGGAATATATATGCGGCACAAAAAGGGCAGAAGCGGATTTATTGCAGCCTGTGTATTGCCATCCGTGATTTTATTTGTTATTTTCATGGTGATACCGACCATCAATGTATTTAAGATGTCACTCTATAAATGGGGCGGCTTCTCGAATAACAAGAAGTTTGTCGGTTTTAATAATTTTAAAATTTTATTTGAGGATCAGAAGTTTTTCAGGTCCTTCCAGAACTCGATCCTTCTGATTGTACTCGTTACAATCATTACACTTTTCTTTGCACTCGTATTTGCGGCGATCCTATCACGCGAAAATCTGAAGGGTCAGAATTTTTTCAGGGTTATTTTCTACATTCCGAATATTTTATCAGTAGTAGTAATTTCTGCTATATTCTCTGCTATTTACGATCCGACCAATGGCCTTTTAAACAGCATCCTTGGGATCTTCCGGGGGAAAGACGCCGTGCCGATCCTTTGGCTCGGTGACCAGAGTATTGTCATCTACAGTCTGGTGATTGCAATGGTGTGGCAGGCAATCGGTTATTACATGGTTATGTATATGGCAAGTATGACCAGCGTTCCTGAGAGTCTTTATGAATCGGCGGACCTGGAAGGGGCAGGAAAGGTGAAACAGTTTTTCAGCATCACACTTCCTCTGATCTGGACAAATATCCGTACAACGCTTACATTCTTTATCATCAGTTCCATTAACTTAAGCTTCCTGTTTGTAAAAGCTCTTACAAACGGCGGTCCGGATGGCTCAACTGAAGTATTCTTAAGCTATATGTACGGTCAGGCATACACCAACTCCTCTTATGGATATGGTATGGCAATCGGCGTTGTAGTATTCTTGTTCTCATTCGGTCTGTCCGCAGTAGTCAACTTTGCTACGAAGCGGGAACCGCTTGAATTTTAGGAGGTGCGGATAATGAAAAAAAGTAAATGTAAAGCCTCCAGAATCGTTGTTTACATCCTGCTGATTGTTTTGGCAGTCAGCATCATCGTTCCGGTAGGCTGGGTATTCCTGGCATCAATCAAGGAAAACTCTGAGTTCTACGGCAACCCGTGGACACTGCCGAAGGGCTTTTATTTCCAGAACTTTGTGGATGCCTTTTCAAAAGCGAAGATGGGAGATTACTTCCTGAATTCGATTATTGTAACAGTTCTTGCACTGCTTCTTCTGCTGGTTGTGGCGCTGCCTTCTGCATATGTGCTGGCACGCTATAAGTTCAGGGGCAGCAAGTTCCTGAATGTGATGTTCATGGGTGGTCTGTTTATCAATGTGAACTACATTGTTGTTCCGATCTTCCTGATGCTGGTAGACGGGGATAAGATGCTGAAGCAGCTGTTCGGTTCCGGATTACTGATCAACAACAGGTTTATGGTCGCGCTGATCTATGCGGCGACGGCACTGCCTTTTACAATCTACCTTCTGTCCGGGTTCTTTGTTTCCATTCCGAAGGACTATGAGGAGGCGGCATTTGTAGACGGGAGTGGATATTTCTATACAATGGTGAAAATCATGATGCCGATGGCAAGGCCTAGTATCATCACAATCATACTGTTTAACTTCCTGTCATTCTGGAATGAATATATCATTTCCATGACACTTCTGACGGAAAAGGAACTGAAAACACTGCCGGTCGGACTGATGCAGCTGATGCAGGCGCAGAAGTCAGCGGCTAATTACGGGCGGCTCTATGCCGGGCTGATCATTGTCATGCTGCCAACACTGATCCTGTATATCCTTGTACAGAAGAAGCTGACACAGGGCATGAGCCTTGGCGGTTTGAAAGGATAGGTGGTATTGTTTATGAATAAATGGGTAGAAATGATACTGTGCATTCTGGTATTTTGTATCTGCATTGTTTTGGTAATCATAGGACAGAAGACGGTCGGGATTAAAAACCTCCTGCTCCAGCTTGTCGGACTTGTGGGAATTCTGGCACTTCTGTACGGCTATAATAAGAAATATAAGTAACAGGCTAAGGAGACACTATGACAAATATTACAAAAACAGAACTTGAAGAGGTATTGAACGCATACCGGCATATCGGAACGCTGAAATCAATGACACCATACGGGAACGGACATATCAACAATACATTCCTTCTGACATATGAAATTCCTGGTCGGCAGGATAAAAGGCTTATCCTTCAGGAAATGAACCGTGAAGTATTTAAACGGCCGAAGGAGCTGATGGAGAATATCATCGGGGTTACATCCTACCTTCGAGGGAAAATCATCGAAAATGGCGGAGATCCGGAACGAGAGACGCTGAACGTTGTTCCTGCGGAGGATGGGGAAGATTATTATGTGGATTCCAGAGGGGCATATTGGAGAGCCTACCTGTTCATAGAGGATGCGACCTGCTATGAGCAGGTGGAGACAAAGGAAGATTTCTATCAGAGTGCCCTTGCGTTTGGTAATTTCCAGCATCTCCTTGCCGGCTACCCGGCTGAGACACTTCATGAGACGATTCCGCAGTTCCATGATACGAGAAAGCGTTTCAATGACTTTTTGAGGGCTGTGGAAGAAGACAGGCTGGGAAGAGCGGCCCTTGTTCAGGATGAAATTAATTTCGTGATGAAAAGAGAAGAAAATGCAGATATTTTCGGTGATATGCTGGAGAGAAAGGAATTGTCTCTGCGCGTGACTCACAATGACACGAAGCTGAATAATATTATGATTGATAATGCAACAAGAATAGGAATCTGTGTGATTGATCTGGATACGGTAATGCCGGGGTTTGCCATGAACGATTTCGGGGATTCCATACGGTTCGGGGCCAATACGGCTGCCGAGGACGAAACAGATCTATCGAAAGTCTCCTGTGACCTGGAACTGTTTGAGGTCTACGTGGAAGGATTCCTCAAAGGGTGTAAGGGAAGCCTGACAGAGACAGAGATACGCCTGCTGCCGATGGGGGCAAAGGTCATGACGTATGAATGCGGAATAAGATTCCTTACGGATTACCTTGAGGGTGACCATTATTTCAGAATACACCGTGAAAACCATAATCTCGACAGGGCGAGAACACAGTTTAAGCTCATAGAAGATATGGAGGCGAAGTGGGGTGAGATGGAAGCCATCGTAAGAAAATCCGCAAATAAGTAAACGAAAAACTCCCGTGCAGTTTTTATTCAGCTGCATGTGAGCTTTTCATTTGCCGGATTTGTCAGATCATATGTGTTTCCCAATACGACAACGGCATCACCTGTACAGCACGGTGTAAACAGTAACACAAGTCAAAAGCTAAATCCCTGGTTCTCTTAAATCCCGGTTGTAATTTTTTGAAACCGGTTGTATAATATAAGAAAGAAATAAATATTTTGTGCCGATGAGAACAGAGCCTGGCAGATGACATATCATCAGATATGTTTATTTGCAGACTCTGTTTTTTGTGTTATGGGAAATCCTTCTGGACTTTCTGTATCATAAAGCACCTTCGTGTGATTTACACTGTGGTGTAAGAGACAGATACCTGATCAGGCAGGTTTCCCGGCGGACTTTTTTCTTAATTTTGGGAGGAATAAAATATGTATGATGTAATAATTATCGGTGCCGGTGTTTCCGGCTCAGCGGCGGCGAGAGAGCTGTCCAGATACAACGTAAAGGTATGCGTCCTGGAAAAATCAGAGGACGTATGTTGCGGAACATCGAAGGCAAACAGCGGGATTGTCCATGCCGGATATGATGCGGCCCCGGGTTCCCTGATGGCAAAGCTGAATGTGCAGGGAAACCGGATGATGGGGCAGTTGTCTAAGGAGCTGGAGTTCCCGTTTCAGAGGAAAGGGTCTCTGGTCGTATGCAGGAGTAAAGAGGAGCTTCCTGTTCTGATGAGATTGAAAGAGCAGGGGGAGGAAAATGGCGTGGAAGGCCTCGAGATTCTGAATCCGGAGCAGGCGCTTGCTCTGGAACCCAATCTGACGGAACAGGTGGAAGCGGCTCTGTATGCACCCACAGCAGGAATTGTATGTCCCTTCGGGCTGAATATCGCATTGGCTGAAAATGCCTGTGAAAACGGCGTGGAATTTCATTTTGATACCGAGGTTGAGTCCATTGAGAAAGTGAACCGCGGTTTTCTTCTGAAAACGGATTCCGGGGATTACAGGGCGAGATATGTGGTAAATGCTGCGGGGGTCTATGCGGATGTTTTCCATAATATGGTCAGCAGCAGAAAACTTCATATTACTCCGAGAAAGGGAGAGTATTTCCTGCTGGACAAAGGGGCGGGAGACCACGTATCCAGGACGATATTTGCCCTTCCGGGGAAATTGGGGAAAGGTGTGCTTGTCACCCCCACTGTGCACGGAAACCTGCTGGTAGGACCGACGGCTGCGGATATTGAAAATAAAGAGGGAACCAATACGACAGGAGACGGACTTGCAGCGATTTCTGAGAAGGCGGGGCAGAATGTCAGGAATCTGCCTCTGAAAAAGGTGATCACCAGTTTTGCGGGGCTGCGTGCCCATGAGGACGGACATGACTTTATCATAGAGGAGGCTGAGGACGCTCCGGGATTTATCGACTGTGCGGGAATAGAATCACCGGGACTTACGAGTGCACCGGCGGTGGGACTCCGGATAGCTGAGATACTGCGGGAAAAGATGCGGCTGCAGCAAAAACCAGATTTTCAGGGGCAAAGAAAAGGGATTTTGAATCCCGAGTTATTTTCAATGGAAGAAAGGAACAGATTGATTCAGGAACAACCTGCTTATGGACATATTATCTGCCGGTGCGAAATGATTTCCGAAGGGGAAATCCTGGATGCCATACACCGTCCGCTGGGCGCACGCTCTCTGGATGGGGTGAAGCGCAGGACGAGAGCCGGAATGGGACGGTGCCAGGCGGGGTTCTGTTCTCCAAGGACGATGGAGATTCTGGCCAGGGAACTGGGGGTGTCTATGGAGGAGATCACAAAGGCAGGCGGCGGATCCGGACTGATTGTGGGGACCAATAAAGATGTACTGTAGACAGATTCCCAGAAAAAAGAGAGATCAGAGATCATTTACAGGAAGTTCGCGGACAGCGGGAGGATATAAAGATGGAGAAATATGATATCGTGATTATAGGCGGAGGCCCCGCAGGACTGGCGGCGGCGGTAGCGGCGAGAAAAGCCGGTACAAAGAGCATCCTGATCCTGGAGAGGGACCGGGAACTGGGAGGAATTCTAAACCAGTGTATCCATAATGGATTTGGGCTGCATACGTTTCAGGAAGAACTGACCGGACCGGAATATGCGGCGCGCTTCGAGGCTCAGGTTCTGGAATTAGGAATTGAGTACAGATTGAATACTATGGTTATGGACATCAGCAGAGAAAAACTGATTACGGCCATGAATCGGGAACGGGGCATGTATCAGATCCAGGCGGGAGCCATTGTGCTTGCCATGGGATGCAGGGAGAGGTCCAGAGGTGCTTTGAATATACCGGGATACCGGCCGGCAGGGATTTACTCTGCGGGGACGGCGCAGCGGCTGGTCAATATGGAGGGCTATATGCCTGGCAGGAAGGTTGTCATACTGGGCTCCGGGGATATCGGGCTGATTATGGCGAGAAGAATGACACTGGAGGGGGCAGAGGTAAAAGTGGTGGCGGAACTGATGCCTTATTCCGGCGGGTTAAAGAGGAATATTGTACAGTGCCTGGACGATTACGGTATACCTCTGAAGCTGAGTCACACGGTGACGGATATTAAGGGAAAAGAGCGGGTGGAAGGGATTACTCTTGCGGCAGTAGATGAGAGAGGAAAACCGATTCCCGGAACAGAGGAAGATTATGAATGCGATACACTCCTTCTGTCTGTGGGGCTGATTCCGGAGAATGAGTTATCAGGACAGATGGGCGTAGAATTGAATTCAGTTACGTCCGGGCCTGTAGTAAATGAAAGTCTGGAGACCAGTGTGGACGGGGTGTTTGCCTGCGGGAATGTCCTGCATGTCCATGACCTGGTGGATTTTGTGTCCGAGGAAGCGGCGATGGCCGGGAAAAATGCTGCACATTATGTTAAGGATTATGTGGAAAAGTGCACAGAAAAGAGCAGCGGATATGGAAAAGTGATTTCCATACAGCCAACGGGAGGGGTCCGCTATACGGTTCCCTCATTTATACGGCCGGAAAACATGGTAGATCAGCTGACGATCCGGTTTCGTGTGGGCAGCGTTTACAAAAAGTGCTATGTCAGCGTATATATTGGGGAGGAGAGGATTATCCATAAGAAACGTCCTGTTATGGCCCCGGGAGAGATGGAAGAGATTAAGCTGGAGAAGTCCCGGCTGATAGGATGCAGGGATTATGAAACCGTTAGAATTCAGATAGAGGAGGCATGAAAATGGAGAAAAAGGAGCTGATTTGTATCAATTGTCCTATGGGATGCCCCCTGACAGTGGAGACAGAGGGGAATGAAGTTCTGTCTGTGACCGGTAATACCTGTCCCCGCGGGGAAAGTTATGCCAGAAAGGAAGTCACCAATCCGACCAGAATTGTTACAACAACGGTCAGGGTCAGGGAGGGGCGTGAAAAAATGGTCTCTGTGAAGACGGAGACCGATATTCCAAAGGGAAAGATATTTGAGTGTGTAAAGCAGCTGAAAGATGTGGAATTGATGGCCCCTGTTCATATTGGTGACGTGATTCTGGAGAACGCAGCGGGTACCGGTGTGAATGTGGTGGCGACTAAGGCCGTGCTATAGAAAATATCGGATAATTATGCATTTTAGACTAAAGCTCAATGGTACAGTACACTGGCACTTAATATCAGATTTCAAATATAAATTTATCGCTGCGGTATATTGTCCTCGCCACCTCCACAACAGTTCCGGCGGGGAGTGTAATACAGCGGCAGGTCAGAACAAGACTGGGAGCGTACCCTTTAATCTGCAGGAGGGCACGCTCCTTTTTGCTGAGCGAAGATACCGTGAGCTGCCGATTCTCCGTATGCAGATTGGAATAGCCGCAATTATGGATATAGTCATAGACTGAAGTGACTGAAGCGCCGTCCTCCTGGATGCAGGGAAATAGATCTTCCGCCATATAGCTGATATGTATGGCAGCAGGTTCCCCGTCCAGAATACGCAGACGTGTGATTTTATAGATCGGCTCCTCGAACTCCACGCCCAGCATTGTATGAATCAGTGAATCCCCCCGCAGCATCTGGCACCCCATATTCTGAGTCTCATAAGAGAGATTCAGCGCGGCCATCTTGCTGGAGAAGCTTCTGTCGGCCATAGAAAGCCTGATCTTATCACGTCTGCCGGAAAAGAAACTGCCGTAGCCCTGCATGGCATAGACATAGCCGAGCTCCTTCAGCCGTTCATAAGCCTTTCGGATCTCGGTGCGGGTCACGCCGAAGCGGACGGCCATCTTATTTTCACTGGGCATCTTGTCGCCCTTCTTGTACATATTTTCCTGAAATTCCTGAATAAGAACATCCACGATGGATTCCCATGTCCAATTTTTCTTCATACGTATACATCTCCTATTGTATTCTGACAATGGAGTTCATGGGGGTCAGACCCCTTTGCCAAAGGGGTCTGACCCCCATGAACTTCCGTCTGTTTTCCCCTCGATTATAGCAATACATTTCCACACCCACAACAATAATCAGACAACTTTACGAAGAGTTTACACAACTCAGTTGGCAACTTTACATTCCTCCCATAAGATGCTCAGAGAAGTAAATAATAAAAATTTATGCAAACTCAATTCAGGAGGAAATATTATGACGAAACGGGATATAACTGCAATTCTGGCAGCAGCTTCCCAAACGGAGGCTGTGGAGATTGCCGCTGCGATTAAAGTAAACTGTGAAATTCAGATGATGAAGCCGCCGCAGAAAACGCTTGTGATGGTGAAGGCCAGAGAGTCTGTTAAAAAGTCCCTGTTTTATCTTGGGGAAGTGCTGGCGTCAGAATGCATGGTGCTGGTGGATGGCGTGAAAGGAGCAGCAGTGCTTGCAGGTGATGATTTTGATAAGGTCACGGCGGCCGCTGTTATTGATGGCTTTTTAAATCTTCCGGACAGACAGGAAGAACAGCAGCAGGTCCTGGAGCAGATCCAGAGACTGGGCAGACAGCAGGCTGCTGAGCGGGCGGAATTAAACGGGGCTCTTAGAAAATCAAAAGTAAATTTCAATGTAATGGGAGAATAGAGAATGGTAAAAGAATTAAAGCTTGCATATGAATTTGATTTTGTGTTTGACGGACAGAACGTATTCAGAAAACTGCTCCACGCCCTGGCGAATCCGGGGACGACTGGGAACATAGCACATCAGGCCGGAAAATTTGCGGGAAACCACCAGGCTTTGACGGCACTGGGATGCACGCTGCTGGATAATGAGGAAAAAATGTATGTGGAAAAGAATCCGAATCTTTCCGCTGATCTGCACAGCCTGACGCTGTGTCATGAGGCGGATCTGGACGAGGCGGATTATATCTTCCTTTCCTCTGAGATGAATTACGGCTCCATGGAGCAGATCCTGAAGAATGTAAAGCATGGAACGTATGCCGATCCCCAGCAGTCAGCCACGGTTTTTCTGCAGTGCACACAGCTGACGGGGAACGAAACGATGACACTGAAAGGCCCCGGCATCAAAGACAGCCTCACCGTCAGTGTATATCCCTATATAAAAAAAGTGATCGCCCTGCGCCAGAGCCTGCAGATTGAGTATCCTCTGGGTGTGGATCTGGTCTTTGCAGATCTGGCAGGAAATATAATGGGAATCCCTAGGCTGTGCAGCCTGATTTAAAGAATAATTAGAGAATAAGAGGAGGTAAATCAATGGCTTATGTAGCTGTTACAGGCGGGAAAGAGGCAATCGAACAGTCTCTGAAACTGCTGGAAATATTCAGACAAAGTAAAGAAGATATCAGCGTGTCATGTATAAAGGAAAATATGGGACTCCTTGTAGATAAAATTATGAGCGAGGCAGGATTCTACTCCGAAGACTATGCGGCGCTGGCACTGAAGCAATGCGAGGGCAGCGTGGAGGAGGCGGTCTTTTTACTGCGTGCCTACCGTTCCACTCTGCCGAGAAACTATTATTCACTGCCGGTCGATACCGGGAAAATGAGGATTCTGCGGAGAATTTCCGCTGCCTTTAAAGATATCCCTGGCGGGCAGATACTCGGACCTACATATGACTATTCACATCGTCTGCTGGATTTTTCCCTGATGGAAAGCAACGACACCCAGAAGGCACAGGAACCAAATGAAGAAGCAGAGAAAGCCGACGGCTCCGATATTCACTGCAGCCGCGTGACAGACCTTTTAAAAGAGGAGAACCTGCTGGAGGATGTAGCGGAAGATAATACCCCGCCCTTCGATGTGACCAGCAGCCTGCTGACATTTCCGGCGCCGCGCAGTGCAAGGCTGCAGACTTTTGCAAGAAGCGATGCAGGGTTTCTGGGTGGGGTGGCATACAGTTCCATGCGGGGATACGGTGCGGTACACCCGACGGTATCCGAACTGCGAAGCGGATACGCAGAGGTGTGCATCCCCTACCCACTGGATGAGGAAGAAGAAATCTGCATTGGAGAAATTCTCGTGACAGAAGTGGAAGCACTGGTGCCTTCCCACACAGAGACGGATGAGGAGTTCGACAAAATGACGCTCTCCGGCGGATATGGACTGATATTCGGCAGAAATGAAAACAAGGCCATTGCCATGTCCATTGCGGATGCAGGTCTGGAAACAGAGGGCAGCACCCCTTCCCAGGACGAGGAATTCGTACTGACCCACGGTGACTGCCTGGAAATGAGCGGATTTATTTCCCATCTGAAGCTGCCGCATTATGTAACATTCCAGTCCAAGCTGGACAGAGTCAGAGAGAAGGAGGATGAGTAAATGATCGATGCAAAACACTATAATTTTGCCTTTCTGGATGAAGGGTCTAAAAGGGAAATCAGAAGGAGCATATTGAAGGCAGTGGCCATCCCCGGTTACCAGGTCCCCTTTGGTTCCAGAGAGCTGCCCATCGGCAGAGGCTGGGGAACAGGCGGTATCCAGATCACCCTGTCCATTATCGGAAAAGAAGATGTACTCAAAGTAATCGATCAGGGCAGCGATGACAGCGTCAACGCGGTAAATATAAAGAAACTGGTGGAGGAATGTACAGGCGTGGAACTCACCACCGATTCGGAAGCGGCCACTATCATTCAGAGTCGCCACAGAATACCGGAGATTCCGATGAGAAATGACCAGATCCTTGTCCTCCAGGTTCCCACGCCGGAACCTCTGCGCATTGTAGAGCCAAAAGAGTCTGTGACAAAACAGATGCACGCGGAGGCCGAGTACAGCGGCATGTGGCTCTCTCTTTTCGAGGACCTGACCCAATACGGAGAGATCAGCATCAGTTCCGAATACCCGGTCATGGTGGAGGGGCGTTATGTCATGAACCCAAGCCCCATCCCGCGCTATGACAACCAGAAGCTGAACAACAGCGATACGCTGTACCTGTTCGGGGCAGGACGGGAAAAGAAAATTTACGCCATCCCCCCGCACACGGATGTAGAATCCATGTGTTTTGAGGATGTGCCGTTTAAGACAGAAGATTTTGAAGGAAAACGATGCAGACTTTGCGGGGCACAGGGGGTATATCTGGATGAAATGATCGATGAGAGCACCGGGGAAAAGGTATACGAGTGCAGTGATACCGGATTCTGCCGTGGAAGAAGGGAGCGTGGAGCATAATGGAAAAACCTGTACTGGATATTCAAAATCTGACCGTGCGCTATGGGAAGACCTGTGATTACTGCAGAAACGGGGGAACATTAGTTAAGAACACCTGTCCCCATTGTAAAACGGTCTGGGCGTGCAGTGATGTCAATGTAACCCTGTATGAGGGGGAGATTCTGGGTATCGTAGGCGAGTCGGGCTCCGGAAAATCCACACTCATGAAAAGCCTGTATTTCGACTTTGGAATTACGGAGGGGGAAGGATATCTCCGGGATTTTGAAAACGGAGAGGTCAATATTTTTGAGCAGAGCCTGCAGAAGAAAAAATATATGAAGAACCACATCATGGGAATGGTCTACCAGAATCCCCTGCTGGGCCTTCGAATGGACTACTCCAGCGCCGGCAATATCGCGGAGAAACTGATTGCCGCCGGCCAGCGGAATTTTGAAGGGATGAACCGCCGCGTTGAGGAACTGCTGGATGCGGTGGAGATCCTGCAGTCCAGAAAGAAAGAACCGCCGAAGAATTTCAGCGGAGGCATGCAGCAGAGAGTGCAGATATCCAAGGCACTGGCGAACAACCCGGCAATCCTTCTATTGGATGAGGTTACCACGGGGCTGGATCTGTCCGTACAGGCAAAAGTACTGGAACTGATCCGCAGAATCCGGCAGGAATTCCACATCTCTATCATGCTGGTTTCCCATGATCTGGCGGTCATACGCATGCTGGCAGACAGAACCATCGTCATGCTGGACGGGAAAATCATCGAACAGGGGCTGACAGATCAGATTCTGGACGATCCGCAGCAGCCCTATACCCAGCAGCTGGTGCATTCTCTGCTGTAGTGTACGTTTTGTAATCCATAGGATCGGTGGACGTCCTTATAAGTAGAACAGACAGCCGGGCACATGAATTATCTAACGAACTCTGACAGGACCGAATAAAAATGTGAGGAAAAAATTATGCAGAAAATAATAAAAAACGGAACGATTATTCTGAAAGAACAGGTGCTGACAGCACACGATGTCATCATGGAAAATGGGAGGATTACAGGGATACAGCAGACCGGAACGGCGGATAAGGCCGATTCCTGCGAAATCTTTGACGCCCGGGGCTGTTATATCATGCCTGGAATTGTAGACATTCATTCCGATATGATCGAAACATATATACAGCCGCGCAGTACCGCGGTAATGGATTTTGAGATGGCACTGGAGGAGGCGGAGCGGGTACTGGCCGCCTGCGGTATTACGACCATGTTCCACTCCATATCCATGTTCCGGGACGGTTCCTGGGATGTCAAAGAGATCCGCCAGTCCTCCCAGGTAAAGAAGCTGGCCGGTCTGATCGGAGAGTACCGGCACAAAAAAAGACTGATCCGGCACAGATATCATCTGCGTTACGAGATTGACAATCTGGACTGCTATGAGGACGTGGCAGCCATGCTGGAAAGCGGTCTTGTAGATTTGCTTTCGTTTATGGATCATTCTCCGGGGCAGGGGCAGTATAAAAATCTGGATGTTTACCGGAAGCATCAGCCAGACGAGGGCAGAAATCTGACGGAGGAAGAATTTGGGGAGCTGGTAGAACGGGAAATGCAAAAAAAGACAGTGACATTTTCACAGCTCAAAGGACTCTCAGAGACCGCAGCAGCGCGGGGGATCACCGTGTCAAGCCACGACGATGATTCGGTAAACAAACTGGAGCTCAACCGGGAGCTGGGAGTAAGGATCAGCGAGTTCCCAATTACGCTGGAAGTAGCAGAGGCGGCCGTTAAGATGGGATTTCAAACCGTGCTGGGAGCACCGAATATACTGCTTGGCGGCTCCCACTCGGGGAATCTGTCCGCTCTGGATGCAATCCGTGCCGGTGCGGCCAGTGTCCTGGTTTCCGACTATTATCCGCAGGCGCTGCTGCAGGCGGCTTTCTGCCTGCACCGTGAACATGGGATCCCGCTCTGGGAGGCCGTGCGGTATGTGACGGTCAATCCGGCTAAGGCTGTGGGACTCGACCGGGAGCTGGGATCTGTAGAAATAGGAAAAAGAGCAGACCTGCTTGTTGTGGATGCAGCAGAGGGAAAGCCTGCGGTGAAGCAGGTGTTTGTGAATGGAGAATGTATCATGGAATGCCGTTACCGTGAGGCAGATTAGGAGGAAATATGGAGCACATACTGGAAATTCAGAGACTCTCAAAGCAGTTTTATCTGCATGAACAGGGCAGAGAAATTAAGAGCTGCAGAGATATCAATTTTATACTGGACAAGGGCGGGTTTATTGGGATTGTAGGGACATCCGGGGCCGGAAAGTCAACGGTCCTGCGCTGTATTTACCGGACCTATTCCGTTACTACCGGGAGCGTAATGTATGATTCGCTCTCTTACGGAAGACTGGATCTGGCAACGGCAGAGGAGAGAAAAATCATTCATCTGCGGAAAGTGGAAATCGGGTATGTCTCCCAGTTTCTGACCATACTTCCCCGTACAACTGCCAGGGAACATGTGATTAACGGTGCACTGGACGCCGGATTTTCATATGAAGAGTCAAAAGAAAAAGCGGAGGAGATGCTGCGTTACTTTAAACTGAGCGAGACGCTCTGGGATATCTATCCCAATACCTTTTCCGGCGGGGAAAAGCTGCGCTTGAACCTGGCACATGCCATGGTTAAGGCACCGAGGCTGTTATTGCTGGACGAACCAACGGCATCGCTGGACAACAGCACAAAGCTTCTGGTGAAAGAACTGCTGATGAAACTGAAAGCAGAAGGAACATCCATGATCGGTATTTTCCATGACCTGGAGTTTATGGAAGGGCTGTGTGATCGCGTGTACAACATCTCACAGGGCAGCTTTCAGACAGAGGAGGCGTTGTGATGTATCGGGCAGATCTACATATACATACTGCAGTTTCTGACTGCAGTCTCCAGACAGAGGCCATCCTTGCCGGGGCAAAAGCGGCAGGGATTACGCACCTGTCTTTTACAGATCATGACACAACCGCGGATGCCCAAAAGCATAAGGCAATGGCCCGGGAGCAGGGGATTCAGGCGATTAAAGGGATCGAAATGTCTGCATATGATTTTAAAAGAAATAAAAAAGTTCACATACTTGGATACAAGTATCAGACAAACAGGCAGATTGAGGCCATTGGAAAAGAGACACTGAGAAAAAGAAATGAAAACTGCCTGAAGCAGATCGAGATTCTTCAGAGCATCGGATACCACATATCATTGGAGGAAATCCAGAGGATGGCGGGATCCTGCATTTACAAGCAGCATATCCTGGACTATCTGGTGAAGACGGGGCAGAGTGAAGCACTGTTCGGTGAAGTTTATCAACATATCTTTAAAAACCAGGGGCCCTGTGATTTTGACATTGAATATCCTGCGGCGGAGGACGTTGTTCAGGCAATTAAGGCGGATAAAGGGTATGCGATACTGGCTCATCCGGGGCAGCAGGGAAACTATCAGATGATACACCGGCTGGCGGAGGCGGGGCTGGATGGGATCGAGTGGAACCACCCTTCCCACGGAAAGTCAGACAGAAACAGAGTCGAGGAGTACTGCCGCAGCTATCGGCTGTTTATGACCGGCGGCAGCGACTTCCACGGCAGGTATGAAAACGGGAAGACGGTACTGGGCGCATATCCGGCTCATGACAGCAGCGAAATACTTTTTCTTCCTTAAAATGTAAAATTATTTAACATATCCGGGGAAAAATTTTACAGAATTCCAACGAACAGATGATAAATATTCAATAATCGGCCGATATAATTGCCTTGTGAAATGAAGATAATAAAAGAAATCTGGAGGTAATTATGAAAAAGATTATAGTAATGGGAATGATCGCTTTAATGACACTGAGTACACTGACAGGATGCGTGACAAAGGCGAATGCAGAGGAAGGCAGCAGCACTTCAGCAGGAGCAGATGAGAATGTAATTAATGTATATACTGCTCTGGAGGACGAGCAGGTGACAGATTATCTGGAAGAATTTAAGGAGCAGAATCCGGATGTTACGGTAAACGTAACAAGAGAATCCACAGGTATCATCACATCAAAACTGCTTGCAGAGAAAGATAATCCGGTTGCAGATGTGGTATGGGGGCTGTCAGCTACCAGCCTGCTTGTACTGGCGCAGGACGATATGCTGGAACCTTACGCACCGGAAGGCGTGGACAGAATTCTCCCGGAATTCAAGGATGATGCGGATGTACCTTCCTGGGTGGGAATCGACGCATGGGAAACCGCATTTATTGTAAATAAGGAAGTCCTGAAGTCAAAGGGGATTGACACCGTGCCGACATCTTATGAAGATCTGCTGGATCCGAAGTATAAGGGACTGATTGCCATGTCCAATCCGGCATCATCCGGTACAGGACTTCTGACAGTCAATGGAATTCTCAGCCTCTACGGTGATGAAAAAGGATGGGACTATCTGGATAAGCTCCATGAAAATGTAGCGGTTTATATGCACTCTGGTTCTCAGCCGGCAAAGGCAACAGCAGCAGGAGAATATGGCATCGGCGTTTCCTTTGGATACCGCTGCATTCAGTCTGCCGAAGAGGCAGGAAGCGAGATCTGCGAGGCAGTGTTCCCGTCAGAAGGTTCAGGATGGGATATGGAGGCAAATGCCCTGATCAAAAAGGACAATCAAAAAGAGATATCTAAAAAGTTCCTGGACTGGGCGATTTCTGACAATATAATGGAAAAATATGCAACCAATTATCCGATCGTTGCAACGGGCGCCAGCGATAATATTCCGGAAGGTTACTCAGAGAACCCGCTGGATCAGCTGATCCCGGATATGGACTTTAACAAAGCGGCGAAGGACAGAGAATCCATCCTGGAAAGCTGGACAGAGCGCTATGATTCCAAGAGTGCTCCGAAAGAGTAATAGAGGTACATACTATGAGCGTAAGTTTAAAAATAAGCGGTGTTTCTAAGGTTTTTGAGAAAAACGTGGCATTAAATAATGTGAATTTACAGATCCGGGCAGGCGAATTTGTCTGCCTGCTCGGCCCTTCCGGTTGCGGTAAGTCCACATTGCTGCGGTTGATTGCGGGTCTTGACCGGCCCAGTGACGGCAGGATATACATTAACGACAGAGATGTAACCAATCTTCCGCCGGCCAGAAGAAACTTCGGAATTATGTTCCAGTCCTATGCACTGTTTCCGAATCTCTCAGCATTTGAGAATGTAGCGTACGGGCTGCGCAATAAAAAAATAAAAAACAAAGATATCGAAGAACGTGTGGGCCGCCTGTTCGAGATGATTAAACTGACGAATGCAAAGGACCGCCTGCCGTCCCAGATGTCGGGCGGGGAGCAGCAGCGTGTTGCACTGGCAAGGGCGCTGGCGACAGAGCCGGACTTTTTGCTGCTGGATGAGCCGCTGTCTGCGCTGGACGCGAAGGTCAGGATATCTCTGCGCAAGGAGATCTGCAGTATCCAGAAGGAACTGGGCCTTACGACGATCATGGTAACCCATGACCAGGATGAAGCCCTGACCATGGCGGACAGAATCATTGTCATGAACAAGGCCGTTGTCATGCAGGAGGGAACACCGGAAGAAATCTACGAACATCCGGAAAATCCTTTTGTGGCCGACTTCATCGGCTCCATTAATTTTATAGACCGTGAAAAGAGCAGGGTATACAACCTGGGTAATTATGAACGGGTTGCCATACGCCCGGAGAAGATAGAAATAGAAAGAACTGCGGACAAGGAAAGCCTGCGCGGAAAGATTGCAGACATCGAATTCAGAGGATTTTACAACCGGGTATCCGTACAGGTGAGCCATGTGGTATACGGCGACATGGTACTGTATGTGGATGTGCCCTTCCAGGCAGCAAAAGAAAAGAAATTCAAAGTGGGTGAGATCGTGTATGTGAATATGCCGAAAGAGGAACTGCTGGGATTTGAATCCGCATAGAGTGCGTCAGCTTATTCATGCACCTGACTGCGCCGCCCTTTTCATCCGGAGGATGAGAGGAGAGGCCGGGCAGGTGCAGTGAATGATGCGGCTCATACCGGGGGGCAGCAGTTCCGGTAAAATATTTGAAGGAGAAAATAACATAACATGAATCGTATAAAACAATTAATAAGGAGAGGAGAGAAGGAAGACGTTGTCAGAGGGATCGCGATTTACCTGGTCATGATTTTTCTGGTGCTCTTCCTGGTTCTTCCCCTGTGCACCCTGTTCCTGAAGGCATTTCAGGACAAAAGCGGTGAATTCGCAGGCCTGGCTCAGTTCGCAAAATATTTTCAGAGCAAATCCATGGTCTATTCCATATCCCACACCTTTTTCATTGCAGCCGTATCTACGCTCATATCAGTGACACTGGCCTTTTTCTTTTCTTATTCTCTGTCAAGAAAAAATGTGCCGTGGAAAGGTTTTTTCAGATATATCGGAATGATTCCGATCTTTGCACCCACCATGCTTCTGGGTATTGCATTGATCTACCTGTTCGGAAATAAAGGAATCTTTACGGCCCTCGGATTGCAGGTACCTTTATACGGGAAGGTGGGAATTATTATCGCAGAAAGCATCTACTGTTTTCCGGTTGCGACAACGATCCTGATGGTGGCATTTTCCGCCGCAGACAACCGTCTGTATGAGGCGGCCGAGACCATGGGAACTTCCGCAATCCGGAAAATGTTTACGATCACCATACCGAACGTCAAGTATGGCCTCATCAGCGCCATATTTGTAGCATTTACATACAGCTTTACCGACTTTGGCGCTCCCTCGGTTGTGGGCGGCAACTACAACGTGCTGGCAACAGACGTTTATAAGCAGGTAGTCGGGCAGCAGAACTTTAACATGGGAGCAGTCGTGGGAATTATCCTGCTGTTTCCTGCTATATTGTCCTTTGCAGTGGACAGGATCATAAACAAGAAGCAGAATGCGGCGATCAGTGCGAAATCCATACCATACCAGATCAAACCACACAGGCCCAGCGATATGGCAGCAACCATATTCTGTCTCGTGATCACGCTGGCCATGCTGCTGTTTTTTGCAGTCGCCCTGTTTGCATCCCTGATCAAATTCTGGCCCTACAACCTGACATTTACCCTGTCCAACTACGACCTGAGCAAGATATCCTCAGGAAATGGAATCACCGCTTTCAAAAATTCCATACTCATAGCACTCATATCGGCGTTTCTGGGAACATTCGTCACATTCCTGGGAGCATACCTGATTGAGAAAAACCAGAAATTCAAGGTCAGCAGAAGAATCACATATCTGCTCTCCATTACCCCCCTGGCGATACCAGGGACCGTAGTAGGCTTAAGCTTTATCATGTTCTTCAACGCGCCAACCTTCAAAATCCCATTTATAGAAGGCTACGTATTACAGAACCCGTTCCACATCATATACGGAACCATCTGGATCATCGTACTGGCAAACATGATACACTTCTACTCCGTCCCCTTTTCCACCGCCACAACCGCCCTGAAAAGGCTGGATAAAGAATTTGAAACCGTATCCGAGTCCCTCGCAGTCCCCTTCTACAAAACCCTGCGCCGGGTAACGCTCCCCTTATGTACACCGGCAATCTGCGAAATGTGGGTATACTTTTTCGTAAACTCACTGGTAACCGTATCCGCGGTCGTATTCCTGTTCACCCCGACAGCCCCCATAGCTTCCGTGGCCATAGTCAGCCTCGAAGGCTCCGGCCAGACCGCCCCCGCAGTAGCCATGTGCATGCTCCTCCTATTCATCAATTTGGTTGTAAGAGGTATCTACGAGGCAAGCCAGCATAAAAAACAAAAGTCAAGTGTTTCGTCCTGATGTTCCAGGCAAAGCACGGTCAGAATGCCTTTCCCGCAGCATGTGTGCATGCACCGGGGCGGGCATTTTGCTGTTTTTCTGCATTAGGGAGCGGTATGGATATATGATACTATCATACGGTTACGAAAAATATAAGAACAATTTGTAATTATTTTATCTAAAATAATTCTATTATTGACAATTTTGTTTTACTAATGTATGTTTGTTTAGTAAAACTGAATCATAATATTCATTAAATGCTCGAAAGAGGTAAAAGGGAATCAGGTGAAAAGCCTGAACGGTCCGGCCACTGTATCCAGGGAGTGAAAGCTGTAATATGCCATTGCAGAATCAATATTTTTGTGAGAAGGCACAGCATGAGCGATAATCTGGAAGTCAGGAAACCTGTTTAATGAAAGAGAGAGGAAACTTCCGGTTAAAAGCTGCCTGTCTGAATATTTGGAGTTGTTATTTGTGATCATTAAGACAACTTTATTTGTGTGTATCTAAAGTATATACATATTCTGGACATTTGCTTAAAACGGGCAGATGTCTTTTATTTTGCATTGTTTTAGCAGAATCGAAAGAATGAAGTTTAATTTTTATGAGGATAGTTTTAAAAAATTACTTAAAAAAGGAGCAAAAGTATGAAATTGAGAAACAAACTGATCAGTATGATGATGGTGCTGGCATTAGGGCTGAGTATTACTGCCTGTGGGAAAAATGCTTCAGACGCTGCAGCATCAACTGAAGAAAAAGCAAAACCGGCACAGGAAGAGAAATCCGGGTCAGAGGGGAAATTTCCTTTTACATTAACAACACAGGATGATATAGAGGTGACATTCACGCATGTGCCGGAAAGAGTAATTGCAGCGAATTCAAATGCTGGTGATCAATTGATGGCAATGGGGCTGGGGGACAAAATTATCGGAAGAGCATATACAAATTCTGTAATTAACCCCGAGTGGAATGATGAATATTTGAAGATACCGGAACTTTCAGAGACAGCGCCGTCATTAGAGGCAATCCTGGACCAGGAACCGGATTTTATTTACGGGCGTTCCAGTGCTTTTTCTGAAAAAAATAATACGGAGCATGAAACGTTAAGCGGTTATGATATTATGTCACTTGCTTCTATTGAAGGTTATACGATCGGGGCAGACGTAGATGTTGTATATGAAGATTTTTATAACCTGGGACGTATTTTTGATCTTGAAGAGAAAGCAGACGAAATTGTAGAGGAAATGAAGGCTCAGATTGAGGCCGCAGAAAAAGCAGTAAAAGATCAGGAAACTGTAAAAGTATTTGTTTATGATATGGCTCAGGATGGAGGGGCCTATACCTGTGGAAATAATTTTACTGCAAAACTGATTGAACACGCGGGAGGGAAAAATATTTTCTCCGATATGGATAAGACATGGGCGAATGTAAGCTGGGAAGAAGTTGTAGAGCGTGCACCTGAAGTCATTGTTATAAACAATTACGGTGATACTTCTTTAGAGCAGAAAATATCCGAATTGAAAGAAAATCCGGCGTTGGCAACCGTGCCGGCAATAGTAAATGACAGAATAATATCGGTAAATCTTTGTGAGGTATTCGCAAGTTCAATGACCGGAGATACTATAGAAAAATTTGCAAAAGCTTTCCATCCGGACTGCTTTGAATGAAAGTGATGTACAGGTATGAAGAATATTTGCATGACTATAAAGAACCACAGCGTTAGATGTTCAATTATTCTTTGTATACTGCTGATAATTTCTATTGTTTTGGCCGTCGGAACAGGGCCGGTTACCATAGACTTTATTTCCGTCTGGAAAATCGTGCTGCATAACATATCCAAATACGTCGGGCTGGAACATCTGATTTCTATAGAAGATATTAAAAGCAGTACACAGAATATAGTCTGGTTTTTAAGGGTTCCAAGAGTGCTCCTGGGAGGCCTTGTGGGAGCGGGACTTACGCTTTCTGGAATCTGTATGCAGGCATTCACAAA
This sequence comes from Faecalicatena fissicatena, assembly GCA_001028025.1. GTDB lineage: Bacteria > Bacillota > Clostridia > Lachnospirales > Lachnospiraceae > Faecalicatena > Faecalicatena fissicatena_A. The sequence goes on along the minus strand of LDAQ01000094.1, from coordinate 7,394 downwards.
AAATCCGCTTGCAGAACCTTATGTCCTGGGAATCTCATCCGGGGCATCTCTGGGAGCCGTGCTGGCAATGCTTGCCGGAGTCTGGCTCCCATGGGGCGGAAGGCTGACTGTATCTGCAGGGGCTTTTGCCGGAGCCCTGGTATCGATGCTCTTTGTCTATACCCTGGCAAGAACAGGAAATACAGTGACGCCAATTCGTTTAATTCTGGTTGGAGTTGCAGTTTCCTCCCTGTTCAGTGCTTTGACGAATTATATTGTGTATACAGCCCCGAATGATGCGGCAGTTAGAGAGGCAACATTTTGGATGCTGGGAGGGTTGGGAAGCGCGGAATGGGAAGACTTACTTTTATTGGGAATATTCATTATACCGGCATTTTTGTGTATGATGTATCTGTCTAAGGCTTTAAATGCATTACTGATGGGAGAGCATTCGGCAATTACACTTGGCGTAAACGTAAATGTTGTAAGAAGAATTCTTATTATAGTTTCCGCTCTGCTCACAGCTTCTGCAGTTGCAGTAAGCGGCTGCATTGGTTTCATCGGACTGGTAGTACCTCATATTGTTCGTTCCATTGTAGGAGCGGATCATAAAAAGCTGATACCGCTTTCCGTCCTTACGGGAGCTTTATTCATGATTTGGGTTGATGTAGGAGCCAGAATGCTGCATCCTCCGACAGAAATTCCCGTAGGAATACTGACCGCCTTCATCGGTGCTCCGTTATTTCTGTGGATGATAAAGGTGCGCCATTATGAGTTTAAATAAGGGGGATGAGTACGAAATGTTAGAAATCAGGGGACTTTCCTACCAGGCGAGGGACAGAAAGATCCTTTCCCAGATAGAGATGCACATAAAAAAGAAAGAATTCGTAGGTATTATCGGCCCCAATGGAAGTGGAAAGTCCACACTCCTGAAAAATATTTATAAAGTCCTAAAACCACAGCAGGGCGAAATCTTTCTCATGGGCGACAATCTAACTTCCATGAGCAACAGAGAAATGGCCCAAAACCTGTCAGTCCTGATACAGGAGCAGGAAGCAAGCTTTGACTTTACCGTAGAAGAAGTAGTAATGATGGGCCGCCACGCAAGAAAAAAAATGATGGAATCTGAAGACAAAAATGACAAAAAGCTGGTGGAAGAAATATTAAAAAAAGTAGGCCTTTTATCCATACGCAGCCAGAGCTTTCTCACTCTATCCGGAGGAGAAAAACAGCGGGTATTAATTGCCCGCGCATTTGTCCAGGACACCCCATGCCTGATCCTGGATGAACCCACAAACCACCTGGACATTAAATACCAGTTAGAACTAATGAATCTAGTATCAGACCAAAACAAAACAGTCATAGCCGCAATCCACGATCTAAACATAGCAGCATTATACTGCAGCTACATTTACGTACTAAAAGACGGTCAAATAACAGCACACGGCCTGCCCCACGAAGTCCTGACAGAAGAAACCATTTTCCGAGTATACGGTGTCCGCGCAAAACTATACACAGACGAAACCGGACAAAAACACATCCTATTCCAGGCAGGCCAAAAGTAATAAAAACAAAATTGTAAACCTAATCAAACAAAACTAAACCCCATATTTGGCAAAAAGGAGCTCAATATAGTAATTGCTCTCGTTATTAAAATCCATGCCCTAAGCAATCATGATCTTCCCCAGCCAAAACAAATAATCAAATTTCAACCCAATCCGCCTATCATCCGCAGCGGTCCCTCTCTCCGGGAGTCAAGTTTCCCGCCCTGATGCACTCAGCGAAGCGCAGTCAGAATACAAAGCCCGGTGCAGATACACATGCTGCGGAAGAATGCTCCCAGCGAGCTTAGCGGCAGTTAGGAGGAAACGGACAGAAACGAATGGCTGAAAACTGATCTCCAAATCAGTTTTCAAGAAAGCCTGAGCCGTTCAGGCATCAGCCTGGACGGTGAATGCTTTCGATGCCATACGTTTCTGTCCGTTTCCTCCTTACTGCCGCTTAGCGCAGCGCCCGCATTCTCCCGCAGCATGTGTATCTGCACCGGGCTTTGCATTCTGACTGCCGCTTCGCGGACACCCAGCCAAAAAACTTTCCTCCCCGCAAACCGCCCCCTTTTATTGTTCCCATTTAGATGCTATAATGTTCACATCGAATAAAAAGAGAGGTGTACTATGAGTATTTTTGACTTAGATGCATATGAACCGGTACTGGAAGAAGATTTATCAGATTTAAAATCGAAGGGCTGCCTTTTGCGACATAAAAAGAGTGGGGCGCGAGTTCTGCTGATGGAAAATGACGACGAAAACAAGGTGTTTTCCATCGGATTCCGTACCCCGCCGTCCGACAGCACAGGCGTCCCGCATATTATGGAACATTCCGTACTGTGCGGTTCCAGGGATTTCCCGGTAAAGGATCCTTTTGTAGAACTGGTGAAAGGTTCACTGAACACATTTTTGAATGCCATGACCTATCCGGATAAGACTGTTTACCCGGTTGCCAGCTGCAATGACAAAGACTTCCAGAATCTGATGCACGTATATATGGATGCAGTATTTTATCCAAATATCTACGAACACGAAGAAATCTTCCGCCAGGAGGGATGGAGCTATAAGCTGGACGATGCGGATTCAAAACTGGAATACAACGGCGTGGTTTATAATGAGATGAAGGGTGCCTTTTCCTCACCGGAGGGTGTGCTGGACCGCGTGATCCTGAATTCTCTTTTCCCGGATACCTCTTATGCAAATGAATCGGGCGGAGATCCGGATTTTATTCCTGAATTGACATATGAGCAATTTTTGGATTTCCATAGAAAGTATTATCATCCTTCTAACAGCTATATTTATCTGTATGGAGATATGGACATGGAAGAAAAGCTTCTGTGGCTGGATAAGGAATATCTGAGTAAGTTTGACAAGATTTCAGTGGATTCTGAGATTAAATATCAGGAGCCCTTTGAAAAAGTGAAGGAACTTGAGATGGAGTATTCAATTTCAAGTGAGGAGAGCGAGGAGGATAATACTTATCTTTCCTATAATAAGGTGATTGGCACCAGTATGGATGAAAAGCTGTATCTGGCATTCCAGATCCTTGACTATGCTCTGCTTTCCGCTCCCGGGGCGCCGTTGAAAAAAGCGCTTGTGGATGCCGGAATCGGCAAAGATATCATGGGCTCCTATGATAATGGCATATATCAGCCTATTTTCTCTGTGGTTGCAAAGAATGCCAATCTGGAGCAAAAAGAAGAATTCCTGTCTATCATTGAAGGCACACTGAAGGATATTGTAGAAAAGGGCATTGATAAAAAGGCATTGGAAGCCGGAATTAATTATCATGAATTCCGTTTCCGGGAAGCTGATTTCGGAAATTATCCGAAAGGACTCATGTATGGCCTCCAGATATTTGACAGCTGGCTGTATGATGAGGAGAAGCCATTTATCCACATGAAGGCAATTCCAACGTTTGAGTTCCTGAAGGAGCAGACGGGCACAGGATACTTTGAATCCCTGATTCAGACATACCTTCTGGATAATACGCATGCCTCTGTTGTAATCGTGAAGCCGGAGAGGGGACGGACAGCGCGGCAGGATAAAGAACTAGCCGATAAACTGGAAGCGTATAGAAACAATTTGAGCGAAGAAGAAATAAATAATTTGATAAAAGACACGAAAAAATTGCTCGAGTATCAGGAGGCAGAATCCTCGAAAGAGGACATGGAGAAGATACCGGTACTGAGCAGGGAAGATATTTCAAAAGAGATTGCACCGATCTGCAACGAAGAAAAAGAGATAGACGGCATTAAAATGATCCATCACAATGTGGAGACGAACGGCATCGGCTACATCGCACTGATGTTTGATTTATCCGGTATACCGGAGGACAAGTTAGTTTATGCAGGACTGCTGCAGGCGGTGCTCGGGATGATTGATACGAATCATTATGGATACGGGGAATTATTTAATGAGATCAATGTCCACACCGGAGGGATCGGAACATCCCTGGAACTGTATGCAGATGTTACAAAAGTAAAGGAAAAGGATTTCCGTGCCACATTCGAGATCAAAGGGAAGGCCCTCTATCCTAAGATGGATATATTGCTTGCCATGATGCGCGAAATTCTGATGGAGTCCAAACTGGATGATGAGAAGCGCCTGAAAGAGATTCTGGCTATGCTGAAATCCAGAATGCAGATGAGCTTCCAGTCTTCCGGCCATACTACAGCTGCGCTCCGTGCATTGTCCTATGATTCACCACTTGCAAAGTTCAAGGATGATACAGACGGTATCGGTTTTTATCAGGCTGTAAAAGATATAGAAGAAAACTTTCAAGAGAAAAAGGCAGAACTGATTGCTAATCTCAAAGCCATAGTTAAGGAAATCTTCCGTGCAGATAATATGATGATAAGCTATACTTCCGCAGAGGAGGGACTGGAATCCATCAGTGCCGGAATCAGTAAGATAAAGTCAGGTCTTCACGAGGAGCCGAAATCAGAAGAAACTCCCTGTATTATTCACTGCGATAAAAAGAACGAAGGCTTTAAGACATCTTCCAAAGTACAGTATGTCGCCAGAGTCGGGAACTTTATCGACCATGGTGCAGATTACAATGGAGCGCTCCAGATCCTGAAAGTCATCTTAAGCTATGACTATCTGTGGCAGAATGTGCGTGTAAAAGGCGGGGCATACGGCTGCATGAGCAGCTTCAACCGGATTGGGGAAGGGTACTTTATTTCCTACCGTGACCCGAACCTGAAGAAAACCATGGAGACTTATGAGGGAATTGTAGATTATCTCAGGAAATTTACTGTAGATGAAAGAGATATGACGAAATATATCATCGGCACCATCAGCAATATTGACCGCCCGATGACTCCATCGTCAAAAGGAGACCGTTCGATGAATCTCTATATGAACCGTGTAACAGCGGACATGATAAAGAAAGAACGTATGGATATATTAAGCGCAGGCCAGGAGGATATCCGTGCACTGGCAGGCGTTGTTGAGGCAGTACTTGCAGCTGACCAGCTGTGTGTGATTGGAAATGAAGAAAAAATAGAAGAACAGAAAGATATGTTTGGTGAGGTAAAGACACTGTTCTAGAGTGTATTTGATTCATCCTGTGTCCGGCTGACTGCCTGTTTTACGCTATGGATGCGACGCTGTGCAGAGAACGCACAGTCCGGTCCGGATCGTAAGGCAGGAGCAGCGTTACTGTGCACGCCCCGCGGGTGTGAACAGTAGCGTATCAGCCGCGTGCAGTGAATGAATGTACATACTCCGAAGCATACCAAAATGAAAGGTGAAAGAATGAAAGAAAATTATAAGTCAGGATTTGTTACTTTGATCGGGCGTCCGAATGTGGGAAAGTCTACGTTGATGAACTATCTGATCGGCCAGAAGATTGCGATAACATCCAATAAACCGCAGACTACCCGTAACCGGATTCAGACCGTACTAACGACTGAGGAAGGCCAGATTGTATTTGTAGATACCCCGGGTATCCACAAGGCAAAAAATAAGCTGGGTGAATATATGGTGAACGTTGCAGAGCGCACCCTGAACGAAGTGGATGTAGTTCTATGGCTTGTTGAGCCGTCTACTTTCATAGGGGCCGGAGAGCAGCATATCATTGAACAGCTGGGCCGTGTGAAGACACCGGTTATTCTGGTAATTAATAAGACAGACATGGTAAAAAAGGAGGAAGTCCTGACTTTTATCGATGCATACCAGAAAGCGTATGATTTTGCAGCCATAGTGCCCGTATCTGCAAGAAACGGGGACAATACGGATGAGCTGGTCAAGGTGATTATGCAGTATCTCCCCTGCGGACCGCAGTTTTATGATGAAGATACCATAACGGATCAGCCCGAACGCCAGATCGTAGCAGAACTGATCCGTGAGAAGGCCCTGCACTGTCTGCAGGACGAGATCCCTCATGGGATAGCCGTTGCCATAGACAGTATGAAAATGGAGAAGCGGGTCATGCATATTGATGCGACCATCATCTGTGAAAGGGATTCCCACAAAGGAATCATCATAGGAAAGCAGGGAAGCATGCTGAAAAAGATCGGCAGTACGGCGAGGTACGAAATCGAGCGTCTGCTGGACTGCAAAGTGAACCTTAAGCTCTGGGTAAAGGTGCAGAAAAACTGGCGTGACAGCGATTTTTTGATGAAGAACTTTGGTTACAGGGAAGAGGAAAGATAAAGAATAAATACAGGTGTCAAGGCATTTTGCTCAAAATGTGCTGGCAGATTTTACGAGGTATAGTGCTGTCTGAATCGGAGAACCTAATAACATACCCAAAGGGCATGATCCAATACATGTCCTGCGTGCGGGTCTGCTGTAATGCTGCAGAACAATGTATAAAGGTCACCATGTAATACATGCCCTTTGTACGGTTCTGCTGCTTAGCCGCAGAATAATGCAACACATAAGAAGAGGTGATCTGATGGAACAGAAATACTGGGATAAGTTTTTTGCAACCGGAAATGTGGAAGATTATCTGTCCTATAAAATGCAGGAACCAGCAGCAGAAAAAGGACGGATAAAGGAAAAAAGTTTGGGAGTAAGCAGTTGTGAATCAGATTGTGCTGACAGGTATGGTTCTGTCTACAGCGCCCATTGGGGAATATGACAGAAGAGTAGTGATATTGACAAAGGAACAGGGAAAGTTAGCTGCGTTTGCCAAGGGCTCCAGGCGTCCGAACAGCCCCCTGGTAGGCGCAGTTAATCCGTTTACGTTCGGGGAGTTCACCATGTACGAGGGCCGTTCTTCCCATACGATACAGTCTGTCAATGTTCTGAATTATTTTGCAGAACTCCGGGAAGACATCGTGGGCGCATATTACGGTTTTTATTTTCTCGAGTTTGCGAATTATTATACGAAAGAATCGAATGATGAAAGAGAAATGCTGAAGCTTTTATATCAGACCATGCGTGCACTGACCAATCCGCACATTCCCGACAGACTCATCCGATACATATTTGAACTGAAAGCTTACTGCATCAACGGCGAGGGCCCGGAAGTCTTTCAGTGCGTGTCGTGCGGGGATAAGGAACGCCCCGCTGTTTTTAGTGTCAGAAAAGGCGGCCTGGTATGCAGCGAGTGTGACAGAGATATCATTGACGGTATCCGCCTGGATAATTCGACATTATATAGCATGCAATATATAGAAAGCAGTAAAATAGAGAAGTTATATACGTTTAATGTGACCGATAAAGTATTGGATCAGCTGGCACGGGTGCTGGAACGGTACCGGGAAGTATACGTGGATAAACAATTCAAATCACTGGAGATCCTGGAAACCCTCCTATAAATGGGGATTTAGCTCACGAGCTTTAGCCTCGGGAGCGGACGAAGGGGGCGCTTACCGTGAGCCGGGACGTACTGTGAAAAGCACCTGTCCTGTT
>LDAQ01000093.1 GCA_001028025.1 Faecalicatena fissicatena | reverse complement strand
TACTTGACAGGGGGCATATCACATATGGATTACGGGCTTGATTTCCCTGTATATAATTGTTATAATTCATTCGATGGGGAGCGGTGGCAAGCCCGCCCTCCCTGTTAATTCCCGAGCTGATCAGCTCTATTTATTTTTCTTTCTCTGTCGGGAACTCAATCCCGAGTATCTCCATCAAATTTCTGTATGCTTCCAACTCCGCGGTACCTCTTTGTGCTTCTTTAATTAAAAACCTCTGCATTTCTTCTTTTGTCATTTCTTCCATATGATCTCCTTTCCGATATTGTTAAGTAACTTGCCTTCCTTAACTATCTTTAGTATAAACCATAATTGGTTTAAAGTCAATGGTTTTTTAAATTATATTTGGTTTAATTTTCATCATCTATATACTTGATGATGTTACCGGGCTGCATGTCCAATAATTTGCATAGTTGTTCTAATGTCTTGATACCAACCATTTCGCCTTTTCTAATCTTTTGCATTGCAGATTGGCTCAATACGTTCTCTTTAAGTATTCGCGTACTATTATATCCGGATTCCTTTAAAGTCTCAATCACATCAATTTTATAAGTCAGCATAACATTCCTCCTTTTTAATATTGTAAGTCGATGAACCGATTCTGTCAATAAAAATAATCCAAAAAAAGTTTAAAAACGCATTGACACTAAACTAATTATGGTTTATAATATGGTTACAAGTTAAGGAAAAAAAGACGAAGGAAATATTGCTTTTAAAGGTAAAAGCCCGACCCGGACGGGAAAATCCGGGAGAGAGGAAAAAACATGAAAATGATAAAAGAAAGATTTTTAAAGACAGAATTTGGAGCAGAGATGGCGAATTGCATTAAGTGCTGGGACAAATGGATTTTATTAGGAGACCACGAAGCAGCATGTTGGTGTCAAGCGCAGTGGGAAGTTTATAAAATAGCCTTGAGACAATTTTACGGAATAGAATATAATTTCAGCCGAACCGAAGAATATTTTGGAATTTGCACAGATGAAGGATCACAATGGCTTATGAAAGTATATAGATGATTAATTATAACCAGACCGCCCCCGCCAGGTAAAGCCGGGAGAGAATAATGTAGCCCGGTATCCAACCGGATCCGGGCCATGTGGTGGGAAAGGAACTATTATTTGAGGAGTAGTTCCAATCTCACTACCATGATAACATTTTAACAATACGTATGCAACATAATGTGTCACTTATCCACTAAATCGCAATTCCAGAGTGCAAATAAATACTTATCACAATGTCTATGCGCACAATTATGGAGCGTTTAAAACGTTAGTAATCACAAACGACAAAGGCATAAGTACAACCAGTAATTTCAATTATGGGACATTGCCTGTGGGATTGAGACCTACGTACAATATCGCTAAATGGGTTAATATTAGAGAAAATATTGCAGCATATTTGGAAATAAAAGCGAATGGCGAGGTCTTATTAAGCCGTATTACTGCTAATGTAGGGGCAGGTGTTTGGATTGCCGTACACGAAACATATTCGTGATCATTTAAAATATACTCCATTCACTGCAATATTTTCTCCGACTGCGAAAGTCCCAAACAGCCTTAAAAATCCTGTGCTCTCAACCGTTGCCTGTACGTGTGGCGGATTCTGGTTTGCCCCATGAGCACTTAGCCCAGCCCTTGGAGTTACGGGCACCGGCATTCCCTGGAGTACACTAAGATAATCATTTGATACAGCTTTTTGCATTTTAAAAAATACGGAAACGAATACAATATTTCCAAGTAATACGTATCCTCCAGAGACGTTAGAGACATTACCGGATATAATAGTTGGCTTCGTAGGACTTTGTCCTGACAAATTGCGATTTAGTAAATAAGAAAAATCTTTTCTCTGTTTTTTGTGTTGGATCAAATGCGTAAATAATTGCAACAAAGTGTTTACATTTTGTAGCATAAATAGTATCCTATGTTTAAAGGTAAATTATTTAAACCAAGGAGTTGACAAATGAAGACAACAGAGTACGTGCGTTACGAATCTGTGGAAACATGGTTGTTGTACCAGGAGTTCTGTAACATACCTGGCAACAAAATGGATCTCAATATGCGGCAGGGCAGTACGATGTCAACGCAGATGATGCGCGATATCTTAAACACGGCATATAAACTGGTAGGGCGGCCGGAAATGACCAGGGTGCACTAACTGTTTTACGAGTTTCTTCTATATTAATATAGATCATGGGTATCTAAAATGAGCAGACTCTTCTGTTCCGATATCAGTCAGGATTCCGGTCACTTCTTTGTACGGCATTGTGTATCTCTGGGAGAGATAACGCATTGATGCCGCGAGCTCACCATCGGGCCCGCCGAATTGTGTAATAATGATCTGAGCAATTTTTGGATTGGTTTGTGTAATTTTTACAGGATACTGCAGTCTTTTTTCATAACCCCACATATACTAACATCCTCCTTCCTGCCATGGCCATGGCTCATTGACCCAGTCCCACCTGTCAGCGCAGGAATAGACAGTGGTGTCGATTGTTAGAGGACCAAAGTATGCGGCATATTCTTTCAGAGCCTCATTTCTCATGCGGCTGTACTCACGGAAGTAAGCGAGTGCATCTTCATCGCAGGGGTGGGTGTCAAGAAAAAGCTTTACATCATCCACAGCGAAACTGACCGCATTGATATGGTCAAGTAAATCTTTTCTGCATGGACGTTCACTCATCGATTACATCCTCCTCTTCCATGAAATGGTTTTATGAGATCTTCAAAGATCGTACCTTTTTGGAATCCTTTACAAGGTTCACATAGATTCTGCCATTTCTGCCAGGGCACATAAGCCATAGCAAGCGGAAAATCCTCCAATGCATCATAACGGCATCCACATTTCTTCTCTGGATGGCGCTCCGGAGTGCGGCATCCACACGGCTCGGGATTCTTCTGTTCCGGGCGGCATCCACATGGTTCAGGTCTGCGGGGTTCCGGAGTACGGCATCCGCACTGTTCCGGCTTACGCTGCTCCGGAGTACGGCATCCGCACTGTTCCGGTTTACGCTGCTCCGGAGTACGGCATCCGCACTGTTCCGGTTTACGCTGCTCCGGAGTACGGCATCCGCACTGTTCCGGTTTACGCTGTTCCGGAGTACGGCATCCGCACTGTTCCGGTTTACGCTGCTCCGGAGTACGGCATCCGCACTGTTCCGGTTTACGCTGTTCCGGAGTACGGCATTCGCACTGTTCTGGTTTACGCTGTTCCGGAGTACGGCATCCGCACTGTTCCGGTTTATGCTGCTCTGGAGTGCGGCATCCGCATGGCTCCGGAGCGCCGCACTGGCGGTCATTCCTCGGCATGGGGGCTGGTGCAGGTCGGCAGTTATTATTGCAGGCCGGCATGCTGCGGCAGTTGTTAAAGTTCATCTGTCTGCCGTAGCGCATATTGTTTTGACAATTCGCCATTTGCGATATCTCCTTCCATAACATTTACAATATTATAGTATGGAAGAAAATTAAAAAGGTTCCACTTTACATTTTTGCAAAAGTCTTATATAATAGAACAGGTGAGACGGGGTGTGGCTCAGTTTGGTTAGAGCGCACGGCTGGGGGCCGTGAGGTCGCAGGTTCGAATCCTGTCACCCCGATCTGAGAAGCAGTGCAGGAAAGCACTGCTTTTCTTTTGTAGAAAAAGGTCGGTTTTTGGCAGAAAACGGGGCTGTTTTTGCTTTTGGCAAAAAAAGTTGTTTTTATATGTAAAAAAAGCTATAATATAGGACAAGTTATATAACAGAGTATCCTTTGATACGCAGTAGAACAGAAAGGCATAATAAAAGGAGATAGATTTTATGTGTGGATTTGCAGGATTTGTAGGAGATGTTGAAGATAGAGAACAGGTGCTGGTCAATATGATGAACACGATTGTACACCGAGGACCGGACAGCGAAGGCAGGTATGTGGATGAGGAGGCTGCACTTGGATTCAGACGTCTGAGCATCATAGACCTTTCGGCAGTGGGAGATCAGCCTCTTTATAATGAGGACCGGAGTATGGTGCTTGTGTTTAACGGCGAGATATATAATTATCAGGACCTGCGGAAAGAACTGGTGGAGGCAGGCCATATATTCGTATCTAATACGGATTCAGAGACGCTTCTGCACGGTTACGAGGAGTGGGGCGAGAGCCTTGTGGACCGGCTGCGCGGGATGTATGCGTTTGCAATCTGGGATACAAAGAAGAAAAAGCTTTTTGTGGCAAGAGATATTTTCGGCATTAAACCGCTTTATTATGCACAGATGAACGGTACTTTAATGTTTGGCTCCGAGATTAAGTCTTTTCTGGAGCATCCGAAGTTTGATAAAGTATTTAATGAGGCAGCACTTGGCAATTACCTTTCTTTTCAGTTCGTGCCTACGAATGAGACATTTTTCAAGGGAGTGTTCTGCCTTCAGCCGGGACATTATTTCACTTATGAGAACGGAGAGATGAAGATAACCAGGTATTTTGAACCACATTTCACGGGAGACTGCAAGAAGTCCTTTGAGGAAATAGTGGAAGATGTAGAACATGTCATGAAAGAATCCGTAGAGAAGCACAAGATCAGTGATGTGGAGGTTGCCTCCTACCTGTCAAGCGGTGTGGATTCCAGTTATCTGACATACCTGGGGCAGGTGGACCATACGTTTACTGTTGGATTTGACGAAGGAAAATACAGCGAGATCCAGGATGCAAAAGAGTTTGCGGCAAGTATTAATATGCAGAATGATGCCAAGGTGATTACACCCGAGGAGTATTGGGACAAATTGCCGGATATCCAGTATTATATGGACGAACCGGTGGCCGATCCCGCGGCGATTGCCCTTTATTTTCTGAGCGAGGAGGCTTCAAAGAAGGTGAAGGTCGTGCTTTCCGGGGAAGGCTCAGATGAGCTTTTCGGGGGCTATAATATATACTGTGAACCGCTGGAACATACTGCATTTAATAAGATTCCAATGTGCATCAGAAGAGCGCTTGGCAAGTTTGCAGAACGCTGTCTGCCAAGGGGCGTGAAGGGAAGAGGATTTCTGATGCGCCATGGAAAGACTCTGGAGGAACGGTATTTTGCAAATGCCACGAATATATTTACAGAGAGAGAAGCCAGCCGTCTGCTGAAAAAAGGAAGCGAGCCCGGAATTCAAAAAGTGACCCGTCCACTATATGAGCGGGTAAAGGGGAAGGATCCGGTTACGAAGATGCAGTACGTAGACCTGCATCTGTGGCTGGTTCATGATATCCTGATGAAGGGGGATAAGATGGGAATGGCTAACTCTCTGGAAGTCCGGGTGCCGTTTCTGGACAGAGAGGTACTGGAACTGGCCGAGACCCTGCCGCTGGATTATAAGGTGCGCGCACCTAGAACGAAGGTGGCACTGAGGGCAGCAGCAGATAAAGTGATCCGGAGCAAAACTGCAGAAAAGAAAAAACTGGGATTCCCGATTCCGATCAGAGTATGGCTGAGGGAGGAAAAGTATTATAATATTGTAAAACAGATGTTTACATCTGAGGCAGCCAAAAAATTCTTTCATACGGATATGCTCGTCAAAATGCTGGATGAGCATAAGGATGGTAAGAATACAAACGAGAAAACTGACAATAGCCGTAAGATCTGGACAGTCTATATTTTCCTTGTATGGTATGACAGGTTTTTTGAGCATGGAAAACCGGTTCATCCGGCTATGAACGGTAGATAGGAAAAAACAGCTGGCCGGAGCTGATGGTGCCGGCTGGTTATTTTATTTCATAGGAAAATGCGTCCTATAAAATAAAAAGCCCTCCCGGCGGGATGCGCACTGCGGCGTAAGAGGCAGATGTCGCGATGCGACCGCCGCAGGCGCGAGTTTCGCAAGCGAAACTCTATTTTAATGGATCTGCTTCATGTATGATGCCCGTGCAGGGGCGGGAGTGGAAGATATAAGCAGACAGGATTTTTCAGTAAGAATTCAGGAACAGGGGAGATATAATGAGAAGCAGGACAGTGCAGCCGATTCGAAATAATGGGCAGAAGCGTGCAAACCAGCAGAGCAGCAGCACCCGCCGGTCGGGCAGCAGTGCGGACATTCGGACAAAGAGACCGGATGATACACGGCCGATTAGAAACGTTCAGCCGCCTCCGCCTTCCACGGCGGAACCGGTTAGAAAAAAACAGCGTGTAAAAAAAGATACCCAGTATTTTGATTATAATCTGCTGCTGGTGATTATTTTTCTGATGTGCTTCGGGCTTGTGATGCTGTACAGCACCAGCGCCTACAGTGCGCAGTCGGACTTTGACAATGATATGTATTATTTTTCCAAACAGGCAATTATAAGTGTTTTAAGTTTTGCTGCCATGTTTGTTGTATCTAGGATTGACTACCATATATATGGAGCGTTTGCATTTGAACTCTACATATTTGCTATGGTTATGATGGCTCTGGTGCAGACACCGCTGGGAATAGAAATCTATGGGGCAAGAAGATGGATCCAGCTGCCGGGCAATATGACGCTGCAGCCCTCTGAGATAACCAAGATAGCAGTAATTTTGTTTATATCCTATGAACTGTGCAGGATGGGAAAGAAGATCAATACAAGAGAAGGCATTGTCAGAATCATGGCGTTTGGCGTGATCGCCGCCGGCGGAGTCATGTTCCTGACAGATAATCTGAGTACGGCGATTATTGTCATGGCGATCACCTGTATTCTTATTTTCGTTGTACATCCTAAGACCAAGCCGTTTATTGCAGTGGTCGGTGCATTTGCCGTAGTCGCGGTCGTCGGCATATCTATCATGGCGGCAACTATAACAACGAGTGAAAATTTCCGTCTGCGCAGGATCATCACATGGCTCGATCCGGAAAACCACGCGGACAAAGGCGGATTCCAGGTAATGCAGGGATTATATGCAATCGGCTCCGGTGGATTTTTCGGAAAAGGTCTCGGAAACAGTACACAAAAGCTGGGCGTAATTCCGGAAGTGCAGAACGATATGATCCTTTCTATCGTGTGCGAGGAATTGGGAGTTTTCGGTGCAATTGTGATTCTGGTATTGTTTGGTCTTTTGCTTTACAGGCTGATGTTTATAGCCAGAAATGCACCCGATCTGTACGGCTCACTGATTGCCACAGGGATTTTTGCCCATATTGCACTTCAGGTGATTTTGAATATTGCCGTTGTGACAAACCTGATCCCTACAACGGGAATTACGCTTCCTTTTATAAGCTATGGGGGGACATCCATACTGTTTTTAATGTCGGAGATGGGGATTGCACTGGGAATATCAAGAAAAATCAAACTGAGCGATGGGTAATTCAAAAAATGTCTTTTCATACGATATAAAGTGTGCTATATTAGTATGTAGTATTTAAAACTACATATAATAGAAGCGAAATGCACTATTTGTAGTGTGGGAGGATATAATATGAGTTATAAAGTAATTGTTGACAGCTGCGGCGAACTGACAGAAGATATGAAGAAAAGCGGACTTTTTGAAACGGCTTCCCTGAGTATGGAGGTGGGCGGAGTCCGTATAATAGACGATGATACATTTGATCAGGCCGATTTTTTGAGACGTGTGGCCGCAAGCCCCGAATGTCCCAAGTCATCATGTCCGTCACCGGAAGAGTACATGGAGAGCTATCACTGTGAGGCCGAGCGGGTTTACGCAGTGACACTGTCCGCAGAACTGAGCGGTTCCTATAACAGTGCAGAACTTGGGAAAAAACTGTACAAAGAAGAGTATGGAGAGAAAGATATCTATATTTTTAATTCCCGTTCCGCTTCCGTGGGGGAGACACTGATCGCAATGAAGATACAGGAGTGCGAGGACAGTGGCATGTCTTTCCAGGAAGTCATTGACACTGTAGAACAGTATATCGCCGGACAGAATACTTATTTTGTACTTGAGAATCTGGATACACTCAGAAAGAACGGGAGGCTGACTGGTATCAAAGCCATTGTGGCAAGTGCGTTAAACATCAAGCCGGTCATGGGCGCAAAGCCTGAGGGCATCATCTGCCAGCTGGGCCAGGCAAGAGGAATGAAAAGAGCTCTGGCAAAAATGGCAGACCATATAATAGAAGATCTGGAGAATCCAAAGGAGAAGATTCTGGCAATTTCCCACTGTAACTGTGAAGAGAGAGCGCTGGAGGTACAGCGGATGCTTTTAGAGAAGATCAATGTCAGATCCAGCTTCATTATAGATACAGCGGGAATCAGTACAATGTATGCCAGCGACGGCGGAATAATAGTTGTGATATAGAAAAGTTTGTGATAAAATGCTGTATAGGCAGTGAGAACGGATAAGGTTCTCCAAATAGAAGCACGAAGGAGTTTGAAGATGAGCCAGGAAAAAGTTGATAAATACAAAAAAGAAAAAGCCAACAGGAAGAAAATTGTAAAAAAGCAGCGGATTATGAATGTTGTGCGCAAAACAGTGCTCAGCTTAGCAGTAGTGGCGTTAGTCGGATGGCTGGGATTTTCCGCATACCAGACACATGAATCGGGAAAAGAAAGACCCGTGGCCCAGGTAAACTACGATGCCATCAATAATTATATGAGTCAGTTGAGTGAATAGTAGGGGACGCCTGAGCGGCAAGGTGTGTATGCCTTCTGCAGGGGCGGTATATGAACCCGGGATTTGCTAAAATGAAAAAGACGAAAAAGCAGGGCAACCTCGGCAGGATGTCCGAAATTCTGATGAATTTCGCACGTCCGGCCGAGGCAAAACCGTGATTCGAGATCACGGTTTTGACCCTGCTTTTTCGTCTTTTTCATTTAAGCAAATCCAGGATCCATATACAGCCCCTGCGGAAGGCATACACACCTTGCCGCTCAGGCTGGGTGCATCATGGCGGATATGCCCGCTGGGGGATTACTTAACTGGACGTCGGGGGTGGAGGCAAAAGAGGACGGGATTTTGTGGATGGTGAAAAGATGGGTGCTTTTTTACTTGGGCTATTTAAATTGATTCTGAATTCACCGACTTGTTTCTATAAAGATAAATTTTTCCTAATTAGCTCCATTATAAAAAAAATATTCCTCAATGGTATAATTTCTTTCCACTGAGTCCCATATTTTGAAAAAATCTCCCCACTTGGCTCCACTGGTATAATTTCTCCCCACCGAGCTCCACATTTTGAAAAATCCCCCCACTTGGCTCCACACTGATAAATTTCCCCCATCTAGACCCACATTTTGAAAAAATCTCCCACTTGCCTCCACTCAAATATATTTTCCCCACTGACTCCCACCACCTCAAACATTACACACAAAGTTGCTTCATCACATATCCTCCACCTACTCCCACATCACCCAAAATTCCTCCACCCCATCCCATTCCTCAATAATATATAACCCCGTCCTCCAAGCGCAAGCGTCCCATCCCCGTCCCCCAGCCATAACCGCCAATTTCCCCAAAGGGGAAGCGGCAGCGAAAGTCAGCGGATGAACGCAGCCGTGAAAAGCGGGCCTGTGGGGGCTGGGGGCGTCTTTGCGGGAGTTAGCCGGACTTAAAGAAAAAAGACGGAAAACCAGGACAAAAACTGTGATCACAAATCACAGTTTCAGGCTGTAGACAACTAGCCTCCTAAGGGGGCGGTTGTCTTTTTCTTTTCTCTGCATATATTAAATGGTATAATTAAATTAATTACAAAAGAAAAGGCAGGTGCCAGGCAATGATGGGGAAAAAGGATTATTCCGAACGTTCTCAAATGGAAATCGTCAGTTTAGAGGAACTAGTTCCTAAAAATCATCTTGTTCGTAAGATAGAGGATGCAATGGATTTTAGTTTCATCTATGATGAAGTAAAAGAGTTATATAGTGACTTTGGCCGTGAAAGTATTGATCCCGTTGTCCTGGTAAAAATCGCAATGCTGCAGTACATTTTTGGCATCCCTTCCATGCGTCAGGCAATCCGGGAAATTGAAGTAAATATTGCTTATCGCTGGTTTCTGGGTTATGGAATGTACGAATCGATTCCTCACTTTTCTACTTACGGAAAGAACTATTCCAGACGTTTTGAAGGAACTGGATTATTCGAGAAAATATTTGTCCGCGTACTTGCAGAAGTCGACGCCTGCGGATTTTTAGATATGGAACAAGTATTTATTGATGGAACCCACATCAAGGCAAATGCTAATTCCCATAAATACGAAGAGCAGGTCTTTTTAAAGGAGGCACGCCATTACGAAAAAGAGTTGCAGGAAGAAATCAAAAAAGATCGGGAAGCTCACGGTAAAAAGCCACACAAGGAAAAAGAAGTACTTCCAGAAGAAGGAAAAAGAAAAGTCAGTACGACCGACCCAGACAGCGGTTGGTTTCATAAAGGAGAGCATAAGCAGGTGTTTGCGTATTCTGCCAATACCTGTTGTGACAAAAATAATTATATTCTGGACTTCACAGTCACTGCTGGAAATGTTCATGACAGTACCTCTTTCTGGGAACTCTATAAACGGATGAAGATAATTGAAGGTGCAACCTATTACGTACTGGATGCCGGATATAAGATACCAGCCATTGCCAGACAGTTAATCGAGGATAAGAAAATACCGGTCATGCCTTACAAACGTCCAATGACCAAAAAAGGGTTTTTCAAGAAATATGAGTATGTTTATGATGAATATTATGATTGCTACTTATGCCCAAATCATCAGGTATTGACTTATCGAACAACAAATCGAGAGGGATACCGTGAATACAAAAGTGACGGCAAGAAATGTAAAGACTGCCCATATCAAAGTCAGTGTACCGGAAGCAAAGATCATGTAAAAGTAATTACAAGGCATGTCTGGGAAAACTATATGGAGCAGGTAGAAGAGATCCGTCACACCAAAGGAATAAAAGAAATCTATCAGCAGAGAAAGCAGACAATAGAACGAGTCTTTGCCGATGCAAAAGAAAAGCATGGAATGCGTTATACGCAATACCGAGGGATAGCCAAGATAAAAATGGAGCTAAACCTCCTGTTTGCGTGCATGAATTTAAAGAAAATGGCGATATGGAAATGGCGGAAAAAATGGGGAGCGAAATACAACTCCCTTAATACATTATTTTATAGAAAGATGGTTTTCATAATTAGAGATATTACAGCAAAATGGTTTCAGGGTATAGCCCCTGAAACCATTTTGTCTACAGTCTGAAACTGTGATCACAAATCACAGTTTTTCCTTGACCCTGAGTGCAAAATCATCAGATTTTGGACTCTGTGTCAAGGTTGTCCTGGTTTTCCGTCTTTTTTCTTTTAGTCCGGCTTACCCCCGCATACCGCCCCAAGCCCCCACAGGCCCGCTTTTCACGGCGGACCCCCTCCTCTCCACTTCCCCTCCCAAGAAATTTTTTGAAAAAAGGACTTGAAAATGGGGGATTTGTGGTTTACAATGGTGACAAGTGGTAGGAAGTGGTAGAGAGTGGCACAAAGTGGGGAGGAATGTGGAGGCCCACTTAGCAGAAGGGGTTCCGGATGTTATTAGGAGAGTTTAATCATACAATTGATGAAAAAGGCCGACTAATCATCCCAGCCAGATTACGAGACGATTTGGGAGATAGTTTTGTAATTTGTAATGGCTTGGAGGGCTGTCTTTTTGTCTACTCCATGGACGAATGGAACAATTTTGTTGCCGAACTGGAAACCTTACCACGCATGAATAAAGATGCCAGAGTATTCAAGCGTTATTTCTTCGGAAGTGCATCAGAAGGCAGCTTTGATAAGCAGGGGAGAGTACTTGTACCGCCCACACTCAGAAAAGCAGCCGGTCTGGAAAAAGATGTTGTCCTCGTGGGAGTTCAGGACCGCGTTGAAATCTGGGATAAGGCACTTTGGGAAGAACGGAGCATGGTCAGCGAAGAAGATCTGGATGCGATTGCAGAAAGAATGGAAGCAATCGGGATCAGAATCTAAAAGTGATGGCGGCTTTGATAACAAATGGAGGAATTTATGGCATTCAGGCACACATCAGTTTTACTTGAAGAAACTGTAGACGGTCTGGCGGTAAAGCCGGACGGGATTTACGTTGACGCTACACTCGGCGGAGGCGGACATGCTTTCGAAGTGTGCAGCAAATTAAGCAGCAAGGGGAGTTTTATAGGAATAGACCAGGACGCGGCGGCGATTGAAGCGGCCAGCGCCCGATTACTCGACTTCGGGGAGAGAGTTACAATAATCAGGAGCAATTATTGTGATATGAAGCCGAGGCTCCACGAGATAGGCATTGACAAAGTCGATGGAATTGTCCTGGATCTGGGCGTATCATCTTATCAATTGGATACGGCAGAACGTGGATTTTCCTATCGTACGGATGCACCTTTGGACATGAGGATGGATCAGAGGCAGATGATGACAGCAAAGGATATTGTCAATGACTACAGCGAATCGGACCTTTATCGCGTGATTCGGGATTACGGGGAAGACAGGTTTGCAAAAAACATTGCAAAGCATATCGTAATCGCACGCGGAAAGGGCCCGATCGAAACAACAGGACAGCTGAATGAGATTATCAGGAAGGCGATCCCGATGAAGATTCAGAAGACTTCGGGACATCCGTCCAAGAGAACGTATCAGGCAATCCGGATCGAACTGAACCGTGAACTGGACGTTCTGAGGGAGACATTGGACGACATGATTGAGCTGCTTAAGCCGGGCGGAAGGATCTGTATTATAACCTTTCATTCACTGGAAGACCGGATTGTCAAGAGCGCATTCAGAAAGAATGAGAATCCATGTACCTGTCCGAGTCATTTCCCGGTATGTGTCTGTGGAAATGTATCAAAAGGAAAAGTAATCACAAGAAAACCAATTCTGCCGAGTGAGGAAGAACTGGAAGAAAACAGCCGTTCCAAGAGTGCTAAGTTAAGGATTTTTGAACGGTGTTAAGCAGTATTTATCCCATCGGGAAGTAGGGAGCCTGATGAGGAGGACGCTTCCGAATATGAGGAGGCCGAATTTTTTAGGAGTATAGCAAATAGAGCTCCGTCAGGAAGGGGAGAGCCTGACGGAACAGTATCAGGAAAGGGGCAGACAAAATGGCTGCAAGAAGACAAGCTACCGCATACAGAAGATCAGACAGCATGAATAGCAGCCGTAGACAGGCATATGTTTATGGTAATACAGTACGCCAGCCGGAAGTTCTGCCAAAGAGAGTGCCCCAGGAGCGGCCGCAGCGTCCGGAAAGGACAAGCCGCCAGGTACGCAAAAACCGGAAAAGGGCCATGAATATGAGCCCCGCTTATGCGGTATTTCTGGTAGCAGCAGCAGTCTGTGCAGTTTTAATATGTGTTGCATATCTGAAACTGCAGTCAGACATTGTAAGCAGGTCAGAAAACATTTCAGCGCTGCAGGAAGACCTTGCAGATCTGACAGAAGAAAATGATACAGCGTATAATGCAGCAACTGACTTAGTGAATCTGGAAGAGATACGCAGCAAAGCCATGAATGAGATGGGAATGGTGTATGCGGCTCAGGGTAATGTAGTGGAGTATGAAAGCCCTACAAGTGATTATGTAAAGCAGTACAATGACATACCATCTGACGGCGTTCTGGCGAAGTCCAGAGATGTATCAGATTAAGGACAACAAATATGGCAAAACGTAAAAGAAAAAACAGATTTCAATTTTTAACTAAAAAATTTCCGAAGAGGATGCAAAAAAAGCTGGTAATGCTGTTTATGGCAATCATACTGGCTTTTATTGTTCTTGTAGGAAGAATTACTTATATTAATGCTTCAAAGGGAAATAAGTACACAAAGATCGTACTTGACCAGCAGGAATATGACAGCAGGGTGATCCCTTATAAGCGCGGAGATATCGTGGACCGCAATGGCACTAAAATAGCCACCAGTGAAAGAGTATACAACGTTATACTGGATGTGAATGTGATGATATCAGACGATGATTACATAGAACCCACCATTAAAGTGCTGGAAGACTGTTTTGGCATCAAGGAATCCGATATACGTACTCTGATAAAGGAAAAACCGGAAAGCAGGTATGAAATACTGACAAAGGGAGTATCCTACGAAAAGGCAAAAGAATTCCAGGCGATCGAGGAAGATACAAAAAAATATCCGAATGTCAAGGGGATCTGGCTGGAAGACGATTACCACAGGTCATATCCATATAATTCGCTGGCCAGTGATGTAGTTGGTTTTACAGTATCCGGTAATCAGGGCGCGATCGGGATTGAGAGTGCATATAATGCAATACTGAATGGAACCGATGGCCGTGAATATGGTTATTTTGACAGCAAATCTACCGTAGAACGAACGGTGAAGGCGGCTAAGAACGGCAGCACGGTGGTATCCACCATAGATGTCACCCTGCAGAGTATAGTGGAACAGTGCATCAAAGAGTTCAATGACGCACATGCCGGACAGGAGAGGGCCGGTGAACCTGGAAGTAAAAATACAGCAGTCATTATCATGAACCCAAATACAGGCGAGATTCTGGCCGAGGCGTCTTATCCGAATTTTGACCTGAATAATCCAAGGGAATTATCGGGTATATATTCTGAGGAACAACTGAAGGAAATGTCGGACGATGAGCAGCTCGAAGCGATGAATGCACTGTGGAGGAATTTCTGCGTCAGTGATGCGTTTGAACCGGGGTCCACGGCAAAGCCGTTCACAGTAGCGGCAGGGTTGGAAACAGGAGCATTAAAAGGAGACGAAACTTACGTCTGCGGAGGTTATCTGCATGTGGGAGATTATGATATCCACTGTCACCTCCGGACGGGTCATGGAACAGAAACCGTGGAACAGGCAGTAGCAAACTCCTGTAATGTAGCACTGATGGAGATGGCTGAGTCCATCGGAGTGAAGGATTTTACCAGGTATCAGCATATTTTTGGATTTGGTGAGTATACGGGGATTGACCTTCCCGGCGAGGCTTCTACTTCACCACTTGTATATACGGAAGAGACAATGGGGATCACAGACCTTGCGACAAACTCATTCGGACAGGGATTTAATGTGACAATGACGCAGTTGGCGGCCGCGTTTTCCTCTCTGGTAAACGGCGGATATTATTATGAGCCTCATGTGGTAAGGCAGATACAGGATGAAAGCGGAAAAGTTATTGAGACGAAAGATCCGGTACTTCTCCGCAAGACAGTATCTTCTGAAACATCAACAACTGTCAAACAGTATATGAAGGCCGTTATGACCTCAGGAACGGGGCAGGGAGCGGCAGTGGAAGGATATGATATTGGAGGAAAGACCGGTACGGCTGAAAAACTTCCTCGTGATGAAGGAAAATATCTGCTCTCCTTCATAGGATATGCGCCTCAGGAGAATCCGGAAGTAGTCGTGTATGTGGTGATTGACGAGCCTAATGTGCCGGATCAGTCAACCAGCAGCTACGTTTTGGAACTTTCAAATAAAATCATGGCACAGGCTTTTCCATATTTGAATATTACAACAATGGAAGGCTATACAGCAGCTACAGAAGGAACTGTTCAGAACGGTACAGAGCCGCAGCAGACGGATTTCGAAAATTTTGATTCTTCCTATGAAGATACCTATGATAATACAGACGGATCTTATATAGATGAAAACTATAATCCGGATCTGGATGATTGGGCGGCAGGGCAGCCAACAGAATAGAATACGCATAACCTTACAAAAGATGTAATATGTTATAAAAATATCTTTTGTAAGGTTATTTATTTATGAAGAACAAAACATATAATAAAAGGAAGATACTCGTCGTATTCTGTTGCGCATCCGTCATTCTGCTGGCACTGATCGGCCGCCTTGTATACCTGATGGTGTTCGATGCCGAATATTACCAGAAAAAAGCAGAATCTCTTCATGAGCGGGAGAGGGAGATAAAAGCGGCCAGAGGGGAAATTGTGGACAGGAATGGGACAGTGCTTGCAACGAATAAGACAGTCTGCACGATTTCCGTGATACACAATCAGATTAAAGATCCGGAGCTTGTGATCCAGACGTTGATGAAGGAGCTGGAACTGGATGAAGAGACTGTGCGAAAACGTGTAGAAAAAGTGTCTTCTATGGAAAAAGTAAAGACAAATGTAGCAAAAGAAGTAGGGGACCGAATCCGCAATTACAATCTGGCCGGAGTGAAGGTGGATGAGGATTTTAAACGTTATTATCCTTATGATCAGATTGCATCAAAGGTACTTGGATTTACGGGCGGGGATAATCAGGGAATCATCGGTCTGGAAGTAAAATATGAAGAACATCTGAAAGGAATTAACGGGACGATTCTGACCGTGACGGATGCGAGAGGAATTGAGCTGGAAGGAATCGCGGAGGACAGGATTGAACCTGTGGCCGGCAATACGCTGCAGATAAGCCTGGATTACAATATTCAGTCATACTGTGAGCAGGCAGCTCTGAAGGTGATGGAAGAAAAGCAGGCAGACAGCGTATCTGTCCTGATGATGAATCCCCAAAATGGAGAAATACTGGCAATGGTCAATGTTCCGGAATTTAATCTGAACGAGCCGTATATACTAAATACAGAAACAGATATGGACACGTTGACGGACGAAGAGAAACAGGAACAGCTGAACCGGATGTGGAGAAACGGATGCATCAATGACACATATGAACCAGGATCTGTATTTAAGATTATAACGGCCTCAGCATGCCTTGAAGAAGGTGTTGTCAGCCTGAATGATACCTTTTCATGCCCTGGATACAGAGTCGTGGAAGACCGTAAAATCCGCTGTCATAAGGTGGGTGGCCATGGATCCGAGACTTTTGTACAGGGGATCCAGAATTCATGCAACCCTGTATTTATTGATATCGGGCTCAGGCTGGGCCCTGACAAATTTTATGATTACTTTAAACAGTTTGGTCTGCTTAGCCTGACAAATGTCGACCTGCCCGGAGAAGCGGGAACTATCATGCATAAAAAGGAGGATATCGGCACCGTAG
This sequence comes from Faecalicatena fissicatena, assembly GCA_001028025.1. Taxonomy (GTDB): domain Bacteria; phylum Bacillota; class Clostridia; order Lachnospirales; family Lachnospiraceae; genus Faecalicatena; species Faecalicatena fissicatena_A. Next base: position 19,286 of record LDAQ01000093.1, on the reverse strand, counting down.
AGCTGGCTACAATCTCATTCGGACAGTCATTCCAGGTCACCCCGATACAGCTGGCAACTACGGTCAGCTCACTGGTAAATGGTGGACGGCGGGTAACTCCACATCTGGGGATGGCAGTACTGGATAAGGACGGAAACGAGATTGAAACATTAAAGTATAAAGAAAAGAAGGGGATCGTGTCTGAAGAGACCTCAGCAACCATGAGAATGCTTCTGGAAAGCGTTGTGTCGGAAGGTTCGGGGAAAAATGCTTATATTGAAGGATATACAATAGGCGGAAAAACCGCAACATCACAGACATTGCCCAGAAGTGCAAATAAATACATTTCATCATTTCTGGGATTTGCACCGGCAGAAAATCCGCAGGTGCTTTGTATGGTACTGATCAACAATCCACAGGGTGTGTACTATGGGGGGACAATTGCCGCACCGGTAGTGCGCAGCATATATGACAATGTTCTTCCTTACCTGGGAATAGATAAAATGGAGACCCCACAGGATGAAACAAAAGAGGAAAGTTCAGGGGAAGAAGACATGGCAGATTAAACTTAAGCTGCGGGCCTGATATCCGGGCAGAGGAGAGAGTTGTGGTTGAAAAACAGCAGTTAATGAGGTATACTGAATGAGGTGTTCTGCTATTGGACGGGAGAGCATGAAATGGCAAGATATGGAGCAGATTTCCGCTAACAAAAGAGATGAAGAGGTGTGTGTATGAGTTATCATTTAGTGATTCCGGTATTGATTTCATTTGTATTGAGTTTACTGATGGGACCAGTGGTAATACCGTTTCTTAGAAAACTGAAGATGGGACAGACCGAGAGAACGGACGGCGTACAGTCCCATTTGAAAAAATCAGGGACCCCGACGATGGGCGGCGTCATTATTCTTGGCAGTGTGATCATCACTTCCCTGTTTTATGTAAAGGATTATCCGAATATTATTCCGATCCTGTTTTTAACGATAGGATTTGGGCTGATCGGATTTTTAGATGACTATCTGAAGGTAGTGATGAAACGGTCTGACGGGCTGTATCCAAAACAGAAGATGGCGCTCCAGATCGTAGTCACTGCAATCTTTGCCTACTATATTATAAAGGTCGCAAAGATACCGCTGACTCTGCTGCTTCCGTTTTCAGGCGGCAAGTACTGGGATCTGGGCTGGTTGGCAATTCCGCTTATGTTTATCGCTGTGATCGGAACCGTGAACGGCACCAATTTTACAGACGGCCTGGACGGACTGGCGTCCAGTGTGACGGTATTGGTTGCAACATTTTTCACCGTAGTGGCAATCGGAACGAAGAGCGGAGTTGAGCCGATTACCTGTGCAGTAGTCGGAGCGCTGCTTGGATTCCTTCTATTTAATGTGTATCCGGCCAGTGTGTTTATGGGAGACACAGGATCCTTGGCATTGGGAGGCTTTGTCATTGGAACGGCTTATATGATGCAGATGCCACTGTTTGTAATCATTGTAGGTCTGGTCTATCTTGTGGAAGTGGCTTCTGTCATGATCCAGGTCACTTATTTTAAGAAAACAGGTGGAAAAAGATTCTTTAAAATGGCGCCTATCCATCATCACTTTGAACTGTGTGGATGGTCTGAGACGAGGGTGGTTGCCGTATTCTCCATAGTGACGGCGATTCTCTGTCTGATAGCGCTAATGGGGGTATAAGTAATGGATTTGAAAGATAAAAATGTACTGGTATTCGGCTCTGGGATCAGCGGGGTGGCTGCAAGCCGTCTTTTGCTGGAAAAGGGAGCCGGTGTTATACTTTATGATGGCAATACGTCTCTGGACGCTGAGCGGATAAAGGAAGAGATTCTGGATGGAATCAAAGGCAGCTTTAACATTATACTCGGCGAATTTCCTGACCAGGTTTTGGATACTCTGGATCTCACCGTGATGAGCCCGGGCGTGCCCACGGACCTGCCCATTGTGAATCGGATGCGGGAAAAGAATATTCCGGTATGGGGGGAGATAGAGCTGGCCTATGTAACTGGAAAAGGCGATGTGCTTGCGATTACGGGAACCAATGGAAAGACAACGACTACAGCCCTCCTTGGAGAGATTATGAAAAATTACCGGGAGAGCACTTTTGTGGTGGGGAACATAGGAAACCCCTATACAAGTATTGCCCTGGCCACCAGGGACGATTCCGTGATTGTGGCAGAGATGAGCAGCTTTCAGCTGGAGAGTATACATACGTTCCGCCCGAAAGTAAGCGCGATTCTTAATGTTTCACCGGATCATCTCAACCGGCATCATACGATGGAGGCTTACATCGATGCAAAGTTAAATATCGCTGAGAATCAGACAGAAGAGGATACCTGTGTCCTGAATTATGAAGATGAGATGACAAGAGGATTTGCTGAAAAAGTAAACGCAAAGGTTCTATATTTCAGCAGCCAGCGTAAACTAGAGAAAGGCATATATATGGAAGACGGCAATATCATCTGCAGGATGGATGAGACACCGGTTAAGGTCTGCCATATAGATGAGCTGAAGCTTTTGGGTACGCACAATCATGAAAATGTGATGGCGGCGGCAGGTATGGCTGCTGCATACGGAGTGCCGATGGAGATCATACAAAGGACTGTGAAAGAATTTCAGGGTGTAGAACACCGGATCGAGTTCGTGGCGGAGAAAGACGGAGTAGCATACTACAATGACTCCAAGGGAACCAATCCGGATGCGGCAATCAAAGGAATTCAGGCAATGAAGCGTCCTACTTTACTGATCGGGGGCGGCTACGACAAAGAATCTTCCTACGACGAGTGGATTCAGGCATTTGACGGCAAAGTAAAAAAACTGGTGCTGCTGGGTGCAACGAGAGAAAAGATAAAAGAGACAGCAGAACGTCTGGGATTCCGGGACATTATCCTCACAGATACATTTGAGGAGGCCGTGGATACCTGCGTAAAATATGCCCGGCCCGGTGATGCCGTACTCTTGTCACCGGCATGTGCCAGCTGGGGAATGTTTAAAAATTATGAAGAACGTGGAGATAAATTCAAAGAACTTGTAAATCAGTTATAAGGAGTGAATTTATATTGGAGCGTCCGGCTAAAAAGAGGCAGTATGATTACACGCTGCTGATTGTCGTATTACTTCTGGTGGTAATAGGGCTGGTTCTTCTATACAGTACCAGTGCCTATAATGGGCGGGTAAAATTCCACGATTCTTTTTATTATCTGAAGAAACAGGGATTTGCGACTGCACTGGGGCTGGCAGGAATGTTGATCGTGTCCAGGATTGACTATCATAAATGGGTACCTCTGGCAGGATTGGGCTACCTGACAGCGATTCTGTTATCGGTTGCAGTTATGTTTATAGGAGACGAGTACAATGGGTCCAAAAGATGGCTGTCTTTGGGGCCTATTTCATTTCAGCCGTCGGAATTTGCAAAGGTGGCTGTCATTCTGTTTCTGGCCTGCCTGGTTACAAAGAATGTGAAAAAGATGGGAAAGCTGACAACCCTCATAAAGGTAATGATTCCGGTTCTTCCTATTGTGGGGCTGGTCGGTGCCAGCAACCTGAGCACTGCGATCATTATTATGGGAATCGCGGCAGTCCTGATATTTGTGGCAAGCCCCAAATATGCACAGTTTGTATGGATGATCGTGGCTGGGGGCGGCTTTATGGGAATCTTTCTGGCATTGGAAAGCTATCGCCTCGAACGTCTGGCCATCTGGAGGAATCCGGAACTATACGAAAAAGGCTATCAGACTCTGCAGGGACTGTATGCCATCGGATCCGGCGGCCTCTTCGGCAGAGGACTGGGAGAAAGCGTACAGAAACTGGGTTTTCTGCCCGAGGCACAGAATGATATGATATTCTCTATTATATGTGAAGAATTGGGTCTGGTGGGTGCCAGCCTGATTATTCTGCTTTTCCTGATTCTGATCTGGCGTTTTTTCGTCATAGCGACTCATGCCAAAGACCTGATGGGAGCACTGATTGCTGCCGGGGCAATGGCACATATGATGATTCAGGTGATCCTGAATATAGCAGTTGTAACCAATTCAATACCAAATACCGGAATTACACTTCCCTTTATCAGTTATGGGGGTACATCCGTTATGTTCCTTCTTTTGGAAATGGGGCTTGTGCTAAGTGTTTCCAATCTGATAGAATAGGACAGTGGATATAAAGCGCCCGGAGGGACATTATGTAATACATGTCCTGCGGACGGTGCTGCAGTATAGCTGCAGAACAGGGTATACCCAAGGGCATCCCGTAATATATGCCCTGCGGGCGGATCTGCAGCGTAGCTGCAGAACAAGGTATACCCAAGGGCATCCCGTAATACATGCCCTGCGGGCGGATCTGCAGCATAGCTGCAGAACAAGGTAAGGAGGACGACAGATGAAACGCAAAAGGCAGAGCAGGCGTGAGCAATATGAAGAATACGATGATGAGGCCTATATAAACGAAGTATTATATAAGGAAGGATACCGCCCGCCGGAGCGTAAAAAGAAAAAACGGCGGGGAGTATTTCTTGGCCTGCTGACATTTATTCTTGGAATCGTGATTATTGTATTTGCTTTTATGCTTCTTTTTCATATACAAAAGATAGAGGTCAAAGGCAACAAATACTGTACTGAAAATGACGTCATTGGCTGGCTGAGAGAAGACAAGTATGCCGTAAATTCGGTCTATGTCTGGTGGAAGTACAATAAAGGCGGTGTAGAACAGCTTCCGGTAGTGGAATCTTCTAAAATTTCATTCAGGAGCCCCTGGACTATACGGGTTACTGTAAAAGAAAAGGAGATAAGCGGATATATTGATTATAACAATCAGTACCTGTATTTTGATAAAGACGGTACGGCCGTGCTGGCAACCACAGATAAGATAGAGCAGGCTGCATATATTGAAGGTATGGATATAGATGCTTCTAAGGTGAAGCTGGGTGAGGTTCTGCCGGTTTCAGATAAAAATGTATTCAAACGCATTGTGGAGATTTCACAGCTTCTGGTAAAATATGAACTTTCCCCGGACCGAATCACCTGTTCGGGCAGTGAACTGAACCTGTACTTCGGTAATGTAGAAGTATTGCTGGGAAAGACGAATTATGAAGTGCGTCTCGCGCAGGTGCCTCCGATTCTGCAGAAACTGACAGAACAGTATCCGGACAAGCAGGGGACCCTGCATCTGGAGAATTATGACACCTCTGGCCAGTCAGTGCGGTTTGTGCCGAAGGAGGCGCAGGAAGGGGCGGATACAGCCGGGCAGGAAGACGGGCAGGACGCAGGTGAGCCGCAGGATACAACTGGACAGGAAGACGGACAGGATACAGGTGAAGCACAGGATTCCACAGGCCAGGCGGATGGACAGGATACAGGTGAACCGTAGGATGCAGGACTACAGATATTTGCAGAACCGCGTAAAAAAAGCCTTCTCGGGGCCTGACACAAGAAAATAAAGGCCCAGTGAATTGAATAAAAAAATCAGAAAATACACAAATATCTATTGATTATTTATCGAAAAGACTATATTATATACTTATTGAATTATATCGTTCAAGCATACAGGGATGTATAAAATAATATTAATAGGACGACAAAGGAGGAAATACTCTTGTTAGAAATTAAAACCAACGAATCAGAAGCAGCTGCAAGAATAATTGTTATCGGAGTCGGCGGCGGCGGTAATAACGCAGTAAACCGCATGATTGATGAGCAGATTGCAGGTGTCGAATTTATAGCAATCAATACAGATAAACAGGCACTCCAGTTATGTAAAGCACCAACTTTAATGCAGATAGGCGAGAAGCTTACAAAGGGCCTTGGCGCAGGTGCACAGCCGGAAGTAGGGGAGAAGGCTGCAGAGGAGAGTTCTGAAGAGATATCTGCCGCACTCAAAGGTGCCGACATGGTATTCGTAACATGTGGTATGGGAGGCGGAACTGGAACAGGAGCTACTCCGGTCGTTGCACGTATTGCAAAAGAACAGGGCGCACTGACAGTAGGTGTCGTTACAAAGCCTTTCCGTTTTGAATCTAAAACACGTATGGCCAATGCCCTTTCAGGCATTGACAAGTTAAAAGAGAATGTAGATACGCTGATTGTCATCCCGAATGACAAGCTGCTTGAAGTAGTAGACAGAAGGACCACAATGCCGGAAGCACTTAAGAAAGCTGACGAAGTGCTGCAACAGGGTATTCAGGGTATTACCGACCTGATCAATGTACCTTCACTGATCAACCTCGACTTCGCAGATATCCAGACCGTTATGAAGGACAAGGGTATCGCACACATCGGTATCGGTGCAGGCCGCGGAGACGACAAGGCACTGGAAGCTGTAAAGCAGGCTGTTGCCAGTCCATTGCTCGAGACCACTATCCAGGGAGCATCCCATGTTATCATCAATATTTCCGGGGATATTACTCTTATGGATGCATCCGATGCCGCTGAATATGTACAGGAGCTTGCAGGAGAGAATGCGAATATCATCTTCGGTGCTATGTATGATGATTCCAGATCTGATGAGGCAACAATTACTGTTATCGCTACCGGCTTACATAACGTAGGCGGCAGCTCTTCCAAGTTAAAAGCAAGACTGGAAGGACAGCAGAAGGTTGGATCTATCCTTCCGTCAGGCGATGTGGTAAGCAGAAGTTCCATTGATCCGGAGCGCAGAACAGCATCTCCAAGACCGGCAGGATCATCAGCAGGCAGAACAGCAGGAGGCACAATGCCTACCCTGGATCAGCCGAGAACACCGTCAAGCAAGGTAAAGGAACAGTCCATCAAGATCCCGGATTTCTTTAAGAAATAAGAGACAGGACAAGTACAATAAAAGAGACAGGCAGGGGAACCGCGTACAGCGGAGCTCCTGCTTTTTATGTGCCAAATTGGTTTATCAGCAGTATGTATATTCTTTTGTGAATGTCGAAACAATTTCTGTTTTTCCCGTCAGTATCTGACAAAATTTCAGTAACATGCAATATATAATAAGTCTTGCTTGAGTGCCAAATCGATTTAGTACCAACGAGAAAGAGGGTGGAACATGTACTATGAATTATACATAGACGTGTTGTTTCTTGTAAATTTTATGATGGATTCCCTTTTGCTTTTGTCTGTGAACCAGGTGCTGAAATGTCCTACCACACATGGATGCATCTTTCTGGGCGGAGCGCTGGGGGCAGGACTGACATGTGCTGTGACAGCGGTGCCGATGCCGGGTGTCATAAAATTAATTATATTCCACGCGGTTATCAATACATTCATGATTAAAACAGGATTAAGAGTCAAAGGAAAAAAGCAGTTTTGGAAAGCATTTGGTCTGTTGTATATCGCAGCATTTCTGTATGGGGGGATCCTCCAGGCACTGCGTCCATATGCGCGCACAGGAAGTCTTTTCTTTGCGGCGGCTGTGGGCAGTTATTATCTGATACGGGGAATCTGGAAATTTCTTACCAGGCTCAGGACCCTGCAGAAAAAAATATGTGAGATTACACTGTATACCAGTGCAGGAGAACAAAAAGTAAAGGCGTTAATTGACACGGGAAACGGTTTGGAAGACAACGTGTCGAAAGAACCGGTAAGTGTAGTAGATAAAGCTCTTGCAAAATCCATTCTGACAGATGCTGACATGAAAAACGGTTTCCATTACATACCATACCGTACTGTCGGAAAGGAAAGCATTATGCCGGTTTTCAGAATTCGGAAAATGTGCATCCATCTGGAAGAAGAGCAGTGGATAGAAAGACCGGTCATCGGCGTTTGCGAGGAGCATGTTTCAGAACAAGAAGAATATCAGATGATTTTAAATCCTGACTTATTAGGAGGCATATAAAATGGTTGTAAAAGTAGCAGTACCCCAGCAGTTTAAACTGAAAGTAATACCAGACATCAGAAGTATTTTCTTCCCAAACCACAAAGAGATACATTATATTGGAGGATCCGAGGTGCTGCCAGCCCCGCTGGAGACAGAAAGGGAAACAGAAGTGATAGAACATCTTGGTTCCGAGTACGATCAGGAAGCAAAGAAGCTTCTGATCGAGCACAATCTTCGTCTGGTCGTTTACATAGCCAAAAAATTCGACAACACAGGAGTCGGAGTGGAAGATTTAATTTCCATAGGCACGATTGGTCTGATTAAGGCCATCAATACATTTAATCCGACAAAGAAAATCAAGCTGGCCACCTATGCATCCAGGTGTATTGAAAATGAGATCCTCATGTACCTGCGCAGAAACAGCAAAACCAAAATGGAAGTATCGATCGATGAACCCCTTAACGTAGACTGGGACGGCAATGAACTCCTTCTGTCGGACATTCTGGGAACAGACGAGGACACCATATATAAGGATCTGGAAAATGAGGCGGAGAGAAAGCTTCTGGTAAAAGCAATCAACAAACTGTCCAGCAGGGAGAAAATGATTGTAAAAATGAGGTTTGGCCTTGATAATCCCGAAGGGGAGGAAAAGACTCAGAAGGAGGTGGCGGATCTGCTGGGGATATCACAATCTTATATCTCTAGGCTGGAGAAAAAAATCATGCAGCGATTGAAACGCGAGATGGTGCGGTATGAATAAAAGTCGGGAGTTTGGAGCAGGTTCGCCGCAGGGGATTCGAATGTGGTCTGCTGCGGGGCTTCAGGAAAATGGGTAAGCGGCTAAATAAAATTTCAGGTGAAATAGCGGACATCGCGGACACTTGTCAAAAAGTCTGAAAGACTTTTTGCCTGCGGGTCTGCTCATTTTCCGAACTTGTGGTTCGGAAAATGGTCCGTATTTCACCTGAAATTTTATTGAAGCCGCTTATCCCATTTCCCTGAACGCCCTGCAGCAGACCACATTCGAATCCCCTGCGGCTGCGTGCATCCGGACGGGAGGAATGGATTTATTTGTGTAAAATAAACAAAATATTTTTGAAACCACTTCGAACTGAGGCGATATATACAAAAAAGTAGCCGAAAGTAGTATGGTGGTTTTTTTTATATTCATTTATTATTAAGTCAGTTAGAAACGAAGAAAACAGTTTCAGAAGGAGGTAGACGAATGTCTAAAAAGGTTACACTTAATTACACAAAGAGAGACGATTTAACACCGAGATTGAAAGCAGCAAAGGAAAAATTATTTGCTACAGAGCCACACATTGATACGCGTAAGCTTATCATCGAAACTGAGATCTATCAGAGATATGGCTTTACAAAGAGCCCTAACATGCTGAAAGCTATGGTCTTTGATCGTCTGAGCCGTGAGAAGAAGGTATGGATCGATGACAACCCGATTTGTGGACATTTAACTGATTTTACATACGGAAGTTATTTCCAGCCGTTCAGAGAATTTGAGTGGGCAATCGACCGTGACGAATTTGCTTTCCAGAGAGGATCAGCAATCGCTACAGAAGAAGAAAAAGAGATCATCAGCAAATGTGGAGAATTCTGGGTAGGCAATGCAGTTAAAGACCGTGTTCGTCCGATCATTAAGGCTCGTTATGGACTTGATGTTCAGGAATTGATTGATGTTGGTGTAGGCCTTAACTTTGACGATGATATGGGAACAACAACATTCCCGGATCACGATACAGTCATTAATGAAGGATTAAATTCTATTATTGCAAAGTGTAAAGACTACCAGTCAAGACTGAAAGTTTGGAATGTTGACCGTCCGGACCCATTAGCTGGTGAAGTTCCTGAAGAAAATACATTCAATGAGTCTGCTATCCCGATGCCGGATTACAAGAAATGGGAATTCTACGAGGCTTGTATCATTTCCTGTGAAGCCCTGATCCTTCAGGCACACCGTTATGCAGATGCAGCAAGAGAAGCTGCGGCAGTTGAGAAAGATCCAGCACGTAAGGCTGAACTGGAAGAAATGGCTGAGACATGTGATTGGGTACCAGGAAATCCAGCACGTACTTTTAAGGAAGCAATCCAGGCACTGTGGTTCATCACCATGGGCGGATGGCAGAACCTGTGTATGACAGTTGACCATGCACCGCTTCGTTTCCCACAGTATATGTATCGCTGCTACAAAGCTGATATCGACGCAGGCCGCATCACAGATGACGAAGCTATCGATATGATCCAGTTCTGGTTCCTGAAAGTTAACACACAGAACTTCGTTATGTCTCCTGAGCTGGCTCTGTGGAATTCAAGCCGTATTGCTCAGCAGCTGACCATCGGTGGACTTGATCCTAAGACCGGCGAAGATGCTACAAATGAACTTGATTATCTGGTAGTAGAAGCACAGCGCCGTGCACAGTGCCCGGAACCGCTTCTGGCTTGTATGTATCATAATAAACTGTCACATAGATTCCTTGTTAAGTGTGCAGAACTCGTTGCTACAGGTATTGGACAGCCATCATTCCATGGCCAGGAAGTTGCTATGAAACGTCGTCTGCTTCATGAGCATGGCCCAATCGAAGATATCCGTAACCAGGCTGTTTCAGGTTGTGTACAGTCAGTTATCCCAGGATACACAGATGGTGCATGGGAAGCTCGATTCAATATGTTTAAGCCTCTTGAATTCATGCTTTCAAATGGTATTGATTTCAAGAGCGGCAAACATATCGGACCAGCTTACGGCGATCCTTGTGAGTGCGAGACATGGGAAGACTTCTATGCTCAGCTGCTTAAATACTATGAGTATTGGGAACTGATCTGCCGTGATATCTCCACATTAGAGTGGAACGTTATGAGAGACTTCCCGTGTCCGCTGCTTTCCGCAGTTACATATGACTGCCTTGCAAGAGGTATGGACGTTGTAGACGGTGGCGCAAGATACAACTGGGGTGATGGAATCTGTATCTCCGGTAATGTTGACACGACAAACTGTCTGGCAGCAATTAAGAAACTTGTTTATGATGACAAAGCAATTACTATGAAACAGCTTATTGAAGCAGTTGCAGCTAACTGGGAAGGTCATGAAGATATTCAGAATATGTGTAAGAAAGCACCGAAGTACGGCAACGATATTGATTATGTAGATGATATCGGACGTCAGTTACATGTTGACTTTGCTGAGATTCATAACCGCAGACCTGACTACATGGGCCGTCCGACTATTACACCTTCAGCTTACTCAGTAACAGGACATTATCCGTTTGGTATGAGAAGCTGGGCTTCACCGGATGGAAGAAAAGCAGGCGAGACATTTACAGATGCTACACTTTCTGCAACACCTGGAACAGATACAAGCGGACCGACTGCAGTTATCCACTCCGCAGTTAAGCTGATTGACCCTGTAGTATATGGTTCTACTCACTTTAACATGAAGTTCCATCCGACTGCTCTGACCGGAAAAGAGAATATTGATAAATTCCTGACTCTTCTTAAGACATACTTTGATGAGGGTGGTTACCAGTGTCAGTTCAACTGTGTAACTCAGGAAAAACTGCTGGCAGCTAAAGCAGCTCCGGAAGAGAACAAAGACCTGATCGTACGTGTTGCAGGCTTCAGTGCTTACTTTGTAACATTGGCAGACGCTGTACAGGATGAGATTATTGCACGTACCAGCCAGACATGGTAAAATTTGATTACAATGTTTGAGTAAAACAATAGGGAGAGAGATTATGAGTGATTTAACAGCCCTTGTATTTAATATCCAGGGATTTTCTATCCAGGACGGTCCTGGTGTAAGGACAACCGTATTTTTAAAGGGATGCCCGCTGAGCTGTCAATGGTGTGCGAATCCGGAATCACAGGTTTTTAGATCCGATATCATCCACGTCCCTAGCACTTGTGTACATTGTTATCGTTGCGTAAGCTTTTGCACCAAAGGAGCGGTTAAGCTGCCGGATAAGATCGGTGATAATCCGGTATTCGATCACGATACTTGCGTTACTTGTGAAAATCAGGACGTATGTGAGCACGCCTGCTATGAAGGCGCAATCGAGAAAGTCGGTAAACCTATGACAGTCGATGAGGTAATGGATGTAATCTTACACGATGAGCCATTCTTCAGTAACGGCGGAGGTATTACCGTATCCGGTGGCGAACCTTTGATGCATCCAGAATTTCTAGAAGAACTTTTTAGTGAATGTCAGGAGAATTATATCCATACAGCTATAGAGACATGTGGATATGTGGCATGGGATAAATTTGAACCTGTATTAAGATATACGGATCTGGCGCTTTACGATGTGAAGCATATGGATCCGGCAGCCCACAAAGAACTGACAGGTGTATCCAATGAATTGATTCTGGATAATCTTCGTAGAATTATGGATGAGACGAATACAGAAGTAATCATTCGCATCCCGGTTATTCCGGGTGCGAATGATACAAATGAAAACATGGACGCGACTGCTAGGTTTGCGAAAGAAATAGGTGCAAGAGAGATTCATATTCTGCCCTATCATCGTATGGGAATGGGCAAATACACAGGTCTTGGACGGGAATATCCATTAGGAGAAGACGTGGAATCCCCTTCAGATGAGCGTATGGAGGTTATCCGTGACATTTTTAGGTCTTATGGCCTGATTTGTAAGATAGGCGGAACTGAAAAGGGGGACTCCTAATAATGAGTAAAGTCAAGTTTTTGGGCAAGCCAATGAGTATTAAGCGCTTGCTGATCTATGTGATTGGCCTGTGGATTATGAGCCTCGGCATTGCATTTGCCGTAAATTCAAATTTTGGTGTTTCACCAGTCACAACGTTGCCTTATGTAGTCGGCAGAATTCTGAATATCAGTGTTGGTACCGGAACCTGGATTGCATACGGATGTTATATTATAATTGAAGCAATCGTTTATCGTAAGGAATTTAAAGCTGTTTATATTTTGCAGTTTCCGGCGGCTATTATGTTCGGATATTTTACAGATTTCAGTAAATGGCTGATTTCTCCGCTTGGGACACCGGATAAATGGTATATCCAGTTGGTATTCATACTTATCGGTGTTGTTATCCTGGGATTGGGACTGATGGCATATCTGGAAGCAGATATTATGGCGATTCCGCCGGATGCACTGGCAGTTGCCTTTGCCTGGCTGGTTAAGAAACCGCTGGGAAATGTGAAGAGAATATTTGATTTGTGTATCGTTGCAACATCATTAATCCTTTCATTGGTATTTTTACATAGCTATCAGGGGATCTGGATTGGAACCATCATTGCAGCTCTTGGTGTAGGAACGATGCTTAATTTCTGGAGAAAACTGTTCCTTAGTAAGATAAAGACATTCTTATGGGGAAAACAGCCGAAAGCTGAACCAGAATTAGGCGAAATACCAGCAGCCGCAAAGTAATTTAATAAAAATAGTGAAGGGTTATCACCTGGGGGAGGAAATTCTCAGCCTGTGCGGTAGCCCTCCACGTGTTAAACGAGATGTGACTTCTATTTAATTTGGATTTTATGGGAGAGAGGAACGTGTATGTTTTTAATAGCACATAATCAGATAATGTTACCAAAGCGTTATTTTAGCGATATTGTGCCGGCAGTCGAAGAATTGTCAAACACGGTGGGGGCCGTATTTCTCAATAAGCTGATTCTGGATGAGAACAACAGACCGGTTGAATTTAATCAGGCAGTTTTTTCCGAGAAACCATTAACCCGTATCGTAACTATGCATTTTCAGGACAATGACATGTTTGATCAATTCTGGGAGGCGGAAAAACGACATGATTTATGGCTGATTGGGAAAAACTATGCCTATTTTTGCGATACCCTCATGGAGGCTGGTAACGCAGAAATAGCGGGCGTGATTAAGCCGATACCAGAGAAAGAGTCGGACATGAAAATACTGAAAGGACATGGCTTTACGGAACGTGAAGCGGAAGTTACATATTGGCTGTGTCAGGGAAAAAGCAATGGAGACATTGCTTATATTTTGAATCTGAGTGTAAGTACGGTAAAAAAACATCTTTCAAATATTTTTGATAATATGGGAGTCCGGAGCCGGTCGGCGGCAGTGGCACTGGCACTGGAAATGGTTGGCGCTCAAAAATCCAAAATTCATCTTGTGTTTTAAAAGATCTCTATAAGGAGGACAGGGTATGATTAAGATAACCAAAGAAGGTAAGAAGATGTTGGAGACAACATTTGCATCCAAGGGTGAAAAGAAATTTAAGATCCAGCATATCAAACCTACTTGTAACGCATGCAGGGATGAACTCCGGCTTGTTCCAGGTTCATCGGAACCGGATGATATCATTGCGATGGAATCAGGATATGTTTTTTTTGTAGATAAAGATCTTATACAGCTTGCGGAGACTATTACAATAGATGCAGCTGGGGATATACCAATCCTGACAACGCGCAAATCTATTGATCCCCGTGAAAGAAATTTCTAATTATGGAGGATATGTTATGGAAAACAAAGAGTTAAATAAAAAGATACTGGATTTTTTAAGTGAGGCTGGTTTTTTCTTTTTTGCTACAACTGAAGATGGAATGCCAAGAGTTCGGCCTCTTTTATATATTGAAGAAATAAAAGATGAGCTGATCATTGCGATTAGTACAACAAAGGCGATGGCTAAGCAGATAGAAGCAAAACCAGATTTTGAAATCTGTGCCAGTACACAGGAGAGATGGCTGCGCATCAAAGGCAAAGCACAGCTGGTAACGGATAAGGAGATTATTGCGAAAGCTATGGAACATCCAATAGTAAAAGCAACCTATACAGAAGAGACTATTGGAGCGCACTATCTTGTTCTTGACAGTGTAGAATATTTTACTCTTACTGGTGAATATAGCTGCTGGAAATAATTTCAGAAAGGAAGTCTTTTAAATGGCAAAAGAAGTGAACAAGGAAGTATTTGAGGTACTTCCGGTACCCCAGGCGGTAAGCAAATTTGTTCTTCCTTCGCTTGCCAGTACTCTTATTACAATTATCTACAGCCTGGCGGACACACTTTTTGTCGGTATGTTAAATAATCCCTCCCAGCTTGCAGGACTTACGGTGGCTTTTCCGTACTTTCAGTTTCTGAACGCATTTTCAAGCCTGTGGGGCGTCGGTACGAACAGTGTAATGTCACGGGCACTTGGCGAAAAGGATTATGACCGGGTATCAAAAGCCTCTTCTCATGGCTTCTGGGGCAGCCTTATATTCATGGCCGTTATATGCGTCTTATTCCAAATACTGGAGAGACCGCTTCTTTATGCGGCCGGATCCAGTGAACAATCTTATGAGTCGGCATCTGTATACATGTTGATTGTGTTCGTTATTGGAGGAATCCCTACAGTTTTATCTATAGTTATGAGTAATCTGCTGCGCGCTGAAGGACATGCAAAGATAGCAAGCAGCGGGCTTATGCTGGGAGGTCTGTTAAACTGCATCCTTGATCCTATCTTTATCTTCGGAGCAAATATGGGCGTAGCGGGTGCGGCCATAGCAACATTGATTTCTAACTGTGTATCGCTGATTTTCTTAATTGTTGTCTATATGCGGATACGTGAGACTTCTTATATAACACTGAAACCGTTCCAGGGAGGTGTATCCTGGAAGCTGATAAAAGATATTATACTGGTTGGACTGCCATCCGGCTGTTTGACAGTGCTTGGTGCCACAGGTTGTATCATACAAACTTCACTTTATTCTCTGTACGGCGATGCTGCAGTAGCGGGCTGGGGCGTTGTTAACCGCATCAGCTTTATTTCTATATATACGGTTCACGGCGTGGCGCAGGGGGTTCTGCCTCTCATCGGATACAATTATGGAGCTAAGAATTTTAAGCGTGTGCGGGATGTTAACAAATGCGCATTCCTCATTACGGAGGCGCTCGCCTGGGCGATAATGATACTTTCTCTGATTTTCAGTGCAGGTATTATTAAAATCTTTATTAATGATGCGGCCACGATAGATGCGGGAGTTCAGATCATGCATAAATATATGCTCTGTACACCGTTCATGGCGATTGTGCTTCTGGTGAGTACGCTCTGCCAGGCCGTTGGAAAGTGGCATTACTCACTGATAATGCTTGCGATTCGTCAGCTTGTATTCAATATCCCGATCACATTCCTTTTGAATTATATTTTTGGCATGAAGGGTGTGGCAAGTGGTCAGCCGACTACAGATGTAATATGCTTTATTGGAGCATTAGTGGTATATCACAGATGTTTTTATCGTGTTCTGAATAAGGAATTGAATGGTAAAAAATAAGCGAAGGAGTATCGCTTTATAAGAAGGGAGGAAGAAGGATGGTAATCAAGGACATACTTGAAAAATCTGATGCACTGTTTGCGGCGGGAAAGCAGAGAGAGGCGGCAGCCTATCTTGAGGAGCAGGCTTCTCTTGCACAGTCAGAGGAAGAATGGGAGACAGAGCTTTCTATAATTAATGAATTGATGGGATACTACCGCAGCATCAGTCAGCTTAGTAAAGCATGGGATTATGCATTCAGGGCAATGCAGATTACGGAAGAGAACGCGATAGGAGATTCGGCAGAAGGAATTACTACATATCTGAATGTAGCGAATGTATATCGGGCTGCCGGTCAGGCAAAAGAAGCATTATCCCACTACCAGAAGGTGGAAGAGATTTACTGCAAACAGGGAGTAGAGAAAGAATACCGTGGAGGCGCCTTATACAATAATATGTCAGTGGCATATCTGGAGCTTGGAAAAAGTGAGGATGCCATGCGGTATTGTGAGAAAGCGATTGATGTGTTGAAGGCAATTCCGGAAGTCTGGGATGAATGTGCTGCTGCTTACAGCAATCTGGCAGGTGTGTTATTAGGAAGTGCAGAGCCTGATATTGTCAAAGCGGATGCATGTATGGATGAAGCATTGAAACTTTTTGAGGGAAAGGGAGATAGTACTCATTTTTGCAGCGTGTTGGCTATGAAGGCGTATATTGCTTATTTGAAAAAGGACCTGCAGGGATCGCTGGAATTGTATGAAAAAGCAATGAATGAGACAATGAAGTATTTTGGCAGGAATGCAGATTATGAACGTCTGGAGCGGAATTACAAGGGCGTTCAGGCTTTGCTGAACGGAGAGAATAGGTGATGAGCCAGTTGAACGGATTAGAAGTTAAGATAAAGGGTCTTGATTTGTCGCGGGAATATTATGAGAATATTGGTAAACCGATACTGATGGAGTTGTTTCCTGAGTACATGAAGAAAGCCGCGGTCGGTCTTGTGGGAGAAGGATCAGAGTGCTTTGGTTTTGACGACCAGATTTCCATGGATCATGATTACGGGCCGTCCTTTTGTGTATGGTTACCGAGGAATATATATACCCAGGCAGGGGAGAGTATGACCGAGATCTATGAGTCACTTCCGAAAGAATACAAAGGCATCAGCGCAAATATTATCAGAGAGCAGTCTGCGGGGCGCCGGGGGATTCTGGAGATTGAGGGCTTTTATCAAAAATTTCTTACCAGGGATACGATACCGGAGAGTTTGATAGACTGGCTGAGGATACCGGAACATTTTTATGCGGTTGCTACAAACGGAGAGGTGTTCGAGGATAATCTGGGCATGTTTACTGATGTGCGCAGGAAGCTTCTTAATTATTATCCTGAAGATGTACGGCTGAAAAAGATTGCAGCCTGTGCAGTCAGGATGGCACATTCCGGGCAGTGCAATTATGCACGCATGATGTGGCGGCATGATGTTGTAGCAGCAAAATTTGCTCTTGATGAATTCATGAGAAATGCCATTGCTATAGTATTTCTTCTGAATCGTGTTTACTGTCCATATTATAAATGGATGTGGAGAGGCATGGAACAGCTGCCAAAGCTTGGCAGGGTCAGAGAGCTTTTGAAGAATATGGCAGCCGGAGTTTTGGACGATAGTCACTGGGATTCGAGTAAATGGAAGGCTTGCCGGTATAAACTGAACCGGGCTGATCAGATGGTTGATATGGTGGAGCAGATAGCGGATTTGATAAGAGAAGAACTGTTGAGCCAGGGTATAAGCAGCAGCACATCGGATTATCTCGAAGAACATGGTTATGCAGTGATGTCCTGCATACAGGATCAGCGGATTCGGTCATTGCCGGTACTTGTAGGGTAAAAAATATGAGTAATATAAGAAAGATAGTTGAAGAGGAATGGAGTCAGTTTCAAAAGGTAAACAATGAGGGCGGAAGGGCGTCATGCCAGGATGACTGGAAGACGTTCTATATCATGAGAAAAAGCCAGTTCCTTGTCTGGCCGGAAGAGGTATTGGACAGCTATTACGGGGATCTGTGCAAGGCCCGTGAAGAGGGAAAGAATCTGTTGTTTTATAAGTATGCGTTTATGATGGAAAGGACGGCGCCCGAACAGTACAAACAACTGGAATGGGCACTTCCCGTAATTTCAGAGGAGCGGAAACAGCGCATTGAAGCAACGGTAGCCGTCCATGTAAAATGGGCGGAAGAATTTGAGCAGGAGTATCCGGCTTATGCAATGCGTGGGCGCCCGATCCATGCATTTCAGGAAGCACCCGGCCAAACTTCGATAGAGACGTATCAGAGAGGGGAATTGTATTCCTATGGAGAACACACCGAAATGTTATATTCCCAATATATTCAGGAGTGTGCGGCTCAGAACAGAAATCTGGCGGCTCTTATCAGAGATAATTCGGCGAGGATGTACGGATATGAATCGATTGCTGATCTTGAAGGGGAATAAGTGCAGCTGTTAGCAAGAGGAAATGAGAATGAAAGACAATAAGAGCGGGAAAATAGCAGCTATCTATATTCTTTATATCATAGTGGCCGGAATGATCAGCCTCCTGTGGGGAGCCGGTTACAAGGCCATGGCTGGGCTGCTTCTGGGATCCGCAGCCGCGTTCGCTAATTATTTACTATTAAAATTGGCGGTATGCCGGCTGTTGGGTGTCAGGAACATTTTTGTTGTCCAGATATTTCTTTTCCGGTACCTGCTGTACATTGCAGCCGCTTATATTTCAATGCGGACCGGCAGCGTTGCTGTCATTATGTACGCAGCCGGAATCATAGGCTTATCGCTGTCTATTCTCATCGTATATGGAATAGGAGGAGTAAAAAATCAATGATAAACGTTGAAGAACTCGGCGCCCGGATTATCCTTGGCTTCGGAGAGGGAAAGCTGTTTATCACAGAGAGTACATTGTTTGGAATCCTGATTGCCGTGATCCTGGCCGTTTTGGGCATCTGGCTCGGAAGCGGACTCAAGACCGTGCCGAAAGGAAAACAGGTAGCTGCGGAGTTTATTGTGGGCTGGGTTTATAAGTTTACAGAGGGCAACATGGGGAAGGAGAACAAGTCCTATGCGCCCTATGTGGGAAGCATTCTGGGGTTCGTATTCTTTGCGAGCTGCCTGGGGCTGTTCGGGATCCGTCCGATCACGGCAGACTTAAACGTGGCGTTTGCGCTGTCTGGACTGACGTTCCTTATGATCCTGAGCAACTCACTCAGGGTGCATGGAGTGAAAGG
>LDAQ01000092.1 GCA_001028025.1 Faecalicatena fissicatena | reverse complement strand
AAGGAAAATTATGAAAAAGAAAATTTTAGCACTCATGTTAGCCGCCGTGATGGCATTATCGTTTACGGCATGCGGATCTTCAGGCGAAAAAGCAACGTCCACTGATGATCTTAAGAAAAAAGTAGAGGATACACTAAAAGACGTTTCTGGAAAAGGCGAGGAAAAACCAGCAGATGTGGCAAAAGAACATTATGAAATAGATTTATCTGCTGGTAATTATATTGCAGGCACAGACATACCTGTAGGAACGTACAATGTAACTGCAACTGGGGGGGCTGGAAATGTCTCTTCATCCAACATGTACTCAGGAGGATTAAATGAAATAATGGGTTCTCCTGCTGAGGAAGGATATTCCATAGATTCATTTAATGGTTTGAAAATGGATGAAGGTGTCACGTTATCTTTAGGAAGTACCGTAACTGTTCATATGACAGCAGAAGACGCGCAAGTGTCTGGTGTTAAGCCTAGAACTGTTGCTGACGCAACTCCAATTGATTTAGGCGCTGGAAATTATACTGCGGGAACAGATTTTCCTGCGGGAACATATAACGTTATTGCTACAAGTGGTAGTGGCAATGTTAGTTCAGATAACATGTACGATGGCGGTCTGAATGAAATTTTGGGAAACCCAGCAGAGGATGGTTTTAGCATAACACAGTATAACAATGCTGTTTTTGGTGAAGGAACAGTACTTTCAGTTTCCGGGGCATCTATACAACTCGTTCCAGTTGGTGAATAAAATACAGTAAAAAACCGCCCCTGACTGCAATCAGGAACGGCTTATATAGATGCTATACAGGCCGCAGAGCAGCCGATATAATCATCCAACCAAAAGTATTATATCACAAAAACTCTGCACCTGTACAGGTGTATTTTTTGTACCCTTTTTTAATATAATGGCAAGAGGAGTGATATAATGCTTGAACAACATTTATTGTATCTAAGAAAGTCCAGGAAAGATCTCCAGTTGGAAGAACTGGGGATTGATGTTCTGGAACGTCATGAGAAAACACTTATGGAATTAGCCAAGAAAATGAACATAAGCATAGGTGGAATTTTCCGTGAGGTCGTGTCCGGGGACTCCATTTCAGCGCGTCCTGAGATGCAGAAGCTCCTGCGGGAAGTAGAGTCAGGCAAATGGCGGGGAGTGCTGGTTATGGAAGTGGAGCGTCTGGCCAGGGGCGATACTATTGATCAGGGGATCGTGGCAAGGGCATTCCAGTACAGCGACACCCTGATCGTCACGCCAGCCAAAATCTATGACCCCTCGGACGAATTTGACCAGGAATATTTTGAGTTTGGCCTTTTCATGAGCCGCCGTGAGTACAAGACTATAAAACGCCGCCTGCAGACCGGCAGGCTCCGCAGCGTCCAAGATGGGTTTTATGTCGGGAATATCCCGCCGTATGGGTACGACCGCATAAAAGCACCAGACGGTAAACATTACACCCTACAACCTAATTCGGAGGCCCCCGCCGTGGAACTGATCTTTGATCTGTATGCCAATAAATTATATGGCTATGACCGCATCTGTACAGAGCTGAACCGGCTTAGTATCATGCCGCGGAAGTCAGATCGATTCTCTCCAGCGACCGTTAAGGATATTATAGCAAATCCAGTATACATCGGTTTTCTGCGCTGGAACTGGAGGAAACAAGAACGCTCGTTTTTGAACGGATCTGTCACAGTATCTCGTCCCAAACACGAAACCTATGATATCTACAAGGGGATTCATACACCAATAATAGATGAAGAATTATTTAAAAGGGCAAACTCCAGACGCGGAGACTGGAATGCCCCGACCAAAAAAAGTACTGCCCTGCAAAATCCACTTGCCGGACTGATCTTCTGTTCCGAATGTGGACGCAACATGATAAGGAAATCAAAAACCTGTAATCAACCGTATGATACCTTGCAATGTCCTACTACGGGCTGCAAAACGGTAAGCTGCCGGTTTGATATTGTGGAAAAAGCACTTCTGGAAGAGTTACGTAAGCTGGTTACGGGATATTCCGGAGAGAATATTACTGAAAACAGTTCTCCGGTTTCCCCTCTCCCTGCGATGCTCGAAGAGAAAAAAAAGGAGTTGGAATCGCTGGAAGAGCAACGCCTAAAGATCTATGATCTATTGGAGCGCGGCATCTATACCGAAGATGTTTTTCTGAGCCGTCAAAAGATGAACGCAGATAGAAAAGCAGAATTGGTTGAAGAAGTTGCATCGATAACAGAGGAAATGCAGCTTCAGGAGCTTCAGAGCCATCAAATACACACCTTTATCCCGCGGTGTGAAGATCTCTTGGGTAAGTATAATAAGTTGAATACAGAGCAAAAGAACAAGGCTCTGAAGCTGCTTATTAAAAAGGTTGTATATAAGAAAACAGAACGTAATAAAAAAGGTGACGGCATGTCTACGACTTTTAGTCTTGAGGTTACACCATTTGTCCCCATTTATAAAGGGAAATAATCATGGGTATCCTCAATGAGCGAAAGAACTGGCTCATATGGAAATGATCTGTGCCATCGTCCACCAGCTCACCAGAAATCTGACACCGGAAGAAATCGAAAAATCCGGTTTTGGCAACTACTATGTAGATCACACACTTGCACTCTGGCCGCAGGCCGCAAGCGGAACACCGTGGACAGCAACCGTTTTTCAGTCCAAAGGCGATCCGATCACCGACCTTCACGAGGATATGGCCGCTGAACAAAAAGCAAGAACGACTTACGACAATATCCTGAGACTGGTAAAAGATCCAGACGTCTGTGATCCGATACGTTTCCTGAGAGAACGCGAAATCGTTCACTATCAGAGATTCGGGGAAAGTCTTCGTATTGTCCAGGATAATCTGGACAGTAAAAACTTCTATGCCATCAATCCTGAATTTGATATACGTCAGGACTGCGGCTGCAAATAGACCCAGAGTTGTTAACGCATTGCCTGATACAAACCAAAACAGGGCTGCCCCTTTTAGGTGCAGCCCTGTTGTATTTTGGTAAGTCATATTCCAGGCGGACTATTCGGATTTTGCTCCCAGTGTTACCTGATAAGTATTTTGGGTATACTCACCGTTACTTCCGGGAACCTCCACTGTAACAGTCACTGTATCGCCTTTTGCATAATATTTCAACTCTTCCTGCAGCGTTTTCATGCTGTCAATTGTTGTCCCATTCAATTCTGTTATGACTCCGCCTTTTGTCATACCTGCAGTTTTTGCACCGCCTCCGCTTATAACATCTGTCACATAAACACCAAGCGGCATATTAAATCTCTGGGCATTCTCGGAAGTCACATCTATTCCTTCTATTCCAAGATATCCTCTGTCAGCCTCTGCAACTTTGGATTTTGTCTTCTGATTCATCAGATTCGTTATAATATCAGAAACATCACTGATTGGAATAGCGTAGCCGACACCTTCAACAGAGCTTCCTACAAGTTTTGAAGAGTTAATTCCTATCACTTCTCCGTTGGCATTCACCAGAGCACCACCGCTGTTGCCAGGGTTTATGGCTGCATCTGTCTGGATCAGCCTGACATCACTTGTGCTGGTTTCGCCTGTCATTGTATCTGTTGTAGTGCTCTCACGGTCTGTGGCACTGATAACCCCTGTCGTAACTGACTGTCCGTATCCCAGTGCATTTCCAATAGCGATAGCCGGTTCTCCAACTTTCAGTTTGGAGGAATCTCCCAGCGTAGCCACTGCAATCGCGTCCATCGTATCACTGGAAATCGTATCCAGCGGCACTGCAATTACTGCCACATCGTGGGACGGGTCGGTTCCTTTAATATCCGCTTCAAGGCTCGTGCCGTCAGCAAATGTTACTGTCAGTGTCTCGCTGCCCTCTACTACATGATTGTTCGTCACAATTAACAGCTCAGAATCATTCTGGGCAATTATGATACCTGTTCCTGCACTTGAGCTCTCCTGCTGGGATACACTGCCGAAGAAGTCCTGTACCTGCTGTACGCTCATATTGGTAATCGATACGATAGAAGGCATTACGCTCTCCACAACACCTGACACATCTGACGTAATGACGCTGGACGTCTTGGTAAGAGAACTGCTGTTAACCGGAGCCGTACTCTTTGCAGATGCATTAGAAGAATTATTCAGCCCCAGAACCTTGCTGCCCACTATATTGGATGTTAAAAATGTTGCACTGGATACAACTCCGAATAATAGAGCGCATCCTGTTACTACGACAGCTTTCGGCATTTTCTTTTTTGGTTTTTTCTTATCATTGTTGTTTTCCGGCTGGCTACTATACTGAGCATTTCCCTGCTGTCCTTCGGGATTGTAATAATTATACTGGTTATCCATACAAATTCCTTCTTTCTCTTGTATTTTATATTGATATAATAGCCGCTCTTTGTGATGGAATTGTGTTCTTTTATTTAACAAACTTTGAAACAGTAACAATTTTTTATTCAACGGTTACAGATTTGGCAAGATTCCTCGGTTTATCCACGTCACAGCCTCTGCCCACAGATATATAGTAGCCGAACAGCTGAAGAGGAATTATGGCCAGTGAATTTGTAAAATAACGGTTTGTTTCCGGTATGTAAATTACATAATCGGCCGCGCGCTCTACCTCATCATTGCCCTCATTGGTCACTGCCAGAACAAACGCCCCCCGGGTTCGGACTTCTACCATATTACTGATCATCTTTTTATACAGATCTTCCTGAGTCAGCACCGCGGCCACAAGCGTCCCATCTTCTATCAGTGATATTGTACCATGCTTCAGTTCGCCCGCCGCATATGCTTCCGAGTGAATATAAGATATTTCTTTCAGCTTGAGTGAGCCTTCCATGGATATGGAATAATCAATGCCCCTTCCAATAAAGAATACATCTCGTGCCGCCAGATATCTGTTGGCAAATTTCTGTATTCTGTTTTTATTATTCAGGAGCAGCTCCACCTGATCCGGAATCCGTTTCAGATCCTCAATGTAATTCTTCAGCTCCTCATCCGCTATCTTTCCACGCACTTTTGCAAACTTCATAGCCAGCAGATACATAGCGATGAGCTGGCAGGAGTATGCTTTGGTTGTAGCCACTGCTATCTCCGGCCCTGCCCATGTATACATGACATTGTCAGCCTCCCTGGCAATGGAACTTCCCACTACATTCACGATGCCCAGAACCCTGGCCCCTCTTGCCTTTGACTCCCGAAGTGCGGCCAGTGAATCCGCGGTCTCACCGGACTGGCTGATAATGACAACCAAAGTTCCTTCCCCGATAATCGGGTCCCGGTACCGGTATTCCGAAGCCAGGTCTACCTCTACAGGAATGCGTGCCATCCCCTCGAATACATATTTACTTGTCATTCCCGCATGATATGCAGAGCCGCAGGCTACGATCATGATCTTGCTGATCTTTTGTATCTCCTCGTCAGTCATATTCAGCTCTTCTATCACAATATCGCTGCCCTTAATACGCGGTGAGAAGGTATCTGTAATTGCTTTTGGCTGCTCGTACATCTCCTTCAGCATAAAATGCTCATATCCGCCTTTTTCCGCCGCATCCACATCCCATTCAATATGGGTGGATTCCTTCTCAATCGTTTCCTCATCCACATTGAAAAACTCCATGGAGCTGTCGGTCATTCTGACGATTTCTTCATTTTCTATAAAATAAACATCTCTTGTATATCTCAGCACTGCCGGTACATCGGACGCAATAATGCAGCCGCCCTCTGATTTACCGACAATCAGCGGACTGTCTTTTCGAACCGCATACAGTTCATCCGGATGGTCTTTGAACATGATCCCCAGTGCATAGGAGCCCTCCATGCGGTGCATAATCTTCGTGATCGTCTGCAGTGGATTGCCCTGATAATAGTAATCCAGAAGATGGGCAATTACCTCTGTATCGGTATCCGAGATAAACTCATAACCTTTGCTTGTCAGCTTGTTTTTCAGTTTCAGATAATTCTCTATAATTCCATTGTGTACTACGACGATGCTTTCGTCTTTATTGAAATGTGGGTGCGCATTGACATCGGACGGCTCCCCGTGGGTTGCCCATCTCGTATGCCCTATGCCAACCGTTCCCGGCAGGGTTGCACCATCATGGGTCAGTTCATTCAGCACCTTCAGACGTCCCTTGGACTTCTTCATTTCAATCTCCTGTCCGTCATAAACTGCAATCCCGGCAGAATCATAACCGCGGTATTCCAGTTTTGACAAACCGTCCAGCAAAATGGGGGCTGCCTGTTTTTCACCTACATATCCAACTATTCCACACATCTTGTGACTCCTTTCATACTGTCAAACTCATCCAGTAACATATTATCAGGCCAGCGTATACGGTGCCTGGTTAATTGCAAAATTAGGGTTATAGAACGGATCACCATTTTCAAGAATCTCCGGCCATTTTTTCTGGAATTTTTCCACTTCCTTCTCAAAGCGTTTTAACTTTTCCGGAGTATCTTCGTAGCCTCTTGACTTTGATTCATAATGATGCCACTCTGAAAACGCATTATAAACAACCAGTTTGCCGGCCTTTCTAAATTTGAGACAGAGATCCACATCATTGCATGCAACAGCAAATTGTTCATCAAATCCGCCGACTTCCTCGAAAAGAGCTCTCTTCGTCATCAGGCATGCAGCGGTTACCGCACTGTAGTTACAGTTAATCCGTGCTCTTACCATGTATCCATAGTCATCGCGTTTCAGTCCTACGTGCACATGGCCTGCGTAGTTTCCAAAACCGATTACGATTCCTGCATGCTGCACTGTATCATCTGCATACAACAGCTTAGCTCCAACGGCACCTACGTCCGCCCTCATACATATACCAAGCATCTCGGCAAGTGCATTTTCCGTTATCATCTCTGTATCATTATTCAGGAAAAGCAGATAGTCTCCTGCTGCGTACTGTACACCAAAGTTATTGATGGAAGAATAGTTAAATCCTTCTTTCCAGTATACCACTTTAATGTTTGAATATTGAGCCTCCAGGTATTTATAATATTCAAAGGTTTTCTTCTCACTGCTGTTATTTTCAATGATAATAAATTCATAATTTTTATAAACACTCCGGCTCTGAATAGAATTAATACAGATTTTCAAATCCTCTATATGATCTTTATTCGGTATTATAATTGATATCTTTGGATCTCCCGGGGTAGCATATTTTACATGATACATTCCCCATAGTCCTACATGTTCTACCGATGCTTCAGTTCCAACACGTTTCAGGTGCTCTTCTATTGCATGTTTTCCGGCTTCATACGCATACATTTTGCTTGAAGGATCACCGGCCACAGAATTCATATGGATTCTCCAGTGATATAAAATCTTCGGTATATGTCTGATCTGCTCAGACTCTTCAATACATCTGAACATCAGGTCATAATCCTGTGAACCGTCAAAATCGCTTCTGAAACCGCCTATTTTCCTGATAATTTCGGTCTTCACTACGAAGAAATGAGTAATGTAATTATGGGACCGGAATAAATCCATACTGAAATCCGGTTTAAAATTCGGATCACTGAACTCCGAACCATCCCCGTTCATTTTATCTTCGTCTGTATAGAGAATATCATACTTACATTCCTGCAATGCGTTTGTGACCTCATAGAGAGCATCCGGCGTCAACACATCATCGTGGTCAAACAGCCCCACATAATCCCCGTTCACCATGTCCAGCGCCGCATTTGTATTGCCGGATATACCAAGGTTTTCCTTTAATAAACTGTATCTGATTCTGCTGTCCATAGCAGCATATTCTTCCAGAATTCTTTCCACAGTACTGTCGCCGCCGCTGCCGTCAGCGATACAGAGCTCCCAGTTTTCATAAGATTGATTTCTGACAGAATCGATCATCTCCCTCAAAAATACCTCCGGAGTTTTATAAGTAGGAACAATAATACTGATCTTAGGCTGCCATTCAAAGACAGTCTCCCGCTGTCTCTTCAGGTCTGCTTCGGTAGCTTTATTTTCTTCAAACCACTGCTGGTATGACTTCCCCTGTGCATTGACACAAGACAAAATGTGGTCTTTCAGACCATGTATGCCATTTTCACGCAGATATTTCATGCCTTTTTTAATGTTCTTTTTATTTAACGCCTTTACAAATCGGACTGCAAACTGCTTACTGTGCTGCGCCCTCTCATACTTTTTCAGTTTCACCGGATCCAGCTGAATCTTTTTCCGCTTGACACCATCTTCTATCACCAGTGTATAGCACTTTTCAGGTTCACATATGAATTCGGCCACAAACCCGCATTCCACATTCGAAACATCAATAAGTCCTGCTTCCTCTACATCCGTTCTCTTTACCCTCTGCATTTTTATTTTCAGCGTCTTACCGGATTCATCCTTTACAGCTACATGGACCTTATCTGTACCCGAAGTAGATACAGCCCAGCCTGATAGCACAATTTTAAGCGGCTCAACGTGCACCCAATCGATATTGTAAGAGATCGTACTTTCATCCTTTAGAGCAACAATTTCTTTCTTTTCCATTGATACAATGCATTTTCTGCTGCTGCCCTGTCTCAGGTACAGCCGATAGCTTTCGGGAGTTGCACTGCCGTCTACATAAGTCTTAATATGAAATCCGGTATCTGCAGCCGGGCTGTACTTGCTCTTAAACTTGTTCTGGACATCCGGTCTCGCAATCTTCTTAACTCTGCTTTCTACCAATACACCATTAATCTCCGATTCATAAGTAAATGGTTTTCCCTGCTTCTCAAAACACCAGCCATTTACACGGATATATCTTTCTGTCGGTTTCACTCTAAACTTTTTCTGATCGATATAATATTTAAAATCCATATAATCCTTCTCTTTCTGAATCTGCCTATTTGAATAACTTATACAAAAATTTAATGAAAACTGCGATATACAGTATAAACACCAGCATTACAACAAAAGTCTCCAGATCAAATCTTTGTGTCACTGCTTTGACGATCATTGTGCCTGTAGTATCTACCCCTTTGATTATGAGATCCGTTCCTTCCTCTGTCTCAGGCTGAATACTGAATCCAATTCCTTTTGATTCATCAGATCCCTCATTTTCAAAAATGACTTTATACGTATTTCCCTCGCAATTTTCTACTGTATCAAATCTAAAATAATAGAACCGGCCATTCTTAATTTTTTCTGCATCTGTAGTTCCCTGTGCAAGCTCTTTCCCATCTTTCATGTCTATCAGAGAATACTTTACCTTCATCCCCCTCACATCGCCAATCACCTGGCATTTGGCACGAAACCCGTCCAGAGTTTTCTCCTTACTGACAAAGGTCTGCTCTATCTTTGCTACAGCTCCTGTTGCAATATACTGACTGTTATCAACATTTTTATCATATACCAGATTATTTTTTCCTATATGCGCATACAAAAATGTAGCCGCGAGTATAAGAATAATAATAATCAGACTTTTCATTTTCTTCATCTTATCTCCTCAGCACTTATCAATAGCATTTACTATATTCTTCACAGATTTCCAGAGCATCCCCAAATCTTTTCAGATGCCCCTTTTCAAGCCAGACAATCTTGTTACAGATAGATTTTACCTGCTCAATACTGTGAGATACAAACAATATTGTTGTCCCTGAATCCATCATCCGATGAATCCGTTCTTCACATTTTTGCTGAAAACGGAAGTCTCCAACAGAAAGCACTTCATCGACAATCAATATATCAGGCGTACCAATTGTTGCGATTGCAAATGCCAGCCTGGATACCATACCCGAAGAAAAATTCTTTACAGGAACATCCATAAAGTCATGTAATTCGGAAAACTCTACGATGTCATTATAGTATCCTTCCATCATTTTACGTGAATATCCCAGGAGTGCACCATTCAGATAGACATTCTCCTTCGCCGTCAGATCAAAATCAAATCCTGCTCCAAGCTCAATCAAAGGCGCCACATTACCGTTAACTGCCACCGAACCTTCTGTAGGCTTTAATACTCCCGCAATCGTTTTAAGCATAGTACTTTTTCCGCTTCCATTGAGTCCGATCAGCCCCAGAGAGTCTCCCTGCAGTACTTCAAAAGATACATCTTTCAGTGCCCAGAATTCATCATAAGAAACCTGGTTTTTGATACTTTTTATAATGTATTCCTTAAAACTGTCAAACTTTTCAGAGGAAAGGTTAAACCTCATTGATACATTTTCTACTTTTACAACTGTTCTTCTATCCATACCCATCTCCTAAATATTTAAAATAAACTTATCCTGGTTCTTATAAAAGACGTACAGACCAATACCCATAGACACAAACGCCTCTACGGCTGCAATCAGCAGGGATGATAAACTAAACACGCTGTTGTTTAACATCACATCACGGAACATCATCACAATATTGGTGAGCGGGTTAAGCATAACCACTTTATTTAACCAGTCCGGTAAGATCGACATCGGATAAATAACAGGAGTTAAATACAGCAGGCCAGTTACAAAAACTCCGTATAAGTGTATGACATCCCTGAATTTAACTGTAACTGCCGCCAGTATCAGGCCGATTCCCAGCGAAAACAGAACCAGCAGGATCAGCGGGATGGGGAACAGAAACGCAGTCCAGTGCATCTCAGTCCTGGTTGCCGCCATAACAATCAGCATCGCTGTAAATGAAGCCATCAGATTAATCGTACTGGAAAAAACTCTGGATAAAACAAATAAGTATTTAGGAACGTACACTTTTTTAATCAAAGCTGCACTTCCTATTATGGCCGACATCGCCCCTGAAGTGGCATCCGAATAAAAATTAAATACCACCTGACCGCTCAGAATATACAGCGGAAAATTTTCTATGTCGAATTTAAACAGATTTGAAAACACAACTGACAATATTATCATCATACACAGTGGATTTAACAACGTCCACAATACTCCAAGGACTGACCTTCTGTATTTAATTTTTATATCCCTGGCAACCAGTTCCCCCAACAGAGGTTTAAATTTCAAAAAATTCTGAATATATCTTGACAAAACAGTTTCTTCTCCTCTTCTTCAGCGGTAAAAAAATTGACTTATAATACAATCTGGCAGTATCCCGGGATACTGCCAGGTTTTTCCGCTAATTTTTCTTATCCATTATAGCACCCGGTTCTATATAGGGCAATGATTTTTTCCCCGCCTGATTCTCTACTTTACTGGCTCAGATCCATGTCACGTGAAAAATGGCTGGTTCTCCCAGCCATTTTTTTCCACATTCAACAGACTGCTATAGATCAATAAAATCTACTGAATAATCATCATCTTCTTTTTTCTTTCTGTTCCTGGCTGGCGGAGTTTCTTCCTCTTCGTATTCTTCAAACTCATCATCATAATCGTCATCGTCATCCGCATACTCGTCTTCAAAGTCATCATCATATTCTTCAAAGTCATCGTCATAATCGTCATTGTATTCGTCATCATACTCATCATCGTCATCCTGGAAGCCAACAAACTGCTCTCTGTCCTTTTTCCTGGTCTTCGGTAAATCGTCTGAGTCATCACCGTCAATATCATATTCATCATACAGATCATCCAGTTCCTGATTCCGTCGGCTAAGTTTCACTGCCAGAACTATGATAATGACCAGCATGATAAGAAATACACCCCATACAGCGCACATAATAATTGTCATATATTTAGTAACGAAATTTGTAAGCTTATCAGTCAGGGTATTGCTGCTCTCTTTTTTCTCTACAACAGGAACCGTATATCTCTGGTAGGTTTTCTCAGTTGTGTCGTACTGATAATACCCTTTTGTGCCCTCGCTGCTGAGTGCATATACAAGATAGTACTCTTTTTCAGATGTATTCTGCCACGCTGTAAATACTTTACCACTTATATCCGTAGTCGTTTCTTTATATTCTGAAGGCAGACCCTCTTTATCCTTATGATCCATCAGATAGATAGAAAATGAAGAATTCACATCCACTACTGCTGTCTGAGCAAATGAACCGTCATCACTGCTGTAAAGGAAATAGTCTGAATTTCCTTCGCTGTCCTGCAGATAAAACATATACTGTCCGCTTGACTCCTGAAGCATTGCCTTTGTTGACTTTCCGTCCAGTTCTGTATCAGCTGCCGCAAATCCATTCGGTATAGCTGCCTCTGAAAAATTCTCATTAACCGTGTATGTCTTACCATCCACAGTCACCTGAAGTCCTCCTGAACTCGCCTTGTTATCTTTTGTGCCTGCCTCTTCATCTGAGACAGGTGTTCCGCCTTCTATAGTTACCTGAGAAGTCCCCAGTGTAAGATTCAGTGATTCGTCAGAAGCCAGATACGCCGTATACTCCTTTGCCTCAAGAGTTGTTGTCCCTTCCTTCAGTGCGGTAAATTCCATTGTATAATTTACCTCAGTCGATGTTCCGTCACCTTTGGCAGACAACTTCACTGTACCTTCTCCTCCTGATGCATTCGTTCCGCTTACGAACTTTAATATAGAAGGATCATAAGTAACCGTAATATCCGTATCTCCAACGGCGACACCCTCTGCTCCGGAAATAACCTTCGCAGTTACTGTAACATTTTCTCCTGCCGCTCCCGAGGGATCTGAAAACTGCAAAGTTCCTTCTGCTGCAAATGCAACAAATGAAAAACATGAAACCGTCAGACACAATGTCAATAATGCAGCTCCTATCTTTTTGAATGATTTCTTCATCTTCTCTACCTCTTTTGCCATTTGTTATTGTTCTGTTCCGCTTCCCTGATCCGAAGTTCCGCCTCCGGCCGCTCCGCTCTCAGGCTGTTCACCAGTAACACCTGTGTCAGAACCGTTTCCACCGCTTTCCGGTACCGTATTTTCCGGCGCTGCACCGCCTCCGGTTCCACCCGTACCTCCGGTGCCCCCGGTACTTTCTGTATTATCCGTGCTGCCGCTGTCCTGGGTTGTGCCGCCATAATAATAACCTTCCTGCGGCTCATAAGTAGCGGCCTCTTCATCAGAAATTGTATTCATAGCATAACCGCCTATCTCGGTGCTGATAGAAGCCACTGTCGAAGACGGACTGTATCCGTCATTACCAAAGAAAAATTCATGAAGCTGAAGTACGTTGCTCTGCAATGTTTCCGGAATAACCGAACTGCCTACTCCTGATAAACTTGCCGTTGAATTGTCAAATGGAAAACCGCTCATTTCTGTTAAATTATAAGCAAAAGCATCCTTGGCATAAGCCAGGATTTCCGTCAGTGAAAAATTAGTCTCTATCTTAGGGAACACTTTATCAATAATCCTATTTATCGTTGAAAGATCAGCTGTCTGGGCTTTCTTAACAATCTGTTCCAACACCGTACGCTGTCTCTCCGCCCGCTTAAAATCATCGCCCGTTGTATAACGAATCCGGCAGTAAGAAGTAGCCTGAACTCCGTCCAGAATCTGTTTGCCCGGCTGGGTCAGTTCCGTTGTCGTCTTTCCCGTTACTCTGGATGTCTCAGTGCAGTAACCGTTTGTCCAGAAAACTTCTTCCGGCGTCAGATCCAGCTCTATGCCTCCCAGTTCATCTACAACATCCACAAGTGCATTAAAATTAACCGTCACATAATGCTGTATGTCCATATCGAGATTCTTATTCAGCATGGCGATCGCTTCTTCCGGCCCGCCAAACGAATAAGCTGCATTGGCTTTATTATAGGAACCGTCATCCTGCTGGAGCAGCGTATCTCTGAACACGGAACATAATCTGACTTCTTTATTCTCCCGGTTAAGGCTTGCTATGATAATGGTATCGCTTCGTTCTCCTTCTTCCGGCATACCCTCTCTGGTGTCAAGACCAAACAGTGCGACATTCAGATATCCAGTTTCATTATGCTCAACTTCTGTTGATATATTCAATTTTGAAGCATCCAGCGTTGTAGTCTCAAGTTTTCCAAGCTTTGATGCCGCAAAGGCTACACCTGCAGTTGTAAGCAGAACAACCGTTCCCCCTGCAATAGCCAGTGCTTTCTTCCATACTGCCCAGGATGCAAATCCTCTCTTCGCTCTTCTTCCTCGTTTTCTAATATTCTTTTTTCTCGCCATTGTAAATCCTTCCCAAAACATCGAATTCATGATCACAATTAATCATACAATACTTCCAGTCAAACTTCAATCTTAATTTCCGTTTTATTCCTGCTTCAGTACCAATATTTAGGATTTGAAGAGAGCTTTACTACTAGCCTTTGTGGAAGGTGTTTATAATTCCGCCCCAGTTTGTATCCCAGGAACTTAAAACCGCTTTTTACAGTAAGCGGTATGATCAGCCATGGCTTCCTAATCTTAATGAGATAACCGGCAGTATCTTTCACCAGCCGGATCCCTTCACTTTCCGATTTGACACCGTCAAATACATCCGGATTGTCAACCTGCGAGACTGCTACATCAAAATTTCTTTTTAACTGCTGTATACAGGAATAATTGTGTGAATGTATCACTTCTGCCTTTGCAGCATAAACACAACTGTACCCTGCTTTCAGTAGTCTTCCCGCCATAATCATATCTTCGTTAAAAATCGCCTTTTTTACAAATCCCCCCAGCTCCTCATAATAAGAACGCCGGTATGCAGCGCAAACATTTGAACAGAAAAATGCTTTTATACCTAATTTATCAACAGATTGTATATCTTTTACACAGCCTTCTGCCGGATAATTAAAGCTTCTCGTATACCGTTCAATCACATCACACTTTTCGTCCGACAGCTGCCTTGCATAGGCACAGGCCACATTTGCATTCTCGAAAGCTTCTGCCAGATGCATTACAAGATCACGGTCTGCGGGAACCGCATCCTGGGTCATACAGATAAAGATATCTGCTTTGCTTAAGCCTGCGGCCATACGTCGTGTTCCACCGTGGTCAAATGCTTCTTTCCCGATCTCTTTCACAGTCACTCTGTCGTCCAGCCCCGCAGTTTCCCAGGGGAACCGCCCGCCTCTGGTATGAATGATAAAAATATTCTGTATGGGATAAGACTGCCTGATCAGCCCTCTGATCAGCTTTTCAAATTTTATATCCGGTTTGTAAGTGGGAATTATAATATCCACTGTCGGTCTGTCCATAAATGCTTCTCCTAATATCCTGCAGTATCTCCGTAATCAGTTCCGCTGCCATCTGAACCGTCTGAATAGCCACCATAATCCCCTGTGTCCTGGGTATCTGTATATCCATAATCATCCGTACCGGCTGTGCCATCATCTGTGCTGCCCGTATTCTCATAGTCAGAACCCGATATTCCAGTCAGATAGGCAACATCGCTGTCTATCCGGATGACCCTGTCGGACACCTGATAGTTTTCTGCTCCAAACAGAAACTTGTGCAGTTGTTTTACATTATCAGCAAACCCAATCGAAACAACGAAAGAACCCTCCAGCCCGATAACATCTTCAGACGTCGTAACATCGAACGGGAATCCTGACATTTCTCCAATCTTATACCTTGCGGCACTCGCAGCCAGCCCTACAAAATCGCTTGTAGACAAATTAGTAGATACCTGCGGCAATACCTGATCAATTATTCTATTTAATGTAGGCAGACTTGCAGTTTTCGCCTTATCCACAACTTTCTGCAGAACAGTTCTCTGGCGTTCGGCACGTTTATAGTCATCTCCTTCTGTATATCGGATTCTGGCATATGATACTGCCTGAATCCCGTCCAGCACCTGATTGCCTGGCTCAGTCAGTTCTGTTGTTTTTCTCCCCACAACCTGTGATGTTTCTGTACAGTATCCATTTGTCCAGAATACCTCTTCAGCAGTCAGGTCAATCTCAATTCCGCCAAGCAAATCAATCACATCTGCCAGAGCATTAAAATTCACACTCATATACTTTTGAATATCCAGATCAAAATTCCGGTTCAGGAGAGCAATGGCCTCCTCCGGACCACCGAATGAATATGCGGCATTTGCCTTCTCATATGTTCCATCATCCTGCTGAGTAAGCGTGTCCCTGAATACCGATACAATTTTTACATTCTTTGTTTTATTATCTATACTTGCGATCATAATACAATCGCTTCTTACTCCGCCGTCCAGCTCTCCTTCTCTGGAGTCCAGTCCGAACAGTGCAATATTGGTAAATTCGCCCGTATCCTGGTAAATCTCCAGGTTCGAGGTGTCGACAGTCTGAAAATCCAGTTTATCCAGTTTGGACATCGCATAAGCAGCTGCTCCTAAAACAAGAAGAAGAATCACCTCAACTACAAGCAATATAATTCTTTTTCTCATTTTTCTCTTATGTAACAAAGCACGCTGCTGCTTTGTCATTTTACTCTTGGATTTTTTTCTAGCCATTTTCACTTCCCCTTAAAATTGATCTCCGCCTAATAGGCATTTTTGTTTACAAAACCTTTAAAAAACGTCAGGAACAAAATTTTAAAATCAAATCCTATCGTCCAGTTCTCAATATAGTACAGATCGTATTCAATACGCTTTCTGATAGAGGTATCTCCTCGAAGCCCATTTACCTGCGCCCATCCGGTCAGGCCTGGCCGTACCTGGTGCTTTACCATGTATCTTGGTATTTCCTCCCTGAACTTTTCAACAAAAAGCGGCCGTTCGGGCCTCGGACCCACCAGGCTCATATCGCCTTTCAAAACGTTAAAAAGCTGTGGCAGTTCATCTATACTTGTTTTACGGATAAACTTTCCTACCGTTGTAACCCTGGGGTCATTCTTGGTAGTCCATTTACTTTTTTCTTTTTCTGCCTCCTGCACAACCATAGAGCGGAATTTGTACATGGCAAACGGTTTATTCTGCAGCCCTACTCTCTCCTGGCTGAATATAAGCGGACCAGGGGAGGTCCCTTTTATCACCAGTGCAGTAAACAGCATAATTGGTGAAAATAAAACAATTGCCACAACCGCACCAAAAATATCCACGCCTCTTTTCACCACTTTATTAACAGTATTATTCAGAGGCACATGCCTGATATTAATCACAGGCAGTCCCAGCAGATCTTCTGTATACGGCTTTGTCGGAATAATATTATTATAGTCCGGAATAAATTTTGTATGCACGCCGGACTTTTCACACATGTTTACAATATATTCCAACTTATGGTATTCATCAATTCCAAGTGTTATCGCGATCTCGTCGACTCTGTTCTGAGGAAGGATAATTAGAAGATTATCGATGCTTCCGATTACTTTCACGCCTTTATATTCCGTCCCCCTTGGCTGATGGTCATCCAGAATTCCTCTGATGGAATATCCCCATTCCGGATTAGCTATAATACGGTCTATATACTGCTCAGCCGCCCGGCTGTATCCGACCAGAATCATATGTTTCTGATTGTATCCGTTCTTTCTGATATTGCGCAGAAAATACCGTATCAGATTTCTGGAGAGCACCTCCAGGAAAACATTCACCAGGAAGAATATGAAAATCATCTTCCGTGAAAAGTTGGGCTCATTGGTCAGGTAAAGAATCAGAATGAAGCCCAAAAGTCCTATCACATTAGCCTGTGTGATATGCCATGCTTCCAGCCGTCTTCCCTGTACTCGCTTTGGTGTATACACCTGGAAACAGCCATATAAAACCAAATATCCAGGAACTATATATGTCAGCGCCCGCATATATATTTCGAAAGGCAGATACCACTCATCCACCTCCATCAGTCCACTTTTGAATCTCAGATACCAGGCAAGCGCGTACGAGGCCATGATAACCAGCCCGTCCAATACCACCTGCATCCGGTTCAAATATTTCTGATTATCTTTAATCATTATTTTCACCTTACTCGTTTATATATTATACCATATTCTGCAGTTTACTGCGGACCTGCCCGAAGGGCATGAATTACGGGGTGCCCTCTGGGTATACCATATTCTGCAGTTTACTGCGGACCCGCCCGCAGGGCATGCATTACGGGGTGCCCGTTGGGTATAAATCTATTATAATTCTTTATTCAATAATTAGGTTCTACATTATCTGTTATATGATACAATATTTTCGGTAAAAGGACAAGTGAAATATATGTGATCTTTAACATTCTCTTAATAATTCCGTAATATTATTCAGTTTTGCAAGTGCAGCTTCTTTACCTGCCCAGGTTGATTTTATACCATTTATCCGTAGGCTCTGACAAAAATACTATAACAGTGTCTTCTGTTTCCTTTATACTATTCTCCTGAGGCCATGTCCCCATATCTTCCGTCAGTTCAAGTGCCTGTTCGATCTGAGCCGGCGTTGGCTGGCTCATCCGGTATCCTTCTGTTTTCATAAAGTTGCACATTCTGGAGATATTACCATCGTCCCATTCGAATATGGAACTTCCGACCGTATCAGACTTTTGAAGTCCCACATTATCCATAGGCTCCATTCCGACAAAAACAACTGCTTTGTCCTGATATGCAATCCCCTGCCTTTTTATATCATACATAATCTGGTTCGCTACATTTTTATCGTACTCGTACGCAACATTCGCAGAATAAAAGAGTATATTCATATTCTTTGCATTCAAAAACAGCAAATATGCTCCTGCAATTATCCCTGCACGTTTCAGTAGTGTTCCTTTCAGAACTGAGAGAATCAGATAAATCTCAACCGCACCTGACAGGGAAAGTCCCAGTAGTGTCCGCCCATGTGTCTTGTACGTTCCAAGAGCCAGGTATAATACAAAAGGTGCTGCCGTCAATGCCACTGTATAAAACAAAACTCCCAGCCTTCTCACTGCCCGTTTCTCTTTAAAAAAGGCCCATACTGCAAAGATGACAAACAACGCGGTAACTATCCGGATTACTTCGCCTCCATATATATATTCACCGCTGACCGGAATGGCGAAAGATACACGTGCAATGTTTGCCACTGCCATGAACAGGGCCTTTCCTATGCCGCCCTCATCAAACCATCCCACATAATTATCTGCCAGATAACTGGATGCCCCAAATAGTTTCATTAACAGCAGATAAATACCATAGTATCCAATAAGGCCTCCGGCAAAAACGCCCGCCCATTTCACCAGTTTTCTTCCCAGTCCGGCCTGTCCTTCCAGATAGTTTTTCAGGCAATACGCTACAACCGCTGTCACGTAGACACATGTGTAAGCCTGGTAAACAGAAAATGCATATATAAGCATCAGTAAAGCATACAGCCATTTTTTCCTGCTGTTTTCTTCTGCTGCTTCAACGCTGAACATAAATCCCCCTGCTGTACTCAGCATACCTGATGCGATCTGCAGGCTGAACATGGAAAAGGAAAACATCTCTCCCATCACGAACGGGAGGGAACAAAAATACGCCTGAAAAAAGAACAAAGGAACTTTTTTTATATCTTTTCCGAATAAAGCAAAGCTAAACAGCATCCCACCTGCATTCCACAGAAGAATAGCAAGAATGTCCCATAAAACGGGTGCATATCGTCCCCCATCCATGGAAAGACAGTTGAATAAATCAATCCCCCATCTTCCCTGTACAAACCATTTTGCAAAAGGTTCCTCTATCTGTATCCAGGTTTCTTCATCTATGGATATCCCCGGATTTACTATCATATAGATAAAACACAAAAACGATAAGACCCCTGCTGCAATAAAAACTGTCCTGTTTTTCTTTAAAAAATTAA
The DNA here is from genome assembly GCA_001028025.1 of Faecalicatena fissicatena. Lineage (GTDB taxonomy): Bacteria > Bacillota > Clostridia > Lachnospirales > Lachnospiraceae > Faecalicatena > Faecalicatena fissicatena_A. The sequence goes on along the minus strand of LDAQ01000092.1, from coordinate 20,023 downwards.
CTATTCTCATCTGTAAATTCTCCCGATAAAGCAGAGTCTGCAGTGTTTTAAGCCACTGCAGACCCCGGTTCTACTCTTTTGTTATAATCCTTCAGACTTCCTTTTCAGTTTTCTTTTCCCCCAGTCTGCAGCATAAGCCCACGTATTGGCAAAAAGCTCCCATTCAATTCTGCAGTAGTTAAAAAAGAATTTCCAGCGAAACGGTACTTTTTTACATACCCTCAATGTATTCAGCCCTTCTTTTATGCCTTCACAGTAATCTTTTCCGAATCCATTTTTACAGAAAAATAAATACTTGATGGCATAACCGGCCGCCAGTGGCAAAATATTCAATACCAGCTGTGGTACAGGCATATTCTTGTAATTCAGATAAATACTGTTTCTTGCCGACAACTTCACTTTAAATGTATTATATTTTGACCCACTCGTACCGCTGCCTACGTGACGCACCAGAGCAGCCGGGCAGTAAGTATTCTGATATCCGTAAATCTTTGCACGGTATCCGATATCAATATCCTCCAGATATGCAAAATGGCACTCATCAAAATAACCTATTATCTTAAAAACAGATCTCCTGTAAATTGCAGCGCCCGCACATGCCGAAAAAATCTGATCACGCCTTCTGTAATTCTCCACCGACCGGCCAACCCCACGGCAGATCCCCCACCCCAGCAAGGTATACAGATCCCCTGCACTGTCGATTAATTCCGGATGATGCAGCTGTATCATTTTACTGCTCACAGAAAAGATCTTCGGGCTTCTTTTAATTGCCCTGACCATCTCCTCTACATAGTGCTTTTCAACAACCGTGTCATTATTCAGCAATATTACATAAGGGGTGTCAGCCATCTTAATACCTTTATTCACAGCATAGCTGAAACCATAATTCTTATCCAGCGCTTCCACTTGTATGTTCGGATATGTGTCTCTCATAAAATCCAGGCTGCCATCTGTCGAACAGTTGTCTACAACAAGTATCCTGAAATCTTTACAGCTTTGCCTGGCAAGAGATTTCAGACATGGCTCCATAAAATGTCTGCCATTGTAATTTGGAATGATAATTGTTACTTCCATACATATCCTCACTTCTAATTTCTTTATTTTCCTTCTATTCCAGTCATGTAGCGCATCAGCATTGTGGCGCATGCCGCACGATCAGTTGCACTGCCAGGAGCCAGCGAGCCATCCCCATTTCCGCTGATGATACCTGCCCCTACAGCCCATTTCACAGATTCCACTGCAAATGGACTGGTCATACCTCCATCGCGGAACTGGTCCAGGCTGCCGCTGGCAGATACACCATATCCTCTGTATTTTGCGTATCGGTTTAGCATAACCGCCATCTGTTCGCGGGTGATCTGATCCCCGGGGCCAAAATGCCCATTCTCATATCCCGTTGTAATCCCTGCCGAGGCCGCCCATAATGCACCGCTGGTATAGAACTCATTCTCTTTTACATCCGGAAATCTGGATGAATATGACACCTGGGGTGATCCTGACATACGATACAATATAGTAACAAACTGTCCCCTGCTTACCTTTTCAGATGCACCGAACGTTGTTGAATTCAGTCCCGTCATCAATCCATTCCAATACATATAATAAACAGCGTCATAACACCAGCTGTCTTTGCTTAAATCTTTAAAAGGGAGTGAATCATCCATCCAGAAATTCAGATCCACATTTCCGCTGATCCCATTTACTTTCCCGGATGAGGTACACTGCCAAATATCATAACTGCCGCCATAATCACATGTGGTGTTATACTGTGCCACCCATTTTGACCATGAACCGTTATGAAACACGGAGTCTGTCAGAAGCCGGCTCCACCAATCCAGATTTGCATAAATCCCCGTTTTGTATCCGGCATTAGAAATCATATCGCAGAAAGTTTTCGCGATGCTGCCAAGCATTTTTGTTCCCACCCCTGCAGTTGAGTTGTCTTCCATGTCCAGATACACCGGATAGGATGGTGAATGGCCTTTTAACAGACGCAGGACATGTTCTGCCTCACTTTTGGCCATGCTGGTGTTTGTGGCATAAGAGTAGATATAAACTCCATATGGTATGCCAAGTCGCTCACATTCCGAAACATTTCTTGCCCATTGCTTGTCGTCCTGATTTGAATAGTTATCGCCATATCCGCAGCGAAGTATTGCGAAGTCAATACCATCAGCCTTCACCTTTTCCCAGTCAATCATACCCTGATGTTCGCTGACATCAATGCCCTTTTTAGAAGCCCCGACAATCACATTTCCTGCACTGTTTACATAGACTCCGTTCACCTTTTCCCATGCATTTGGGGATTGTGCATAGAGTTCTACACCAGATACGGGATTTCCATCCTCATACCGCCAACTGTTTTCACGTTTGCCGCCGTCTGTCTGTTCTTCTGAGCCTTCTATACCAACGCCGGTATCTGCTGTAAAATCATCACTATGTGATATGGCCCCGCCGCTGCCGGCCGGCAATTCTTCATTATTCTCCGTATATTTTTCATTATCTGCTGCAACTGCATCATTATCCGCCGCCGATTCTCCGCTGTTTTCTGCGTTATCGCCGTAATCTCCCGTGAATTCACTGTTATCTATATTCTGAAAATCCCGTGTAACTGCCCCCCCGTCTTCTGCTGCCGCAAAACTGATTGTCCCACTTACCGGTAAGCCAAGCGTTATCACACTAATTCCAAGTACTGCTGCAATAAATCTTCTTATGTGTTTTGTCATCTAGCCTCTCCTCTCTGTATTCGAACAATTCCCACCTGCTAAGTATATATAGTTTATCCTGTCCTTGTCAATAGGTAACAGTTCAGACCTGTCTGAACTGTTACCTCAATAGAGTTCTTCAAGCATAAAGGCATATGTATCCTCTTTTCAGATACATATGCCTTCTTCTTACCCAATTCTAAAATAACTTCTCCGGATATACTCCCGCATCAACAAGTCCCCTTACCGCTGAAACCACAGCATCTTTATCTTCCTTATAAGTTACTCCAAACCATTTATCCTCGGACTTCAGCACCCTGACCGTTAATTTCCCTTCTTCCAGCAGCTCCCCTATGATCGTTGGAAGGAGGTATTCGGCTTTTAGATTTTCCGCATCAGTCTTACTCAGAAACTCCTCAAAACCTTCCACAAGTATTTTGAAGAAGTCCGGCCTCAGTCCCCACATGTTCATGGATACCGGGGATTCCAGATCAATTTCCCTGCCGCCGCTTTCTGTCCTTGCCACTGCACGTCCGTCAATCTTTTCCACATTATGAGTCTCCTCAATATCTGTCAGCATCCCGTTCCCGTCAACTTTACATACACCACGCGTCACTGCTCCGTTGTCGCTCAGTGTATTTTTTAATACAAAGCTGATCATGCAGATCTCCGTATTGCCACTGCCGGTTTCTCCTGTCAGATATTCAAAGCCTTCTTTGAATGCCTGCTTTCCGTAATAGTCATCCGCATTGATCACAAGAAACGGAGCGTCTACCACATCCTTGCAGCACAGAATCGCCTGACCGGTTCCCCACGGTTTTGTTCTTCCTGCAAACCGCTCTTTATATGGAGAAGGGATATCATCCACTTCCTGGTAGGCATAGTCAACATCGATGACCTTCTCAATCCTGTTTCCTATTACTTCCTTGAAGTCTTTTTCCAGATCTCTTCTGATTACAAAAACAACTTTATCAAATCCGGCTTCCATGGCATCATAGATCGAATAGTCCATGATGATCTCTCCGTTCGGGCCAATCGGCTCCAGCTGCTTGATGCCTCCGCCGAATCTGCTTCCAATCCCTGCCGCCATGATCACTAATGTAGCTTTACTCATGTTTATCTCCTTTTTCCTTTTTCTGCCGGGTCCTATTCTCCCAGGCCGTCCTCCACAATTCGTACCATCTCTCTGAGTGCTGTTTCCTCATCCTCGCCCTCACAGATGATGTTAATTTCATCTCCGCTTTTGATGCAGGCTCCAAGCACACTTAATACACTCTTTGCATTTGCAGTCACATCCTCGGACTTTGTTTTTTTCTCTACTGTAATCTTGCTGCCATACTGCATGGCAGTTCTGCAGAACAGACCTGCTGGCCTGAGGTGCAGGCCTGTAGGGTTCTTAATCGCAACTTTTTCGCTTACCATGTGAGCTCTCTCCTCCCGTTATTCTTCCTTTGTTACACTCTGCTCCTCTTCTTTATCTTTCTCAATAAGAGTAACCTTTACCGTAGGGGTCTTTGTCAAAGTAATATTGGAACTGCTGGACTCATCCTTATTCAGATCCACATTCACAGGCACTTCATGGGTACCTGGTTTTGTATAATTCTTAAGGTCAATATATACCGCATTGTTCACTTCCAGATTATCGAGAGCCTCCTGGGTACCTTTAAACTGAAGTTCAATATCTGTATTGTCATCAAATGAAACCCTCAGATTATCCTGCACATTGATCACCCTGACAGATGCCACCGGCAGTTCAATGGTACGGGCTCCTTCCTGCTCTATGGATACGGTCACGACAACGTTATTTGCCGTCTTGTCCACCAGCTCAATTCCCTCCGGAAGATACGGACCAATATCGATTGTCTTCTCCATCTTTTCTGTTGCCCCACTTATATCTATCTCAGAAGCGGGAATATCCAGCTCATTAAATCCGCTCAGATCCTCCGCCGTGCCGCACACCTGGATCTTCTCAGGCTCACAGGTCAGCCCGCTGTACGTATAGCCATCTTCCGGCACCCCTGAAACATTAAAGTTCAGTGTCACATTCTTTGTGTTGAGCATCTCTACCTCAACCGTGATTCCATCCTCACCCAGGTTATCCTTCAGCTGGGTCTTGTCAAGAGGATTGCCGTTTCTGTCATAGTACGCCAGTTCAGCCTGCAGAACTGTCGTCTTGGACAGGCCCGATACATCGACTTTTGCAACAGCCTTATCTATACTCTTAACCAGCGATTCCGAACCGCGCACAGTGATTTTCTCAGGATTGGTGGTCGTCTTGCCAACCACATAACCGTCCCTCGGTGTACCAGATACGCTGACATTCAGCGGAAATACATTTTTCTTCTGATCTTCTACCTTCACCTTCAGGTTGCCGGGCGTTGCTTCCGCAGTGTACTTTCCTTCATAACCTGGCACGGTAGCCGTAATGGGAATCAGCGAACTGAACTGCATCTCGCTCATATCCGCCGTTGCAACGATGCTGCTGCTGGACAGTTTGGCCAGAACAGACCGTTTTGCCCTCACTGTCACGCTTACTTTTTGTGTATCATCTAATATCTTATAAGTCTTCCCTTCATTTGTCACAACTTCGGTATTCTGTACCGTAACATCAATGTTCCGGAAAGTACTCGTCTCCACAGGATCGTCTATATTCACTACGATCAGCCATAACAGGGCAGCGAAGGCAAGAGCCATCATCTTCAGCCCAAGGTTGTTCGTAAACTTATATTTCTTCATGCCTCTGCCGTCCTTTCCGTATAGTAAATTTCTTGCCTTCCGCAGTTCTATACTGGATCTGGTTCAGCCTTGTAGCAAGGTATTCCGGCGTAACTCCTCTCGCGAGCTGCCCGCCCATCGCCACAGAAACCTGGCCGGTCTCCTCGGATACAACGATAATCAGGGCATCGCTCACTTCACTCATCCCCAATGCAGCTCTGTGCCTGGTTCCCAGGTCTTTGCTGATTGACATATTATCTGAAAGCGGCAGATAGCATGTAGCAGATGTAATTCTGTTTCCTCTTATTATGACCGCACCATCGTGAAGCGGAGTATTGTGTTCGAATATATTCAGCAGAACCTGAGATGAAACTTTACAATCCAGTTCTATCCCTGTCATCTCATACTCTGTGAGACGAATCGCCTGCTCTACTACAATCAAAGCCCCTGTACAGACACTCCCCATGTCAAAACATGCTTTTACCAGACCTTCCCGTGTTTCATCGGAAAACCGCTGGTTTTCCCTGCTTCTGTCAAACAGATTGATATTGCTCAGAAGGTTTTTCTCCCCCAGCTTTTCCAGCGCACGGCGCAGCTCCGGCTGAAATACAACCACAGCAGCAACTGCCAGAACATTGATCGATTCTCTGGCAAGGAACAATATCGTATGCATCTGAAAAATTGCCGCTGCCAGTATAAAGAAACCGAGAACTATCATTCCTTTCAGAAGCATCCATGCCTTTGTGTTCTTGATCCACAGCATAATCTCGTAAACAATGACCGCTACAATGATTATTTCTATGATATCTGTCAGGTGAACATTCGGAAAGTACATGTCGCTCACATAGTTGTCAAAAAAAGTTCTGATCCACTGTTCCATTCTGCCACCTCCTGTCTTAATTATTAGATACTCCCTTTAATCATTTTATTATTTATCTTCCAGATCTTCAAGGTTAATTCCCAATTCTTTTGTAAGACTTCTTGTCAGCAGAATTTCATCGGCTGCTCTGGCATGATCGATCTTTTTCGGCCGTTCGCCCTGCTTCGGTACCGGACGCTTCTTCTGCGGACGCGGCTGCCCCCCAGCTGCTCTCTGCACATTAGAAGTATGAATCAGCACCGTCTCCTGGCCGTCTTCTGTCTCCAGCTTTTCATTCTGTTCCTGTCTTTCATTGATATGCTTCACACTCATCTCAGGCGCAGATACAACGATCTTCGGAACAGCCTTTACATAATAATAATATTCATCATCTTCAAACTGCATACGCTCTGTCCTGGAATAGTTCACTGAAAAGAACAAAAACTCCAGTACCAGCCCCACCAGTATAGCTGCGACTCCGCTTCCTACCAGAGTGCCGTATGAAAGATGTGCATCCAGTGTAATATTTCCCGCTGCACCGATAACGATTGCTATGATCGCCCCGGAAACAGATCCGATCTTCCATGCATGGTCAACAGATCTTGTGCGCACGGCGTATACAATCAGAAGGCTTACCGCAACCGCGATCACCATCACCCACATCTCTTTATTTGTCAGAGACTGTTTTGTAAAAACCATAAGGCTGTCAACCAGTCCTTTGGCATCCCCGCCCTTAAGGGCTGTGGATGACATCTTTACAAAATGCAGCATATAGTAGACGATTGTTCCGAACGCAGCCGGAAGTACACAGATAGGTGTTCCCAGTAATCCAAAGGCAACCGGTATAATAAATGGTATCTTCAGCGCAAACGCAACGGGCGTCAGCAGTACGAGCCATGCTTTTTTCGGTGTAAACCGGAAATAAAAGATATACATGATCAGAAAGATAACCAGAGACACCAGAGCGATCGGCATGGATAAGGTATATAAGTGCAGCAGTACAAGCAATGTAGCCGCAATAACCATCACTACCAGAGGCAAAAATGCACATACGGCAGAAAGCCCCACAGTACACACAATAGAGGAAGCCGCCTTCATAAAACCGATATTGGAATTAATCAGGCCAAACACACACAGACCCAATACAAATTGTAATGCTTTTATAATATATGTGGAATACTTCGCATATATTTTTTGCAGTTGCTCTTTCCAGACAAGTAAAGTACTCATATTTTATTTTTTCTCCTTCATACACATCTTTCCCAGACGGGATAAGTCCCGGTAATACTTCTTCACACGCTGTTTGGCCTTATTGTGCTTCGACTTATAAAAACTGGCAGCACACACACAGTAGACCACAAGCAATATAATATATGCACCAACGACAACAGCTGCCATAATAATCAGCTTTGCAACTGTCAGATCCTTCAGCAGAGCATCTACGTTGCACAGCACAAACAGCCCGGCTGCCATAACGTATCCGATTGTAATCCAGATCGCTGTAATCAGTGTGTTCAGGCTTGAATAATCCTTTTTGTAATAAGTGCTGATCTTCAGATCATCCGGCGCCAGAGTGTTCTCGTACTCCGCCATCCTGGTCATCAGCCTGATGCGCTCTTTATCTAACATTTCATCACCTCTAAGTTTTTTCCAAATAAACATCATTTTTAGTATAGCATATACTCAGAGTCCTTGTCCAATGCTTATAGTCAAAAAATACACTTTTTGAGCACCTGCAAGCCTTAGCATTTTTGCAGTTCTGCGGATCGTATTGCCGGTCGTATAGATATCATCAACAAGCAGTACTTTTTCCTTCAGCTTCTGATTTTTCGCCACTGCAAAAGCCCCTTTCAGGTTCCTGATTCTCTCCGTATCATTCAGGCTTTTCTGTGGTCTGGTATTGCGTATCCTGTAAAGCACGTCTTTCCTTACGGGTATGTGCAGGAGACCACCCAGCTCCTCTGCCAGTATTTCCGCCTGATTATATCCCCGTTTTCTTTTTCTGGCGGGATGAAGCGGAACCGGAATGATCTCTTCAATTCCCCACCGCCTGATCTGCGCCCCGCAGTGTTCCGCCATTTCCCCGGCAAAAATCCGCCCGTAATTTCTTTTATTCTCATATTTAAACTTATAGATTGCCCGCGAAACTGGTTCCCTGTGTACCCACATGCTCCGCCCCTGTTCATAGACGGTATCCTGTCTGCTGCAGTCTCTGCAGTATTCCTGTTCCGCCTTTTCCAGCGGCTTTCCGCAGCGCATACAGCGCGGTTCCTGAATATAGATTATTTTCTTTTTACAGACACTGCAGATGCCTTCCCCGGATATTCTGCCGCAAAACGGGCAGACCTGTGGATAGAGCAGATTTAAAATTCCTGTATACGCTCTGCCAGGCTTGTGTAACGATTCTGTTCGTTTTTGTTTTGTATCATTTCCTGAAATGTCGCTTCACTCCCTACAATCGTCAGGCATTTTTTTGCCCGGGTCACCGCCGTATACAGTAGATTTCTGTTGTACAGCATACGCGGCCCCTGCAGAAGCGGTATGACAACTGCAGGGTATTCACTTCCCTGAGATTTGTGCACTGTAATGGCGTATGCCAGCTCCAGCTCTTCCAGCATCTCGAAGGGATACTTTACCTGTCTCTTCTCATCGTACTCAACAACCAGCGACTCATCATAGGAATTGATTTCCTTCACAATTCCCATATCGCCATTAAAAATTCCGGTGCCTTTATCCACAGTAAGGCCGAATTTGGTGCAGATTTCCCACTCCAGCTGGTAGTTATTTTTAATCTGCATTACTTTATCCCCCACGCGGAACAGTCTCTGTCCATTCTCCTTCTCCGCTTTTTCAGGCGACGGAGGATTCAGATACCGCTGCAGGATTGTATTCAGCCGCTCCACCCCCAGCAGGCCTTTTCTGGTCGGTGTCATCACCTGAATCTCTGCAGGCGATGCATCTACGTATCTGGGAAGCTTTTTCTGAATCAGGGTGATCACCACACTGATAATTACGTCGGCCTCCTGCCGCTTTAAAAAGAAAAAGTCCCGGCTCTTATTATTGAGGACAACAGGCTCTCCCGCATTGATCTTATGGGCATTTACCACAATATCGCTCTCACCTGCCTGCCGGAAAATCTTCGTCAGCGTCACCACGGGAAATCTGCCCGATGCTATGATATCCTTCAGCACACTCCCCGGACCCACGGAAGGCAGCTGGTTCACATCCCCCACCAGAATCAGACGTGTGCCTTCCACTACTGCAGAAAGAAGGGCATGCATCAGCGGAAGGTCTACCATGGACATCTCATCGATAATCAGCACATCCGTCTCCAGAGGATTCTGCCGGTTCCGTATAAAACCATTTACATTGCCCTCCTCCTCAGGATTCCCGCTGACCTCCAGCAGGCGGTGGATCGTCTGTGCCTGGTAGCCGGTTGCCTCCGTCATTCTCTTGGCAGCTCTTCCGGTTGGCGCCGCCAGCAGAATACTCATTCCCTCGCTCTCAAAAAACTGAATCATCGTATTGATCGTTGTTGTCTTTCCGGTTCCCGGCCCCCCGGTCAGAATCAACAGGCCGTGTTTTATAGATTCTATCACCGCTCTGTGCTGCATGGGATCCAGAGAAATCTCCTCCTGCTTTTCCACTTTCCTGAGCCGTTTCTCCATCATATCTTCCGGCATGCTGCAGTCAATGTTCAGATCGTGCAGCATCCGGGCCGTGTTCAGTTCCAGATAATAATAATGGGCTGGATAGATCCTGATCTCCCCCTGTTCTTCTTTACGGACCGTCTTCTTCTCAATGCAGAGATCCATGATATATTTTTCCACATCCTGGATCTCCACTCCCAAAAGCTGTCCTGCACGCACCGCCAGCACCTGCTGAGGGAGATAAATATGCCCCTCCATGGCCGACTGCTGCAGTGTATAAAATATTCCGCTCCTGATTCTGAAATCCGAATCCGTATGTATCCCAATCCTGGATGCAATCTCGTCGGCAGTCTTAAAGCCCACACCCTCTATATTATCTGCAAGCTGATACGGATTCTCCTCCAGTACCTGATACAGCTTCGTTCCATAATGTTTGTATATCTTCACGGCAAGGGTTGTGGATATGCCATATTTCTGCAAATAGATCATGGCCCGGCGCATATCCTTCTTTTCCTCCACCTGCTCCGCAATCTCTCTGGCCTTCCGTTCGCTGATTCCCTTCACCTCCGACAGCCGTTCCGGCTCTTCCTCGATGATCCGGAATGTATCTTCTTTAAACTTCCTGACGATCCGTCCTGCCAGTGCGGCACCGACACCCTTCACTGCCCCCGAACCCAGATATCGTTCTATGGATACCAGATCTTCCGGCTCTTTCACCTCATGCGAACTCACTTTGAGCTGGCTTCCATATACACTGTGATTCACAAAATCCCCATGGAGTTCCAGCATCTCTCCTTCATTAATGTAGTTGAAACTGCCGACACAGGTAGTCTCCCCATCCTCATTTTCCAGATTAAATACAGTATATCCATTGTCCTCATTGCGGAACACAATGTGCTCCACATATCCGGTGACTACTTCCACAATTTCCTCCCAACCGGAGCTTCTCTTTCTTCCAAATGTCTTACAGACATCCGGCAGGCTCCTCCGTAACATAAATTAAGACAGACTCCTTCCGGCAGCATCCTGTACCGTCTGAAGTAGTCTGTCCCACCCTGACTTCCTCCCTTAGAAGTCATTCCTGCCACTCATAAACTCAACGAACTGCCCGGTTCCGATGGCCACAACCTTCATTGGATCCTCGGCCGTCATCGTATGAATCCCCGTTTTCTCCTCAATCAGTTCTTCCAGACCGCGCAGCATGGCACCTCCGCCGGTCAGTACAATTCCTCTGTCCAGAATATCCGCTGAAAGCTCCGGGGGGGTCTGTTCCAACACGGCAATTACCGCTTCCACAATCTGCCCTGTCGCCTCCCGCAGCGCTTCTTCTGTTTCTGAAGACGTAACCGTGACTGTTTTCGGAAGGCCTGTCACAAGATTCCGTCCCCTGACTTCTATAGTCTCTTCCTCAACAAGAGGATATGTTGTCCCAATTTTAATCTTAATATCTTCCGCCGTCCGTTCTCCGATCAGCAGATTATGTTTCTTTCTCATGTAGCGCACAATGGCTTCGTCAAAATCATCCCCTGCAATCTTGATCGAAGTGTTGACCACCGTGCCACCCAGGGAGATAACCGCTATATCTGCGGTTCCGCCGCCGATATCCACAATCATATTCCCGCAGGGTTTGGAAATATCAATCCCCGCTCCGATTGCCGCCGCAACCGGTTCTTCTATCAGGTGTACCTCTCTTGCCCCTGCGGCAAATGTAGCTTCCTCTACCGCCTTCTTTTCGACTTCCGTCACGCCGCTCGGCACGCAGATGCTGATACGTGGCTTCTTAAACGTCCTTTTTCCAAGAGACTTCTGTACAAAATATTTGATCATCTTCTCTGTCACAGTATAATCTGAAATAACTCCCTGTCGCAGCGGGCGCACCGCTACGATGTTACCGGGTGTTCTTCCCAGCATCAGGCGCGCTTCCTCCCCGATTGCCTTGATGACATTCGTATCCCTGTCAAATGCCACAACGGACGGTTCCTTCAGCACAACCCCTTTTCCTTTTACATACACCAGCACACTGGCTGTTCCCAAATCTATCCCGATATCTACAGACATATTAACGCTCCCTTCCACAACCCTTACTACTCTTTATCTCCACTCATTCGTACTTCTCTGCCTCCGGCAGAAATATCATTCAAGTATATTATGAATTCCTTTGTTTCCTCGGTGCAGTCTCTCCCCAACTTGCACCAATAGTATAATAAACTTTTCCAAAAATGGAAACCCCTTTTTTGTATTTTTAGTTTTTCTTAAGGATTATAAAAATACATACGCCAAAATACGACCTTTTTTTCCTAATGATACTAGTCTGATGCTAGTATGCTGAGTTCTAAAGTTTTTTATGTTAATACATTCAACAATTATAATAAATTGTTGAATTATATCTATCACTTCCTTATAATATAACTATACCCGTTGTCTTATTATGAAAATGGAGAGGATGAAATGGAAAATGTAAGGATAACTTTTGCAAAGTCAGAAGTTATCCTTTTTTATATTAAAGAATGCATGTGCAGTGTTCACTGTTTTGAAAAGCAAACAAATGCTAAAATATTTTTATAAAGAAGTTATCACGTGATAAAAAACTGTAAAAGGAGGCAAGGTGGAAAATGATGTTTGGTATGAGTATCGTAGTGCTCATATCCGATTTTTTAAGTATGCTGTCCGCCCTTCCTGCAAGTGTTCTGCAGAAACTGCGCTTTGATTTTCAGCCCGGTACCAAGGGCTCTTTTTTAGTAGAGACGTCATAGAAAGAGCTAAGCTGAAGATTAGCAGCAATACTGAGAGTATGTTCTTAATGTTGTTTATAAGGTTATTTCTGCATCAACAAAATCTGTGGTTTTCAATGTATTTTGCACTTAATGAGAGGAGTGGTTTAAAGATGAGCAACAATAATGAGACAAATACCTTTACATCGGGACCCATATTGTCCCCATTTCTTAAGTTTACGTTTCCGATTTTGATTTCTATGTTTTTACAGGCTTTATACAGTGCGGTTGACTTAATTGTTATAAGCCGTTACTGCGGGCCTGCCGAGAGTGCTGCTGTATCCTCGGGCGGTAATGTCATGTATCTCCTTCAGGTCGTTGTCACAGGACTCGCTATGGGTGTGACTGTAGCTATTGGACGGTACATAGGAGAAAATGACGGCGAAAGCGCTGCTAAATCTATGGGAGCTTCCATTAGTATATTTGCTGTTTTTGGCGTTATTTTAACTGTTATCATGGTTGTCATAACACCTTTATTGGTAAATGCTATGAACGTGCCGGTAGAAGCTCATGATTTTGCGGTTCAGTATTTATCAATATGCTGCAGCGGTTTGATTTTTATTGTCGGATATAATCTGCTAAGCTGTATATTCAGAGGCATCGGCAATTCTATTCTTCCGTTAGTTTTCGTCATTATTGCCTGTGTAATTAATGTTATTGGTGATGTTGTTTTAGTATCCGTATTTGATATGGGAGTAAAAGGCGTAGCCATAGCTACCGTAGGCGCCCAGGCCATAAGCCTTATTTTGTCAATTATTATCATCAGATTCACAAAGCTTCCATTTGTCTTCAAATTAAGCTACATTCGATTCGATAAAGAAAAGATCAAAGAGATGTTTTCAATTGGAACACCTGTAGCAATGAAAGATCTTGTTACTCAGATCTCATTTCTCGCTGTAAATACATTTGCAAACGGCATGGGACTTATCATGGCGGCCGGATACGGTATTGCATGGCGTGTTGTCAGTTTCGTATTGCTGATACCGATCTCTTACATGCAGTCTATGTCTGCCTTTATTGCACAGAACATGGGGGCTAAAAAGCCTGAAAGAGCCAAAAGAACGCTGTTCTATGGTATGGGGACTTCTGTTGTTACCGGACTGATCGTATTCTATTTTGTATGTTTCCATGGCGATGCGCTGGCTTCGATCTTCACCGCAGATCAGACAGTTATTGCTGCAGCGGCACAGTATCTCAAAGGATTCTCTGTTGACTGTATACAGGTTGGTATTCTATTCTGCTTTATGGGATTTTACAATGGCTGCAGCCGTACAAAGTTTGTATTTTTCCAGGCGTTCTGGGATTCATGGGTTATGCGTGTTCCCGCGGCTTATATTTACAGCCATATGGCAGGCGCAACACTGTTCCACCTGTCTCTCGCAACACCTACCGCTACTACAAGTACAATTATTGTATGTATTATTTACTATAATATTGTTAAGAAAAATATTTTCAATTATCCGAAAGCAATATCAAAAACTTCGGCATAACTTAAAATATAAAATGAAAACCCATGAGATGCAGCAGCCTCCAGAACAATGTTTTGGAGGCTGTTTTAATTCTCAGCAGTCTGTTCCAGCCACTAAATAATTTGCCTTAAATATACAGAACAAACATTCGATTTTCTCTGTACTTTTTTTTAAACCTCTGCTATAATCATATCTGACACTATACGAGTATGAAATTCCCAATTCAGGGAATTGTTAATATATGGAGGTATCAGGTTTATGGATCATTTTGAATTAGTATCAGAATATGCCCCTACCGGCGACCAGCCCCAGGCTATTGCCGACCTGGTGCAGGGCTTTAAAGAGGGGAATCAATTTGAAACCCTGCTCGGCGTTACCGGCTCCGGCAAGACATTTACCATGGCCAATGTCATTCAGGCGCTGAACAAACCCACTCTGATCATCGCCCACAATAAAACCCTGGCCGCGCAGCTCTACGGAGAATTCAAAGAGTTCTTCCCCCATAATGCGGTCGAATATTTTGTCAGCTACTACGACTATTACCAGCCGGAAGCCTATGTCCCCTCATCGGACACATATATTGCAAAGGACTCCGCCATCAACGACGAAATTGACAAACTCCGGCTGTCTGCCACTATGGCTCTTGCAGAGCGGCGGGATGTCATCATCGTAGCCAGCGTATCCTGCATCTATGGACTGGGAAGTCCGATGGACTACCAGAACATGGTGATCTCACTGCGCCCGGGCATGACCAGGGACAGAGACGAGGTCATGGCCAAGCTGATTGAGATCCAGTATGACAGAAACGAGATGGATTTCCACCGCGGAACCTTCCGGGTGCGCGGAGACGTCCTGGAGGTAATCCCCGCTTACTCTGAGGATACTGCCATCCGTATCGAATGGTTCGGCGATGAGGTGGAGCGGATTACAGAGATTGACATCCTGACCGGTGAGATCAAAGACGAGCTGAAGCATATCGCTATTTTTC
This sequence comes from Faecalicatena fissicatena, assembly GCA_001028025.1. GTDB lineage: Bacteria > Bacillota > Clostridia > Lachnospirales > Lachnospiraceae > Faecalicatena > Faecalicatena fissicatena_A. The sequence goes on along the minus strand of LDAQ01000092.1, from coordinate 4,866 downwards.
CCGCATCCCATTATGTTGTGGACAAGGAGAATATCGCACGCGCAGTGACTGCGATCGAAGAAGAGCTGGAAGAGCGGGTGAAGGAATTCAAGCGACAGGATAAACTGCTGGAAGCACAGAGGATTGCCGAACGCACGAACTTTGATATTGAGATGCTCAAAGAGACCGGATTCTGTTCCGGCATCGAGAACTACTCCCGGCATCTGGCCGGACTCGCGCCAGGACAGCCGCCTTACACTCTCATTGATTATTTCCCGGATGATTTTATCATCATGATCGATGAGTCCCACAAGACCATTCCACAGATAGGCGGAATGTACTCCGGCGATCAGTCCCGCAAATCCACCCTCGTGGACTTTGGATTCCGGCTGCCGTCGGCCAAAGACAACCGGCCGCTTAATTTCCAGGAATTCGAAAGCAAGATTAATCAGGTGATGTTCGTATCAGCGACACCAAACGTCTATGAAGAAGAACACGAGCTTCTCCGGACAGAGCAGGTAATCCGTCCCACCGGGCTGCTGGATCCCGAAGTCACTGTTCGTCCGGTGGAAGGACAGATCGATGACCTGATCGGCGAAGTGAACAAAGAAATCGCCAAAAAGAATAAGGTTCTGGTGACAACCCTCACCAAACGGATGGCGGAAGACCTGACGGATTACATGCGCGAGGTCGGTATCCGTGTCAAGTATCTGCACTCCGGTGTTGATACTCTGGAACGCACGGAAATCATCCGGGACATGCGTCTGGATGTGTTTGATGTCCTGGTTGGTATTAACCTTCTGAGAGAAGGTCTGGATATTCCGGAGATCACACTGGTAGCGATCCTGGATGCAGACAAGGAAGGATTCCTGCGTTCCGCGACATCGCTGATCCAGACAATCGGCCGTGCCGCACGTAATGCAGAGGGACATGTTATCATGTACGCAGACACGATTACAGACTCCATGCGGACTGCTATGGAAGAAACACAGCGCCGCCGTGAGATACAGATGCAGTACAATGAGGAACATGGCATCACACCGCAGACCATCCAGAAGTCTGTGCGTGACCTGATCAGTATTTCCAAAAAAGTAGCCGCCGAAGAGATGCGGATGGAAAAAGATCCCGAATCCATGAGCAGAAAAGAACTGGAAAAATTAATCTCAGACCTGTCAAAACAGATGAAAAAAGCTGCTGCTGAACTGAACTTTGAATCCGCCGCAGAGCTCAGAGATAAGCTGGTGGAACTAAAGAAGGTCCTGAACGGCCTGGACGACTGACAGGTCAGGACAAACAGATAAGAAGTAACAGAAAGGACAAAACATGGGCAAAAAAATGGACGCCAGAAAGTACATCAAGATACGCGGCGCAAATGAAAACAACTTAAAAAATATAGATTTGGATATTCCCAGAAACGAGCTTGTTGTGCTCACCGGACTCAGCGGTTCCGGGAAGTCCTCTCTCGCATTTGATACGATTTATGCGGAAGGTCAGCGCAGATATATGGAATCACTGTCCTCCTACGCAAGACAATTTCTCGGACAGATGGAAAAGCCCAACGTGGAGAGCATCGAGGGGCTCTCTCCTGCGATTTCCATTGACCAGAAATCAACCAACCACAATCCCCGTTCTACTGTCGGGACCGTAACGGAGATTTACGATTATTTCCGTCTCCTCTACGCCCGAATCGGAATTCCGCACTGCCCGAAATGTGGCAAAGAGATCATGAAACAGACGGTAGACCAGATGGTGGACCAGGTGATGAGCCTGCCTGAAGGGACTAAGATCCAGCTTATGGCCCCCGTAGTCAGGGGACGCAAGGGAACCCATGCCAAGCTCCTGGAGCGCGCGAAAAGGAGCGGCTACGTGCGTGTACGCATAGACGGAAATCTCTATGAACTGTCAGAGGAGATCACCCTGGATAAAAATATCAAGCATAATATCGAAATCATTGTGGACCGCCTTGTAGTGAAACCGGGCATTGAAAAGAGGCTGACGGATTCCGTGGAAAGTGTACTGAGTCTTGCAGAGGGCCTGCTCACCGTGGATATCATCGGCGGTGAGGCCATGAATTTCAGTCAAAGCTTTGCCTGCCCCGACTGCGGGATCAGTATTGAAGAGATTGAGCCGAGAAGCTTTTCCTTCAACAACCCATTCGGTGCATGCCCTGTCTGCTTCGGCCTGGGATATAAGATGGAATTTGCAGAAGACCTGATCATACCCGATCCGTCACTCAGCATCAGCGAGGGCGCTATCACGGTTATCGGCTGGCAGTCCTGCACCGACAAGTCCAGTTTTACCAGAGCAATACTGGATGCCCTGTGCCAGGAATACAAGTTCGATCTGGATACACCATTTGAAAAGTATCCAAAGAAAATACATGATGTTATAATCCACGGTACAAACGGAAAGTCTATAAAGGTATATTATAAAGGGCAGCGCGGAGAAGGCGTCTATGATGTTACATTTGAAGGACTTCTCAAAAATGTAGAGCGCCGATACCGTGAGACAGGTTCCGAAACCATGAAGGCCGAATATGAGTCCTTTATGAATATCACGCCCTGCTCCGAATGTAAGGGACAGCGCTTGAAAAAAGGAGCCCTTGCCGTGACTGTAGGCGGACAGAATATCGCTGCCGTCACCGCTCTGTCCATCAATAAGCTGCAGAAGTTCCTGATGGAGCTGCAGCTAACCGAGACGCAGATGCTGATCGGCGGGCAGATACTGAAGGAAATCAAAGCCCGCATTCAGTTCCTGATGGATGTCGGCCTGAATTATCTGACTCTTGCACGGGCAACCGCTTCTCTTTCCGGCGGGGAAGCCCAGAGAATCCGTCTGGCAACCCAGATCGGCTCCGGTCTGGTAGGCGTTGCTTATATTCTGGATGAACCCAGTATCGGCCTGCATCAGCGGGATAATGATAAGCTGCTCGGCACGTTGAAGCATCTCCGCGACCTGGGCAATACTCTGATCGTTGTAGAACACGATGAGGACACCATGCTGGCTGCAGACTGTATTGTAGACATCGGCCCCGGCGCAGGTGAGCACGGCGGAGAAGTAATCGCTGTCGGAACTGCGCAGGAAATCATGAAAAATAAGAACTCCATCACCGGGGCATATTTGAGCGGCAAGATTAAAATTCCGGTGCCCGAAAAAAGAGAAGAGCCAAACGGTTATCTCAAAATTATCGGTGCCCAGGAAAACAATCTGAAAAACATTGACGTGGATATCCCGCTTGGAATTATGACATGCGTGACAGGGGTTTCCGGATCCGGCAAAAGCTCCCTGGTAAACGAGATTCTCTATAAAAAACTGGCAAAAGAACTGAACCGAGCCAGAACAATTCCAGGAAAGCACAAACGGATCGAAGGATTAGATCAGGTCGATAAAGTCATCGACATTGATCAGTCGCCGATCGGACGTACACCGCGTTCTAATCCGGCAACTTATACCGGAGTGTTCGATCTGATCAGGGACCTGTTTGCATCAACTCCCGATGCCAAAGCACGCGGCTATAAAAAGGGACGCTTCAGCTTCAACGTAAAGGGCGGCCGCTGCGAGGCCTGCAGCGGTGACGGTATCCTGAAGATAGAGATGCATTTCCTCCCGGACGTATACGTCCCCTGTGAAGTCTGCGGAGGCAAGCGCTACAACCGCGAGACACTGGAGGTAAAATACAAGGGAAAGACGATTTACGACGTCCTGAACATGACCGTAGAGGAAGCGCTGCACTTCTTCGAGCATGTTCCAAGCATCCGCAGAAAAATGGAGACACTCAACGATGTAGGCCTCTCCTACATCCGTCTGGGACAGCCATCCACGGAATTATCCGGAGGAGAAGCCCAGAGAATCAAGCTCGCTTCAGAACTGAGCAGACGCAGCACCGGAAAGACCGTCTACATCCTGGATGAACCGACAACAGGCCTTCATTTTGCCGATGTGCACAAACTGACCGAAATCCTCAGACGTCTCTCCGGCGACGGCAACACCGTCATCGTAATTGAGCACAATCTGGACGTTATCAAAACTGCCGATTATATCATCGATATCGGACCTGAAGGGGGCGATAAAGGAGGAACCATTGTCGCAACCGGAACACCGGAAGAAATCGCAAAGGACCCCAAATCCTATACAGGCAAATACGTTGATGCTGTGCTTAAGAGGGGGTAGTGGGGATGGGGACGCCTGTCATAAATGTGGAGCGGGATGCCGTCTGGAGAAAAGAGGAAGGGGTCTGGAAGTAACCCGCTTACGGAGAAGTGCTAACGCAAAAGGAACTGTCCATGAGGGCACGTAACAACAATCGACTAGAAAGCCTGATGCTTTCTAGTCTAAGTTGTTACTGGGAAGTGATTTTGGAAAATCACTTCCCATCCCTCATGGACAGTTCCTTTTGCGTAAGCACTTCTAGACCGTGCGCTCTATACTTCCAGACCCCTTCCTCTTTTCTCCAGACGGCATCCCGCCCCACATTTATGACAGGCTGGGCGCATCAAGGCGGTTATAATTCCTCTTATAGGGGGACTGCTGACGGGAGAGGCGGATGGAGATGGATATGTAGTTTTGGTTATGCAGGGGAAGTGTTATATCGTATTTGGAGCTTGCGGAGGATTCCTGCTAATTTCTAAGGACGCGATCATACCTGGCTGCCGGCTCACATCCACTGCTCCCGTCTCGGAAGCCTCCCGAGGCAAGAGAGCTTTTCTTCCGACTGGATGCACGTAGCTGTCCGGAATCGCAGAAGTCCTCTTTGGGATGCGTCTTTGCGGTGTTACGGCCGCTACATCAAAATGAAAGCCAGCATATGGACTATTCGCAGGACTTCCAGTCCTGCGAATAAGCCGACTCAAGCGGGAATGCATCGGCATTCCCGTGTTTGTCGGCGGT
>LDAQ01000091.1 GCA_001028025.1 Faecalicatena fissicatena | reverse complement strand
CTCACTATGGTGCGTTTACATTTAAAAAATAACATATTATCAAAAGAGGTATGAATTAATCTGCCAATACTAAAAAAAATATTTTCTAAGCAACATCTTTTAAAAAGACAATTATAAATTTCACAAGCACTAAAACCTTGAGCTAATTCAGGAACTGTAGTTAATTTTTTTGATTTATATGAATTTATTTCTGTAAACTCACAATTTCTAAAAATACAGTTGTGGAAACATACCTCCTGTAAATGGTAGGAATCTCAAAAAGGAGCAATCCCATAGCCGTATGAGCGGTTGAGGTCAGTTGAAACACTGGCAACAGACGATACAAACGGAAGCCGTAAATCAAAAAGGAGATTCATTATTGAACAACACTTTATTTGTAACAGCCGGGGAAATTGCAGAAGAATTAGGCATCTCAAAACCATTTGCCTACAAACTGGTACGACAGATGAATGAAGAATTAGAAGCAAAAGGTTTTCTTACTATCGCAAGAAGGGTAAGCTGGAAGTTACGAAGAAAAGTTTTATGGAATAACAAAAGCGAATTAGAAGGGAAGTGGCAGCATGGCAGCCTATAAAGACGAGAAGCGGGGGACGTGGTTTGTGTCGTTTCGATATGACATTTTCTGAATTTGTGGCCGTTTACACCAGAGATATGCAGCCGAAGTTAAAACACAACACTTGGCTCACGAAAGAACACGCTGGGTAAAGGTAGGGTAGATTAGATACGGATGAAAGGGAAAACATAATTACTATTATTGAAAGCATAACAGTATTGAGCGCTGAAGAAAGGGCTTCACTTGCAGGGGATCTAAAGAAAACAAGTATGCGCAGGATAATTTCTACAATTAAGATAATAGAAAATAGATACGCTATAATTGAACTACTTAAAAAATTGGTATTTGATTATAGCAAATTTTCGAGTGAAAGATTGCATATTCAAACTACTATAGAGCAAAATTATTGGATTTTTGGAGAACAATACAATTTGGTGTCAGCGGACGATAATTTTGAAAAGGCATTAAACAGTAAACATACTTATTCTATGCATGGGAGTTATGTATGGCGCTGCTGGAGCAAACAATGCAATTAAGGGAATGGCAAGGGCATTGGCAAATGGAGTAGAAAAGCAACTGATGAAGAAGGCACTAACCAAGGGAACCATTTATCCGATTGTAAAGAGCGTTTCTAGATGGTTTGGTGTTAAAATGACAAAAGATGTTTTGGCTGGATTCTTTAAGAAAGCAATTCCAGTTCTTGGCGGAGCTATAGGCGGTGGATTAACGTTTATAACATTTAAACCTTGTTGCGTGAAATTGAAGAATTCTCTTAGAGATACGTCATTAAGCAATCCAAACGTTGAAGAATCAGATAAAGATGATGCGGTAATAGATGTGATTGCAGATGATATTGTAAATGGTATTGAGATCGATGAAGATGTACTCGAAAATATACTGCAAGAAGATGATTTTGATACAGAAGAACTTGTATAAAATGAAAAATAATTTTGAGAGGGATAGGGGCAAATTAATTTATACAAGTACAAGCTGAATCCCCCTAGGATTGATACTATTTTGATACTAAAAACAGCATCAGATAATAAAATACAAATATACATTCGAAGTAAAGCGATAAAAATTTATGAAAATCGAGTATATCCTGTTTTTGAAATTTGTATTCTGCTCAAAGTTTGAATAGAGCGTTAAAACCCCGCAAGTCCAGTGCTTACTGGCTTGTGGGGTTTTTAACATGATGGAACCAATTGGATAAAATTAAGTGCAATCCTGTTTTTCATAGTAATAGGTATAGTTTTGTGTTACCCTTTTAAAGTTGAGCCTTTCGAGGCTTACTTATCTAATGGAGGGGCACTATGAATGGATTTACACCAAAACTATTTGACACTTTAAAAAATTATTCCAAAGAGCAATTGGTAAAAGATATTATATCTGGTATCATTGTTGCAATCATTGCTTTGCCATTGTCGATTGCATTGGCGCTTGCTTCGGGAGTTGGACCTGAGCAGGGAATTTATACGGCCATTTTTGCAGGGTTTGTTGTTTCGTTTCTGGGCGGCAGCAATGTACAGATTGCGGGACCTACGGCAGCATTTGCGACTATCGTTGCGGGTATCGTAGCGAAAAATGGAATGGATGGACTTGTGGTTGCCACGATTATGGCGGGTATTTTACTTGTTATCATGGGATTTTTAAAATTCGGTAATTTGATCCGTTTTATACCGGCGACGATTACAACTGGTTTTACCTTCGGAATCGCAATTACAATTCTGATTGGGCAGATAAAAGATTTTTTGGGACTTACTCTGACCGAATCACCGGTTGAAACGATGGAAAAATTGACTGCTTGTCTTTCGGCGATTCGCACAATTAACTGGCAGGCAGTTATCGTTGGGGGTGCTGCACTGGCTATTTTGATTATCTGGCCCAAATTCTTTGGGAAAATACCAGCATCGCTGATTGCAGTGATTGTTGCTATTATCATGGTCAAAGTAATACATATGGATGTGAAGACCATCGGTGATCTTTACACGATTTCCAGCAAACTGCCAGGTGTTACGGTACCTACGGTATCATTTAGCATGATTGTGGAATTGTTACCGGATGCATTTACCATCGCTGTTCTGGCAGGAATAGAGTCTCTGCTTTCTTGCGTGGTTTCGGATGGTATGATTGGTGGACGACACAAACCAAATATGGAAATGGTGGCACAGGGGGCTGGAAATATTGTATCGGCTTTGTTTGGCGGAATTCCGGCAACTGGTGCGATTGCAAGAACTGCTGCCAACGTAAAAAATGGTGGACGTACACCTATTGCAGGAATGGTACATTCTGTTTCGCTGCTGTTGATTTTACTGGTATTAATGCCTTATGCGGCATGGATTCCAATGCCTGCCATTGCGGCTATTCTGTTTATGGTAGCATATAATATGAGTGGCTGGAGAGAGTTTAACTTTATGGTCAAAACATCACCGAAAAGCGATTCCATTGTTTTAATCGTGACCTTTATTTTGACCGTAGTTTTTGATTTAGTTGTTGCTATCGAGGTTGGTATTGTTGTGGCAGCATTTTTGTTTCTGAAGAGAATGTCAGATGTGACGGAAGTAAAAAGCTGGCGTTATTTAGAGGAAGAAAATATCGATGAGCAAAATGATCCGGACAGTATTCGGCTGAAGGCTGTTCCGAAGAATACGCTGGTATATGAGATCATTGGACCAATGTTCTTTGCAGCAGCAGATAAAATAATGGATGTAGAAGTTTCTGCCAATACAAAAGTCGTTATTATCCGAATGCGAGGAGTACCGGCTATGGATGTGACCGCACTACAGTCTCTGAAAAATACGTATGAGAGAAGTAAAAAAAGAGGAATTACCATGTTGCTTTCCCATGTTCAGCAGCAGCCGATGAGTGTTATGGAAAAGGCCGGCTTTGTGGAAGAAGTGGGCGAAGAAAACTTCTGTGCTAATATCGATGAAGCACTGGAAAGAGCAAAAATGATCAAACGTAGTTTGTCAAAACAGAATGTGCAGCAATAGTTTATATTAGAATAAAGAAGCCAAAAAACGTATACGGTAAACCACTGGCACAGTACTAGTGGTTTACCGTATACTTTATAAAAATGGAATGCATTATATATCGGAGCACAAACATTCTAGGACAGAATTAATATTTGGTGAAATACATAGAAATCCCCTGGCCGCCTCCGATGCACATGCTAATCATAGCATCTTTCTTAGCTGTATGCATCAATTCATATAGAACTTTGACTGTTAAGATTGCTCCGGTAGCACCGATAGGATGTCCGATAGATATTCCGCCCCCGTAGATATTTACTTTATCCATATCCAGCCCCAGATCTCTGCTGACAGCAAATGCCTGGCTGGCAAACGCTTCATTGATCTCGAACATATCAACAGTTCTCAGGTCGATTTTGAGTTTATCTGCAAGCTTTTCACTGGAAAACCTAGGTGCATATCCCATTAATTCCGCGTCAAAGCCTGCTACTGCATAACCTTCAATTGTCAGCTTAGGCGTAATCCCCAGTTCTTTTGCTTTCTCCAATGACATAACAACCACGGCAGCAGCACCATCATTCAAGCTGGAAGAATTGCCTGCAGTTACGGTGCCGCCATTCACAAAGCAAGGGCGGAGTTTTGCAAGTTTTTCAATGGTCTGCTCCTCTCTTGGCCCCTCATCGGTATCGAATACGGTAGTAACTCCTTTTTTCCCTTTAAGTTCAACTGGCAGTATTTCTTCTTTGAATTTTCCGCTTTTTATTGCTGCGCAGGCCTTTTGATGGCTCTGCAGCGCAAAAATATCCTGTTCCTCACGGGTAACATTATATTTTGCTGCTACATTTTCGGCAGTTACACCATTGTGATTACCATCCAAAGGCCATGTAAGAATGTCAATGACCCCATCTTCAAATGTTTTGTGTCCCATACGAGCACCCCACCGGGCATCTTTAACATAATAAGGAAGTTGAGAGATATTTTCTGCTCCTCCGGCAACAACAACATCAGCAAAGCCGGTCTGGATTTCCATGACCGCATCCGCGATTGCTTGCAGACCGGAACCACATTGCCGATTAACGGAATAGGCCGTTGTTTCTTTAGGCATTCCGGCCTTTAAACTGATAGCTCTTGCCACAAATCCATTTTCTGCAATTTGGCCAACTTGTCCAATGATAACTTCATCAACATCGGAAGGCTGAATCCCAGCACGGTTTACAGCTTCTTTAACTACCATAGCCCCCATATCAATTGCGGACAAATCTTTTAAACTGCCACCATAACTTCCAACCGGAAGTCTTACCCCGCTTACAATTACAACATCTTTCATTATATGAATCTCCTTTCATAGAAAAAACGACAATTTTCAGATATATTTACATACTATACAATCATTCCTCCGCCGACATTTATAACTTCAGAGGTGATATATGCTGCTTCATCAGATGCAAGAAATGCAACCATATTTCCGACATCCTCAGGCTTGCCGGCATAGTTCATAGGGATTCGCTGCATCATACTGTCCCATGCGGCACCATCATTTACTTCTTTAAGTCTTAAAGTCATATCTGTTTCAATAAAACCTGGACAAATAGCATTACAGGTAATCCCTTTTCTGGCATTTTCTCTGGCTGCTGTTTTAGTGAGTCCTATCACCCCTGCCTTTGCAGCAGCATAATTGGCCTGGCCGATGTTACCTAGCCAGCTTCCAGAGGATATGTTGATGATTCTGCCAGAATTTTGACTACGCATATATTTAATTGCTTCTTGGGTTCCATAGAAGGTTCCTGTCAGATCAATGGAAAGGACCAAATCCCAGTTTTCGGCAGTCATCTTGTGCAGCATTCCATCACGGTTAATTCCGGCGTTGTTTACCATAATATCCAGCGTGCCATAAGTTTCAATGGCAAACTGTACAAGTGCCTGTACTTCATCTTGTTTTGCGACATCGACGGTGAATGCACATGCAGTGCCTCCGGCTGCCTGAATCTCTGCTACGGCATCATCGGCAGGTGCCATATCGGCAACAATTACTTTCGCTCCATTTTCGGCCAGCTTTTTCGCAATGCCCTTCCCCAATCCTCTTCCGGCGCCGGTTACAATAGCTACTTTGTTTTCTAAACGCATAAGTAAATCCTCCTTTGAAAATGTTTTTAATAGGTGTTGTTTATAAAATCCTTTAAACCAAATGAACCGTTTTCACGGAAAATGGAAGGATTCATTTCCTTTAAATCAGAGCTTATAATTGGTTTGAACTCCATTAAATCTAAAATCTGTTGTTGTAAATCAATTCCGGGTGCGATTTCTGTGAGGACAAGTCCTTCGGCACGCAGCTCAAATACAGCCCTTTCAGTTACATAGTGCATTTTCTGCTTTTTCTTTCTCGCAATTTCACCATTATAGGAGATTTGCTGGATTTTATTTACGAATTTAATGAGGCTTCCTTCTTTGTTGATGTGAAGCTTATCTCCTTCAAAAGAGCAGTCCAGTCCTTTGCCGGTGAAGGAAGAACAAAATACAACATGTTTTGCATTGGTTGTAATATCAATAAAGCCGCCCGCACCTGTAGGATTTGGGCCGAGCCTGGTTGCATTTACATTACCTTCGGAATCGACTTCTCCGGCGCCCATATAAGTGACATCCACACCGGCACCATTATAGTAATCAAACTGATCATCGTGCCGAAGTAATGCAAAATTATTTTTGGCGATCCCGAAGTCAACGCCGCCCATAGGTATGCCGCCATAAATTCCGGATTCCACAGTGATTGTTACATCATCATCTATGCCCTCCTCTGCAATAATGGGGCCGACAACATCATTTGGAATTCCTGTGCCTACATTTAAAACATCGTTTGCTGAAAGCTCCATAAGAGCGCGTCGTCCGATTGCCTTGCGGACTGTCATGGGCAGTGACTCGGAGTTAGTAACAGGTACTTTGATATCACCGCAGTATGCCGGATCGAATACAAAGCTATGAGTTTGGCGATGGTCATCCTCTGGGTTGGGACACATGACAACAGCATCAATGAAAATTCCAGGTACTGTAACCCGTTTGCAGTGGAGAGTCCCGGATTTTACTTTGTATTTTGCCTGAGCGATTACTTTTCCGCCAAATTTTTTACATGCCATGACAGCAGAAAATACTTCGAGCTGCATTGCCTCTTCATCTGTTGTGAGATTACCCATCTCATCGACATAGGTTCCACGGATAATGCAGTAATCGAGAGGGATCGGTTTGTAACGCATATACTCCTCCCCGTTAATAGTTATAATATCTACGATATCGGGGGCAGACTTGGTGATTTCATTCATCTTTCCGCCGTCTATGCGCGGGTCAATAAAAGTTCCGAGGCCGACTTTTGTGATTTTTCCGGGTTCTCCTCCGGCCATGCTTCTGTACAGCTGTGCAAATTGACCTTGGGGAAGACAGTATGCGAGAATTTTATTGCTGGAGATTAATTCCATCATTTGTGGCTGCAGTCCCCAGTGTCCTCCTATAATGCGGTGCAGCATTTTTTCATGTGCGAAATGCTGAATTCCTCTGTCGCGATCACTTTGCCCGCAGGAATGGACAAGGGTGAGGTGATTCGGACTGCCCGTGTCTAAGAAGCATTTTTCAATTGCTTTTAAAATTGTTTCAGATGCTGAGACCAGTGTCATGCCGATTGTTGCGATTGTACTGTCATCCTGTATCATGGCGGCAGCTTCATCGCCGGTTATAAATAATGGTTTCCTCATGGTTATGATCCTCCTGTTATGATTGAAATAGTGTTTTTATAGTCTGCTTGTCAACTTTCCCGTTTGGGGTGACTGGAATTTCATCTACGATAATAATTCTGGCGGGAATCTTATATTTAGCTATTTTATCAGTCAGACTTTGCTTGATCATATCTTCGGTGAGCGAGGCCCCGGGAGATACCTTGACTACGGCAGCCGCAACTTCACCATATATTTCATCTGGAATGCCGACAACAGCGGTGTCTTCAACATGCTTAATCTTGTAAATCTCGTTTTCAACATCAAAGCTCCAGATTTTCTCGCCGCCTCGGTTTATCATATCTTTTTTTCTGTCAACGACAAACAGGTATCCCTCAGAGTTGAAATATCCTAAATCGCATGTGCCGAGCCATCTGTCTTTTAGGGAAGGTGTATCTGTTTTGTAATAGGAATCGAGTACAACGGTACCGGATATCCATATTTCGCCGACAATACCGGGAGGCAGTTCACAGCCCTGCTCATCCAGAATTTTAAAACAGGTGCCGGGGACAGGGAAGCCGGATGATCCGATAAATATGCTTGTGGAAGCATCACCGGGGAAAATGGCAGCCGGAGAAGTTGTTTCCGTAAGTCCATAGACTGTATGGAATGCGCTATGTGGAAGCCAGGCATGAATTTGACGTATCTTTTCCTTGGGCATATTGCTGCTGCCACAGGCAAAGCTTTTTAGTGAGGGCAGTTCCGGAAAATTTTGAGATTCTGCAAGGAGCATCGAAAATACAGTGGGTGATGCATGTAAAAATGTAACGTGATGTTCTTTCACACAGGATAAAACCCTTTTGGGGTTAAAATATTTATGCAGATATAGTGTGCCGCCCGCATATAAGAACAGTCCCAGAAGGGCTACTAATCCGGTAATATGATAAATCGGAATCGGGATGATAGAAATATCTTTCTCCGTTATACCTAAAATCTTCTGATAAGAAACAATAGCATGCATAATATTATAATTTTTAATCACAACTCCTTTACTTTGAGACGTGGTACCGGAAGTAAACATAAGAATAGATGTATCATCTAAATCTCCGTTGGATTCTGCTTCCGCGACAGATGCATATCGACAGGCGGAAAAACCATACCCATTTTGAGCGTCATCCGATGACAGAACAGGAATTCCATTGTTTTCACAATCCCGGAACCATGTATAAAAATCTCTGTCACATATTATGTATTGCACGTCAGATTTACTAATTAGTGAGTTTACTTCCTGTTCTTTGTACTTGGTAGGAAGTGGAATTGTTATGGCGCCTAGTTTTGAAAGGGAAAGGAAGGCAACACAAAATTCAATACTGTTATATAGCATAAGTGCGACCCGGCTCTTTTTCTCTATGCCATGCCTGTATTTGAGATAAGAGGAAAAACAGTCAATTTTTTCTTTGAGATGAGAATAGCTGTATGGCCGGCCAAAGTTATCAATAATAGCGATTTTGTCAGGATACAGCATGGTGGTATTAGAAAGTGCTTCGTATAAATTGCAGGGAATATCTGGAAATGTAACAATCTCTCGACCATCTGCAAGTTTTTGGTGTATTAACTGGAAGGAAATTTGATTTTTCCAAAGTTCAGTCCCATAGTACATAAATGACCCTCCTTTTAAGAAAACGGTTGCGTTATTAATTCATCTTATTCCAGAATTCTTTTAAAGTCAATATAGTAAAAAAACACAAATTGGAATTATAAATATATACATAATAAACAAAAAATACAGAATATTTCTTGCTTTACTAGGAAAATAAAACAATAAAGCGGAATAGTCAGATAAAATAACAATAAAAGAATATTTGGACGGGGAATATATATTGAAAGTGCACAAAAATGAAAGAAAAAAATGAAATAAATTAACAAATACAACATGAAAATTGGCATAAACGAAAGAAATATGTTGATTTTAGGAAAAAATGATGATATAGTAAATCCATCACGAAAGAAAACGGTTTCTGGAATTGATGGTGGTGTTTAAGGGAAAATATGAAAACGATATCTGGAAAAGGAGGAAACATTATGAGAAAATGGATAGTAAAAGCTATCCAGGTAGGCAGCATTCAGCTTGACCGGTCAGCAATGACACATTATAAAGGGAAAGGCGAATGTATTATTGTTCCGATCTGGTGTGCAGGTGCAACAGATGGAGTTCATAAGGTTCTGGTGGATACTGGAATCAGAGATTTGGAAGAATATCGGAAAGCCGAGCCGGGGGTCATACAGACTCCTGAACAGGATACAGTAGCTGCGGTGAAACGAATTATGGGATGGAATCCTGAAGAGGTAGACATTGTGATTAATACTCATTTACACTGCGATCACAGTGGAAGCAATGGAAAATTCACAGCCTCAAAATTCTACATACAGAAAAAGGAGTGGGAAGCCGCTTTTTCTCCGCTGATTCCTGAGGCACCGTTTTATGACAGTCTATGTTATGACAAAAGCGCGGTAAACTATTTTCGGTGGGAGTTTTTGGATGGGGATACTGAAATTATTCCCGGAGTCAGGGTCATAACAACACCGGGACATACAAGAGGACACCAGTCAGTACTATTTGATACGGAGGATGGTGTGGTATGTGTGTCGGGGGACATCTGTAATGTGGCTGAAAATGTGAATGGTAATCTGGAACCGAATATAGTGGTTATGGTGCCGGAGACCTATGAAAGCTTTAAGAGAATCAGGCAGGCAGCACATTATATTTTGCCGGGGCATGAGCCTGCTATTGAAGATGGAGCAAAAAAGTTTATACCAGTTTTATAACCTTACAAAAGATGTCATCCGCTTTTAAATGAAGCGAAAGATGGAGTAACATTTTTACCTCAGCAAATGTTTGGGCACCTTCTGAGATGGTGGCAGAGCCGCTGTAAGGTTACGAGGAAACAGAGAAGCGGATTCCGGGGATTCGCTTTGACAATCAAAAGAAGAGGAGATAAATTTATGAAGAAAAAGGTATTGGCAGTTTTGTTGGCTGGATTAATGGTTTTTGGGCTTGCAGCATGTGGAAATTCCGAAAAAGCAGAAGACAAGAAGGAAAGTCAGAACACAGAAGAAACAACTCCGGAATCCAATAAGGACAGTGGATTTGTTGTAGGTTTTTCAAATGGATACTGGGGAAATACTTGGCGGGCACAGATGGTAGAAGATTTTGAAAACAGGGCAAAGGAATACAAGGAGGACGGTACTCTGTCGGATTATATGGTTTCAAATACAAACAGCGATGCAACTGAGCAGTTGAATCAGATTAACGCAATGATTGATGCAGGTGTTGATGCAATTATGATTGATGCAGTTTCTCCTACTACGATTAAATCTGCGGTTGAAAAAGCGCAGAAGAAAGGAATATTGGTAGTAATTGCGAATGATCCTGCAGCTTATGAAGGAACCATATGTGTATGTGGAAACAATTACAGCTGGCAGAAAATTCAGGCAGTATGGCTTGCCAAACAGCTGGAAGGAAAAGGTGATATCGTAGAAATCTCTGGTGTTTCTGGAAATGCGGCGGATACATTGCGTGTAGAAGCGAACAAAGATGTTCTTGCTGATTATCCAGATATAAAAATATTGGGTTCTGCACCAGGAAACTGGTCGGAGACAGATGCCCAGTCAGTTATGACAACATTCTTGTCCAGTTATGATAATATTGATGCAGTTCTGGCCCAGGATGTTATGGGGGAAGGAATTATCAAGGCTTATGAAAATGCAGGAAAAGAACCAAAGATTATGACAGGTGATTATACAAAATCATTCTTTACAAAATGGGCATCCATGTCTGACCTCACTACAATCGGTGTTTCTTATGCACCTGGCAGTGCAGTAACTGCTCTGGATGTAACAGTACGTTTGCTCCAGGGAAAGACCGTAAAAGAAGATATTCTGGTTGCAAATCCGATGGATGAAAACATGGTAAATACAATCATGCTTGACCCTCCATATGTAGTTACGAAGGATGGGGACCAGGATGCAGCATGGATGGAAGGATTAAATGGAACGAAGGCTATCACATTAGAAGAAGCGACAGAGTTATTAAAGGATTCAGCAGATACGGCAGCATTGGATGGATGGCTGACTCAGGAAGAGGTGGACCAGTTCTTCGAATAAGGAGTAGGCATGGGCGTACTTAATATGGGCTGGCGGACAAAGAGAGAAAAGTCCGCCAGCCCCTTATGACTGAGAAAATGGGGAATTGAAGTGGACTTGCCCACTTTATTCTAATAACATGTGGCATAGAGGAAGTATAAGCAGGAGGATGAGCTATGGGACTTGCTTTTCGGAATATATCGAAACGATATGGAGCGGTAGTGGCAATCAAACAGGCGCAAATGGAAATAGAAGAAGGAGAAGTCAGGGCTATATTAGGCGGAAATGGTTCGGGAAAGTCAACACTGGCTAAAGTTATCGGTGGACTGATCAGCAGGGACAATGGAGAGATATTGTTTCAAGGCAAGGTCATAGATTTTAAATCACCGAAGGATGCAAAAAAGCATCATGTAATCATGACGAGCCAAGAACTGAGCCTATTTGGAAACCTGACAGTGGAAGAAAATATCTGTATTTGTGATGTCCCTGTCAGGGGAAGGTTTACAGATAGAAAAAGGCTAAAACAAAAGGCTTTTGAAATATTGAAAAAGATGAAATTGGAATCTCTTATAGGAAAAAAGGTTGAGGAATTAGCTGCCAACCAACAATATATGGTGGAATTAGCGAAGGCGCTGGTTCAAGAACCTAAAATTCTTGTTATAGACGAGATAACTTCAGCACTATATAGAGAAGATGTGGAAATTGTAGATGAGATTATTCGGGATTTGAAAAGTCAGGGATGTATTGTTCTTTTTATATCACATCGGATGGTAGAACTGTATGCAATGTGTGATACTGTTACTATTATGAGAAATGGCGAGACTCTTGGGACATATCAGATGAAAGAGAAAAGCGAAGATGAGCTCCTGTCATTAATGGTAGGGACTAGAATTGAGTCATACCACGGTGAGGGGAGGCATCATCAAAATGTAGAAAGGGATGTGTTTATCAGGGCACCTCATATTCCTATTCCTACTTATGGAACCGTAGAGAGCCTTGAAATCGGAAAGGGAGAAATCATCGGTGTAGCTGGTCTGCAAGGGCATGGACAGACAGATTTGGTTCGTGCACTTTATGGTGTTCGGGGGGGGATTGATATAGAAATAGATGGAAAGATACAAAAAATTCATAATGCGAAACAAGCAGTGTCCCGAGGATTTGCGTTTATATCTGGCGACAGGGAGAAAGACGGAACTTTTCAAGAGAGAAGTCTTTCAGAGAATATTGCGGTTGTACAGGAATTAGTAAAACATAATAAACTTGATAATCCAAAAGAAGTACTGGATGATTTTCATGTACGTTATGATAATCCAGGTGAACTGATCACATCGCTCTCAGGAGGAAACCAGCAGAAGGTAGTGGTGGGAAGGTGGCTGTGTACGAAACCGAGACTTTTGCTTGCTGATGACCCAACAAAAGGAATAGATGTCAAGGCAAGAACGGATTTGCATCAGGTCTTTGCGGGACTTGCAAAAGAGGGTAATGCAGTTATCATGATTTCAAGCGATGATGATGAATTGGTGAGCATTACATCTATGGTAGATACATCCAGGGTTATAGTCATGTATGAAGGACGGATTTCAGCGGTACTGGAAGGAGATGCTATTAACAGAGAAAACATATCAGCAGCTTCCATGCCGGTAAATTCCATGCCACAGAAAGACATTGAAAATAGAGAGGCAGGTGCGAAAGTATGACAAAGGTGAAAAAAGTTATGGGATGGAGTGCATTTCCGTCACTGCTTCTCTTTCTTATTTTTTTAGGTATTAATGGCATTATAACTGGTGGGTTGAGTCTATCATTTTTTCGATCATTTATTGCCACAAATGCTGCTGCGATTTGTGTTGCGATAGGTGTTACGGCAACGATTTTAGTGGCGGGAACAGACATTTCGCTTGGCTCTATTGTATCTCTTGTTAATGTGGTAATAGTTACACTGTGTGAAAAAGGGTTTTCGGTCACAGCGGCAGTGTTGATAGCAGTGGGCTGTGCAATTCTCTGCGGTATGTTGAATGGTTTTATTATTGGTGTAATGCGCGTGAATCCTTTGTTAACTACATTTGCGACATCAACAGCTTTTGCAGGTATTGCTTTATGGATACTTCCTTATCCCGGAGGCTCAATTGACTTCAGCTTTGCGGACTGGTACAGCAGTAATCTGCTTGGTGTGATTCCTATGCCGATTGTTATGATATTGGTGTTGGTCATAATTTGGATTATTGTTATGAGTATGCCGGCTGGTCTTCAATTATTTGCTTTGGGAAAAGATGTAAAGAAAGCATATGCATCAGGAGTTAATGTTGTAGCACTGCGTTTTTTTGTGCATACCTTTGCTGGCCTTGCAGCTGGAATTGCAGGAGTGTGCATCAGCGCAAATACCTGTGCAGGGAGTCCGTCTATTGGTGCCACCATGAGTATGAATTCCATAGCTGCTGCTGTTATTGGCGGGGTGTCCTTGAATGGAGGTATAGGTAATATCTGGGGGGGAATATTTGGCGCAGCCTTCTTAAGTATACTGATTTCAATAGTAGTCTCTGCAAATTTGAGTTCTTTTGTACAAAGCTTTATACAGGGGTTGATTCTCCTGATTGGCGTTGTGTTCTCTATTATTGCAGCAGATAAAGAATTGAAGGCAAAAATAAAGAGCATATTTAAGGGAGGTGTAAAGTAATGGAAAAAGCGAAAAAACTCAATAATCCATACCTGCCTGCAATTGTTGGCAGTATCGCTCTTATGATATTGGGACAGGCTCTAAGCTCTGGTTTTTTGTCAATGAATAATATTTCAAGTATTCTTATGACAACATCTATATTAACCATGGCATCAATTGGACAGGCGGCTGTTATTATATCTGGAGATAGCGGGCTGGATATGTCAATTGGTGCAATTATGTCAATGACTGCCTTATTTGGTCCAATGGTGGCTGTGGGTTCAGGTGCATTATCATTTGCGCTGATGGTTCCGGCAACGATTTTGATGGGAGCGGCAGTAGGATTGCTGAATGGAATTGGAGTACAAGTGTTGAAGGTCGTTCCTCTTGTTATGACATTGATTATGTCAAGTGTGGTAAATGGATTCTCTATTTTGGTCACAAAAGGGCAGCCATCAGTGACTGTCAGTCCGGAGCTTCAGAGCATTTCGAAAACACTTGTTGGCCCATTACGTATCCTTCCGACAGTTATTATTATCCTATTAGTTTTGTTGGAAGTGTTTTTTCTTAGAAAAAGTAAGTATGGCAGAAGCCTTTTTCTCGCAGGAAATAACAGGAATGCTGCAAATTTATGTGGAATTAACAGTAAATTCATCATTATATTAGCTTATGTTTTTGCCGGCGCGGTGGCTGGTCTGGCAGGACTTATGCTGGTAGGATATGCGGGCACTGCACAGATGAATATGGCAAACAGTTATACGATGTTGTCTGTTGCAGCGGTTGTCATTGGAGGAACAAAACTGACCGGAGGGAAGGGGACATTTATCGGAGGTGCGTTGGGTGCATTAGTGCTGATTCTAATTACGAATATACTTCAGGCAATGAACATGGCAGCAGGTTTGCGTTCTTTGATTCAGGGAATTATTCTGGTAGCAATTCTTATGGTGAATAGCCGTGCGCCGAAATTAAGACAATAATAGTTCAGTTCATTGTCAGCAGATTAACTGTAGATGTGATATAGTAGAAGCACAACAAATAAAATGGTTGATTTTAAAGGGAAATTATCATAGAATTTGTATATCAGAGGAAATATAAGGGAAAAAGCTTATGAAAAATGGAAAATATAGCATTTCAGATGTAGCAGAAATGCTGGGGGTGTCAAAGTCTACGGTTTCCCGTGCAATCAACGGCAACAGCGGTGTGGGCGCAGAGCTTCGGAAAAAAGTATTGGATCTGGTAGATGAGATAGGGTACAAACCTAACACAATTGCTCAAAGTCTTAGTAAAGGCCGTGTGAATATAGTGGCTTTGATATTGGGGGATATTCGAAATCCTTTCTATGCAGACCTGGCTTTTAACATTCAGAGAATATTGAATAACCGTGGCTATATGGTCATGGTTTTCAATAGTGAATACAACGTACAGCGAGAATTAGAGTTTCTAAAAATAACGATACAGTTCAATTTTGTTGGATTGATACTGATTACTGCCCAGACAGAGATTGTTAAGGATATGCTGGATTCCATGGACGTACCGATGGTTCTGGTTAATAGAATACTGCCATCTTATACGGGAGATTCTGTGCTGACGGATAACTTTCAGGCAGGATATATGGCGGTTATGCATTTGTTGGAGTTCGGACATAAAAATATTGGCTTTATCAGGGGGCCGGGGGTCTCTTCCGCATCTTCGCAGCGGTTCGAAGGTTATCGTCAGGCTCTTCGAAACTTTAGTCTTCCATTTCATGAGGAATATGTCTATGACAGTGACTTGAAGATGGAAACAGGTATCAGCCTTGCACGGCAGTTTCTGGAGGAATCAGAGGTGAGGCCAAGTGCAATGGTAGTGGTTAACGACATGACAGCAATTGGTTTTATTGACGGATGCAGGGAAGGTGGGCTTCAGATTCCGGAAGATTTGTCTATTGTCAGCTTTGATAATATAGAGTTCTCTGCTATGAAGGGGATTGAACTGACAACAATCAGTCAGCATGTGGACAAGATGAGTGAGCATGCTGCGAGGCTGATGCTGAAACAATTAGAAAATGAGGATTCCAAGCCGGAACGGGTGATTTTGGAGCCTACTTTAGTGGTGAGGAATACAACCGGACCATGTAAGGAGTAGTGTATAAAGCTGTCACAGTATGCCATGGGGTATATTGCTGGCAGCTTTTTGCACTTTCCACTATAATAGTTAACATTTTTAACATGGGAATTAAAAAAATATAGTTATAGGTTGAATATATCCTATATATTGCGTATAATAAATTTAGGAAAGGATGTGAAAATATGCAGATTAATTTAAAGAGCTTAGTATCAATGACAGATGCAAATCAAAATTTTTCTAAAGTAGCCAAATTAGTTGATGAAAATGGTGCAGCAGTCATTTTAAAAAACAACAGTCCCCGATATGTAATTCTCGATTACAGTAAGATAGAAGAGGATAGTGTTGCGGATGATCAGACCGTAGAAGAAGTATCTGCTAAAACATTAAAAAAGCATATGAGGGCTTTTGAGGAACTTGCAAAATGATTAGCTTAAGTAAACAACAGATTATAAGTATGCATTGTATGTTAATCAGGCAAACGGGTGGTCTGGATGGATTGAGGGATGAGAATTTATTAGATTCAGCATTAAATACACCATATCAAACGGAAAAGGGCAGCCTGTTTGTGTTTGGGGCTGGTAAATAATCATGCATTCAATGATGGAAATAAAAGAATTGGTGTTTTAGCAATGCTGACTCCCATGGAACTTAACGGGATGGAAGTAGAATATACGGTTGATGAACTGGTTGATTTAGGCTTAAGCATTGCATCGGGGAAAAGCGGTCAGAGCAAAGTATTAGATTGGATTAAGCAACATAGTTAATAGCAGAAATATAAGCAGATAATTTTCCCATACACCAGCAACCGCCATAAACAAACGCAGATCTATAAGATAGGAGAAACGGATGGAGCATGAAAAAATCCCAACCAGCCGACAAAGCCAAAATGACCTGAAAGCCGAGGCATTGGAATTTGCCCGTATTTTATCAGATAAATATCTTGTACAGCGCGATTTCAACAGCCTTCTGCATGTCATGGACGAAAATATATCCTGTATAGGTACAGGAGAGGATGAAATCAGCTATAACCTGGAGGATCTGGGGATCTCTCTGTCGAGGGAACTCAGTGAATATTCCGACGGGTTCCATATTGCCGAACAGTGGTTTAATGCAGTGCCATGTTCTGACACTTACTGCCTGGTTTACGGTGGAGTGAAAGCGGTGCCGCAGGACAGCACTTTTTCGGAGAATAAGCAGCGTTTTACGCTGCTTTTGAACAAAACACCGCAGGGAATGAAGCTGGTTCATATGCACTTGTCACGTCCGGATGAGGGACAGGAGCTGGGGCATTACTATGTGCAGAAATCTGCCAGAGCAGACAGCACAGAGCTGCGTCAGACGTTGGATATACGTAATCGTCAGCTGGAAGTATTGAATCGTAATATCCCAGGGGGAGCGCACCAGTGCAAAAACGATTCCAACCTTACTCTTATTACGATGTCCGACAGTTTTCTGGCTATGTTTGGCTACAGCCGTGAGGAAATAAGCACATTATTTCACAATAATTTTATTGAAATGGTTCATCCTGACGATCGGACCACACTTCTTTCAACCACACATGAGCAGCTGAGAAAAGGGCGGGATATTGAGTTGGAGTACCGGGTACTGTGTAAAAACGGGACTCCGATGTGGATTCTGGATAAGGGACGGCTGTTGGAGGATGGTGACGGTGGTGAAAATTTTTATTGCCTGCTTATTGAATTAACCGAGCGGAAAAAGGAACAGGAAGATTTACGGCTCTCACTTGAGCGTCACCAGGTTATAATGGATCAGGCAACTGATATTATTTTCGAGTGGGATATCCAAGAGGATACATTACTTTTTTCTAAGAACTGGTACAAAAAATTCGGCTACGATGCCATAGACACAAAAATAAGCGAGCGAATACCAAATTCAAATAATATTTATCCGGACGATATTCAGGCGTTTATAAAAATTATGCAGGAAACTGAAGCTGGCGTACCCTATTCCGAGACGGAATTTAGAATCAGGGATATAATCGGGCAGTATTACTGGTGCAGAATCAGAGCTACAACCCAATTTAATTCTGAGGGGCAGCCTATTAAAGCTGTGGGGGTGATTGTCGATATTGACAATGAAAAAAAGCGGGTGCAGGAGTTGGTTGATCAGGCACAAAAAGATCCGCTTACCGGACTTTACAATAAGGAAACCGTAAAAATCATGGTGGAAAGTCTGCTTGCATTAGACAATATAGAGACTATCAGGGCACTTCTTATCCTGGATATCGACAACTTTAAATCGGTTAACGACACTTATGGGCACCTTGTGGGCGACAACCTGCTTTCCGATGTTGCTGTGGCTATTAAGGACAATATATGTGAAAACGATGTTGCTGGGCGCATAGGCGGGGATGAGTTTTTGATTTTCCTGTCGGAGATGAAAGGTGAGAGGGAGGTGGAAAAAAAGGCAGAAAAGCTGCTTGACAATCTGCATATGATTACGCCTGTGGAAGGAGTGGCTCCAATATCCTGCAGTATTGGGGTGGCACTTTCAAAACCTGGTGAAGCAGATTACCGTACACTTTACAAATATGCCGATCTGGCGCTTTATGCCCGTAAAAAAGCCGGCCGCGGCGGAGTGACATTTTATACTCCGGAGTTTATGAAAAAACCAGACGAAATTCTAAAAACGGCAATAGGTGAGAATATAGTCAGCGAAGAAATGCAGACAACAGGAATGCGCCTGTCTCAGTATGCTTTTCGGATTCTGTATTCGGCAACGGATATCGAGGCTTCTGTCAACCGGCTTCTGGAGATCATCGGCCGTTCCTATGATGTAAGCCGTGCTTATATTTTTGAAAGTTCTGATGACGGACTGACCTGTTCCAATACCTTTGAATGGTGTGCCAGCGGGGTGGAGCCACAGATCAAAAATTTACAAAATATTTCCTACATAGATGAGCTTGGTGATTATATTAAGAATTTCGATAAAAGCGGAATTTTCTATTGTTCTGAGATTGAGAATACACATCCGGATGTATTCGCTGTGCTGGAACCACAGGGCATACGTTCCATGCTACAGTGTGCAATGCTGGATGAAGGGGAATTTGTTGGCTATGTGGGCTTCGATGAGTGCCGTCAGAACAGAAGCTGGACAAAGAAACAGATGGCTGCATTTAAGCTGACAGCCGATGTGTTTTCAACATTTATTGTAAAGCATAGACAGAAACAGAGACTGATATGTAATGAATTATAGGAGGGAAAAGTTATGAAGATTCAAAATGTTTTTGCTATCTATTTCAGCCCCACACAGGGAACCAAAAAATATGTGGAAGGGATAGCCAGACGGCTGTCAGCGGATTATGAAGCAATAGACATGACAAAGCCGGAGAACCGCCGGAAGAATTATACATTTTCCGGCAGTGATCTGGTTATCTTTGGCGCGCCGGTTTATGCCGGAAGGCTGCCTTCCATCGAGGGCGGTATTTTCGGTCAGCTTCAGGGAAACCACACCCCTGCAATTTTCACTGTGAGCTATGGGAACAGAGAGTACGAAGATGCACTTCTGGAGGTGAAGGACATCTGCGAGGAGAACGGATTTGTCGGAATGGCAGCTGCTGCATGGATTGCACCTCATACATTTTCTGATAAAATTGCATCAGGCCGTCCGGATGCTGATGACGAAATGAAAATGGATCTCTTTGCGAAGAAGGTTCAGGAAGCACTCTGTGAGGATCATGAGGAGCATAAACTGGAAGTAAACGGGAACCATCCTTATAAAGAAACCAAAGTTATGCCCTTCCATCCAATAGCGGATGAATCCTGCACAGGCTGTGGTACCTGTGTTTCAGTCTGTCCCACGGAGGCGATTGACAGGGAGAATCCCCGCCAGACAGATGAAACGAAATGTATTGACTGTTTTGCCTGTGTAAAAAATTGTCCGGCACATGCAAGGGGGGCTTCCGGACCTGCGTTCGAGGGTCTTGTAGAAAGACTGGAAAGCAATTTAATGAAGGTACGGAAAGAGCCGGAGTGGTTCCTTTAAACTTTGTAAATGATTGTTATGACAGAAAAAAGTGTTATGATATGTGCCGGGAAAACGCTATGAAACATACAGAATACGGCAGTTCTTATCTAAACAGTGAGGGCGCAGAGAATACAATGGGAAGCGAGGTGTGTGGTAAATGTGTTACTTACGCACCCTGTACTTATAAAGAGAATGAAGATAATGATTGACCGGATATCAGGAGCTGCTTTGAAAAGCTGTATAGTAAAGAATGGGAGATACAAAGAAAATGAGCGATAAGATTACAAGAAGCTGCATAGATTGCGGAATGGTTAATTGTGATGTGGGGAATAAGGCTTATCCAAATTTTTGCCTGACGACAGAGAATGGAGACCCGGAACTGATGGACGCAGCGATAAAAGAATATGATGATGAGGAAAATAAGCGTATTATGCTGAATGCCGCAGAGGTAGAGTACGAATTTTACTGCAAGATGACCAGAGTAGAAGAGACCATAGAGTTTGCAAAACGGATGAATTATCATAAACTGGGGATTGCCACATGCGTTGGCTTAATTAACGAATCCAGAACTCTGGCTCAGATTTTAAGAAGCCATGGGTTTGACGTGTTTGGGGTTGCGTGTAAAGCGGGCGCGGTGGAAAAGACGGAAGTTGGAATCCCGGAGGAATGCAAGGCGGTGGGGGTTAATATGTGTAACCCGATTCATCAGGCCATGAGACTGAATAAAGAAGAAACAGATCTTAATATTCTAATGGGACTATGTGTGGGACATGACAGCCTTTTTTATAAGTATTCAAAAGCACCGGTTACGACTCTGGTGGTGAAAGACCGTGTTCTGGGACATAATCCGGCGGCGGCTCTTTATACTGCAAATTCATATTATGGGAAGATAAAGGGAAAGCAATAAATAGATAGATCATGATATTATAAAAAGGAAGGTAAATAATTAATTTTAAGTACTGATTTAGATTGAGAATGGGAGTCGAATTTGATATACTCATGTTATGTGAAAATGTAATTCGTATTTTGTATTAAGATGAGAGTGCAAATGAGTCAGAACTATAGTTGTGATCAACTAATGAGGGTGAATCATTGATAAGTTTGTTTTGACAGTCTGAAAAAAAGTCACTTAAAGCAATCTGATGATATTTAACAGTCATAAATTTTCTCCTCCATAGGTTGTAAGATGTATTGGTGTTGTTACCTGTATTTTACCACTTGTGGAGAGAGAATTTATATAAATCAAGTAACAAAACCCAGTAAAATCAAGGGTTTATGGCATTTATCAAATGCCTAAAATCGTATTAGTAAAGGAGAAAAAATTATGGCAGGTACATGTCCGGCATGTGGAGCGCCTTTAGAGGGGGCGACTTGTGCTTATTGCGGTTATGAACAACCGCAGGAAGCAAAGGATAATGGAGCAGGAAGTGGATATAGTAATCCGCAGAATAATGGAGCAGGAAATGGATATGGTAATCCGCAGAATAATGGAACGGGGAGTGGATATGGTAATCCACAGAATTATGGAGCAGGAAATGGGTATGGTAATCCGCAGGGTGTAACTAATCCTGGGTATGCAGATGAGGGATATGTAAATAGCGGGTATCAAACCCCGCAATATGTAAGGGTTTGCAGTTCAAGGAGCAAAATGGTTGCATTGGTACTGTGTATATTACTTGGATATCTGGGCGTACACAGGTTTTATGTGGGTAAAATAGGAACAGGTTTGATCTGGTTTCTTACAGCAGGGTGTTTTGGAATCGGCTGGATTGTCGATATTGTCACAATAGCAATCGGTTCTTTTACGGATAATACAGGTTTACCATTGAAGAAATAGAGGAAAACATAGATAATCGCCGGACAACAAAGACTCCGATTATAAAAAGGGACAGAGCTGTTATAAGGTTCTGTCCTTTTTATAGTGGGAATAAATTCCTTCTAATCAGAGGAAAACTCCGTATACCGGGTAATGTACCGTGTACTGTAAAGCAAGTATGGGCGGGGCTTTTATGGGAAACTTTATAAGTATATTTAGGAGATTATAATATTGTAAAGAAATGATGCTATCCAATGAGTACTAAAAATGAGATGAAACCTTATTATATAAATGTTAGAATAATAGAACTGCAGGCGAAAGGAACAGCTATATGGAATGGAATGAAAAGTTACAGATCATTATTGATTATGTTGAAAACCATCTGCAGAGGAAGGAAGAACCTGTTGATGTGCAGGAGATATCTAAAATAGCCGGCTGCTCGTATGGCTTCTTCCAGAAAGTATTTTCATATATGAATGGCATAAGTTTTGCAGAGTATGTCCGTTCCAGAAAAATGACTCTGGCAGGATATGATCTGAAGAGTACAGATCTAAAAGTAGTGGATATCAGCTACAAATATGGATACGATTCTCCCACATCATTTACAAAGGCATTTCAGCAGTTTCATGGGATATCCCCCATAGAGGCCAGGCGTGATGAGAATCAGCTGCGGATTCTGCCCAAGATGCAGATCTCAATGAAACAGCAGTATTCCTGGAAACTGGAGCAAAAAGATGCATTCCGTCTGGCGGGGAAGAGCATTCGGATTTCACATGCGGACGATGCGCATTTGACTAAAATCCCGGCATTTTGGAGTGAATGTCAAAGAGATGGCACCTTTTCTTCACTGATATCCATGGATGTGGGCAAACCCCAGGGCCTTTTTGGCCTGCTTGGAGATCTGGATGAGCGATCGAATGAAGCGGAGTACTCTATCATGGTGATGACGGACCGGGAAGTGCCCCGGGGATTCAGCGAGTTTGTGGTTCCTCAGGCAACATGGGCAATCTTTGACTGCAGAGGACCGGTGCCCCAGGGGATACAAAACGGGTGGAGATATCTGACAGGAGAATGGCTGATTAATTATCCTTTTAATCATGCAGATTGTCCGGAGCTGGAGTGGTACAGCAGCGGAAATCCCTACGATCCGGATTATCTGGCGCAGATATGGATACCTGTAGAGGAAAAATAAAAGGAGAGTATATATAATATGGATGAAAAATTTGATTTATTTCTTGCAAGTGTTGACAGTAAAAATCAGGAATTTGTAAAGGAATTAAATGATTATCTGACGCAGAATAATTGTAAATGTGATATAAAATCAGCCAAGAGCGGACCTGTTGTTTCTTATGTTTTCTGTGATACAAAAAAGACACTGGCAACTTTTGTATTCAGAAAAACCGGAGTGAAACTACGTATTTATCCGGAGAATCTCGGAAAGTATGCGGACTTTCTTAATGATCTGCCCGAAAAGATGAAAAAAGACATCCGGAAATCGTCTGTTTGCAAGAGACTGATCAATCCGGAGGACTGCAATCCAAAATGTGTGACTGGCTATTCCTTCAGCCTGGACGGAGAGAGCTTTCAGAAATGTAGATATATGGCATTTATGCCAACGCTGAATGAAGAAAA
Organism: Faecalicatena fissicatena; assembly: GCA_001028025.1. Classification (GTDB taxonomy): domain Bacteria; phylum Bacillota; class Clostridia; order Lachnospirales; family Lachnospiraceae; genus Faecalicatena; species Faecalicatena fissicatena_A. The sequence continues at coordinate 7,974 of LDAQ01000091.1, read as the reverse complement.
TAATTTATATATCAGGCAGTTTTTAGTAAAAGAATTGTCAGCCAGAGTACTGGGCTAAATATTTGCATGGTCATTTGCTGTTCCCGTCATATTACCCTGTTGAGCAATAAGACGAGGACAGCAGTCTGATTATACCGGTACAAAAATTATCCTTCATACAGTCATACATGAATCATCGTGCTTCACTTAAAAGTTTTCTCAAACTCTGTGTTTCCACAATTCTGTAATTTGACAGCCACAGCTGTTTATCTTTGCCCGCTAACTGCGGGTTTGTGTAAGTTTCAAATGTATTTTGCACAATACTTACCCCTACTTCATTCCACACTTCAAGAGGATCAAACAGGCGGGAAACCTCCTGATTGATTACATCATATTTCAACAGGCTGCGGAACGCCCCGAAAATGGGATAAATATATCCGCTGGATACAACATAACTGGTATCGGTGCCAAGGAATTCTGTTTTGGTGCTCTTTTCCAGGGATTCATTCCTTGTACCAAAGTTTTGCCTTTTAATAACTTTGCGTGCAAAGCGTGCGATTAAGGTCCTGGAATGAGAGCATATCAAAAAAACCTCTTTAAAATTATGCAAAAAGTAGAAAAAGCAAAAGTGTGTTAAAATAACTTGCACGCAAATATTTGGCGTGCTAATATAAAAGCACGAAGGAAAAGGAAAATGGACACGCAAAAAAGAAGCAGCCAATCATTAAAAAATGGAGGAAGAGAACATGAAGTATATCGAATTTGATGAATCAAGACCAATGGACCTTGTCCTGCTTGGACGTGTAGCAATTGATTTTAACCCTGCATACAACGAGCAGGTAAAAGAGGAGTTTAAACCTCTGAAGAATGTACATATGTTTGAGAAGTTCGTGGGCGGCTCTCCGGCCAACATTGCAGTCGGTGTTACCCGTCACGGCCTGAAGGCGGGATTTCTCGGCAAGGTATCCGATGATCAGTTCGGTGATTATGTAGTCGACTATTTTAACGAACAGGGAATCGATACCTCCCACATTACCAGATGCACAAACGGCGAAAAGCTGGGACTGACATTTACCGAGATGCTCTCATCGAAGGAAAGCAGTATTCTAATGTACCGTAACTGTATCGCGGATCTGCAGCTCCACGTAGATGATATTGATGAAACATACATAAAAAATACAAAGGCCATCCTGATCTCCGGCACGGCACTGGCTGAAAGCCCATCCAGAGAGGCGGCAATCAAAGCAGTCCTGCTGGCAAAGAAGAACGGTACAAGAATCATTTTTGATATCGACTATAGAGAATACAACTGGAAGAACAGTGATGAGATTTCAATCTACTATTCCATAGTAGCAAAGGAAGCAGACATCATCATGGGTTCCAGAGAGGAATTCGACCTGACAGAAAAGCTGATTCAGCCGGGCATGACAGATGCGGAGAGCTCCGCATACTGGCAGACCTGCGGAGCCAGAATTGTTGTGATCAAGCATGGCATGAAAGGCTCTACGGCCTATACGGACGATGGACAGAGTTTCAGCATCAAACCGTTTCCGGTGGAAGCCAGAAAAGGATTTGGCGGAGGAGACGGATACGGTTCTGGTTTCTTATACGGACTGTACCAGGGCTGGGATATTATAGACTGTCTGGAATTCGGATCTGCAGAGGCGTCCATGATGGTCAGGAGCAATAACTGCTCAGACTCACTTCCCGGACCGGACGCGATTCATGCCTTTATCAAAGAGGAAAAAGAACAGTTCGGCGAGATGATCGCCAGAGTATAGGACGGCGCGGCAGAGTGAGCGTGACGAAGCGATTGCAGAGTAGAAAAGGAGAAAAGAGCGTTATGAATAAAACAGTAAGAATGACGACAGCACAGGCAATTGTAAGATTTCTGGATCAGCAGTATGTGTGCATGGATGGTGTGGAAACAAAGTTTGTAGAAGGATTCTTTACCATCTTCGGACATGGGATTGCAGTAGGACTGGGCGAAGCACTGGACAGCAATCCGGGCAGTCTGCGGGTGATGCAGGGGAGGAATGAACAGGGAATGTGCCACACGGCCATTGCATTTGCCAAGCAGAATAACCGCAGAAAAATCATACCCTGTGCATCTTCCGTCGGACCGGGAGCAGCCAACATGGTGACGGCCTGTGCCACAGCAACCGTAAATAATATACCGCTGCTTGTATTCCCGGCAGACACTTTTGCATCCAGGCAGCCGGATCCGGTGCTGCAGCAGTTAGAGCAGAGCAGCAGCCTGGCAATAACGACAAACGATGCGTTCAAACCGGTCTGCAAGTATTGGGACAGAATTACTCGTCCGGAGATGATCATGACGGCCCTGATCAATGCCATGAGAGTTTTGACAGATCCGGCAGAGACAGGTGCATGCTGTATCGGACTGTGCCAGGATGTAGAAGGGGAGTCCTTTGATTTCCCGGAATATTTCTTCAAAAAGCGGGTGCACAGAATCACCAGGCCGGCAGCGGTGGAAGATGAACTGGACGACATAGCCGGGATTATTGCAAACGCAGAGAAGCCGCTTGTGATTGTAGGCGGTGGTGTACGCTACTCCGAGGCCGGCGGGACGGTTGAACAGTTCTGCGAAGAATTCCGGATTCCATTCGGAGAAAGCCAGGCAGGTAAGAGTGCGTGCAGATCCAGCCATCCCTACTGTCTGGGCGGTATTGGAGTGACCGGTACTTATGCTTCCAATGTAATCGCAAGGGATGCGGATGTGGTGATTGCCATCGGCTCCAGATTGTCAGACTTTACAACAAGCTCGAAGTGGTTGTTTAAAAATGAAGAAGCGCAGTTTGTTACGATTAACAACTGCCGTTTTCATGCATATAAAATGGACGCAGTAAAAGCAGTGGGAGATGCCAAAGCAACAGTAGAGGCGCTGGCAGAAAAATTAAGGGCAAAAGGATATGTATCCTCTTACAACGGTGAAATCGAAGAAGCAAAACGCATCTGGGATGAAGAGATGGTACGTCTTGCAGGAATCGAATACACAGGGGATGATTTTGAGCCTATGATTCAGGCCAGAGATCCAAGAACGGTTCCTGAATTTGTCCGGCTTACGAACGGAAAGATTACCCAGACGGCGGCTCTTGCGGCGATCCGCAGAGTCATTGATCAGGATGCGACAATCATTACGGCAGGCGGTTCCCTTCCAAGCTGTATGCAGAGAATGTGGACCACGGACAAAAGAGGCGGCTATCATGCAGAGTATGGCTATTCCTGCATGGGATACGAGGTGGCGGCCACGCTGGGCGTAAAATTTGCGGAGCCGGACAACGAAGTATACTGCGTAGTGGGCGATTCCAGCTTCCAGATGCTGCACAGTGAAATCATGACGATTATGCAGGAACAGAAAAAGGTAAACATCCTGATATTTGACAACTGCGGCTTTGGCTGTATCAACAATCTGGAAATGAACCACGGAATCGGCAGCCTGGCAACCGAATTCCGTTATACAGACGGCAGGAAGCCATGCGGAGATCTGATCCCGGTAGACTATGCAAAAATCGGAGAAGGCTATGGACTAAAAACATATACATGCAGAACAATCGGAGAACTGGAGAAGGCTCTTGAGGACGCAAAGAAACAGAACATTGCCTGCCTGTTCGACCTGAAGGTCATTCCGAAAACTATGACGGACGGATATGAATCCTGGTGGAACGTAGGAATTGCCACAACTTCTGAGAAAGAATCTGTAAGAAAAGCGTGTGAAGGCGTGCTGGAAGGCAGAAACGCAGCGAGAAACTATTGATTGTAAAAAAGGAGGATTCAGCATGAGCAGCGTATTTGGATATCCGGAGTTTGATAAAAATGGAGAGATGATTCTTACAACCTATGATAACGAGTATAAAGATATGATGATGGACATTCGCGTGTACCACATGGCAGCGGGCGAGACCAGAAAATTTTTCCGGGCAGGGGAAGAGACGGCAGTGCTTTTGTTGTCAGGGAAAATCACCTGTAGATGGGAACAAAGGCAGGAAACAGTCAGCAGAAAAGATGTCTTTACAGAGGGGCCCTGGTGCGTGCATGTCTGCAAAGACACAGCAGTGGAAGTGGAGGCGGCAGAAGCCTCAGAGATTCTTGTGCAGTGTACAAAAAACAACAGAGAATTTCCAGCCCGTCTTTATAGTCCCAAGGATGCCCCGTGGAACTATTCCTGCCAGGGCAAGTTCGGAAATGTGGCGAAACGCAGAGTAAACACCATTTTTGATCATGAAATTTCTCCAAAATCCAACATGGTGCTGGGAGAAGTGCTGAATGACCGGGGAAACTGGTCCGGTTATCTTCCGCACAGGCATCCGCAGCCGGAAACATATCTTTTTAAGTTTGACAGACCGGAGGGATTTGGAGCCAGCTTTGTAGGGGATCAGGTATTTAAAAGTGTCAACAACAGCTTTTCTGCCATACCGGGAGGCGAACTGCATCCACAGGCAGCAGCCCCGGGCTTCCAGATGTATACCTGCTGGATGATCCGCCATCTGGAGGGCAATCCGTGGCTGCAGACAGACCGCTGTGAAGATGAAAGATATACCTGGCTTCACGATGCCGAATTCTAAAATCTAGTATATAAGGAGAAGGAAAAATGGGAAGAGAATTTATTGTACCGGGACAGATGGTAACAGGAGCAGGAGCTCTTGATATGGCAGAGGCCACGCTTGGGCAGTTTGGAAAGAAAGCAATGCTGGTAACGGATAAAGTAATGATTGAACTTGGAAACTGTGCGAAGGTTGAAAATGCACTGAAAAACCAGGGGATCGAATATATAGTTTATTCAGAAATCACAGGGGAACCTACGGATACGATGATTGAAAATGGTGTAAAGCAGTACCGGGAAGCAGGTTGTGATTTCCTAATTGCCCTGGGCGGGGGAAGTCCGATCGATTCCATGAAGGCGATCGGATCCCTGGCAGTGAACGGTGGAAATATCTCTGATTACATGGGGAAAATAATAGACGCAGAGATGCCGCCCATGGCAGCAATACCCACCACAGCAGGAACCGGGTCAGAAGCGACACAGTTTACAATTATAACAGATACAAAAAAAGACATTAAAATGCTTTTAAAGGGCAAAGTACTGATGCCGGATCTGGCAGTTATTGATCCGCAGTTTACCATGACAGCGCCGCCAAAGATCACGGCAGCAACGGGACTGGATGCACTGTGTCACGCTGTGGAGGCTTATACTTCCAGAAAAGCCCAGACATTATCGGATACATTTGCACTATCCGCCGTAAAACGAATCTTCAGTTATCTGCCGGCGGCATATCATGACGGGAAAAATGAGGAAGCCAGAGTGGAAATGTCAGTGGCGGCCCTGGAGGCGGGGATTGCCTTTAACAATGCATCGGTAACACTGATACATGGAATGAGCCGTCCCATAGGCGCATTGTTCCATGTAGCACACGGTCTTTCCAACGCCATGCTGATCAAGGTATGTTTAAGTTATGCGCTGGAAGGTGCATATGACAGATTCGCAGAACTGGGCAGGGCAATTGGCGCCGCATCTTTAGAGGATTCAGAAAAAGAAGCGGCAGAAATATTCCTGGCAGCAGCAGTGAGGCTGACAGAGGAATTGGAGACACCAACGCTTGCAGAGTTTGGAATTGAGAAGCAGGCATTCTTTGATGTAATTGAAAAAATGGCCTTTGATGCAATGGACAGCGGAAGCCCGCAGAACACAAGGCGTGAGATCAGTCAGGCGGATATCGAACAGCTGTACAGGAACCTCTGGTAATGTATCCCTGTAATTAGGGCTGTGAACGATTGTACGGCGGCGCTGCCGGGAATTTCCGGCAGCACCGGCACCGGATGCAGAAGGACGGCCTGACAGAAAAAGGAATAAGAGAGAAGAATGATGAAATTAACAACAACTCAGAAAAGACAAAGAGGATTGATGATGATATCCGGCGCCTTTGCCATATTTTTTACGGGGTACCCCCATGTCTGGTCCATCTACCAGCCCTATGTAATGGAACAGGCCGGGTGGACACAGGGACAGGCATCGATGTGTTTCTATCTTGCACTTTGCACATTCGTGTTCGGAAACATTGTGGGTGGGCGCATTCAGGATAAACGAAGTCCGCGGATGGTTGTTTTTATCGGAGGCGGAATCTTTGCGGCTGGTATTTTACTGTCTGCATTCTTAATCGTCCCGTCGCCTCTTCCCATCTATCTTACCTATGGAGTGATGCAGGGATTCGGGCAGGGCATGCTCTATATCACCATTATATCCACGGCACAGAAATGGTTCCCGGGAAGGACCGGATTCGCCTCCGGGATTGTTGTGACGGCAAACGGTCTGTGCGGCTTTTTCCTCGCCCCCATCAGCAGACAGCTGCTGGAAATGGGCGGCGCCAGGCTTACATTTCTTGTGATCGGAGCGGCAATTACATTATCCTGGCTGCTGAGCAGTATCTTTTTCTTTGCGCCGGATAAGAAATGGAGGCAGGAAGCGGAGGCAGAGCTTTTGAAGACACAGGGAAAAGCGGCAGTGCAGAAACAGTATAGTTCCTCAGAAATGATGCGGACCCGTGATTTTTATCTTCTGCTGGCCACTATGCTGTGCGGCCTGGTCTCCTATTTTATGATATCGCCGGTATCCCAGACCCATCAGATAGAGCTGGGGATTCCGTCCTCAATTGCGGTAGGTGCGGTTATGATCGGATCCATTGTAAATGCCGGGACAAGGCTTGTACTCCCTGCGTTGGCTGACCGGGTGGGAAGAGTGGTATGTATCAAAGGCGTGTTAGCAGTATCCGTGGCATCCATGGCCGTACTGTGTGTGTCACGTTCCTATGCGGTAACAGCTGCAATTATCCTGATGTACGGATGCTACGGCGGGATTATGGGTAGCTTTCCGTCCTTTACAAGCTCCATATTTGGGCTTGAGCATTCCGGTGAGAACTATGGATTTGTTATGTTTGGCATTGTCATTGCGACGATTGCCGCCCCGGCCATTACAGGAGTTCTGACCGGCAGAGGCTATGAAATGTATGCGGTATTTGCGGCTGGAACGGTGTTTGCGGTGGTGGCCTTCATCTGCCTGCAGCTGTTGAACAGGCAGTTGGGCAGAAAACGCGCGCTGGAAATGGAACAAGAGAGATAGGGAGGAGCAAAAAAATGTCCTTAGTAACGATGAAATCATTAATGGAACAGGCGGTAAACAATAACAGAGGAGTCGGTGCATTCAGCGTGGGCAATATGGAGATGGTAAAAGGTGCGGTCCAGGCGGCGGAAGAGCTGGATACACCCATAATTCTGCAGATTGCAGAGGTCCGGCTGAAACATTCTCCGCTTGAACTGATGGGACCGATGATGGTGCATGCTGCCAAAGCGGCAAAGGTGGATATTGCAGTTCATCTGGACCACGGACTGACCATGGATACAGTGGAAGAAGCGCTGGAACTGGGCTTTACGTCAGTCATGTTTGACAGTTCCACGTATCCTTTTGAAGAAAATATAGTACGCACACAGGAAGTTGTGAAAGCGGCCAGACAGTATGGTGCCACTGTGGAAGCAGAACTGGGACTGGTAGGCGGAAGTGAGGACGGCAGCTGCGACCATGGGATCCGCTGTACCAATCCGGAGGATGCAAAGCTGTTTTGTGAGCGCACGGGGATTGATGCACTGGCAGTTGCCATTGGAAATGCACACGGCAATTACCCGTCTGCTCCCAAACTTGCGTTTGATGTACTGCAGGAAATTCATGAGAAGACAAATGTACCACTTGTGCTCCACGGAGGCAGCGGGATAACGGATGGAGATTTTAGAAAGGCAATCTCGCTTGGAATCGTGAAGGTAAATATTGCGACAGCCAGTTTCAACAGCCTTGTAAAGAGGGCGGAGGAATATCTGCGGTCGGATGGAAAGCATAACTACTTTGCGCTGAATGAAGCGATGGTGCGGGGGACTTATGAGAATGTAAAACATCATATAGAGGTCTTCCAGTAAATCGGGATTTAGGCAACG
>LDAQ01000090.1 GCA_001028025.1 Faecalicatena fissicatena | reverse complement strand
AAAAAAACTGCTTCTCAGAAATCCCGTTTGCCCGACACCAGGCGGTTTTTGACATCCCGCTATTCATACATTCATTCAGGATCTTGGTCCAGTGCTCTGCACGAACCTGATGTGTGATTTTATCCATGGTACTAACTCCTTTAAAAAACTTGTAGTTTTCTGGAGTTATTATCTCATGGAGCGAGGAAACTAGCACGGTACTCATGGTCTACCGTATACCTCTCAACTATTAAAAACGCGGATATCATCTTAGTATTAAAAGACGGTGATATTGTGGAAAGCGGCAGCCATTCAGAGCTGATGGAAAAAGGCGGATTTTATGCGGAGCTCTATAACAGTCAGTTTGAGGTTGCCTAAAAGATAAGACCGATGTGATCCAAAAGGAAGATTAAAAACAGGCAGCAAAACGGCATAGCCAGAGCGACTATGCCGTATGCTGTGATCATACTGCTTTATTGGGGAAGTACCTCACGGAGAGTCCTCATTTATTTATGGAACAGTGACCAGTATCCCTGTACGAATATGAACAATACGACTAAGGGCAGGATATAGGAAACGTAGATCCTTGCCCATTTTGGGAATTTGATTCCGGTTCCTGTATTTGCTTCTTTGCTGAAGTTTTTCCATCCCCACCCAATACGGCTGGTACAGAACAGCAGGTAGATCAGGCTGCCCAGGGGAAGGAGGTTATTGCTTACAAGGAAGTCTTCAAAGTCCAGCACATTTGTGCCTGCACCCATTGGGGCAAATCCGCTCCACATATTAAAACCAAGCACGCACGGCAGGGAGAGCACGATAATTGCTGCCAGGTTTATGAGTACCGCTTTTATCCGGCTGCATCCCGTCAGATCCATTGCAAAGGATATGATGTTTTCGAATACCGCAATGATCGTGGATGCTGCAGCAAAAAACATACACAGGAAAAACAGGGTTCCCCAGATTCTGCCTCCGCTCATGGAGTTGAAAATATTCGGCAGAGTGATAAAGATCAGGCTCGGCCCGCTGTCCGGCTTTACTCCGAATGCAAAGCACGCCGGGAAGATAATCAGACCCGCAACAAGGGCCACGCAGGTGTCCAGTATCGTAACGCAGACCGCCTCTCCTGTGAGTGTTCTCTTCTTATCTATATAGCTCCCGAATATGGCAATCGCGCCAATCCCGAGGCTCAGGGTAAAGAAGGCCTGTCCCATGGCTGCGAATACCACATCCATTATCCCGGCTTCTTTTACTTTCGAAAAATCAGGAGACAGATAAAAACGCAGACCTTCTCCCGCCCCTTCCAGAGTGGCAGAACGCACTGCCAGTATAATCATCAGCGCCAGAAGGATCAGCATCATCACCTTAGTAATCTTCTCCACACCTTTCTGCAGTCCCTTGCTGCAGATAGCAAAGCACAGCGCCACGACAATGATCATACACACGGCCATGAGAACCGGACGTGCCGTCAGTGCGCCAAACTCTCCGGCAATCTCTTCCGCGTTCAGCCCCTCGAACTTTCCGCCCGCCATCTTAACAAAATACAGCAGCATCCATCCCCCGATGGTCGTATAGAACATCATCAGAAGATAATTCCCCGCCATTGCACCGTACTTATACCAGTGCCACTTTGTCCCTTCAGGCTCCAGCCTGTCAAAGGATAAAGCTGCGCTCACCTGGCTTGCCCTTCCCACGGCAAACTCCATTACCATGATCGGAAGCCCAAGAACCAGGAGGAAAAACAGATAAATCAATACAAATGCAGCCCCTCCATATTGCCCCGTAATATAGGGAAACCGCCAGACATTGCCCAAACCGATGGCACATCCCGCTGATATCAGGATAAATCCCAGCCTGGAACCAAACTTTTCTCTTTTCATTTTACTCTCAAACCCTCTCTTTAGTTTTATTTATCACGATTCCGTTTTTCGCTGTACGCTAAAAACAGACTTTACAACACATCATGAATAATCTTACGTCATAGGCTTTTTTCTGTCAAGCAGGATCTCCTTCTCCCACCGCTCCTTTTCACTTTAATACGCTCGCCTCTCCTCCTGTTCCTGTAGTTCCCCGCATGATACATCTTTAAAGACATTCACAGAATTCACAACCATCTGGTATGTCATCTCCTCCATAAATTCCGGGCGGTTAATCTCCACCTCATCCACAAGCTCCTTCACCGTAATCCGGCTCACACTCTTCTCCTGCAGCAGAGCTGCCAGCCCTCCTCTCGCCCTTAGCTATGTGCCTCCAATCGGCAGGTATAAAAGCTGTTTTCCCGTGGGGGATTCATAACCCAAGTGCAGCGGATGGAATTGGCTCCGCGCAGCCAATCCCATCCGCTGCTCCGGTTCAGGGCCTCACAGGGAAAGAATCTTTGTCTTCCGCACTGATGCACCAGCTCTATGCCAGGCTTGCCGGGAAGGTTTTGGAGCTGTATATGTCCTTTCGGAATGCTAGAGTGCGCTTACTGATTCTTGGATAAAATACTGCCGGGAATGTGGGAGGAAACATGATTCCGAATCATGTTTCCGGATGACCAGCATGGGAAAATATCAATTTTCCCATGCTGTGTCATCCCGTGCCCACATTCCCGGCAGTATTTTATCCTAGAATCAGTTAGCAGCGCGGGTGCATTCCGAAAGGACATATACAGCTCCAAAACCTTCCCGGCAAGCCTGGCATAGAGCGTCCCCCATCCGTTCACTCACAAGTTCGTTCCCTACTCAATTGTCCGATTACGATTACGAGGATCAGTATGACTCCCCAGACGAATGTTTTTAGAGACGAATCTACGCGCATGATATTGAACGCGCTCGACACCAGCTGCAGTACGACAACGGACAGCAGTACTCCGATTGCGCTGCCTTTGCCTCCGTCCGGGTTTGTGCCTCCCAGTACGACGATCAGCAGGGAAAGCAGTGTGTAGGAACTGCCGTAATCTGTTTTTGCGGAGTTGTATCTGGATACCATGATCAGGCCGGCCAGGCTTCCCAGGACCCCCGACACCGCATAGGTCTTGATGGTGACCGCCAGGTTGTTGATTCCGCTGTAGCGGGATGCCATGGAGTTGGTTCCCATGTACCGCACGTGCTGGCCATATACGGTTGAGCGCAGCAGGAAGGAAACCAGCAGGGCGCCCAGGATAAAGATGATAAATGCAAGCGGGATTCCTGCCACTGTCCCATTTCCCAGCACGCTGTAGCCTTCCGGCAGTCCCGTGATTGCCGGGCCCTTTGTGATCATCAGGCCGCAGCCGGTATACAGCTGCAGGCCGCACAGGGTGACCAGCATGGGCGGGATCTGAAGGTATCCGATCATAAATCCGTTAAAGCATCCGCAGAGCGCTCCCACTAATACTGCTGCGATGCATCCAAGGAGTATGGAAGCAGGGCTTCCGCCCATTTTTACCATGATGTATGCCGCTACAATCCCGGAAAAATTGGCGATTCCAACCAGGGACAGGTCGATTCCGCCTGATATCATAGCCAGCATCATTCCAAATGAGATGAGGCCGAATTCCGGAAACTGTGTGCACATTCCCTGGATATTCTTGATTCCCAGAAAGGATGACGGCGCCAGGACTGCCATGACTCCAAAAATAAGTACAGCAATCAGAAATAGCATCATGCTGTTTTTATCTGAACTTTTCAGTCTGCTTTTTATATTTTCCATAGTGCCACCTTCCTATATTTTTACACTATTTTGTATTTTTTTGGTTCTCAGCGAAGTGATAGACGTACCAACTACGATCAGAAGGCCTACCACAAATGTCTGTGCATAGGTGGGAACACCAAGCATGATCAGATTGTTCTGGATCAGTGCAATCAGTGTTACGCCCAGTATCGTCCCCGATATGGAGCCATGTCCGCCTGTGATTCGCGTGCCGCCCATGACGACAGCAGCGATCACCATCATTTCGGTGCCCATCAGCACCTGCGGGTGCGCCTGACGCATCAGGATCATATAAGTCACACCACCGACACCTGCCAGTGCCCCTGCCAGTATGTACACGAAGGACTGGATAAATACAACACGGAAGCCTGCGATTCTGGCTGCATTTTTATCGCCCCCCACCGCATAGATTCCGCGGCCGAGCATGGTATATTTCAGCAGGATCCAGAGACCGATATAGATCACGACCGGAATCAGGATCAGGGCGGTAAGCTGATAAGTGATGCCGCTTTCTCCTACATACTCATAAATAAATACTTTGGAGAGATTTCCGAAGCTCTCCGGGAGTTTGTTGATCTCCTTGGAACCCAGGAATGCCAGAGTTGCACCGTTGGCCACACTGCTCACTCCGAGCGTTGCGATCAGAGGAGGAATTCCCAGACGGGCTACAAGTACTGAGTTGAGAAAACCAAACAGCATTCCGATCACAATCGCTATGATAAATGCCAGCACGATACTGTTCAGCCCTGCCCCATTCATGATCATCGCAGTTGCATACATTGCAAAGCTGGCAACGGCAGGAAAAGAAACATCGATTCCGCCGGAAATGATCACCATCATTTCAAACGCCGCGAAAATCAGAGTTACCAGCATGGAACGCAGAAGCGAAACCACGGTGGATGCACTTGCAAATGCCGGATTGACAATCCCTATAAGAATACACAGGGCCAGTATAATGTACACTACAATCATTTCGTTTGTAGCAAGCCCTCTTTTTATTCTGTCTTTCATACTGTTTCCTCCTCACTTGTAAGCAGCCTGGAAAGCTTTGTCTCATCCAGTTCCCGCGAACTGATGCTGCCGGCGGTCTTTCCATTCTTCATGATCAGAATCTTGCTGCAGTTCTGGATCAGTTCGCTGACATCATCTGATATCACGATGATTCCGACGCCCTGCTCAGCCAGTTCTCTCAGTATCTTATGGATATCCGCCTTGGATCCAATATCCACACCGACGGTGGGGCCGTTGAGTACCAGCAGCGCCGGATTTGTATTCAGCCATTTGGCAATGACCATCTTCTGTGCATTTCCACCGGAAAGCGTCCGGATCAGTGGTTTCGGCGATTTCGCATTACAGCCGATCTTCTGAATCCAGTTTTGGGTTGCCTCATACATTTCCTTATAATTCAGCCTGCCCTTTTTTAAATATTTCTGAATTGATGCCGCCACGGTGTTCTCCTGAATCGAACAGTCCAGGAAAAGCCCCTGAGTGAGCCTGTCCTCAGGCACATATGCAATCCTGGCCTTCATGGCATCTTCGATGGACCTTATGGTTACCTCTTTGCCGTTTAGTGTGATCTTTCCCTCACCGGCCGGAGCAATGCCGAACAGTGCGTCTCCCAGCTCTCCGCGCCCGGAACCGAGAAGTCCGGTGATGCCGAGCACCTCTCCCTTTTTCAGGTCAAAGCTGACCTGTTCAAAGGATCCTTTTCTCGTAAGATTTTCGACCTTCAGAATCACTTCCCTGCTGTCCTCGGGACGGTAATACACTTCTTCCACATCTCGCCCTGTCATACATTTAATGAACCGTTTCCTGTCAAACTCTCCGATTGGTCCCGTAGCCACATTTTCTCCGTTTCTCAGAATGGTCAGACGGTCCGCGATTTCATATATTTCATCCAGCTTGTGGTTTACAATTACGATTGCCATACCTTTATCTTTCAGGTTTCTTATGATTGTATTGAGCATGCTGACCTCTTTCTGGGTCAGTGCCGTCGTCGGCTCGTCCAGAATCAGCAGTTTTGCATCATTTATAATTGCACGGCAGATTGCCACCATCTGCTTGTTGGCTATAGAGAGCCTCTCCACCAGGACATCCGGATCCATATGGGCACCGATCTGTTCCATTGCCTGGATGGCGAGCTCTCTGGACTTTTTCCAGTTCATAGCTTTCGTCCCCGTAAGCAGGGCATGGTTCATGGCGATGTTCTCCGCTACTGTCAGATTTGGAAAAACTGCAAAGTCCTGATAAATCACCTGGATGCCCTTACGGATAGAATCAATCGGTGTCAGTTTTTCAATCTTTTCGCCTTCAATATATATTGATCCTGCTGTAGGGTCATGGGCGCCGGAAATCACTTTGATCAGCGTTGATTTTCCGCATCCGTTTTCACCTGCCAGACAGTGGATCTCACCGGCTCTGATTTCCAGGCCCACACTTTTGAGTGCCTGGACGCCGCCGAATGTTTTCTTAATGTTCTCCAATTTCAGAAATATTTTATCCATAATCATCTTCCACTTCTTTTATAATCCCATCAGGGTATCGTAATACGTGACGTTTCAGTATCCATACAGAATAATGGGTGGGATGCAGCTCCTCTGAGAGCCTCCCACCCCTTTTCTTTGAAATCAGTGAATCAGAAATCGTATGCCGGGTCATCTACATTGTCTTTTGTCACATCAATCCACGCGTTTCCAATCAGTATATTGCCGTCCAGTGTCATTTCATTGTAACCTTCTACGCCCAGATCAACACCGTCTTCGATTGTCTCACCTTTGAGAAGTTTTACTGCTGTCTCTACCATTGCTTTGCCTGCCAGCGCCGGATCCCAGAAACTGATCATATCAATGGTTCCATTCTTTACATACTCTCCTGCATTGGATACAAGAGCAGTTCCCACAATCTTAATCTTTCCTGACATTCCCATCTCTTCTACCGCCAGTGCAGCACCTGCAACATCAGGCATTGCGGAGCCCTGGATTCCTACGATATTCGGATTTGCAGTCAGCGCTTCTTTTATTTTGTTGTATGCGGTATCCTGGTCGTCGGATGTCTCGATGAGGTCGCCGTATTTCTTCATGTCCGGATATTTGTCTTTCTGCAGTGTCTCCGCTGCTGCTACCCATTCCATGTGAGATGCACTTGTAAGAGCCCCTACCGTCTGTACATACTCGCCTTTTCCTCCGCACGCATCGCCAAGTGCTTCCATCAGGTGATTGCCGTATTCATCGTTGTTGAAAGCCTCAATATCATAATCCACATTGGTCATGCCCGGCGCCTCATGTGTGATGACAACAATGCCCTGGTCTCTTGCCTTCTTTAATACCGGCTCCAGTGACTCTGTGGAGAACGGTACAACACAGATCGCATCCACGCCCTGGGAAATCAGGTCTTCAATGCACTGTGCCTGCAAAGCTCCGTCGGCTTCAGACGGTCCTGTAAAGAAAGCATCTACGCCTGTATCCTTTGCATACTCATCTACGCCTTCTTCCATTCTCTCATACCATGCCAGCGCCGTCAGCTTTGGTACAACTGCGATTGTATAATCTCCATCATTCTTTTTATCCGCTTTATCCTCTGTCTGGCTGCTTTCTGTCTTACTGCCGGAGTCCTTGCCGGAATCCTCGACGCTGCCGCATCCTGCCAAAAGTGCTGTCGTCATTACAATACTTAAAACCAGACTAACTATTTTCTTTTTCATATTTTTTCCGCTCCTGTTCTTTTTCTTTTCTCAATCGATTTTATCTGCCGGGCGTATTGTCGCCCCCATTCTACCGTTATAACGTATCACCGTGTTGAAAGGGGTCTGACCCCTTCGTATTTATTTTTCGTTTTCTGCGTAGTATACGTAATCCGGCGCTTCAATCTTGCCGCCGTTGCCGAACTCTACGATCATGTGAAGCAGCTCGCCTGTACTCATGTAGTAGTGGCTGTCTCCGTCAATCCAGCCTGTCTGCATAACCTTTACGCCATAATCCCCAAGCCTCCGGCACTCCTCTTTGATCTCCTCATCCGGATATACATCCTTGATGTGATGGAATCCGGGGCCGTGCTTTTCGAGGAAATCCCAGTAAATATTATCTCCTTCGACAGGCTGTATGATCTCAATCTCCATATCTCCAACCCACTTCACTGCACAGATGAAATCAAAACCTTCCGTAATGTGTTCGCCGTTCACCTTGAAATCCCTTAACTTCTCCGGTGTGAAATGTCTGACATCCCATCCGTCAATTCCAAGATAATAAGCGTAATTCTTCATATATTTTTCTGCGTCATCTACAACGATTGCAATCTGCCTGATATTCTGTCTGTGAACCACAGGCCTCTTTGCATCTTTTGCCGGATATACTTCTCTGGCCTCACCGATCTTGCCGCCGTTTCCAAGTTCAAGCGTCAATCCCAGCTGCTCGTGGGAATCCACATAGTAGTGGACGTCGTTGTCGATCCAGCCTGTCTGTATGACTTTGAGTCCCTTTTCTTCCAGTTCCCTGATATATGCCTTCAGCTCATCGTCATCCGGAATCACGATTTTAAAGTGATGCAGGCCGCTTCCGTATTTTTTCAGATAATCCCAGTAAATGTTCGGCCCCTTAACCGGCTGGATCAGCTCATACTCCACATCTCCCTCCCAGGTCACTGCACAGATGAAATCAAAGCCTTCTTCAATGTGCTCGTCATGTACATAAAAATCTCTGACCGTTTCCGGTGTGAAATGGCGGATATCCCATGGTCCTATTCCAAACTTCTCCCAGTAGTTTTTCATTGCTGTATCCAGATCCTCTACCAGGATACATATCTGTTTGATTGCGCCTTTCATGTTCTAAACTTCTCCTTCCGTGTCTGCCTTGTAATAGATGTCCCATTCTTTTCTTGTCTCTTCGATTAAAGCAGCGATCTTCCTCGTTTCTTCCCAGGTAAAATGCGGGCTTTCCAGTTTTCCGCTTCTGAGGCACTCCTGTACCTCACGGATCTCAAACTGGAATCCGGATGCCGGATATGTCTCCATATACTTTTCCTTCGTGCCGTCATTCATGATCAGTGTCGCTGTGGTCGGATGCCAGAATTCAGGTCCGATAATGATCCGGCCTTCTTCCCCGACAATCTCTGTCTCCGGTGTGCTGATCTGGTTAAATGCTCCTCCCACAAATGCGGCCCTGCCGTCTTCATACTCCAGCAGCATGTGGAAACTTTCGTCCACTTCCCCGTTCGATTTCATTGTGGAATGTACCTGCACCGGTCCCTCAGGGAAAGCCAGGTAAGCCATTGCCAGAGAGTAGATTCCCACATCCCGGAGTGCCCCTGCGGCATGCTGCACGCCGCCCTTCCACGGCTGCCACTCATCAATCGCCGGTTTGATATCAAAAGATGCATGTACGGCCATCGGTTTCCCGATCCTGCCTTTTTCCATCCAGTTCCTGGCTTCTATGACTGCCGGGAAACATCTTGTCCACATGCCTTCCATCAGGAATACCTGTTTCTCTTCCGCCTTTTTGAGTACCGCGTTCAGCTGACGCTGATTATCAACCATCGGTTTTTCACTTAAAACAGGGATTCCCCTGTCAAGCGCCGTCATAATGTATGAAAAGTGGCAGTCATTCGGAATTGCTATGTAAACTACATCAACCTCTTCCTGCGCCAGCATACCTTCAAAATCTGTATATACCTTATCGCAGTCGTACTTCTGTGCAAATGCCCTTCCGCTTACGATACTTCTTGAAACAACCGCCGTAAGTACGGCGTCCTCAACTTCCTGCATCCCTTTTGCAAATTCATTGGCAATATAGCCTGTGCCAACGACTGCCCATTTTACCTGTTTCATATTTTGTACCAAGTCTTTCAAGCACAAGCCTGCTTGTAGTTGAAAGATGCAAACACAAAGGGTGATCGGTGTGCCTGCATTTTTTCCTTTCTTCTAAAATTATTTCACCCTGAACTCCAGTCTGGATTTTTCTTTTTGCATGCGTTGTTTATAGCTCTATTATGTGCATTTTTACCACTGTTGTCAATGTGTTTTCGGCAACTTTTATTTATTTGTGACTAATAAACATTATAAAAACGTTTCCACAGTAGCATAATACACAAAGGAAACGTTTCCATAAAATAGTAATTATTCTTATTTTAGTCATTTTTAACAATTCGTTTTTTCAGGCGGTTCCACCCTTCTGAAGCCAGACATCTGTGATCTGATGGTATTCAATATCCCGATCTCCCTGAATCAGTTTCATAATAGTGTCCACACATTTTTTAGCCAGCAGCGGGATATCCTGACAGAGAGCCGTCACCACAGGAGTTACCATACGTGTAAAGTCGGTCCCGTCATATCCGACTATTTTTAACTCCCGGGGAACCTTGATTCCCATATCCGTCACAAAATGATACAGTGCAATTGCACCCATGTCAGAGGCAAATATACCATCCGCCTGTCTCACCTCATCCTCATAATTTTTCAGCAGTTCTACATAATAGGAATAGTCCATCCGGTTCCAATCCATTTCCAGCGTACGGACAGAAATATGGTATTTGTTCATCACCTTTTCAAATTCCAGATATCTGTCATTTGAGGGTGTATTCACACGGAAAAATCCGCCGATCTGGATCACTCTCCTGCACCCCTGTTCTACCAGATATTCCGCCAGAATGCGTCCCCCTTTGCGGTGGTCCGAGTGGATCAGCGGTATCTTCGGACCCAGATCGTGATCCATACTGACAATCGGCTTGTCAATCTGCTGGTACACCGTGTCTTCCACCGACAAAGCACAGGTAATAATACCGTCCACAATATTCCGATCCAGCATATCAATATACTCCTGCTCCCGGTCACTCGTTTTAACCGTATTACAGACCATGGTCTTATACCCGTATCTGTACAGCTCAATCTCCACCTGACGGATAAAAGATGCATAGAACGGCGTCTGGAAATCCGGTATAATCACTCCGATAATCCCTGATTTTTTCCTGGACAGATTCCGTGCGCGTTCGTTTGGAATAAAATTAAGCTCCCGAATCGCTTCCTCGATCCGCTTTCTGGAATTTTCTGAAACATAACCAGTTCCGTTAATCATGCGCGATACCGTTGCAATCCCCACATTCGCACGCTTTGCCACATCCTTAATGGTAGCCATACTGAGATACCTCCTTGTATTTACAACTTTCACTTTTTGCTGTTTTCATTTCGTAACATTATGATTAAACATAACACAAACCACATGAATACACAAGATGCGAAGTTGGGGGAATGAAGGGGCGCGGGTATGGACCGCCCCCGGAATCCCCGGGGTTGTCCCCGCAGGAACACCGCATCCCACTTCCCTCAGGCTGGGCGCATCAAGGCGGATGTCTTCGTTCATCCTGTGAGGGCTTCGGACGGGGGTGGTGGATCGGACTGGCTGAGCGGGTAAGAGTTGTGTGGAGGGGTTTTTATAACGTTCGTAAACGAGGCTAAAGCTCGTTTACTATAGGTTGTTTTAGGAGGGATGGACTGGAGGGCGAAAATGGTTAAACAGCAGGAAAGAATGGTAGTTGGTAAATAAGTAAAATTATGGGTTCGGGAGGTGTGGGGACGGGAGTCCTGTGTACAGGATTGTCAGCTGGTGCATGGCTCTTGTGGCGGCTATGTAGAGGAGGCCTTTTTCGTGCCGGGTTTTGTAGTAATTGTTGTCTGCGTCTATAATGATTACCTGGTCGAATTCTAGGCCTTTAGACATTTGGATGGACGTTAGGGATATTCCGACGGTGAATGAGGTGCTTTCAGGGGTGATGAGATGGATTTCGTAATCTTTGGAAAGCTGGTTGTATAATGTGGCTGCGGATTGGTTTGTTTTCAGGATGATTCCGAGGGTGGTGTATCTGCTTTTTGGAAAGGCTTTTAGGATTTTTTTGATTTCGTTTATTTCTTCCCGGGTGTCCTGACAGGGGATTAGCATTGGGGGCGGGCCGTGGCGTTCTATGGGGTCTAATTGGTCTGTCTGGAGGATTTTCTTTGCATATGTGATAATTTCGTAAGTGGAACGGTAGCTTTTTGTCAGCTTTACCAGACTTGATCCGCTATATTGCCGCTTCATGTCCTCCAGGGTGTTTTGATGGTTGGGGTTGATAAACTGGCCGAAGTCTCCCAGTATGGTTTTGGGGCAGGGGAACAGACGGTTGATGACGGCATATTGTATGGGGGTATAGTCCTGCATTTCGTCGATTACCACATGTTTGATCAGCCTGCTTTCCTGGAGGCCCTGGAAGGCTGCCTGGAGATATAGAAAGGGGTATACGTCCGCCCACTCCAGAGTCTGTCTTGCGGGGAAGACGAGCATATCCGGGCGGCCCAGGTGTTTGTAAAATTCTTTGTACAGGGCCAGGCTGTTTTTTATTTTCAGCATTTTCTTCAGGCTCTTTAAAATGTTTCCCGGACGTGGTATGTCATCTCCCAGGAAGTTGTCTGAATCAAAACGGTCATAGATATCTTCGGCAATCAGCTGCAGTCTTTTTTTGAACGGATAGGCCGCATAGGCATGGAAACGGTCTTGTATGAAGTCCGCCGAAACGCTAAAATGTCCGAAGGTGTAGTCTTCTGGAAGAAAGATGATATCAGGAAGCTGCTGTAAGAAGTCATCCATCTGTTTCACAAAATCTAAGGTGGATTTGAAACGCACCCGCTCTGCCCATTTCGCATCATCGGTTTCTAAGGGGTCTTTGTCTGATTCAAAAGAAACGATCCCTTCCAGCTGTACTGCTGCAATATCCTCAAAACTCAAGCCGTAGATGGGTTCTTCTCCCAATTCCGGCAGAACAGTGGATATGTAATCACCGAATACTTTATTGGGTGAGATAATCGTAACGTTTTTTGCTGTCAGCCTATCCTTAAAGCGATATAACAAAAAGGCGATCCGGTGCAGTGCAATCGATGTTTTCCCGGAACCGGCAGCTCCCTGAATAATGAGCGTTCCGGATTTTTCGTTTCGGATAATCTGGTTCTGCTCCTTCTGAATCGTGGAGATAATGGATTTCATCTTTTCATCCGAAGTGTGGGAAAGCTCCCGCTGCAATACATCGTCCTGTATATTTACCGCGCTTTCCAACGTGTATTCCAGTACTCCGTTTTTTATCTTAAACTGGCGTTTGCGTGTCAGATACCCTTCAATTCTGCCTATGGGAGCATCATATCCTGCGGGACCAACCTCGCAGTCGTAAAACATGCCTGCGATCGGTGAGCGCCAGTCAAAGATCAGAAGTTCATTCTCATAATTGAATGTAAAGCGGCCAATGTAGTGCTTTTCGGCTGCTTTTTTATCCTCTGCCTGAAAGTCAATTCGGGCAAAATAAGGGGACTCTTTCAGTTTGACAAGCCTCTCCCATACACCTGCTGCAAAAGCCCCTGTGTGATCTATTTGTTTCAGTGCCAGTTCATTCTGGAACATTTCATGAGGATCGAGTTCTCCGCGGTAGTCTGCCATGTACCGCTTCGCATCCATGTACTCCTTATCCATCCGTTCCACATTGGATTGCGCCTCATGCACGGCAGCATCCAGCTTGTTATTAATCATTTTAAGGTGGTTCGCCTCATCGGGAAAGTGTCCGGAATCAATCACTGCAGATTCTTTTTCCTCATAGCGGCCGCCCTGTTCATTCATCATGTACATCCTCCTTTGACAAAATAAATCGCTGTGTCGGATACCCAAATTCAACAAGCAGTTCCGCTTCCGAAAATCCCAGCCCCTGTATCTCCCTGCGCTGTCCGGTATCCGCCTTATCCCCCTCTCTGAATGTAGTAACACTGATTTCGTTCCCATGCACCAGTTCGTTCATTACCTTATCAAGAAATGCTTTCGGTATCCCTTTGCTGCGGTAGAGCGGGTGGGTCCCCATAAAATCAATGCTCCCCGTCTCATGTGAAAAAAGCATAATCCCCACCGCAATAGAACCGTCCTTCAAAATCAGCGCCTGTTTCCGTTTTATCCTCCGCACCAGTTCTTCCGTATATTCTTCTTCATACAAATGCGGAAACCCATCAATAACAAGCCTCACCAGCTCCATCCAGCAGGAAATATCCTCCTCCCCCGCAAACTCAATGCTCCATTCCTGTACCTCGTTACCATAAAGCATCTCATAATCCCCTTCCATTCTAAACTTTAACTGCAGCGGATAAAACTTTTCATTCTTTCGGTACTGATTCGGTGTCTGCTTATACATCGCTTTAAAGATATTCGAAAACGCCTGCTGGCTCTCATACCCCGCAGCCGCCGCAACCTCAATAATAGGCTTCGCCGAAAAAACCAATAACTTTGCCGCCTCGGTCAGCTGCCTGCGCTGCACATAATCATGAATCGTCATCCCCACAGTACTGTTAAAAACCCTGTGCAAATAATATTTCGAATAATGGACCGCATCCGCCACACAATCCAGATCCAGCTTCTCCGTCAAATGCCCTTCAATAAACTCAACCGCCGCCGAAACTGTAGCAATCCTCTTCTCGCCCATAAGCCCTCTCCCCTTTCACAGTTCCCTATTCTATCAAATTATAGCACCTTTGTTTTGCCCATTCTTGCTCTTTTTAAATTCCCGCTCCACTATATTAAAGTACAATATTTAATTTTCTCAGCCGTTACATTTATATATTTCCCCACCCTCCCAGTCCCATCCGCTTCCCCCGCTTCATTCCCCAACTGATGAAGCCCAGCTTTGCGGACTAGAAGACGGGATGTGCCGGTGAGGCCTGTACTGTTTTGATAGACGTAGAGCAGGCCTACCAGCAGTTGGAGGAAACGCAAAGGAATGCAGAGGTGGAAATTGCTCTCCAAAGCAATTTCCAAGCAGACCTGAGCCGCCTAAGCATCAGGCTTAGGCGGTGAATGTCTGCGATCCTCTGCATTCCTTTGCGTTTCCTCCTACTGCTGGTAAGCCTGCGGGTCGTCAATCAAAACAGTACAGGCCTCACCGGCACATCCCGTCTTCTAGTCCGCAAAGCGTCCCCTCCCCCACAATCACTCCGCATTTAGAGAGCGCTTCTTTGTGATTGTGACTTTCTCATCATAACATGTGAAGATTTGGTTTACTTTTTCCTTCGATATTTTAGGTGTCACCCAGCTCACGACAGGAACAATTAGCAGCCCCGCTATCATTGCAATCGCCCCGGCGTTAATGGATGATTCTATGTAACCAATGAACATATTTGACACGGTGATTCCCACGCCCGCAATAAAGCTTGCCCAGACTGCCGCCCGTGTAACGCCTTTCCAGTACAGACCGTATAAGAACGGAGCCAGAAATGCCCCAGCCAGCGCGCCCCAGGAGATTCCCATGAGCTGGGCAATAAATGTGGGCGGATTCAGTGCAATCACTACGGATATCACAATAAAAAATACGATCAGCAACTGCATGGTGATCACCTGTTTTTTCTCACTCATATTCTTCAGAATATTGTCTTTTAATAAATCCAGTGTCATCGTGGAACTGGATGTCAGAACCAGTGATGACAGCGTGGACATGGATGCGGACAATACCAGTACCACCACGACTCCGATCAGGATATCCGGCAGTGTGGAAAGCATAAAGGGTATAATGCTGTCATAAATCACCGCTCCCGTTGTCCCTTCATAGATAGAAGGATCATCAAACAGCCTGCCGAATCCGCCCAGGAAATAGGACCCCCCTGCCACTACTACGGCAAACAGCGTAGAGATAACCGTTCCTGTATTGATTGACTTTTCATCTTTAATTGCATAAAATTTATTAATCATCTGAGGAAGTCCCCAGGTTCCCAGAGAGGTCAGAATCACAACTCCGAGAAGGTTCAGCGGATCCGGTCCGAAGAAAGAGGTAAATGCCCCAGGCTGTCCCTGCGTCACAGCCACATCACTTGGAATCTGCGCCATCGTCTGAATCGCCGCCATGAATCCGCCCTTACCGCTCAGCACTGCTCCGATTACCACCACAATACCAATCAGCATAATAATACCCTGTATAAAATCATTGATAGCGGTTGCCATGTATCCCCCAAGAATCACATAGATCGCAGTAAACACCGCCATTGTAATCACACAATATGAATAAGGAATATCAAACGCCATCCCAAACAACCTGGACAGTCCGTTATACACGGAAGCCGTATAAGGAATCAGAAAAACAAACACAATCACAGAAGCCGTAATCTTCAAAGCCCTGCTGCCATAGCGTTCTCCAAAAAAATCCGGCATCGTCTTAGAACGCAGATGCTGCGACATAACCTTAGTCCTCCGCCCAAGCACAACCCAGGCCAGCAGACTTCCGATCACCGCATTGCCAATCCCAATCCAGGTAGAAGCAATCCCATATTTCCACCCGAACTGCCCCGCATACCCGACAAAAACAACTGCCGAAAAATAAGAAGTCCCATAAGCAAAAGCCGTCAGCCAGGGCCCCACAGACCGTCCCCCCAGCACAAACCCATCCACACTGCGCGTATGTCTCCTCGAATAAATACCAACCCCAACCATAACTACAAAAAACACTACAAGCAAAATCAACTTAACACCCATGTCTCAACCTCATCTCTCATCTTACATTGCTCATCCACTTTATCACGCAACACTTCGCCGCGTTACGCTTTAAAGTATTAAAGCATCATGGGCCTATATTATCACACCCTCCTCCCATCTGTCAACATAAAACCCACCAGAAAACATGTTTAAAAACACGTTCTATTCCATCAATCACCTTAACCATCAAAGCTATTATCCGATTTCAGAAAACAATGAAATCAAACTCTCCACATTTCCCATCCCACACATTCCTCCCGCCCGGATGCACCAAGCTGAGAAAGCGGCGGGTATGGCTTCCTGGAAAGCTGTACATGCCGTTTCAGAGCCCTCAAAACGCGCTTAGAAGCAGTTACAGAGAAAATGTGGGGAATAGAGGGCAGGAATTGATTCACAAAATCAAATCCTGTTGCCG
>LDAQ01000009.1 GCA_001028025.1 Faecalicatena fissicatena | reverse complement strand
TGTTTGGCGCAGCGGCCTGCAATTACAACAGGACAGGTGCTTTTCGCTGCACGTCCCGGCTCACGGCAAGCGCCCCCCCCCCCGCCATCCGCTCCCGAGGCTAAAGCTCGTGAGCTAAGTCCTGTTTTAGATTGAATATTTGGGGTGGCATTACTGCCTCAGCCGCGAACCATGGTCCCACTGTCAGGTCCCATTTTTTACAGATTTCGGTTGCCCTGAGTCTTTCGTTTGCAGCCTCATAATCTCCGTCCTCGCATTCAAAATAGATGATGGACTGGTCTTCAAAATACCAGATCAGTTCATTGATGAATCCGGCATCTCTGATTGACTCCAGCATTTCTTTCCATGGGTTGTTGTGGATTGCTATGTATTCGTTTCTCATTTCGGGTTTTACTTTTATTACCATCAGCAGACGTTCCATTTGATTCCTCCCTTATTCGTATTTTCCGTATTGTTTTGCTTTTTTTATGAAAAACTTTACTCTTTCGGGTGTTACATCGACCTGGATTATGTGGGCCGGTGAGATGACATAGCCGCCGTTTCTTCCAAGGACTTCGCATTTTTCTTTTATGTCTGCCTCCACTTCTTCGTCGGTGCCGTTGGGCAGTAAGTACTGCTGGTCTATTGCGCCCCAAAAGCAGAGCAGGTTTTCAAACTCGTCTTTTAGTTCCTTTGGTGAATGCCCTGGTACTCCGGGCTGTACCGGATTGAACACGTCGAATCCGATTTCTTTTATGTCGTGCAGAAGTAATTTAACGGCTCCGTCACAGTGGAGTATGCAGAGGATATCTTCTCTTTCTTTCTTGAGGTCTTTTATCATCTTCACATAGTATGGTTTCAGCATCCTGCGGAACATGTCCGGCGAAAATAGGAGGCTGGTCTGGGAACCGAAATCATCTCCTACCCAGATGGCGTCGACTCCGCGGCGTATCAGCTCTTTTCCGATTTCCGTCTGGAATTCTGCACATTTCTGAAACAGGTATTCTACATATTCCTCTTCCATTGCCATGTCCACAAGGAGCTTTTCCATGCCCACCAGCTGCTGTGCCAAAGAAAGGATTGTTACCTCGATGTCTCCGATTACCATGTACTCATCCCGGTATTTCTTTACGTAGTATTCGGCATCAGTATAACGGCTGGGGTCATGCGGGTCGGGCCATTCGAATGCATCGATATCTTCTCTTGTCTCGGCCTCGGCCAGAGGGAATTCTACTGTTTCCACATAGAGAGCCCCCTGCTTCAATTTCTGGTGGTATTCATTGTACCAGGTTCCGTCCTCCTCTGTCACTTTCCGGAATCCTGCGGCCTCGGCTGCCCCTACTATCACCAGGTCGCTCCCCATCGCAAGCCGTACTTCGTTTCCGCTGATTCTGTAGGTCACATCTTCGAAAATGTTGTCCGTATATTTGGACTCCACCCCAAGCTCCTCTGCAAAATGATCCTGCAGGCTTCTGCACAGATCAAATTGTATTGGAATCCGGTCCGGCATCCCTTCCTTTAATTTCCATGCGCGCATTACTCTTTCTCTTGAATTCATATCGTTTACCTCGCCTTCTTTATTTCGCCTTTTTCGCTTTTATGAGTATTCATATGCTTTTATTAATCTTTTTTCCGCTCTTTCATCATATCGAAGATTACTGCCATAATCAGTACAACACCTCTGATTACTTCCTGGTAGAAGGACGGTACGGAAAGGAGGTTCAGTCCATTTGACAGCGTAGCCAGAATCAAGACGCCCATTACTGTTCCGATCAGTTTTCCTTTTCCTCCTGAGAGGCTGGTTCCGCCCAGAATAACCGCTGAGATCGTCTCCATGTTGATTTCTGCCGCTGCACTGGGGATGCCTGCACCCGATTGCGCCGACAGCATAATCCCTGAAATGCCTGCACAGAATCCCATGATAATATATATCCACAAGTATGTAGGAACCACTTTAATTCCCGAAAGATATGCCGATTTTTCATTTCCTCCGATGGAATAGACCTGACGCCCGAACTTTGTGTATTTCAGAATAAACCAAAACAGAATAAATACTATAATCATAATCAGTACCGGCAGCGGCAGAATTCCCAAAATATATTTTCTGCCGATTGCATTGTACGCCGAATTCTGTATCAGGATTGTCTTGCCGCCGGAAAAGATCTGGGCCAGCCCCCGGATAATGGTCATGGTTCCCAGTGTTGTGATAAATGCATTCACATGGCCTTTTGTTATAATCAGACCATTCGCCAGGCCGCACACGCCCCCGGTAAGAACCCCGGCTGTTACGGCAAGAAATGTATTTCCGCCTGACTGCAGAATGAGTCCTGCTATAATCCCCACGATTGCCATCACTGACCCCACAGATACATCAATTCCGCCGGAAAGGAGCACCAGCGTCATCCCTCCTGCCATAACTCCCATCTGCGCTGTATAAAGCCCGACCTTCATAAAATTTGACAGGGAAAAGAAATAAGGGGACAGAATACTGAACACTATGAGCATAATTACTAAAACTATTAAGAGGGCCACCTCTGTTGTCAATTTCTTTTTTACCTTTGTCTGTTTCAACACCCTATTTCCCTCCTACCACTAATTCCATCAATTTTTCCTGTGTTACTTCCCGCCTGGATAACTCGCCGCAGATTTTTCCCTCCGACATCGCCGCAACTCTGTCTGACATTGAAAGCAGCTCGGACATATCCGACGAGATCATGATGATTGCAGTACCTGCCCTGCAAAGCTCATCAATGATCTTATAGATCTCAGACTTGGCTCCCACATCCACGCCCCGGGTCGGATCATTGAGTATCAGAAGATCCGGCTCCATTTCCATCCATCTTCCCATCACAACCTTCTGTTGATTGCCCCCGGACAGATTCTCTACAGCTGTCTCCCCTGTTGGAGTTTTAATCCCAAACTTCTCAATCCACTTTAGGGTAATCCTTTTTTCGTCGGACCGGCTGATGATCCCGTTTCGCGTAATCTTATCCAGTGACGCCATTGTTGTGTTTTCTCTTACCGTCTGTATCAGAATCAGAGAGTCGCTTTTTCTTTCCGCGGGCACATATGCGATTCCATGTGCAATTGCCCCTCTGGGATTATCCACCTTAATTTTTTTCCCCTTCATAAACAGGCTCCCCGCCGTGATATGATGCAGGCCGAAAAATGTTTCCGCCATCTCTTCCCGTCCCGCCCCCATCAGACCATAGATGCCGAGGATCTCTCCTGATTTCACCTCAAGGGTGATATCCTTTACTGCTTTTGTTGTAATTCCCTTTGCCTCAAAAACAATTTTTCCCGGGCTGGCTGCCTCTTTTACAAACATATCCTTCATTTCTCTGCCGACCATCATTTGGATCAGCTGATCTCTGGACACACTTTTCATATCCTCTGTGCCTATATACTGCCCGTCTCTCATTATAGTAATCCTGTCGGCCACCAGATACAGCTCTTCCAGCCTGTGTGATATAAAGATAACGCCGATCCCTTTTGAAGCAATCTCCCTGACCAGCTTCACAAGACTTGCCACTTCCTTTTCATTCAGGGAAGAAGTAGGCTCATCCATGATCAGGATCTTCATCTCCGTACTGAGTGCTTTTGCGACCTCGATCAGCTGCTTTTCCATAACAGACAGCTCTCCAATCGGGCGGGTCACGTCAATATGCAGCCCGACCTTTTCCAGAAGTTTTTCGGCCTCCCCGTTCGTCTTCTTCCAGTCAACCAGGTGGAACTTATTATAGAAAAGATTCCCCTGAAAAATGTTTTCTGCAACAGAAAGATCGGGTATATAGTTCAGTTCCTGGTAAATGATGTGGATTCCCAGACCATACGCATCTGAAGGATTATTTATGGTACAGCGCTGTCCTTCTATGTAGACTTCACCTTCGTCCTTCTGATAAGCCCCGGACAGTATCTTCAGGAGGGTGGACTTCCCTGCTCCGTTTTCACCGAGCAGGGCCAGTACCTCTCCTTTTCTTACAGCCAGATCCACGTTATCCAATGCTTTTACTCCGGGGAATACCTTTGTAATGCCTTTCATTTCTAACAAGGTCTGCTCCTTGTCCATACTCCCACCTCCCCGTTCTTAATAATATTCGTCAATATTAGATTTATCGATAAACACATGATCCGGGAAGCTTTCTTTTGGGATCTCTTTTCCATGAAGAAGGTCATCCATCAGCGGTACAAGATATTCGCCATATCTTTCCGGGAAATATGCAACACTGCCAATCCAGCAGTTTTCTTCTTTATTCTTCAGATTTTCAATTGCCGGTGCGTCACAGCCATGACTGCCGATATATACATCCGCTTCTCTTCCAGCCGCTTCGACCGCATTATATGCACCAAGCGCACTCTGGTCGTTCAGGCATCCGATCAGGATATGTTTCTTATCAGGATTGGCAGTCAGCACATCTGCGATCACTTTCTGGGATGTTTCTATCTCACTTTTTCCATCCAGTTCAAGTACTTCGATATCCTCGTTTTTTAATGTTTCTTTAATTCCCGCAGCGATTCCCTGCATACGTAGATCTACAACTTCGCCGGAGCCGGGCGCGCCGCAGAGGACAATTAAGTCTGTCTTTCCCTCCCATGTATCTGCCGCTTTTTCTCCCAGTGCATTGCCAACGATCAGGCCTGCCTCCTTATTGTTTGCCCCGAAAAATGGAATTCCCGGATGAGGGCAGTCGACCGTGATCATAGGAAGGTCTGTCTCTGTCGCCATATCTGCAATCGTCTGTGCCACCCCTGCATCTACCTGGAAATTCACAAAACCATCGCACTCCTGGGTCAATACGGTATCCATATTCTGAATCGCCGTGGCCCCATCATAATTGTTATTCAGAATTACAAGCTCCCAGCCCATTGCCTCCGCTTCCTTCACAAAGCTCTCTTTTGATGAGATTCCAAAATCATTATCCTCACACAGGCTGGCAAACGCCACCTTGAACTTCTCTTTTTCTCCAGCCGGCTCCTTCCCCTTATCTTCTGTCCCTGCCTCCTTTGCTCCGCACGCTGCCAGCCCGGCGATCATCGCCACACTGCATAAAACCGACACCCACTTTTTCATGTTCTTCATTTGATTCCCTCCTGTTTTTTCTGGAAAACTGTTTACAATCGATTGTCCGTTTTCAAGTTCATAGCCAGATGTTATCACACATTTCCTTTCAAATCATCGCTATTTTTTGACTTCAAGGCTTCATTTTTTGACTTATTGCATAGTTTCGCTTCCTTTTTGCTTGTTTTTTGTATCATTCTGCACATAAATGTGCTAGACTCAAAAAAAGAGGACAGGAGGAAATACTATGAATGTAAAAGAAGCAAACAGAGAATATAATCTGGATATTGGCGAAGATTCTTACAGCACCATCTTCTATTTTTCTGAGAAAACAGACAGTATGCCTTTCTTCTCTTACTGCTCCGGGCACTTTTTCTGCAACCGGAATTATTATACTGTGAACCGTGTTTTAGAAGGATATCTCATTATCTACACGATAAAAGGCTGTGGAGTTTTGGATATTAATAACAAGACGTATACTCTGGATACCAACTCTGTTGTCCTCATAGACTGTGATATTCCGCACTCTTACCGGACAAAAAATGACACATGGGAGCTTTATTATCTGCGTTTTGCAGGCAGGGCGGCGGAAACTTACTATACCATGATTTCCGCCCCGGAATTCCGCGTACTGCATTTTAAAAGCACAGACAATATCCGTACGTGTATTGAGCACAACATCAACATTTCCTTTATAGCCGGTATCCGTTCCAGTTTCATTCAGAACAAGATTATTACCGATCTTCTGACTGACATCCTGTTAAATTGTAATGCTTCTGAAAAAAGGATAGATGAATCCACAAAAGATACCCTGAAGGCAGTAGACAATTATATTACAAAAAATTACCAAAATGCGATTTCTCTCGATGATATCGCAGAACATGTGCATTTAAATGTGAACTACCTCTCCAGGCTTTATAAGACGAATACAGGAACGACGATCCATGAGACGCTCCTGACCTTCCGGATTAACAAGGCAAAAGACCTGCTGATCAACACCGATATGAAAATTGCGGATATTGCAGAGCAGGTTGGCTTTCAATCTGCCAACACCTTTATACGGTGCTTCAAAAAACAAGTGCAGATGAATCCGCTCGCTTACAGGCAGTGCATGTAAGCCGAGCCCTAAAATGCAGCATTACTACTGCTTGTGCTGTACCCTCTTTCATATAGAAATACGCTCTGTAATTACCTGTATCATAACAAAGTGGGCAAGCCCACCTCAACTACTCATCCCCTCACTCATGAGGGGCCTGCACACTTTGGCGCCGCCGCGATGCCGCCCTGCGGCTATATACCTTATCGCGGCATGTGCATCCCCCAGAGGAATTTTCTATAACATAAAAAAGAAAGTGTAAGCCTGCCTGGATTTACACTTTCATTAATTCTAATCTTATGTAACAACTGAAAACCTATATTCTGTCAAAATTAATTTACCGAATAGACCCACATTGCTTTAATCTGATCTGCAATCTCTCCAAACACCCATTCTTTTTCCGTTCTGGTTATACTAAAAGGATCATTTATCCTGACATATCCCTCATGATAACCTGTCATAACAATAAAATGACCGTTCTGGGTGAAGTCACCCGGCCCCATACTGCAGATAATCGGATGTCCTGCTTCAAGCTCCGCCTTCAGCTGCTCTTCATCCAGCATTCCACCATAACAGTTCACGTTCCACTCCGCACCCGCAGTTTCCATAAATGTCCAATACGTATCATTCGCCTCGTCCACATAGTTGTGTTCCATCGAATATTGAGCCAGCTTCACCGGTGTAACAGAGGAATCCTGCGTAAGCCCTGCCACAACCATCGCCATACAGGTCGGGCCGCATCCGCTGACTGCGAGAATGCTTGTGCCGTAAGAAGCATATCCCCATCGTTCATCCCATTGAAGCAGATGCGGAATCTCTCCTGCTGTCAAATCTTTTTCTATATTATCCGCATATGCCTGATTTTTTTTCGTCCCGTAGTTATCTACAAATGTTATTGTTTCTTCATTTTTATCCAATAACCCAATTACATCCTCAGGATACCCCTTCTCTTCAGCATCTTTTTTCACCTGTTCCAGGGTCCGCTTTTTCGTAATAGTTTTGGTAGTATTCTTAACTTCTTTACTTTCTTTTGCCTGGACAGTATGATTAACAATTTCCTTAGTCTCTGGTTTAAGAGCTGCTGATACTATAAATACGATCATAAGCAGCAGTGCCGCTAATATTTGCTTTTGCCTGCGAACCTGCTTCTTACGCCTCGCCTTTATCTCCTGCTTCCTGTTTTCCATGTTATCTTTTCTCCAATTGTATGTCATTCACATTAATTTCGATTCTATGATTTCGGTTCTATCTTAACATAAAAGCTATTATAATTTAACAATTTCTTAAATATTTAACAATTTGTTAAAATTTCTTCTATGCAGGATTGATGCAGTTGAATACAACCAAACACATGGCATCTATCAGAAAATGGCAGGTGCTTTTCTTAGGTCTTTTTTAGGAAGGGGCTTGAATGTTTGTGGGAATATTATCAAGTTTCTGTTCGTAGGCTCAAGAACTTTGCTGCGCGCTTCCTTCATCCACACCATTACTGATACCAACTTGCGCTCCGCTACACTTTGCGGTAAATACCCGTGACTGGACTTTCACCAGCTAGATTAGTGCCATGCCTGGCACACTATAAAAAGAACGCCGAATGCATCGGCGTTCCTTATTCTATCTACATTCCTCTGATGTCCGCACAACCTCTTTTATACATACCACACCTTTATGCCGAAAACTGACTAAGACAGGCCTCCCGCCTCTGTCTGACACATCAGGCCGCTTAGAAAATCCCAAAAATCTTCTCTCGGAATGATTGATATAATGTATCGTAATCCGTATACTGAATGCTGCTCTCTTTAAAACTCTTTCCCCAGACCTGGCAGATTCCCTCTGCAATCAGACCTGAGTCATCCCCTGCCAGCCCCAAAACTGACGGAAAAACGTAGTAGATCATAAAGAAATTCAAATCTACCTGTGTGCGTGAATCAGGCTTTCCCTTCTTATTAGAAAAGTGATCATTTACTGCCTTCACCAGGCATTCCCCAATTTCCCTGGCAGCAGCTTCTTTGTCATCTGCCTGTCCAACATATTCTGCCATTTCATGAAAATAGTGTCCGTTCCTTTCACGAAATATCTCTGTGTTTTCTTCGTAGGACTTTTTTTTCAGATGTTTCAGCATCTTTTCCTTATTATCAAAGACAGTTTCTATACCTTGAAGCATATATTTCCTCCTGCGCCCTTTCTTTCTGATCCAAATCTACTCCATTTCCTTTTTTCGGGATGCTTTTATAAAAAGGAACCGGGGCCCCCCGGTTCCTCCTTAATTATTACAGTTTATTCTGCTGTAACCTTATGAATTAGTCATAAAGGTTTGGAGAGATGTCAGCTTCTTCCATGTTTGTGGAATCATACCAGTAACCATCTGTCTCGATATCTTCAACTGTTTCACCCTGGCAGATCTTGTACAGTGTTTCGATAGATAATTTACCCTGCATCAGTGGAGACTGTGTAACTGCGCCAAGTAATGTGCCATCTTTAACAGCTGCTTTGATTGTTTTACCTGCATCGAATCCAGCTGCGATAATGTTTTTCTCAGGATCGCTTCCTAATACGCTCAGGTTCTGGTTTGCTGTCAGAACACCCTCTGCGGATACCTGGTTGGAACCGAACATAGCGATTGTATCGTCTTTGTTCATGATATTAGAAGCCTCTGTAGCACACAGCTCAACTGTTGTCTGAGCCGGCACTGCAACTTCGATGATAACGTCCGCTGATTTCTCATCGCCATTGTTTTCTACTTTACCTACAAAGTAGTCATTTCCTATAACTGCAACTTTCTTGCCGTCTTTTTCAGCCAGCTCTTTGAATCTGTTGATGAATCCAAGTCCACGCTCTGTGATATTAGCAGATGTTGCATCCTGGTTAACTTCTCCAACTCTGACCGGTTTCTTTGCATTCGCAATCTTGTCTTTTACTGTCTCATAAATATGATCAGCTGCGATAGCTCCTGCTGCGCCGTTGTTTGTTACAACTGTTGCGTATACAGATCCTTCCGGAGCGTCCGGCACACCTGAATCGAAACAAACTACAGGGATCTTTTTGTCAAGTGCTGACTGCAGAGAGTCCAGAACTGAATTCTGGTCACAAGCTGAAAGAGCGATACCATCCGGGTTTTTGTTGATAGCATTATTCAGCATGTTTACCTGGTCAGCAATATCAGACTCAGCGTTCGGTCCTGTTGTGTTCGTCTTAACACCCAGTTCTTCCTCTGCCTGTTTGATTCCCTGAACAGCTGCCTGCCAGTATGATGACTGGAAGCTTTTAACTACAACTTCGAAGTTGTAATCTCCACCTTTATCAGAACCTTCTTTTGTATCCTCTGTCTTTGTGTCTGCTGATTTGTCGCTTGCTTCCTCTTTCTTGCCGCCACAGCCTGCAAGCAGTCCTGCTGCCATGCATCCACTAAGTAACACTGCCAAAACTTTCTTTTTCATAATTTTTGTCCTCCTGACATAAAATAGTTTTTTATAGTAACAGCCCCCTGCTGGCTCCAGTCCCCAACCGGTACCGGCACTGACTGCTATCTATCGTTCATAGGTTTACTGTTGAAACTTTCATTGTGGATCTTTTATTCATTATGCCTGATCTTTCATTCATTATGCCTGATCTTTTTTCCTCTTCAGGATATCTACAAGTACGGCCGCGATCAGTACAAGACCAGTAATAATCTGCTGCCAGTTTGCAGCCAGCCCGATGAACGGGAGCCCCGTCTTCAGCAGACAGATAACGAATACACCTGCCAGTGTTCCGGTGATACTTCCTGCACCGCCCGACATGGATACTCCGCCGATGATTGCTCCGCCGATTGCCTCCAGCTCAAATCCGGCACCGCTTCCCGGCTGAACCGTAGCAAAAATAGCTGAATAAGAAATTGCTGCCAGTCCTGCAAAGAACCCTGAGATTACATATGCAAAAATATGATAGAATTTTACATTAACTCCAGATAATCTGGTAGCTTCTTTGTTACTTCCGATCGCCAGTGTGTAGCGTCCGATCTTCGTGTGATTCAGGACAAACGTCATGATAATCACGATTATGATAATCCAAAGGAAACCGATCGGAATGTTCATACCGTTCATCTGTATCTTGAAGATACTCCTGAACCATCCTCCCTCAGTTCCTGCTGCCGGCCACGAAATTCCGACTCTTCCAACGATAATGGAACCAAGCCCCCGCGTAATCATACAGGTACAAAGCGTTGCCAGGAACGGCGGCAAATCCATCAGTGCCACGAGACATCCGTTCAGCACGCCGATTGCCATACCGAATACGATACTTGCAAGGATACCTGCCCATGTCGGCCAGCCCTGGAAAGTAATCAAGTACCCGCCTACCAGTGAGTAGCATATAAGACCTGTACCAATGGAAAGGTCAACACCTGCAGTCATCAGCGGGAATGCAACACCAATTGCCATCAAAGTAATATAATATGAATAGTCCAGTATACTTAGAAAAGTAGTATACTTTCTAAAGTTCGGGCTGAGTGCGCAGAAGAAGATAAATAAAGCAATTACAACCAGAAGAACGATGAATTTCTGTCCTCCCAATCGGTCAATTACCGACCTGTTCCTGCCAGCCGTTTTTGTTGTATTATTTGCCATTTTGTTTTCCTCCCTACTCTATCTCTCGTGTAGCCAGATTCATGATATTTTCCTGAGTTGCCTCGGAAATATCCAGCTCACCTGTCTTCCTGCCTTCACACATTACGACGATTCTGTCGCTCATTCGTAATATTTCCGTCATCTCAGAAGAAATCATTATAATGGCTTTTCCATCTGCTGCCAGCTTATTCATCAGCTTATAAATCTCGCTTTTGGCACCAACGTCGATACCTCTGGTAGGCTCATCAAATATCAGGATATCACAGTCTCTTGTCAGCCATTTTGCAATTACGACTTTCTGCTGATTACCACCTGACAGGTTCACCACAAGCTGATCTACATCCGGTGTCTTGGTTGCCAGTGATTCTACGTACTTCTCTGCAACCTCTTTCTCTTTCTTCTTATCTATAAAGATACCGCTCATGTAGTTTTCCAATGTTGCCATCGTTGTATTCTCGGCAACAGTCTTCTGTACTACGATTCCGTATCTCTTTCTGTCCTCTGACAGATAACCGATACCATTCTTAACGGCATCCTGCGGATTGTTGATTGTTACTTTACTGCCATTGATATAGATATTGCCGCTGTCGATCGGGTCCGCACCGAACAGCGCACGTGCCGTCTCTGTACGTCCTGCTCCCATCAGTCCTGAGAAACCAAGGATCTCACCCTTATGCAGTTCAAAACTTACATCCTGTACCATCTTGCCGGCATTCAGATTTTCTACCTTCAGGACTACCGGAGCATCCTTCGGCACCATGCTCTGGGTCTTAGGATCTTCATAAATAACACGGCCCACCATCATGTTGATGATATCATCTTTTGTACTGTCCTTTGTGATCAGAGTTCCTACATATGTACCATCTCTCATGACAGTAACTCTGTCTGTGATCACTTTAATCTCATCCATACGGTGTGAGATATAAACAATACCCATATTCTTTTCTCTCAGATCACGGATGATCTTGAACAGTTCCTGAATCTCCGTCTCGGTCAGTGCAGCCGAAGGCTCATCGAATACAATCACCTTCGCATCATGAGAAATTGCCTTTGCAATCTCACACATCTGCTGCTTCCCTACTGTAAGCCTGCTCATTGTCTCTCGCGGATCAATGTCAATGTTTAATCTCTGAAAAAGCTTTCTTGCCTCATCATTCATCTTCTTGTCATCGATGCGGATGCCCTTTTTGAACTCTCTTCCAATGAAGATGTTCTGCGCAACCGTCAGATGGCCCAGCATGTTCAGTTCCTGATGCACAATAACAATACCGGCATCCTGTGCTTCTTTTGTATTCGCAAATTCTACTTCTTTTCCTTCATATGTAATTGTACCGGAATCTTTTTTATAGATACCTGTCAGCACCTTCATCAGTGTAGACTTACCGGCACCGTTCTCTCCCATCAGCGCAAGGACTTCACCTTTTCTGACTTCCAGGTCTACGTGGTCCAGCGCATGAACACCTGGGAAAGATTTATCAATATCTTTCATCGTTAATATAACTTCGCCCATTCTTTTACCCTTGCCTTTCTATTTCTTCACTCTCAGATTTCCATGTATCATTATTAGTTCTTTCTGCGTCTTGCGACAACATCACTAAATACTGCAACAATAACAATAATACCTGTAATGATAAGCTGATAATCTTTTGAGAAGCCAAGAGCCAGAATCCCTTCCTGAAGCAGAGCGATGATAAATACACCGATTACGGTTCCGCTGATAGAAGCAAGCCCGCCTGCCATGGAAGTTCCTCCCATTACGCATCCTGCAATCGCTTCGTTGTTGTACTGATCGCCATATCCAGGCTGAACTGTTGTGTATGCAGATACATAGAAGAGTGCTCCGATCCCAACCAGAACTCCGCAGATTATGTATGCTGTCATTTCCCATTTCTTAACGTTAACTCCGGAAAGTCTAACTGCTTCTTTATTGCTTCCCAGTGATAAGATGTAACGTCCCATCTTTGTCTTATTCAATATAATTGCACAGACAACTGCCACTACAAGGAAGATAAACAGGCCGATCGGGATATCTCCCATCTTAACCAGATATCTGTACCATCCGCCCTCAGCTGAAGACTGCGGCCAGCTTACGGACTGTGTCTTTGTGAATACGGATGCAAGCCCCTTGGCAATGTTCATACTTGCCATGGAAGTAATGAATGACGGTACGGACCAGTATGCTACCAGGTAGCCGTTAAAGATACCGAAACAAAGGCCTACCAGAATACTGATCACCATAACTAACGGCATCGGAACTCCATATGTAATGAGGCTAAATCCGGAAACGAGTGCGCAGCAGAACATAACCGGCCCAATGGAGAAATCAATTCCTCCTGTTGCAATTACAAAGGTAACCCCCAATGATAAAAATCCAAGAAAATATGCATAGTTAAGGGCACTCAGAATTCGGCTGATTCCTGCAAACTCTCCCTGCGTCATTGCGCAGAAGAATCCGTACAGAAGAATCAAAACAAAGCATAACACAACTCTGTTAAACCCCACCTTTTTCACAAAAGGATTTTGTTTAATCTTTTCCACTTTTCTTCCTCCTACTTCTTTAATCTTGCTGCTTTCAGAGATGCTGCATTCATTCTCTCATCCTGTTTCAAATGCTGTCTCGTACGTATCTGTTTTGTCCCCGTCACACTCTGCCATATATCCCATTCCCCTGAAACCGCTCTTGCAATTCCGGAAAAACATGATTATAATACGATTATCTTGCCGCTCAGCATGAGCAACAAAAAGGAGGTTAACATGAAACACTTACGTACATTTTTTTCTGTATCACTGATTTTAGTTCTTGCCGCAACCACTCTTACAGGATGTAAAAAGCAGCCGCCGGCTGTCGAATGTCCATTCACAAAGATGACCTGGGAGAACTCTGTTGATGATGTGATCGCCGAGGAAGGCGATGACTATACAACCTATGAATCCATATATAACGGAACCACTTACGAGTTCGCCAAGAACTATCTTGATCAGGAGGGAACAGTAAAATACATGTTCGACGACAACGATAAACTAATGTGTGTCGCCTGGACTTACGGTACAGATGAAGAGAAGGCCCTGAAGGACGTATACGATAAAATCCATCAGGATGTGGAAGATACCTACGGCGAAAGCGGCTATGATTCAGAGAATCAGACCAACTACGGAGATGTCTGGTATCTTGAAAACGGTAATATCCTTCTAATGGTTGTTACTACCGAAACCCAGAAGGCTCTTCAGTACTCTTATCTTAACCCGGAAGTTTCCACCAAAGAAACAGAAAACTGAGTCAACAAACATTTACAATCAAGATTTACACATAGTATAATATTTATTAACTTTTTATTAAATTGAAAATTTTACTGAAAAAGGTTAAAAAATTACAGTCTAAAAATATCGACCGTAATTTTTTAACCTTTTTCTTATTGTTTTTATGTTATTTATCTCTTACTGCAGACTTATCCACATACTTTACTGCTGTCCTGTAAATGGGTAAAGCAGCCTCTGATTCTCCTCTTCGTACATGTTTTCTTTCGTAATCATCTTGCATCCAGAATCCACATTTTTATCAGCCTTTTTCCCGTCCAGGACATTCACCGCCTGCTCAACACCCAGATATCCGATGTTAAATGGCTTTTGTATGATAATCCCCTGAAATACACCTTCTTCCAGCAGCTGAATCTCCTCAATAGAGTTATCAAAACCGACTACTTTGACCCTGCCCGCAAGCCCCAGGTCCTTCACCGCTCTCGCCGCCCCTACCGCCGCATACTCATTTGTTCCCATGATAACACCCATCTCCGGATATTTATTCAGCATATCCACAGTCAGTGAGTATGCTTTTTCATAGGATGAACCGCAGAAAACAACATCCATAACCTGTTTCTCATAATCGCCCAGGCCTTCTCTCATGCCGTTTTCCCGCTCTATGGCAGTGGAAGCTCCCTTTACATGGGCCACAATACCAATCTGAGAATTTTCTGACAGCAGTCCGCGGGTAAATTCTCCCAGTTCCCGGCCTGCCAGATAATTGTCCGTTGCAACAACTCCCTGGGCAATGTCCCGATCTATGACGGAATCAATCAGTATCAGTTTGATCCCGCTGTCCACAACGTCCTGAAGAGCCTCTGACATCTCTGAATAGCTGCACGGTGCCACCAGCATGGCATCCGGCATCTTTTCAATGCTTTCTTTGATGCACTTGATCTGCCCCTCCACATCGGTTTCGGACTTACCGCCTACAATCTCAATATCTGATTTGAACTCTTCCGCCCCCAGCTCCGCGCCTGCAATCAGGGAGGTCCAGAATCCATTCTTCTCATCAATCGTTTTGGGAATTAAAATGATCTTATACACTTTCTGATCCTGATCCTGCATATGAAGCAGGCTGAAAACGACCAGGAAAAGCGCAGTGAGAATGCAGCATAAAAACATACCTGTTATAATTC
Organism: Faecalicatena fissicatena; assembly: GCA_001028025.1. Taxonomy (GTDB): domain Bacteria; phylum Bacillota; class Clostridia; order Lachnospirales; family Lachnospiraceae; genus Faecalicatena; species Faecalicatena fissicatena_A. Next base: position 112,144 of record LDAQ01000009.1, on the reverse strand, counting down.
TTTTACTTGTGTATTTCTTCTTCATCTGCTCTTCCCTCCAGCGGCACCGTAACGGTAGCCACTGTTCCAACCTCCTTCCTGCTGATATAAGATATTCCATATTCCGGACCATAATAAAGTTTCAGCCTCTTCTGCACATTGGGCACGCCCACACCGTTTGATTTGTGTTCTTTTCTGGTCTCATCAAAAATGTGCTCCAGAGCTTCTTCTTCCATTCCTACACCGTCATCCGCGATCGTAATGTAGGCTTTTCTGCCCCGCGCATATCCTCTGATGCTTAGATTTCCCTTCGTGTCTTTATACTTCAGCCCATGATAAATTGCATTCTCTACGATAGGCTGCAGCGCAAACTTAATAATCATGACATTGTTAATATCCGGGGAGACGTCAATGGAATATTCCAGCTTATCTTTATATCTCATCTTCTGGATGGTCAGATAGCTGCGCACATACTCAATCTCCTCCGAGATCGTAACCTGTTCCTTGTCGTTGCTGATACTTTGCCGAAGCAGACGGGCCAGGGCTGACGTCATGAGCATAACTTCATCATTTCTTCCCGCCTCCGACATCCAGATAATTGAATCCAGCGTATTGTAAAGAAAATGCGGATTGATCTGTGCCTGCAGCGCTTTCAGCTCATTCTTGCGTTTCTGCTTCTGTTCGTATACATTCTGCTCCATCAGTGTATGGATGCGCTCTGTCATAACGTTAAAGGATTTACTCAGACTTCCTACCTCATTTGCCGCGGTAACCGGTACATTCGCTTTGTCAAACTGGCCTGCCTCCACCATGCTCATGGAATCCCTGAGCTGACGGATCGGTTTTGTAATCTCCCGGGAAATAATGCTGGATATCACAATAACCCCCAGCAGAAGCACACCTGCAACCAACAGATAAAGCATCTGCGCCTGCTTATTATTTTTCAAAAGCTCCGATGTATAGGCAGCACCCACAACCGTCCAGCCTGTCACGTCTGATTTTGAAATGGTATAGAGCTTATCCCCTTCCCTGGACTGAAAATGGTCCTCCGTACTGGACATGATCTCATCTATATTCTCCGTCTTCAGGCCGCCATACATCAGCTGCTGCTTCGGATGATAGATTATATTCCCCTCTTCGTCCAGAATAAAGATATATCCGCTGTTGCCGATATTATTATTGCTGCACAGAGAACTGATGGCATTGTAGTTGAGATCTACAAAAAATACTCCGGCGTTTTCGCCGGTCTGGTAGTTTTTCAGGGGCCTGCTCAAGGTAATGACCCATTTGTAACTGCTCTTTATGGCATTCTGCACATGGGAAGAAGAAATGGCGATTCCCTTCTTTGACGTCAGAGCCGCCTGATACCAGCTCTGCTCCCGGATGTCAATATATTCTGTAAACTCATCCTCATCCTCATTTAAAATACTGCGCCCGTTGTCTGCCACCACCGCAATATTATAAATATCGTTCCTGCTGTTCCGTATCGTTTTAAACAGGGGGATAATACGTTCTTTTTCCGCTGCCATCTCTTCTTCCGACTGCTGCGTATTATACAGATAATTCGCCACGTCGCTGTTTGCCGCAACAATCGAAGATATATTCAGCATATAATCCATATAGGAATCGATATCATAGTTCACCTGCTTAATAATCTGAGAAGTAAAATCGATTGAATTTTCATAGATTGTATTCTTTGTAAAATTCAATGCAATAAACAGGAAGATCAGCACTGCAATCACCATCAGCACGGAAAAGGAAACCATAATTGTGCTCTGGATACTTTTAAATCTGCCAAATACCGTCCTGGATTCACGTTCTTTCTTCATGTATTAGCTCTCCCTGGCATACTCCTTCGGAGTTTTTCCTGTCATTTTCTTAAATGCAATGCTGAAATAGTGAGGATCGCTGAACCCCACTTTCTCTGCAATCTCATAATTCTTCAGGCTTGTCTGACGCAGAAGCTGCTTTGCCCGGTCCATGCGGACTCCGGTGAGAACTTCGGTGAACGTCTTCCCCGTGGCCTCCTTGAAAATGCTGCTGAACCGGCTGGTGCTGATGTTCAGATACTCACAGATGTCATTCAGCCCCAGATCCTGATTGCTGTAATTTTCTTTGATATAGTCCATCGCCAGAACTGCCAGGCGCTCTGCGCTTGTCTGCCCGACAGCACTTACTGCCTCCATTCCTCTGGCTGCATATTCCCGGATCAGCTTCATGGCCTTTTCCAGATTCCTTGCATCAGTAATGCCGGATATGTCCGAATCTTTCAGCGAAAAATCCTCAACCGTCTCCTGCACCGTCAAAGAGATGATGCGAAGTACCTGGTGGAGGTAAGCCACCGCCTTGTTTCTGCTGACATACCCGGATTTCATCCAACTCTCAACATGATCCAGAACTTCATAAAGAATCGCTTCATCCTTTGCTTTGACTGCTGCAGAAATATCTTTAAAATCCTGTTCCAGCTCCATCGGATTGCCGGCCGGCGGAACCTGTTCACAGTCAAATAGCATACCGCTGCCCTGGGTATAGCGGAACTTCAGGATACCCGTGGCAGAATCGTAAGATTTGGAAAGTTCCCCCAGTGACGTGACATAAACCCCTATGCCCATGGAAACACTCAGTTTCATCGCATCATAAACCGTATCTTTAATCTCCCGGCAAATGATATTCACTTCGTTTGCAAATTCTTTTGGTTTATTTGTAAGAAAAAGGATACATACCCTGTTGTCGGAATCCCGGTATGCCAGTCCTGCATTATGGTTATTCACAATTTCATTGCTGATATTCTCCACAACAAAAGACATCAGCGCACTCTCTTTCTTCAGCTCATCGTCAATTTCGTATAAATCCGAGTATACATCAATGTCCACTGCCGCTACCCGGTAAGACGCCCCTTTAATTGTAATGCCAAACTCTTCCAGTTCCCGAAGGCTTGTCTCCACGTCTTGGGTTCCCCTGATCAGTCGTGAAAGCGCCCTGGATATGATCAGGGCCTCATTCTTCGTATAACTCTGATAAACCTTCGTCAGTTCATCCATCTTCTGTTCCTGCTGTCTCTCGCTGTCCAGCTTCTCCCTGATCCGACTCAGCACTTCAGACAATTCCTTTGCAGTAACCGGCTTCAGTATATACTCGGCAACCTTATACTGGATTGCCTGCTTGGCATATTCAAAATCACTGTATCCGCTGAAAATAATTGTCGTAGTCTGAGGCAGATTCTCGTAAATATACTTACTCAGCCCCATACCGTCGATATAGGGCATACAGATATCTGTAAGCACCACATCAACCTGTGTCTCTTTTAAAAACTCAATCGCAGCCTTGCCGTTCTCACAATCCCCAACCAGCTCAAACCCCAGCTGTTCCCATTCAATCTTTGCACCGATCGCCTCGCGCACAAGGATTTCGTCATCTACCAGTAAAACTTTGTACACTGCTTTTTCCTCCCGTATGAGCATATTTTGCGTTGACATACTTAAAATTAGTATACAACAAGTTCCTCCCCAGGGGAAGAGGGTTGGGGCGGGAAAATTGTGGAGGGCGGGAAAGCGGCAGCTTTGAACAGCAGGTTCCTTATTATGGTTTAAAATAAAGTGCGCAAATAGATTTCTCCAATTTGCGCACTTTTTTAGGCTTTCTCAATGTTTTAGCACTGATCCGTCTTACCTTCTGCTCTTTCCTTTTTTTCTAATCACTACACAGCCAATGCTTACTGCTGCTGCACCAGCCAGTAAAACTATAGTGAACATGATGCTGGTGGTATCGCCTGTTTTTACCGTACTAACTGTAGTTCCGTTATTAGAAGCCGGTTTATTTTTATCACCGTTCACTGTATTGTTGTTATTACTGTTATTGTTGTTATTATTTCCCGCATTTTTTGCTTTTACAGTGATCTTGCAGCCTGCTGTATAATTACCATCCTCCGTCTTTACTGTAACTGTTGTAACGCCTGCCGCTTTTGCCGTCACGTTGCCGTTCGCATCCACTTCTGCTATACTGCTGTCTTCAGATACCCATGTTACATTTTTATTAGCAGCGTTTTCTGGTGCAGCAGAAGCCGTCAGCTTTCCGGATTCACCTGTATTTAATGCAAGTTCCGCTGGTGTAAGAGTAACTCCGGTTACTTTCACGATCTCCGGTGCATTCTCTTCTACCGTAACGGTACACTCAGCTTTAAAGCCTCCGTCTTCTGTTTTCGCTGTCACTACCGTTGTTCCCGGCGCCTTTGCAGTAACATTCCCTTCACTGTCTACTTCTGCTGCTTCTTTGTTCTCAGAAACCCACTCGATATTTTTATTTGTGGCATCGGCTGGAAGCACTTCTGCATTCAGCTTTTCAACATATCCTGTCTTCAGGGTAAGTTCCGCAGGATCAATCGTAATACCCGTCACCGCAATCTCCTCCGGTGCCTTTTCAGTTACCGTAACCTCACAGGAAGCCTCAAAACCGCCATCTTCTGTTTTAGCCGTAATCATAGTAGTCCCTGCTGACTTTGCCGTCACCATTCCCGTGTTATCAACTTCTGCTATACTACTGTCCTTTGGTGTCCATGTAACATTTTTGTTAGCAGCATCGGCCGGTGCAACCTCGGCCGAAATCTGCTGCTGGCCATCCACTTCAAGCTCCAGCTTGTCCGGTGTTACCGTAACACCTGTAACGTTTATTTCAGATACTGAGGTATGAATGCTCAGTTTAGGTACCCGCGTTTCTCCGCCTTCCCGGCTTCCAATATGGAGTCTGTTCCCCTCTGTATCACAAAGCGCCATAGTAATTATATTTTCATCTGGATTACTCTCTCTGAACTGTTTTACTAATTTAGTCACATCCAGTTTTACTTCAACAGGAGAAACATCTGTTGCAAATGCTGCTGAAGCAGCAACTGTATTCTCCATATCCTCCGGATCATAGTGTAATGTCGGCTGATTTCCCCATATCAGTGTGCCTTCATCAGCCTGATTGCCGTTTACATTCTCTATTCCGATTCCTTCTGTCCATTCTGAATCTGCTAATACGGCCTGTATACTATCTTCATCCGTCTTTGCACCATATGATCCCTCGAAGACCAGAGATAATACAGCACTGTCTATACTTCCCTCTTCGAACTCGGAAATGTCATATTTTATAAACGAAATTTTGCAGTCATAACCGCTGTCAGGTCTTGTCCCTTCTCCAAATATTCCCTGGCTGTTATTTTTCTGGAGTTGGAGGAATGTTTCACCACCATAATTCTTTCCATTTTCATTTCCCCATGACTGAACCGTACTGTCAGCTATCGGAGTAATTCCTGCCCTGTTTTTTAAGGGATCAACATATACATCCGTCTTTGCGAACTCTTTTAATTTTTCTCCGTCAAACGGTACAATAATAACCTTGCTCCCATGGTCGTCACCGCCGTGATCCTCTTCTTTCTGTACATCGATTACCGCAAATAAGAAAGCTTTTAACTGTCCGTCCTCAATATATACATTGGGCCTTTCCAATTTGGTCCAGTTATTTTCTGTTCCATCCTCATAACTTAAAAATGTCTGTGTCGGTGTGTACGCTATTCCTGAATGCCGCACCCAGTTAGTCAGTCCGTCTTCAGATGTCAGATAATAAGCCTGACGGGCATCCCACTTATTAGCAATACAGTGATACAGACCGTCAGAATACCACATAACCGGATCTTCCACATTACTTGTAGGCATTCCTTCCACATTCCACCACAGGCCGTTTGACTCAACGGTCCATGGTCCTTCAATCGTATCAGCCGTCCAGATATCTCCATTCCGGTTAATTGTCTCATATTTTCCGTCAGGTCTCACAATAATGCAGATGTTAGACTTGTACAAATCTGCCCCATCTTTGCCCTGCATGATGCCAAGAGATATCCATGGACCATCCAGGCTTTTGGACACATGGATTGCGCCATTTACCTTATCGCTGTTTTTGAAAGCATCGCTTGTAACAACCGCGTATTTATACTCCCCATACAGAGGATCACTTTCACTTAACTTAAATGGGAAGACATTGTGTCCGGATCCGTCAGCATCATCCGGCCATAATTTTCCCTGATCCGTATATGGACCATAAAAGTTATCACTGGTGGCATAGATGGCATCGGAATGCATCCAACCGTTATGCCCACTTTCATTATCCCATCTGCTGGCAAACATATAATACTTTCCGGAATCGTCATCTTTAATTATTCCGCCGTCCCAATAAGAATAGTCCGACAAGTCTCTGTCTTCCAGCCCATTCCCCTGATCTCGCGGCCCCACCGCAGTGGTTCCCCAGCAATCGTTTGATAATTCTTCTACAATGGGCATGGGTAAAAAGCAATCCATAAATTGTGTTGCCGCTTCTCTTCCTGTAGTGTCCTCGGCTTTAATACTCGTTGCAGGAAGCGCCGCTGTTAACGTAATAGCTCCCGCTGCAATAAACGCAATTCCTTTTTTAATGATCCTTTTCATAATTTATCCGTTCCTTTCACATTTTTCAGGTCCAACCTATACCAAAACTTCAAATTTCCCCACATTCTTACGTCTCCCCTAAAACAGGATTACAAATGATATGTTCTCACTCCTCTCTTAAAATAATAGCTCTGCACATCCGAAACGTTTCGGTTTTTCCACAAAAAAATCTCTTATTTTTCTTAATCTGCACCAAAGTTTAAAGTCAAGTTTGAAACCGAAACGTTTCGGTTTGGTATAGTAGTAGTATATCACAATTTACATCCATTCTCAATGTATTTGGAATATTTTGGTAGTTTTATACAATCACTCCGTGTTTTTTTGTCTATTATTGCCAATAACAGAAATGGGGATTCCACCTTTCCATCTTCTTCCTAGAAAGGGAAATAGACTCAACTTCTTTTAATAAACTTAAATAACATGTATGATATAAATTAAGATTGATTCATTTAATAATTGAAAGGGACAAAAGGGATAATGATTGATAAAAGTAGTTTAAGGTCTATATCTGAAGATAGGGAGATACTTATTCGTGAAGGTAAATTTGCCTATCTGCTTCCGTGTGAGGAGCTCAGGAATTTGATATCCAATTTCACAATCACTTTTCCTGATAAAGCTATGTTCTCTGATCACTATACAATTATGCCTCATGGCAGTGTTACGCTTGTGCTATTTTATTATAATGGCAGGCTTCACAGCTTTTTATTTGGACCAACCACAAGGCCGGTTAGAGTTGGCGATATTGCCAATAAATGTGATGTTATTTTTATTATTGAATTCCAACCGGCGGGATTTTTTCCATTTTCTAAGATAAATCAAAAGGAACTGACGGATAAGATTGTGCCGTTTTCATCCATTGATGATACATTTGATATTGCAATGCATAGTATTTTCGGATCTTCTTTATCTGCGGATGAATTATTGCTTGAATTTGAAGAGACATTGATTCTGAATATTCGATTTCCATATCCCGAGAAGCTTTCGCTGGCTGTTAAATATATCATTCAAATGGAGGGGGCTGCGCCTTCCATGGAAATCTCAAATAGTGTTTTTTATAGTTCAAGACATCTGAACAGGCTGTTTAATCAATGTCTCGGCATGAGTATGAAATCCTTTTCCAGGTTAGTGAGAATAAATAAATCCATTCAGCTTCTAAATGAAAAGACAAGCACTTTGGCTTTAATCTCTGAGAAACTGGGGTATTATGATGTCTCCCACTTTGTGAGAGATTTCAAAATGGTATGTAATATTACGCCGCAGGAATACAAAACTAATATGTCCGATTTTTACAGTGAAATAGCCAAGTTTTAAATCTATAATATTTCTACAGCGCTAAATAGAAAGAGAGGAATCATTGAAATGAAATTTAACGAGACAACAATTCGTATTCTGGTACGGAAAAACTATGGAGAATGCTTTGATTTTTACACAGAAAAAATCGGCTTAACGCCGGTTTGGGGTGACCGAAGCGGGCCTTATACCTCTTTTGCCACGAGCAGCGGTACAGCGCCCTGCTTTGCTATCTTTGCAGGCGAAGCCATGCCGATGTTTCAGGGATATGAGCAGCCGGCAGCCACCACGCAGCCGGATACCGTTGCGGCAGTGATTCCCACGCTTGACCTGGATGGAGACTATCTGCGTCTGAAAGAAGCGGGAGTGGCATTTCTTGGGGAGCCACAATACATTGAAGCTTGGGGGATGCGCTGTACTTATTTCAGAGACCCGGAAGGAAATTTGTTTGAATTAAACGATGCCAGCAATGTGTAAGTAAAGCCACCTATATCATACGCAGCATGTTGTTCACAGTAAAGTTCCCCAGACCGCCGGATTATTGTTTCGGCGGCCCGGGGAATTTTATATGTCCTATACTATATCCGGCAGATAAACGGTCCCTCTGGCATTTAAACTGCCGGCAGTTTCTACGCATCCTCACTCTGATCGCTCTGGCGGAAACACCGGAAAAACCAGATCATTTCACCTGCGTCAACACCCCCGCGTCCATCTCACTGATTGTATCACAGAGCCGATCTATTTCCAGCATATTATGGGCTGCAAGCAGAATGGTCCTGCCCTGCGCTCTGATCTCGTCCAGCAGAACGCAGACTTCCTCCGCCCCCCGCTTATCCAGCCCGTTAAACGGCTCATCTAGGATTAACAGATTGGGCTTCTCCATGATTGCCTGTGCAATACCAAGGCGTTCCCTCATCCCAAGAGAGTACTGCCCCACTTTCTTTTTAGACATCGGGTCCAGCCCTACTGTCCGGATTGCCTCCCGCACCTCTTCGTCTGTAATCAGCCTTTTCAAGGCAGCCAGCCGCTTCAAATTGGCAAATCCGCTTAGCCCGGGCAGGAATCCCGGACTCTCTATAATCATGCCCGCGGATTCCGGAAAATCCACCTCTTTGCCAATCTGCCTGCCATCCACCCATACGGCGCCGCCGTCCGGCTTTAAGAATCCACAGATACACTTGAACATGACTGTTTTTCCAGAACCGTTAAATCCCATGATTCCATGGATCCTCCCCTTTTCAAAGCTGTGCGTGATTCCCCTTAAGACCTTCTCTTTTTTAAATGATTTTGATAAATTTTCCAGCCTGACCGCACTCTCCATCTTGTACTCCTTTCCTTCTGTATCGCCTCACTGCCGCACCACTCATTTGGCCATTTCATCATTCGTCCACCCGGATAAAAGAAAAATTATAGCTTCTCATTCTTCTTCCCGCCAGGAAAATCAGCCCCACAATCAGCACCAGAAAAATTCCCGCACTCACCTGCACCCTTGGCAGATAATCATAGCCAAAATTATGCATGGGGAACGTGGCATGATTCAGAGGCGACAGCCAGCCGCACAGCACATTTGCCCGGTATTCCAGATTTCCTGTGAAATGAAAAATCCGGTGAAAGATAGAAGGATTCAACAGGAATCCATACAGATTCACCGCAAAAGCCCCCAGCACGCCTGCCGCATTTCCGCCCATCAGATTCAAAAGCAGCATTAGGACAGCAATAAAGAGTGAATACAGAAGCATAAGTGAAAACACAACAGCGGCACAGTAATAAGGCGTGGAGATTTCCATGGTCTTCACGGATACCGGAACCGTAACATTCTCCCCGCCTCCATATCCGAGCATTGCCGCCGTCTCACTCCATACATTACCTGTAAAGGAAAAGGGTGCCCCCATAATCCCCAGTACAGCCAGTAAAAAAAGATTATAGATCACCGTTGTCAGAACCACATAGATCACCTGTCCTGCCAGCCAGACGCTCCGCTTTGTACGAATCAGCCAGTATGGCGTCATCTGGCTTACAAAGGGCATATCCGCGAACAGCAGTACCAGTAAAAGCGAGGAAAGCATCACAGAAGTGGCATCCCCGTAGGTCCAGATAAAAGGCTCAAGTATCTGCAGAACCGATTCATACTGCACTGCATAGGAGACGACCTGATTTGACAGCATCAGGCACAGCACCAGCGCCAGTATGAATGTCATCCAGATCCGCGGGCTCCGTCTCCACCCGGAGAAATTCTGTCCCGCAATTTGAAAAGCCTGTCTTACATCACGCATAATCCAGCCTCCTTTTCAATGCCCACATAAACAGAAGGCCGGTAAAGACACAAAGTATCAGCAATGCCACAATGCAGAAAAGGTCACTGTAATAAACCGGAGCCATCCAATATCTGGGATTCAGAAAAAACAACGCCCGGTAGTACCTTTCCTGAAATACGCTCAGCACATAATACAGGATAAACGGTACCGCATATGCCAGATACCGGTTCCGCGTCACTACTGCGGCAAGACCGCCCACCATAGCCCACAGGGCACCATTTAAAAATCCCCTCGGAAAACTTACTAATACTTTCAATAGAAGTTCGGAAAATGCGGGTCCATGGTCACTCAGTATCGGAAATTGACCAAAACCAATGCAGCTAATTCCCAGCATAAGCAGCATAGCAAAACAGAGCATAAATCCACCGGAAAGAATCAATCCTGCTGCCTTTCCCACAAGATACTTCTTTTTCCCCGAACGCACGCAGCTAAACAGGGCAAACCTGCTGCGAAGCTCCATCTCCGCATCTCCCCCTGCCGCAAAAGTAACGGCTATGGGGACAAAAAGAAGGGTATTTGTGCCATTGGAACAAAACGAATATGCCAAAAACCATCCCGGTCCTTCCTGTGAGCCGCCTGCATCTATCAGAAACTGCAGGTACAGCTGTTCCGATATCAGCGCAGCGGCCAGAATCAGCAGCACACCGGCAAAGAAACGCACATTCCAGACGCTGTTTTTAAATTCAACCGCTATTATATGCCTCATAATATACCTCCAACTAGTACACAGCAATTATTCGATGTACTAATAATTGCTATGTACAATAACACCGTATAAAAAATCAGCCATCTGTCTTTCCTGTTCAGAAAGCCCATTTTCTTTTTAGCATTCGAAAACATTTAACTTAATATTATTATAATTGGCTTCAAATTTTCTTTATTATAATCATTATACACTCTACAAGCCGAGCATTAAAGTTCATATCACAAAACTATCTGAATTCAGCACAATAAATCCCCCAGCCATCAAATCAAGAATCCGCCCCCCGATCCCCCTCTCCCGCCCAGAGGCCCCTCCCGTGATTGCGTCCTCCCGTCTGGATGCACCCAGCCTGCCGTGAGTCTGACGGGGAGGGAGCGCAGGACACATCCGGGCATTTCGGATGCGTAGAATGCGCGCATAGAACCACTTATAGCAAAATCGTGCCATCACATGGATTGAATCTGCTTCCGAAGCAGATTCAAAGCCGGCCTGAGCCGTGGAATTCATCAGAATTCCACGGTGAATGCCGGTGGTTCCATGTAATGGCACGATTTTGCTATTAGTGGTTCTGCGCAAATGCCCCGCATCCGAAATGCCCGGATGTGTCCTGCGCTCCCTCCCCGTCAGACTCACGACAGGCGGCCTACTTACAGAGTCACAATCACCCCATCCTCATCCCAGAGATCATGCCAGTCGTCTGCGCCTTCCCATAAGAATACCTGCCCTTTTACAAGCCTGTTATTTCTCTCAAGGGTCGCTATTTTAGTCATTTCCTCGTCTGTGAGCGGGTCTTTCAACATGCATTTTAAGTTGCTTACGTATTCCACTTCATGTACGGAGAATGGAATCGGGATCTGTCCTCTCTGATGGGCCCATTTCAGTGCGATCAGGGCCGGGTGGACGCCATGTGCTTTTGCAATCTCCTGCATTTCCGGTGTCTGAAGGTCAGCGACATCCTCAGGACACATATCCCTCTCCGGTCTCTGCGGGGAGCCTAACGGCATAAAGCCTACCGGCTGGATGTTATGAGCCACAAGATAATCGAATAATTCCTGCTGTTGGAAGCACACGTGAAGTTCCAGTTCGCATGCTGCCGGCATGATCTTCATGAGCGGCAGTACGGCTTCCAGTTTCGGGATCGTCATGTTGGAGATACCGATATGACGAACCAGTCCCTTTTCTACCAGTGACTCGCACTGTCTGTATGTACTCATAAATTCTTCTACGCTGAACGGTCTGGAATCAGGATTTCTGGAATCCACGTCACACCCTGGTGCATGATAGTTCGGGAACGGCCAGTGGATAAAGAACATATCGATATAATCGCACTGCAGGTCAACAATACTTTTTCTGCAGGATTCCTCTACTTTATCGTGCATGTCATTCCATACTTTTGTCATAATATAAAGCTCTTTACGCTCTACTACGCCTTCGTCAAATGCAGCTTTGAAAACCTCCCCGATCTGGTCTTCATTTCCATAGCATGCTGCACAGTCGAACATGCGGTATCCGCACCGGATTGCACCTGCTACCGCATCGGACACCTGCTGTGGTGTAAATCTGTCAGAACCGAATGTTCCCATTCCTACACATGGTACTTCTTCGCCTGTATAAAGTTTCACTTTTGGCACATCTGCCGGGTTAATAAATTCTCCCATTTTTTTGTCTCCTTCTTTCATTTATTATTTTCACCGCATAAGTATACGGGAATTTTTACAAAATGCTTATTGTATATGTAAACTCTTTTGTCTCTCCGGGTTCCGCAAAGCTGACATTGCGCTTATGCTCCAGCACATCGTCCTCGTCACTGCATGTGGAAAGGCCGCTCCATGGCTCCATGGCTACAAACGGGCCGTCATTTGCCGTGGACCAGAGTATGAGATATGGGAACTGTTCAAAGGCCAGTTCGATCCCCTTATCTTTCTCCTTATGGCAGAAACGCACTTTTCTGGACTCCAGTTCATCCAGTATGACAGCATCCTTGTGGAACAGGCTGTGCTCCAGACCGAGACATTTTTCTCTTTTTAATATGCAGGTCCTGTGCTCCATATCGATCAGGCCGGTCTCGGTCACAGGAGTGGGTATCGTACAATATTCTGCCTTTTCAAACACAATCTGATAATCCGAATAGTCTTCTCCCTCGTCCAGAGGACAGCGAATTCCCGGATGGCCGCCGATAAAGAACGGCATACGTGTATCTCCCGTATTTTCAACTGCATAGGTCACACGGACTGTATCTTCCTCCATTCTGAACTTTGCATACAGCCTGAATGGGTAGGGAAACTGGTCCAGCATCTTTTCGGTATTTTCTATAGAAAAGATAATCTCATCCTGCGTGATACGTTCCATCATGAACTCTTCTTTTCTCACAATTCCGTGTCTTGGCATTGCAAGTTCCTTCCCGTCCAGGGTCTTTGCCCGATCATCCCGGATGCTTCCGCAGATCGGGAACAGCACCGGAGCCTGACCGGACCAGTACTTCGCATCCCCCTGCCAGAGATATTCGGTGCCCTTACTGTCTTTTATAGAAGTAAGGGTTCCGCCCTTCGTCGTAAACCGGACTTCCAGGCACTCATTTTTCAATGTATAATCCATATATTTCACCTATTTCATCTTTATAATCCGGATCTCCGGGAAAATGCGCTCCATATCTTCTTTTACAAAGAAACCCGTCTCTTCTCTCAGAGCCGCCGCAGCTGAAATTGCACTTGCCTTTCTCAAAACACCTTCCATAGAAAGCCCCTCGCTCAGTCCCAGGGCAAACCCGGCAATCATAGAGTCGCCGCATCCCACAGTATTCACCGCATCAATCTTAGGAACCTCTGCACGGAAAATGCCTTCGCTGCAAACAACGAATGAGCCTTCGCCGCCAAGAGATACGGCTACAATCTCCACGCCATCGTTGTGGATCCGCTTAGCCGCCTCCACCATGTCATTAAAATTCTCACATTCTTTTCCTGTCAGCATCCGGATCTCATCCAGATTTGGCTTTATCATGGTTGGTTTTGCTTCTATCCCCATCTCCAGCAGCTTCCCGCTTGTATCCAGGATCGCCTTTTTGCCGGCATCCCTGCAGACTCGAACCAGCTTCTGATATGCAGTTCCGTCCAGTCCTTTCGGAACACTCCCTGACATTGCCACAACATCTGCTTCGGCCGCCAGCCCCTTAAATTTCTCCAGAAATCCACTGAAATCTTCCTCAGACACGGTAAAACCCGGCTCCAGAAATTCTGTCTGCACATGGTTCACCTCATCCCAGATGTTGATACAGGATCTGCTTTCTGCGTCCATGTGGTAAAATGCACTTTCAATTCCGAATGGTTTCAGAGAATCTTCTATATAAGCTCCCGCATGCCCGCCGACAAATCCGGTTGCAATTACCTGTGCTCCCGCAATGGCAGCCGGCTTGGAAACGTTAAGGCCCTTGCCTCCCGGTGTATAGGCGCATTCCCTGACACGGTTTACCTCTCCTGTCTGAAATCCCTCCACTACATATCTCTTGTCAATTGCCGCATTTAATGTGACTGTAAGTATCATGTTTCCAGCCCTCCCAAGCTTTGCCTAATCGTATCTGTTCAAAACCATGAACAGTTATGATTAATCCTCATTCATCAACAGAACTTTTCCTTTTACCCTCCCCGGTGTCTTAAACATCTGGAATGCTTCCTGCGCCTGACTCATAGGCATCTTCTTATAAATAAATCCCGGATCAAATTTCAGCTGCCCTGTTGCAAAATAATGTGCCGTCAATTCCCACTCTTTCCCAGGGAATGGAGAACTGTAGGACATCCAGGAACCTGTCAGCTTGAATTCTTTGCGGTTCATATTCTCCCACATTGCGGGAGTGAAGGTCAGATCCACATGTGGGGTACCGATAAAGCATACGTGCGCCTTATTTGCCGCCAGTTCAAAGGCCATATACATTGTAGGCGCCTGTCCGGCAGTCTCATATACATATGTAAAACCCTTGCCGCCAGTCACTGCCATTGCTTCTTCCATAAAGTTCTCTCTTGTTGTATTGATCACTTCATCTGCGCCGAGACGTTTTGCAAGTTCCAGCCGCTCATCGCTGATATCGAATACAACTACTTTTTTAGAACCGAAGATCTTTGCCCACTGCATTGTGAACATTCCGATCGTTCCCCCACCCAGGATTGCCACATACTGTCCGCCCTGATAATCATTCTGAAGAAGGCCGTGCAGTGCAACTGTGGAAGGCTCAAACATTGCCCCCTGCTCATAGGAGATACTTGGATCGAATACAACCGCATTCTGTTCCGGTACGACAACAAAGTCTGCATTGCTGCCCTGCTGCCTGGATCCGATAAAGCTGTAATGCTTGCAGAGTGAGAAGTTGCCGTTCTGGCAGTCATCGCACTTCATGCACGGAAGAAGCGGCGCTCCGGAAACTCTGTCCCCAACCTTTACCTTTGTGACGCCTTCTCCTACTTCCACCACGTCTCCTGAGAACTCATGGCCCAGTACGATGGGATAGAAATGCACGCCGTTATGAAGTACTCTTGGAATATCAGAGCCGCAGATTCCGGAAGCCTTCACCCTGACCTTGACTTCGCCCGGACCTGCCTGCGGCTCCTCGTGATCCTGATACTGTACATCCTCGTTTGCACATACTACTGCTGCTTTCATTTTTACCTGCCTCCTGTTTTCTTCATTGTTTCTTTTAAATTATGATATAGTTCCAGATAGATCTGATAATTCTTTTCGTATACTTCTGCATTGTCCGGATTCGGTTCGTGGATCCGCTGGTTCTCCACCGTCAGAGCAACCGCCTCCTCAAAACTTTCATACATGCCAACGCCCACACCTGCCAGCATCACGGCGCCGAGTGTTGTCGCCGTATCCGAGGAAGGCACGATAATGGGTTTACCTGTAATATCAGACTTGATCTGTGTCCAGAGCAGTGAATTGGCCGAACCGCCCATCGCTCGAAGTACGCTGACTTTTGCTCCTGCTTCCTCCGCTACATCAAGGTTATGCTTCAGAGCGTATGCCACCCCCTCCATGGCAGACCTGATAAAGTGTGCCTTTGTCTTGCTGAAGTCCAGCCCGTAAAAAACCCCCTTTGCATCCGGATCCCAGATCGGGGAACGCTCACCCGACATGTACGGCAGAAATACCGTCCCGTCGCTTCCCGGGCGAACCTTCTCCGCCATCTCGTTGAATAGTGTAAGGGAGCTTTTCCCCTGTCTTTTTCCTTCTGCCCTCTCGTAGTCCCCAAACTGCTGTTCCAGCCATCTCATAACACCCCCGCCGCCAGTGGTGCCTCCCTGGAGAAGCCATTGTCCCGGAACCACATGATATCCAAGAATCAGCCTCGGGTCTGCCTGATATGTATCCGTACAGATGCTCATACCGCCTGCCTGGCCGCCCTGTTCCTGTGTCTCTCCAGGATGGATAACACCTGCTCCCAGGGTTCCGCATGCCGCATCCAGCCCTCCGGCCACAACCGGTGTCCCTGCAGCCAGTCCGCTTTCTGCCGCTGCCTTTTCTGTGACCTGCCCTATCACCTCATGGCACGGATGGATTTCAGGCAGAAGTTCTGCAGAAATACCAAGCTTTTCACACATGTCTGTATTCCATGTTCCTGTGTGCATATCAAAGCAGTGCAGGCCATATCCCTGGGAAAGATCCTGCGTCATCTCACCTGTCAGTTTATAGGCAATATAGCTGTTGGACTGCAGAATCTTATATGTACGTGCATAGACCTCCGGCAGATTTCTCTGATACCAGATAATCTTAGCTGTTGTGTATGACGGCTGCAGCGAATTTCCGGAAAGTCCGAATATCTTGTCTGCACCGATTTTTTTATTCAATTCCTCACAGATGTCCGCGGCTCTGGTGTCCATCCAGATCGGTGTATTGGTCAGTACATTTCCAGCCCGGTCCACAGCGATTGCCGACCAGCTCTGGCCGTCAATCCCCACACCGGCAATCTGTTCCGGCCGGATACTGCCTTTGGATAACACTTCCTTCACTGCCAGGCACACGGCCTCCCACCACTCTTCCGGATTCTGTTCTGCCCAGCCCGGATGAGGGTAATACACCTGATAATCACCGTTTGCAGCAGCGGTCACCTGTCCTTTTCGGTTAAACACGGCAATCTTACAGGCGCTGGTGCCTATATCAATTCCCAATAAATATTGTTCCATTTCTACCTCCCATACCAGTGCTACTCTTCACAGGCAAGCCGGTAAACCGCAACTTACCATTCGCTTTATCTAAAAGCGTGAATGAAATACCGCTCTTTATTTCGTAACGTTTCGGTTCTTATGTAAAGAAACTCTGTCACACGACAGATTTTCCTTCTACAAAACTCGTCTTTAACTTCACAGTCTCTTTTTCTTCCTCCGCCCCGGCCTTTTCCAGCCTTCTCAGCATCAGCTCAGTCACGCGGCCTGCAATCTCCTCTGTCGGCTGGGTCACAATACTCAGCTTTGGAATACTCGCCTTGGCAAACTCCACGTTGTCAAAACCGATAAAAGAGAGCTGCCCCGGTATCTCGATTCCCAGTTCGTTGACCTCTATAATCGCCCCCATGGTCATTTCATAGTTGGATACGAATACAGCGGACATATCCGGATTTCTCCTGACCAGTTCCTTCATGGCCGCCGCACCGCCCTCAATCGTATAGTCCCCCCGGACTACCAGGTTCTCATCCAGAGGAATCCCGGCATTCTCCATGGCTTTGCAGTAGCCATGGTACCTCTCTTCTGCTGTGTAGATCTCTTCCGGACCGGCTATCATGCCGACCTCCCTGTGCCCTGCCCCGAGCAGCCGCTCTACCGCATCCCTGGCAGCGCCTTCATTGTCCACCAGTACGCAGTCACATTCTATGCCCTTAATCTTTCGGTCAATCAGTACAACAGGTTTCCCCGCCCGGATAAACTTGTTCAGGTATTTCCCCTGTTTTCCGGAGGGCATAATGATCAGGCCGTCCACGCGCCTGTGAAACAGAAACTCCACTGCCTCCTCCTCGCGTCTCTCGTCCGTACGGCAGTCGCAGATCAGGGTTGCATATCCATGGCTTCTGAGCTGATCTTCTACCTCCGTTATAATCTCGGCACAGAAAATATTGTTCAACTCCGGGATAATAATCCCGATCATCTTCGTCTTATTTGTCTTCAGGCCTCTTGCCACTTCGTTGACCTCAAAATGAAGCTCTTCTATTGCTTCCTCTATCTTAATCCGGTTCTGTTCTCTTACATTCCCGCCATTTAAATAAGAAGAAATGGTTGCAAGGCCAAGTCCGGTTTTCTTTGCAATATCCTTGATCGTAGCTGCCATGGTCATCCCCGCCTTATCCGTCCCGATGCTGTACACAAAGGGAACTATTTTGTAACCATTCATGGTTCTGAACTGTTACACACTATCTTACTTTATGATCACATCCGCATACTTTCATGCGTTCCATTACCAGATTCTTCACTGCCTCCATACCTACAGTGCCAAGCTTCTTCGGATCAAATGTATCCGGCTTCTCTGCCAGAAGTTTTTTGCCTGCATCCGTATAAGCAACCCGCAGCTCTGTGGCAAAATTCACTTTGCACATACCGCGCTCCACGCATTCCCTGACATCCTCATCGCTGAGCCCGGATGCCCCGTGAAGAACAAGAGGAACCGAAACAACTTTTTTGATCTCGGAGACTCTTTCCTTATCCAGTACCGGTGTGCCTGCATAGAATCCGTGGGCCGTTCCAATTGCAATTGCAAGGGAAGAAACACCGGTCCTCTCTGCAAATTCTTTTGCTTCTGCAGGGTCTGTATTTGTATCCGCCTCTGCCTCCAGGTCATCTTCTTTGCCGCCGACTTTTCCAAGCTCCGCTTCCACCGGAATGCCACATGCTTTCGCTACATCTACAACTTTTTTGCTGACAGCAATATTGTCCTCAAAATTCTCGTGTGAACCATCGATCATGACAGAAGTATATCCCGCCTTGATTGCCTGAACCGCCAGTTCAAAACTGCTGCCGTGATCCAGGTGAAGGCATACGGGAACCGTGGCCTTTTTTGCCTCTGCTGCAACAATCCCAAAATAGGTATCCAGGGAACCGTACTTCACTGTGGATGGCGTTGTCTGCAGCATAACCGGTGCACACAGCTCCTCTGCAGCGGCAATAACTGCCTTCACCATCTCCATATTCTCCACATTAAAAGCACCTACGGCATAACCGCCCTTCTGAGCGTCCAGTAACATTTGTTCTGATGTAACTAATGGCATATGTATTATCCTCCTTTGGATGAAACCGAAACGTTTCGGCATTCTTTATGTCTTTATAATAAATCCGTTTCATATGAATGTCAATACCCAGTTTCTAAATCTTCGAAATTTAATAAAATAAATAAAATGTTGTTCTGTTTTTAATATGAATCCCAATTAAAATAAGTGTACCTGGATTATAGATAAAAAACAGGCAGCTCCGATTATGCTGCCTGTACTTTGTATCTATATCCACTTTTATCAGTCATTATATTTCTGGCAGCTACAGTAGAATCAGCATGATAATCAGCAGCGCCAGGAGCACAATCATTGGTATATTAAGGGATGACCGCTTATTGGATGGGATCACCAGCTCTGTCAAAAGACAGGGAACCATACCGCAGGCAACTCCAATTGCAATATTGGTTGTCAGCAGCGCCGCACCGGCTGTTACAACTGCCGGCAGCCATTCGCCCGCCTTTTTCCAGTTTATTTCTTTCAGGGTAGAAAGCATAAACAGGCCAGTACACAATAATACGGCATCTGCTACGGCAAAGCCTGCGCCCTGTACCAGATAAATAAAGCCGCCGTTTCCATATGCAAAATAATTCCATTCATTCATACTTGACACCGGATACGTTGTTGTTGCAAATAGTGCCGGGAATACTAAAATAAATAAGGAAATTAAAAATCCAATGCTGGCTACAATCGATGTAATTCCCGATTTCCCATTGTCATCCGCGGCTGCAACCGATGTTTTACTTATGGTTATACCGCCTGCTCCCAGAAAGGAACCGATCAGATTTGTACCTGCATTGCACAGTAACGCTTTCCGAATTCCATCCTGGCTGTCGAACTCTACTTTTCCTTCTTCTGATGCATCACAGTTCAGCCGCTTTTTCATTGCCAGCAGCGTTCCCTCTGCGGCATACAGGCCAGTGAATACATAACATAACACCCCGCCGGCCAGCAGGGAAATTGTGCTGCCGGTATAAGCTGAAAAATCCGTTCCTTCGGTAAATATATTCATCACGTTGGAAAATACGTTCTGCAGGCCAGAGCTGAAATAGGTCAGATAACTGTCTGCAAAAGGTGTCGTATTACTTGCCTGTGACCCCGCAATCATCCAGACACGGCCAAAATTAATAAATGATTCTGAGTTTGACGTATCAATGCCGCTCATCATCAGGCTGGCACATACAAACAGCAGCGTTCCACCTGTCATTGACCAGAATACCGGATGTTTGCGGTGTAATGCTTTTATTGCACAGTACAAAATGACTGCTCCGGCGGCGCCAATAAGACCGCATAATGTGAGTGTACGCATATCTGAAAATCCAAATCCGTCAATCATTGTAATATATTGGCTCCTGCCAGATCCCAGGGAGACTTTTTTCGCAGATACAATACCGCTCAGCTGCAAGGCACCATAAGCTAATATCAGTCCGCCTGCTGCCGGAAGTGCTTTCCTGACAGAAGATGGCAGCGCCCCGTACAGCCAATTACGAATCTTCGGCACGCCCGCCACTATACAGTAGACCAGAGCCGCCGCAAAATTAATAAAAAGCAGGTTATTATATGTAAGCCCTGTTTCCGTACCGACAAGGCAGAGCAGTGAACTTGCCATCCCCATCGCGGAAAGCTGTGTCAGAGGCAGTTTCGTGATAAGTCCAATCAGCAGACTGCCAAGTACGGCAATCAGAATAGACCCCACATAGATCTGTACATAGACCGAAGCCGCCTGTATACTCTTCGGGTCGGCAGGAGAATTGCTTAATTCCAGCGTCCCGTTTATTGTATTGCCAACGATCTGTACATTCATAAAAATTACACAGATCGAAATAAAGAACATGGTAATTCCGGCCAGCACCTCTCCTTTTAATGTGCCTCCGCGGTCAAGGTGATGAAAATACCGGTTTAATTTTTTAGAAAGACGGGTAGGCGCGCCTTTCTCTATGATAATGACTTCGTCCTCTTCAAGGATTTCGTCCTCTGCTGCTTCTTCTTTCATGAGTCCTCCTTCATTGATTTTTCTTGTGCCGCCGGGCCCTGCCCGGCTGTCTGCAGCATTAGAATGGTCCGGGGCCTGAAGACGCTGCTCCTGTAAATTCAAACCCCATCTCATTCAGTGCCAGACCGGTACCTGATAAGTAATAAACATCACCTGCTTCCTGTCCCCAGCCGCCTGCACTCTCGCCTTTTACTACTGTTAGTGTTTTTCCGTCAAGAACAGATGCTTCTGCTTCTGTTTCTGATGCAGTAAATTTAATTTCTGTATTTTCACCATAAACCTGCTTTTCAGACAGTTCCTGTATTTTCCCGTCTGTTGTGTAAGTCCCGTTTTCACGCAGAATTGCAGTACTGTTTACTGAGGCCGCCAGCTCATAAATATTATTTCCGGCCGCATCTGTTCCCAGTGTCAGAGTAATACTGTAGTCACCGCATTCTGCAGATGATGTAAGGTCATACTCGGATGCAAAATCCACTGCACTTAATTTTGACGCCATATACGCTTCAGCGGCCGCAGACTCAATTTCATCCCCATCGCCTTCTGCAGTTACCACCACGGTATATTCGGCAGACGAATCCAACTGTGTTGTCCCTGTTACTGTTTCATTATTAAACGTAAAATTCTTGGTCGGGCCATTTACTGTATTTGTGTAAGAAAAATCATCCATTTCAATTGTCTCTATAACGGATGAACCATCCGAAATCTCAAATATCATTTTCTCAGGCAGCCCGGTTGCCGTCAGACAGCTAAGATAATAACTGTTAGGAGCTGTAATTTCCATATAGCCTTCCTCATTCACCTGTGCCGTGAATCCGGCAGGTGTTTCCAAAGTACCTCCAACAGTAAATTCGTATGTTGCGGCCTCTGGATTTTCCAGTTCGCTGTTAGATGATGCTACCGCCTGGACAATATAATGTCCCACGCCCAATGCGCCGGCTTCCATAACTGCCCCAACCTCTGTTGCCGAAGAAGAATATTCCCTGAATACAACTGTCCCGTCTACAATCCCGTCGCCGTCGCTGTCAGCCAGCCCCGTATTCGATCCTGTCTGTTCCGACCAGATATACCCCTCACTTCCATCCTCCAGCGTAGTTGAAACAGCTCCATTTATGCCTAACAGAGCTTCTCCCGTAGAGTCATTCAATATTTTACTGACTCCCACCGTATAGGTTTCAGCATTCTCAACTGTTTTAAAACTAAAACTTCCATCCTCCGTACTGAAAGTAAAATCTTCCGGAGCCGTACTTTTGCTCCCGCATCCGGATAATCCAAATACAGACATTGCCAGCATACCCACAAGAGGCACTATTACTTTTTTTCTTTTCATGCTTTCCTCCTCAAAATATCCGGTCTGCTGCAGCTTATTTTGCAGCAGACCAGGCAGATTATTTATTTACTACTTTTACCTTTACTTTCTTCTTCCTTGGCAATGCGACTGCAAATAATATAATGAGTATCACTGCCAGCAGAACCACATCGCCTATTATGATAATCAACATGGGCACCTTTGTATTTGGAACCATTGTTGTTGTGGAGTTCAGCTTATCAATATTATGAGAATACTGATACAATGCATTTCGTGCAATTCTGTGCAGCATATGCTGTACATAGTTGGTTGCCCCGGTTCCATCTTCACTAATGGAGGCATAGGCCGTATTCGCAGACAGATCACCGCTTCCAAGGATTCCTCCCACGGCTCCGATCGTCCAGAAGGAATAGTTGTTGTAAACATTATTGGTGGAACCGTCGCCATCGGTAATCAGCATACCATTCCAGCCCCATTCATCGCGTGTTATTGTGGTATATAAACCTGAATGTGACCAGGCCATTCCAATACTGTTCAAAGAGCCCATAATTCCATCTGCATTAAAGTATTTGCATGCAATCTCAAAGGGCTTTGCATAAATTTCGCGGATCGACTGTTCATCTGCCCATGTATTCACACCGCCCCGGTTCGTATCAGAATCATTCAAAACATAGTGCTTAATAAACACATGCATCCCGGTTTCCTGAAGTCCCTGTACCACATTGCCGCCGATCACTCCGGCAATAAATCCATCCTCAGAATAGTATTCAAAGTCACGTCCGCCGAAAGGTGTCCTGTGCGTGTTCATGGCCGGTGCATAGCAGTATGGTGTATTGTTCAGAAGATCCTGATGACCGTATGCCGCGCCCTGTTCCTGTGCCAGTTCCGTGTTCCAGGTAGCTGCAATGATTACCGCGCATGGCCACCATGTGCAGTCCGCATTCTGCGCATTTCCTGCTTCACCCGGTCCGTCTACTGCCAATGCGAACTCTTTTCCAACAGACTCTGCCGCATATGTGTGCCATCCGTTTTCACCCATGAGATCATCTGCTTCTTTGAAGCTTAACATATTCGTCAGTTTGTCCCAGCGTGCATCGTCAGAAGGCACACCATACATATGATCCACCTGCAGTTTTGCTGCGGTTCCCTCTGCGGCTGCCGCTTCTTCTGTATCATAGATCTTTACATAACCGTCTGAATCTTTTACCGTTTCCTCTTCATTGTCAAGCGCAACGTAGTATACGGCACTCCATTCAATTTTCACATCCCGGTCTGAATTCAGATAAGATTCATCTGACTGAAGCAGTCCATCATTTGTATACATCATATTGATGTAGGTATCATTTCCGTAACCGTAAAGAACGGATGAAGTTTCTCCGTCTCCGAAGGATATACCGTCTGCCAGAATACTGCCGTAATCATAAACCATCCCTTCCGATACCCCATCTTTATTCTCCAGACTGGTCGGATCTGTCTCAATCGCTTCCTTTACCGCGTCTGCTGCTGTACGCTGTCCTGCCACATCGCCCGTCACTACTGCTGCCGCTGTACTGCCGTCCAAGGACCATACAGAACCGTTGCCGCTGTATTTTCCGGTCAGGTCATCGGACTGGTAAGACATGATCTCTGCCATACCGGAATAAAAATCACTTCTTGAGAGGTATCCCAGGCTGTACGTACCTGATGCGCCTCCGTTGATAAGCATTGTTCCGTCACCTGCTGTAACATCGTTTAATGCATTCTCTGCTGCTACAGATTCTGTTGATGATACGTCATTCATTTCTCCCGTACGGGCGCCAGCCCCGTCTTCATTGTAAATGATTGTTTCTGCAAGCGCTGCCGACGTACTGTCATAGTCACCGCCGTAAGCTTCCTCGCCTGCCCATCCATGAGCATTCTCGGAAATATGGAATACGTATTCACCCTTTTCTAACACATAGCAGCCCTGGCCGTATTCGTCATAGCCTGCCAGATCGTCTGTAGAAAATTCAATGACTACTTCCTGTGATTCTCCCGGTTCAATCTCCTCTGTTTTTCCAAACCCGGCCAGGACAACCTGTGCCTTTTCAAGGCCAACGCCTTCAAGCCCGAGAGAGGCGTCCTGATTATACGGCGCTTCCATATAAAGCTGGACTACACTCTTCCCCGCAGCATCACCTGTATTTGTGACCTTAACAGTCATCGAGTTCTGTCCATGTTCTTCCAGAGAAATATCTGAGCTGGTAATTTCCTGGCTAAATGTCGTATATGACAGTCCATAACCAAAGGGGAACTGTACCACTTCTTCATAACCCGCATATGTTGCCTGCGGCCCTGCCGCTCTTTGCTCTTCATAAGATCCATTGACCGAAGTATCCGAGTAGTCCTTTCCTTCTGAAAGATTCCCCTTAAACTTCGTTTTCATAAAGTTCTCACTGTCAAAATAACCTTCTGCATCGGCAGTCTCGTAATATCGGTATCCTGTATAGATCCCCTCGTTGTACTGATAATACTTATTTTTGCTGGCCAACTCAATATTTGAGTAGGTCTGGTCATTTGCAGAATAGTAGGTCGGATTTGTACTCATATCATAGGTCCATGTATCTACAATATGTCCGGATGGATTCGCATCTCCGCTGAGGATGTTTGCCACACCATAAAGTCCTGCTTCTCCCGGATGGCCGATCCACAGAACGGCCTTCACATTGTATGCCGGATTTTCCGTAAATCCGCATTCAATCGGCACTGCTGAATTGACGAGCACAACCGTAGATTCAAAGTGTTCATTACAGTATTCCAGCAGTGCTCTTTCATTGTCATCCAGTTCCAGATAGGTACGTCCCGTAGTCGTGTCTTCATTACCGTCGTAATCAAGGGAAGGGGATGCCCCTTCTGCTCCTGAACGGCTGAAAGTCACAATTGCAACGTCATCATAATCCCCAATCAGGTCATCTGTTACAAACTCCTCATATGTATCAATTGTAAATTCATGGATTTCCTGATAAGAAGTCCATTCAAATTCTGCCGCCGGGTCCCCCTTTGCTATATAATCCGCGTTGACCGTCCCGTTGTGCGTATCGCTCCCATTGCCCAGGGCATTATCGAGCCACGTCCATGCCTCTGTATTATATGAAATCCCGGCATTCTCAAAAGCTTTATCCATCATGGCTGTATTGGAGTCATCCCTGCCCCCGGCAGATCCTGTACCGCCCTGTACATAATTATGAGAGCCGGCTCCAAGTATCGTCACCTTGGTATCTTCACTCAAAGGAAGGGTGCTCTCTTCGTTATAAAGTAATGTTGCCCCTTCCTCTTCCAGCCTTGTGTTAACGTCCGTGCCCTCTGACAGCGTAGATGCACGGTCTACATTTTTTACTGTTGTTTTTCCGTTTGCTGCTGCAATTGAATCAAAATTAACTGCCATAATCCCGTTAAATGCAACGGCGGCGGCGCAAAGTACAGCAACTGCACTAAAGCCTGCTTTATTTTTCTTCTTCAGCACCAGCTTTGGTTTTTTTTCTTCCATCGTTTTCCCTCCTGGTTTTTTGTTTACTTTCTTACCCTGACGTTTCTGCTGCCCCTCCTCTCCCTGTAGACTATCCTTGAGTCATATGTTTCCTATGATCTCTTGTGTCCCCGCTGCAGCCTGTGCATTAAGAACAATCATTAATATATCATCAGGGGACTTTTTGTTTGTTTTTCTGTCATGATTGGTCGTAATAGCGTCATCATCCGTAAGATTGCACGCTGATGACAACATTTCTTTTTATCTTCGTCCGGTTTCTATACATGTTTTACAGCTGCAGGCAATATTCTGTATGCCTTGTATTTTGCTCTAAAGCAGCTCTCTTTTAATTGTTCTTTAATTTCTTTTCATATTGTCTGTTTAATTTTCTGTTTCTAAAAAAACCTCCGATGACTTTTCTCATTCCCCTGAGGAAATGGCCGTTAACTACAATTAATACCCCCTCAGCCATCTCCATACTAACCATGCCGCCGGTCATTTTAGCGATGGCCCTGAAAGGTATATTGTATTGGAACAGCAGATTTAAATCCGTTTTTCCTTCTGCTTCGTTTTTTATCTTTTTATTTGTCAGAATCTTATAAACCAGCCGTGCAATCTTGCTTTTTGCATAATACATCTGACACACGGCGTCATTCATGCCCAGATTTCCCTTCCACTTTCCAGACGGTATGGGATGCCCCAGTAATTCTTCAAATTCTTCGTCTGATACCTGCTGGATAATCCCGGTATAATAATAGGGGAGCCTTGCCGGGTTGTAGGGATACTCCGTGGTTGTCCCCTTTCTTTCGACTTCGCCCTCTAATCTGATATCGGCCGCGCTTGCCCCCACCATGATGTGATAAATTCCCTTCTCTTCCTCCCATCGGTTTGTTTTTACATTCCAGTACCGGAAGGTCTTATCATCGAAAGGAATGTGAACCTCCCGGCTCTCTCCCGACTTTAGAAATATCTTCGCAAACCCCTTCAATTCCTTCGCCGGGCGGAACACAACAGCATTGGGCAGGCCCACATACATCTGTACCACTTCGGCTCCGTCTCTTCCTCCGGTATTTGTAATTCTGACTTTGATCCCCTGTTTTTCTATCGTTATGTCTGAATATGTAAACTCTGTATAGGACAGTCCATAACCAAATGGATACTGTACCTTAATCCTGCAGGTATCATAGTAGCGGTATCCTATATAAATGCTTTCCCGATACTCTGAATTTCTCTCTATTGACGGAAAATATTTATATGCCGGCGTATCCTCATACCGGACCGGGCAGCTTTCTGCCAGCCGGCCCGACGGGTTTACTGTTCCCGTCAAAATATCCAGCAGGGCGCTTGCGCCTGCCTGCCCGGAAAGATAGCCATGTAAAATTGCCTTGCAGCATGTATGCCATGGCATTTCCACCGCTGCCCCGCCACTTAATATTCCGATGATGTTTTCGTTTACCTGCACAATGGACTGCAGAATTTTAATCTGGTTCTGGGGGATTCTCATATGGCTCCGGTCCATGCCTTCCACTTCGCTGATTTCATCCAGCCCAAAACAATACAGCACTATATCTGCTTTCTTTGCAATGTCCAGCGCCTCCTTTTCCAGCTCCTTATCGTCTCCCCCAGTGCGCTTATATCCTTTGGCGATTCCGGCTGTCTGAACATCATAATTGCTGATACACTTCTCCATTGTCTCGAGGAACGTTGGCTTTACCATTGAGGAACCAGCTCCCTGATATCTTGGATTTACGGCAAAATCTCCGATTAATGCCACTTTCATTCCAGGCGGAATCGGCAGGATATTGTCCTTGTTTTTCAAAAGTACCGTACTTTTCTGTGCCGCTTCTCTTGCCAGATTGTGATGTGCCAATTGACTGAAACTGGATTTTTTCGCTTTCCTGTTTTTGCTCAATGTTAAAACCGCATGGAGCAGATCGTCCACACAGATATCCAATTCTTCCATGGTAAGACTGCCGTTCCCAAGGGCCGACAATATTTGTCTGGCAGAATCTAATCCCGGTGCCGGCATCTCAAGATCAGAGCGTGCCTTTATCCCTTCGATATGGTCATTAGAGCCGCCCCAGTCCGTAATCACAATCCCATCGAACCCCCATTCTTTTCTCAGTATATCCTGCAGTAAATGCCGGTTTTCATTGGCATAGGTACCGTTTACCTGATTGTAACTGGTCATGATGGCCTTTGCTTTTCCCTCTTTTACCGCTATCTCAAATCCCGTTAAGTAAATCTCCCTGAGCGTCCGCTCATCCAGAACCGCATTCATCGCCATGCGCCGAAGTTCCTGGCTGTTTACAGCAAAGTGCTTGGGGCAGGCATAAACGCCCTGACTCTGTATCCCCTTCACATAGGAGGCCGCCATTTTCCCGGCCAGATATGGATCCTCTGAAAAATACTCAAAGTTTCTTCCGCACAGAGGGCTTCTCTTGATATTCAGCCCTGGCCCTAAAAGCACATTTACCCCCTGCACAGCGGCCTCTTCTCCGAGTGCTTCCCCGATTGCCTTCCCCAGCTGTTCATCCCAGCTGTTAGCGACAGACGCTGCCGTCGGAAAACAGGTGGCCGGAAGCGATTCGTTCAATCCCAAATGGTCGCCCGTTCCGGCCTGCCTCCGAATCCCATGGGGGCCATCGGAACAAACGATGGAGGGGATCTCTAAACGCGGAATATCTCTTGTATCCCATTCCCCTTTTCCACTTAAAAAAGCGGCTTTCTCTTCAAGTGTCATTCTATTTACTAAATCAGCATGTCTCATTTCTTAGCCTCTCCTTCCGGGAATATAATCTTGAATACAAAAAAGAAAATAATCATCGAAACCCCGCCTGTAATAAACGTAACCAGTAAATTATAGACAGCCGGCGCCACATATACAGATGCGACCGGCATCCACAGATTATTGACGCCATTACAAATCAGTGAAATCACCACCCATGCAATAAAATACCACATGGCCTGATACCATGGATTTCCATGGCTTTTGAAGGTAATGTTTCTCTGCAGCGGAAAATTGATACACTGGGCAAGAAAGGATCCTGCTTCATAGCTGATAAAATAACCCAGACCGCCTCCAATCACCACAGCTCCCGCTGAATCATAAAGCACGTTATACCCCAGCAGACTCCATGTGAAATCTACGCCTAAAATATGCAGATCCGTCTGAGGCCACATAAATTCGGTTCCTGCCAGCCCGATCCCCAATAAGCCGGGCATAAAAGTAAATACAAGATACTGAAAAACCGTTACCATCATACTGAATACAAAGAAATAGAAGAGCTGATATGCCCATTTCGATAGTTTAGGATGTTTTTCTTCGAATCCATGCCATTTTTCCAGCCACCAATCATAAATTTGTTTCATTTTGTTTCTCCTCCTGCGCTTTCCATGAAATTTTCTTTTCACATTATTGTAAAGATTACCATACAGGTGATATTTTTTTTAATTGTGTCATAATCCGTCACCAGTCTGGCATAATTGGTTGGATTGTAACGACAAAAAACTGGAAGTAATCGGATTGCACATATCGTGTAATCCGATTACTTCCAGTTTTTAATTTTTTCTATGACCGGCTCATATATTTTTAATACTTATCTATGGATCGGGTTTTCTATGGAATCGGAAGAAGAATCTGGAGGACGAAGTAGCCGTCCGCCGCCTGGCAGACCACCCCGCCGCCATATTTTTCCGCGGTGTAGCGGATACTTTTCAGACCAAAGCCATGGTAGCCTCTGTCTTCCTTTCCGCTAACGGGAAACCCGTTTTTGAAAACAGGCTTTTCTTCGCAGTAATTTCTTACTCGAATCATCACTAACTTTTTTTCCTGGAACACAGCGACCTGAACCACCCTCTTTTCCACATCTGTCTGATGCATTACGCTTTCTATCGCATTGTCCAGTGCATTGCCAAACATGGTATATAAATCAACTTTTTCTACAAAGTCCAGCTTTTCCCCATCGGCCATACAGGTCATATTAATATGGTTTGCCTCGCAATAAAGGCTTTTTTCGGTCAGGACAGTATCCAGTACGGGGTTTCCCGTCTTGATAACGGAATCATAAATCATAACCGCCTGTTCCATTTCCATCAACTGATCATTGATCTCCCTGCCATCCCCCAGCTTTCTTAAAGCCGCCATCTGATACTTCAGATCATGGCACTTTCTATTGATAAGGTCGATGTTCTCCTGGGAAATATGAAGCTGTTCCTGCTGCCGGTACCAAAGCTGCTGAAGCATATCAAGCTCCCGTTCTGTCATCTGTGATTTTTCAATACTGTTTTGCATATATAGGAAAATCAGACATGCAATATCTACAATAACCCGGAATACAGATATTATATTAGACTGGTTTCCCGGCTCACTTCCAAGCAGCCAGAAGATGAACTGATAATTGGCAAGAATTGTATACACCACCACAACCAATATAACGACAAGTATTTTCTCACGCCCCACTCGGTAATGATTATTAAACCGCAATTTACCGGACAGCCATTTTTTAACGAAGCAATATCCACACGCGGTTATGCATAAATAAACGGCCAGAAAAATGGCGGGACTGCTGATTCTCAGCCCGCTTAAAACGGACATTACGCTCTGTACGGCCAGCTCTGTAAGCAAATAGGCCCAACCGGTACAATACACCGCCGTCTTCCCATTCATCTCCATTCCGTATACTGCATAGGTGAATGCAGTAAGAAAACATAGCGGCGCCTGCAATGCCGTAGAGGCATTTGATGCATCAACTACGAAATAATCCACGGTATTTACCGTAATAAACAAAAATAATGCCAATGCAGTGCAAAACACCCGCCTGCCTTTTGTACTCTGTTTTTCTGTCATAAATGCAACAATTAAGGTGATCTCACAAAGTGACATAAAGAACATGGGACCATCGATTAATATTGTTTTAAGCATTGGTATTACCTCCAACATAGTCTGTAAGTGCCAGCACAAAGCTTTTACTCTTCTGCCTGCTCATCGGCACCCTTTCCTCTGCGACTACCACTGTATCTTTGTCTATCGACGAAACATGAGCCAAATTAACAAGGTAGCTTACATTACAACGCCGGAAGTATGCTGCATCCAGTCTATTTTCCATGTTCTTCATGCTCTCGCGTATCCGGATATTTCCCGTTCTGGTATGTACAATCATATAATGCTGCTGACTCTCCAGATAATAAATGTCATTTACGTTTACTTTTCTCAGAATATCATCGTCCTTCAGAAGCAGGGCATCCTCAACCTTCCGAGAAATGGTCCCAATAGCTTCCTGCAGCTCCAGGGCCAGGCTGTAATAATTCACAGGTTTCAGAATATAAGAACGGGCCCGAACCTGATATCCTTTGAGGGCATACTGTGCCATATTGGTAATAAAGATAATAATCACATCCTTATCATATTCCCTGATTTTTTCCGCCGCTGATATGCCGTCCAGCTTTGGCATCTCAATATCCATCAGTAAAATGTCGTAGACCGGCTGATAATCAAAAACAATCTGATTTCCATCCCGGAAAACATCTACGCTGATGCTGTCGCCCTTTTCCTTCATATACCTTACGATATAATTTTTGATTATAGTGATATAATCTTCATCATCCTCTACAACTGCTATCCTGATCATCTGCAATTCCCCCTCCCGTTGCAAATCACTGTAACAGGTCGGGCTTGCCTGACCTGTTACGCATCCAGCCCATAGAAATTCGCCTGCGGCGAAGAGCTGGATGCCTGCAGCCTCCATGTTTTCATACGGTCTGCGCAGTAAATGCGCAGACCTGTCTGAACTGTTACAAATCACTACATTCCAGCAGGCATTCCGATCTTTTTGTTCTTTCCAAAGTTTAACATAGATTTTTCCATAATTCAATAAACTGGAAATGCACGGATTCTCTAAAAAAAGGAAAACCTGCGTGGGAATTGTGACTTGTGGCCGCAATTCTCACACAGATTTTCCTCATAGATCTAATACATATATACTGTATCGTAATCTTCCTCTCTAATCCAAATGAAACACCGGAAGAAGATCGGTAGAAACAGGGCTATTATCCGGATTGGTCTCCATGATATCAGCCATGAAGTCCCACCATTTGCGGCAGATCTCTGTGTCTGCGCTCTTGTCCCATTTTTCTGCATCTTCCAGTTCTATATAGCCATACAGAATACTGGTCTCTTCATCAAGGAAGATAGAATAGTTCGAACCGCCGTATTCGTGGATCATATCCCTCATCTCCGCCCACAGTGCGTTGTGGCGCTTTTCATACTCTTTTTCCATTCCCGGGTATAATTTCATTTTAAAACTTTTTCTGATCATGCTGTCTCCTTTCATGTCTCGGCATTCTTATGTACATGCCTTTTATACTGTTTCCAGAATATCACTTACGCCGGCTTCTGTCCAGTAAGATATCCTGCCTTTATCCTGAATCTTTTATGTAATTTTGTTCTCCTGCATTTCTTATGGAAATCAGGGGATTTGCGGTAGCATAAGTAATAAAAGCGGACCGTTCCAGCCCGCTTTTATTACTTATTTATGGAGTTGTAAAATTTTAGTAAACGTCTTTCCACTCGTCGATGTTTGATGGATCGAATTTGAATGGTGCACCAAGGATAACTTCTGTTCCTCCGTCGGATGCTTCTACTACTGTGTAGTCTCCCATATCTCCTGCTGTGAATTCGTCTCCTGCTGCTCCTGTGATTGTTCCGTCAACTAAAGCGATTGATGTGTAAGCTCCGAGGCGTCCAACGTCGATCGGATTCCACAGATACATATACGGGCAGGAATGAGCGTCATCATCACCGATGTATTCAGCCATTTCTGAAGGTAATCCAAGTCCTGTCAGTTTTACGGAAGATTTCTCGTCCTGAAGAACCTTAGCAGCTGCGTTGATACCAACTGTTGTAGGTGCGCAGATTACTTTCAGGTCAGGGTATTTGGATAACAGAGCCTGTGTCTGGTCTGTAGATTTCTGCGGTTCGTCATCGCCGTAAGCGACTTCTACAAGTTCCAGTTTGGAGTATTTGTCTTCTTTCATGATCTCTTTCATAGCATCGATCCATGCATTCTGGTTCGTTGCCTGTGATGTAGCTGAAAGAATTGCCCACTGTCCTTCTCCGCCTGTGATGTCCAGAATGGCATCCATCAGAGCCTGGCCGATCTCTGTAGTACCAGCCTGGTTTACGAATGTCTGGCGGCTGTCAGCATTTGCTTTGGAGTCAAGGCAGGATACTTTGATTCCTGCGTCCATTGCTTCTTCCAGTGCAGCCTGAAGAGCATTCTCATCGTTTGCAGCGATACAGATAGAATCCACACCCTGGGAAATCAGTGACTGGATAACGGATACCTGTGCGTCGGCTGTAGCAGCCTCAGGATGCTTTACGATACACTCTCCGCCTTCTGCTTCGATTACTTCCTGGAATCCTTCTGCTTCTTTTTCATTGTAAGGATTTCCTGCTGACTTTGTTACGATTGCATAAGTCTTCTTTCCTGAATCACTGCTGTCATCTTTTGCTGTGTCTTCTGTCTTTGTGTCAGAACCGCTGCCTTTGGTGCCCTCATCTTTTGATCCGCATCCTACAGCCAGTGTTGCTGCCATTGCTACACATAACAGTACGCTTAAAACTTTTTTCTTCATGCTTTTTTCCTCCCTATGGAATTTTGTTGTATACAAAGCACCTTTCCCGGTGCCTGGTATCAGGTTAATAAATACAGGTTATTTCACTGATGCAGCTTTTTTCTTTAACTTTAATTCTCCTCCGATATTCGGCAGTAATACGGCCAGAATCAGCAGCGCGCCTAATATAATCAGAATCAGCTGTGGGTTCATGTTGATCTGTCCAAGACCAATTCTCAGACAGATGATGATGAAAGCGGAAATGATACCGCCCTGTAACTTGCCCTTCCCGCCGGCAGTTGAGATTCCTCCGAATACTGCCATCGCAATGGCATCCAGCTCGAAGCCGTTGCCTGTGGTAGTGTTGGCTCCGTAAAGTACCGAGGTAAGGAACAGAGCTGCGAGCCCTGCCATGAATCCCATGACCATGTAGATGATCAGGCGGATTTTCTGTACATGGATTCCGGAGTAGTAGGCTGCCAGCCTGTTGGAGCCGATTGCATATACGCTTCTTCCGAAGGTCGTCTTGCTCAGTACCACAGTAAAGATCACTGCAAATATAATGACCACGAAAAGAATATAAGGGATCATCCCGACTTTTCCTGCGATCATCCTAAATCCGTCTGCATTGCTTAAGGAAATGGATCCGCCGCTTCCAAGAGCAATTTCTGCAATTCCTCTGAATACGATCTGCGTTCCCAGTGTTACAATCATAGGAGGCAGTTCTGTAAATCTCGTAAGGATCAGACCATTCACCAGTCCGCAGACCGTTCCGACCAGCAGAGCCGTCAGAACAACTACAATAAACGGCATATCTTTGTTGCAGACCATACATGTCACAGTTGCCGACAGGCAGACTGTGGCGCCTACAGAAATATCAATTTCTCCAAGAATCAGTATATATGCCATCGGAAGCATCAAAAACACTTCTGTCAGATACTTTGGCATCTCTCTGAGTACATTGGACACCTGATAGCTCTGGGAGATACTTGCGCAAAAAATGTTGATTAAGATAAATAATACTACCAGCATGCCTTCCCAGCAAAGAAGTGTTTTCTTCCATGATTTTTCAGGCACATTGACAATGGTTCTTCCGGATTTTCCTGCCATGATTACATCTCCCTTCCTTTCAGATTATTTTTATCCATTACACGCTGTGTTACGACATTCAGAATAACAACGACTAATATGATAACACCCTTTACCGTATTCTGTGCAATAGAATCGATTCCTACAAGAGGAAGTGCTTTTGCGATAATCGCCAGGATCAGGGATCCAAGGAAGGCTCCCACAACGCTTCCGCGTCCGCCTGTCATACTTACACCACCTATGACACAAGCTGCAATGACATCCATTTCCTTTCCATACAGCATATTCGGCTGTGCAGAAGAGTAAACTGCAACCGCCAGGGCGCCGCACAGTCCGGCCAGAGTTCCCATTACCGTATAAACCATCAGTTCCACATTAGAAGTATTAATACCGGATATTGCCGCAGCTTCACGGTTACTTCCTACCGCATAGACTTTTCTTCCTACTTTTGTCCATTTCATAACAACGAAGAATATAATATAACATGCAAACATGATTAATACAACATTATTGATTCCGAGAACCTTGCCCAGAGCAAAGTTTTTAAAGTCTCCCAGGTTCTCTGCGCTTGCCCACTGGCTGTTTCCTATCATGTAGGCCATGCCACGGTATATGTACATGAATCCCATCGTTGCAATGATCGGCAGCACCTTCCCTTTTGCAATGACTAGCCCGACAACCAGCCCGCATAATGCCCCGATTCCAATTGCAATCACAAACAGCAGAAATGCGTTTTCTACGACGTTGTACTTCAGCAGCATTCCGACTGACATACCCGAAAATGCAAGTGTTGATGCGATTGATATATCGATGCCGCCCAACAGCAGCACACCCAGCATTCCCAGTGTCATAATCATGATAACTGCGTTATTCTTAAGCATATCTGAAATAGATTTCAGCGTCATGAAGGACGGGCTTCTAAATGAAATGACCACACAGAGGATAATCAAAACGATCAGAAGGCTTGCTTCACGGGAGCCGGTGATTTTTTTCCAGATAGATTTTTTTTCTTTCATCTTTCCCATTTCCTCCTTATTTTGATTTTTCCATAGCCAGCTCAAGAATGCCCTCCTGAGTTGCTTCACCGCGGTTCAGTTCACCAGTTACTTTTCCGCTGCACATCACAACGATTCTGTCGCTCATACCGAGGATCTCCGGCATTTCAGAAGAGATCAGGATAATCGCATATCCGAGTTTGGCCAGATCGCCCATGATCTGATAGATCTCTGCTTTTGCACCGACATCAACACCCTTTGTCGGCTCATCCATGATGACAACCTTCATCTCCTGTCCAAGTGCCTTTGCTACTACGACCTTCTGCTGATTTCCTCCAGAGAGTGATGTCGCGGGATCGAAGATCGTAACCGCTTTTGTATCTACATCTTCCAGAAGTTTCTTCGCGATTTCGCGTTCTTTCTTCTCATCGTTAAAGCCATGCTTTGCATATTTGCTCATGGTCGGGAGCGTTACGTTCCTGCCGAGGCCCCAACTCATAATCAGGCCTTCTTTCTGACGGTCTTCCGGAAGAAGGATGATCCCCTGCCTCATGGCATCTGACGGCTGTTTGATATGTGTTTCCTTACCTTCCAGAAATACTTTTCCGGAATCCGGCTTCGTAATACCGCAGACACTCTCCACGACCTCTGTACGCCCGGCACCAACCAGACCCGTCAGTCCAACAATCTCGCCTGCACGGACGCCAAAGGAGACATTCTTGAAATATCCCAGTCTGGAAAGACCTTCCACACGGAGTACTTCCGGCCCGATCTGCACTTCCGGTTTCGGGAACAGATCTTTGATCTCACGTCCAACCATCGCTTTTATCAGATCTGCGTTCGTGATTCCATCCACATCATAAGTGCCGATATACTGTGAATCACGGAACACGGTAACCGTGCTTGCCAGGCGGTACATATCTTCAAAGCGGTGGGAGATGAAGATAACGGAAACGCCGCTCTCTTTCAGCTTGTCGACGATTCGGTACAGCTCCTCTGATTCGTTCTTGGTCAGCGCTGCAGTAGGCTCATCGAGAATAATAATTCTGGCATTTGTAGAAAGCGCCTTTGCAATCTCCACCATCTGCTGCTGTGCCACGCTCAAAGCTCCCATCTCATCTGTGGGCTTAAAGTCTGCGTTTAGCTGCGCCAGAAGTTTTCCGGCCTCCTCGTTCATCTTCTTCCACTGAATCATTCCTCTGCTGATAATTTCGTGGCCCATGAAGATATTCTCTGCCACAGTCAGATCCGGATAAGATGTCGGATGCTGGTAAACCGCCGCAATGCCGGCCGCCTGTGCATCCCTGGGGCCTTTGAAGTCAACCTTCTTACCGTCCAGGAACATCTCGCCTTCTTCTGCTTTATGTACTCCGGTAATCACTTTGATGAATGTAGATTTGCCGGCCCCGTTCTCGCCCATTAATGCATGGACTTCACCTTTTCTGAGCTGGAAATGCACATTGTCCAAAGCCTTAACGCCAGGAAATATTTTTGTAATACCTTTTAATTCCAAAACATATTCAGACACCATGTTTCCCTCCTTTTCCTTTCTAAAATAAGTGTATCAGTTATAAACTTTTTCTAAAACAGCAAAATTTTTCGATTATGGGTAAATTATTTTTGTGTTGCCTTGCACGATATTATTTATAGATTTTACGGATGGATTTTGTTAGAATAGAAACATGCAGTATTTATATATGAAACTTCCATATTCACGGAACCTGTTCCCAGGCCCGGTGCCAGCAGGATACATTACCCCGCAGCGCCTTGCAGCAGCAGGGCTGAAGGAACATTCCGAGTACGAAGGAGAACCGATATTATGAGATTATTGATTGTGGATGACGAAGAATTAACCCGTGAAGGACTCATTGCGTCTCTTGACTGGAGTTCCCTGGGGATTGAGCAGATATTCCAGGCTGATGATGGAGTGAATGCGCTGAACATAGCCCGCTCCCAGAAACCGGACATTATTCTGTGCGATGTCCGCATGCCCCGCATGGACGGAATCCAGATGGTTGAGCGTCTGGAGGAATTTCTTCCGGATACCAGCGTCATTTTTATGAGCGGCTATTCTGACAAAGAATACCTGAAAGCTGCCATCAAGCTGAAAGCCATTAATTATGTGGAAAAGCCGCTGAATCCCGATGAAATCAAAGAGGCTGTACTGGAAGCCATCGAACGGCGGGAGAAAAATCTGCGCACGAGGCAGAATGAGAATCTATATTCCATGGAGACAGCATCCCATCTAGCCCTGCTTCTTACCAGACCTTATAAGGAAAATACAGAGCAGATCAGCCGACTGACCGAAGAACTTTCGCTCCGCCTGATGCCGGGGAGCACCTTTACTACATATATTGTCAGGCTTAAGGCATCCGAACCTGACGGCACACAGCTGCGCAATATAAGAGATGACCTGACCGGCTATCTTACTCATTATCACCTGCATGTATTTTACATCCAGATACATGCTGTATATCATGTGTTTCATGTCTTGGGAAACAGCACGCCTTCCCCGGTGGCCTTGTCCGCCGTGGAGAACTGTCTCAAAGAACAATTTCTGCCGCTGGGAGATTTTTTTATCGGGCGGGGGGACACGGTAACCGGGATCAGCCGGGTATATCACTCTTATACCACAGCTGTTGTGATGCTCCAGAGCAGCTTCTTTTTCAGCCCGGGAACACTTCTGGCAGCATCAGACATGGAAAGGACGCCCGGAACAGAGCCAGGCGCCCAGGAACAGACGGAAAAGATTGCCGCGGATTTTAAGGAGGCCCTTCTTTCCAGGGACCAGAACGCCTGCACCGGGCTGCTGGATCAGCTGTATCTCTGCTATTCAGAGAACAGGATCTTTCTGCCCAATCAGGTAAAGGATATCTACTATAAACTTTTCATCAGTATCAATGACAGCCGCCGGGCACTGAAGCTAAGTCATGATCCATCGGTGAACAGTTCCAGGGAGAGCATCATCGACCACCTTGAACGCTGCTTTACCTACCAGGAACTCCACGAGATGCTGTGCTCTCGGACGGAGCAGTTTTTTACAGGCATCAGCACCTATGTACCCGAGGATTCTACGATCTTTCTGATCAAGGACTATATCAACAGGCATTATACCGATGATACACTCTCCATCAAGGAAATCAGCGATCATGTGTATCTCTCAGCCTCTTATGTCTGTACTTATTTTAAGAGCCAGACGGGTCAGACCCTGAATCAGTATCTGACGGAATACCGCATGGAAAAGGCGATGCAGCTCTTAAGTGACGCCCGCTATCAGATTACGGATATTTCATCCAGAGTCGGCTATAGCAACGGCAATTATTTTAGTAAAAGTTTTAAAAAATTCACGGGGCTGACCCCATCAAAATACAGGGAGAAGATGCTGGGATGAGACTATTTACAAAAAGAAGAGGCAGTTTTTATAAGAAGCTGAAGCTGCAGACCAAGTTTACGCTTACCCATCTGGTGATCGCGACGATCCCCATGATTGTGCTTGCCGTCTTTTTCTACACTAAGCTCTATGACATGATCATCGCCGACAACATCCGCACAGAGCAGAATGCATCTACGCAGACTGCTCCTCTGATCGAGGATGCTGTCTCTGGCATACTCCAGTTCCATGACCAGCTGACGAGCGAAGAATTTTACCACCAGATCGTCAGCTCCGCCCGTACAGAAGCGCTGAATGACCTTGCAGATTCCGAGTCTGCAGATGTGTTTTTGAATACGATTAAAAATGCTGCCGATGATGTTCTTATTACAGATGTTAAACTGTATATGGATATCCCCAGAACAGACAGGATCTTTTCGAATTATCCGATGTGCAAAACGGTTCTGCCGATCAATAACGCATGGGGAACTTACTGGTACGGTATATTCAATGGAACACCCTCACTCCGTTCCCTCTTCTGCCCTTCGTTTTATCTCGGTTCTTATGAGATCAAACATAATGGAGATATGGCATACATAACAAAATCAAGTATCATTTATGAAGGCGAGCGGGTTCCCTGCTATCTTGCGATTTATTTTTCTCAGGATTACTTCGACCGCCTGCTCAAGGACAACCTGTCCTCCAGCAGTAAT
This sequence comes from Faecalicatena fissicatena, assembly GCA_001028025.1. GTDB lineage: Bacteria > Bacillota > Clostridia > Lachnospirales > Lachnospiraceae > Faecalicatena > Faecalicatena fissicatena_A. Next base: position 72,602 of record LDAQ01000009.1, on the reverse strand, counting down.
GTGGCTTACATCATCAATGACAGGGACAGTCTTGTCGCCACATCGGATCAGGCGCTGTCCGGTGCATATCATTTCGGATACGATGAAGTGCAGGAACATTTTATGTCCTCTAATAACTTTATTTTAAAGCGTGTTTTGGGTGAGGATGTATACGCCGGTTTTTACAGTATAAAAAACACGGACTGGTATATGGTGGTCGCCATGCCTTCCCAGCCTATGATCTCGAAAAGTATAAGCATTATGGCCGGCTTTATCCTGGTCTATGTGGCATGTATCCTGATTGCGTTTCTCATTGCCACACTGCTGTCCCACTCCATTACAAACCGACTGTCCGCAGTCATCAATCAGATGACAAAGTCCAGAATCGGTCCTCCTGTGGCACTGCCCGATGCGGATACCCATGATGAGATTGGAGATCTGATCTCCACCTATAATTATATGACCCGCGTTATCAACCAGCTTATGGATGATCAGGCAAAGGCTGCCGAGGACCTGCGTGTAGCCGAGTTTAATTCTCTGCAGGCGCAGATCAATCCGCATTTTCTGTATAATACTATGGATATGATCAACTGGCTGTCCCAGCAGGGACGATCCCAGGATGTAACCTCAGCGATCCAGAAGCTGTCGCGTTTCTATAAGCTGACGTTGAGCAGAAAACAGAGCCTCAGTACAATAGCTGATGAACTGGAGCACGTATCCATCTATGTTCAGCTGCAGAATATGCGTTTTCATGACACCATTGATTTTCTTATTGACATCCCGGACAACCTGCAGGAATATTCCATACCAAAGCTGACATTCCAGCCTGTAATTGAGAACTGCGTCCTCCACGGCATCCTGGAAAAAGAGTCCAAGCAGGGCACCATCGTGCTTGCCGGATGGCTGGACGGGGAAGATATCGTGATTCTGATCTCCGACGACGGAGTGGGAATTGCAGAAGAAAAGCTGAATGACATACTGACCGGCCGCGGCACCTCCAAAGGAAAAGGCTCCAATATCGCAGTTTATAATACCCACCGCCGGCTGCAGCTGATGTACGGACTGGAATACGGACTGACCTATACCAGCACCTGCGGAAGCGGAACAGAGGTGGAGATTCGGCTGCCGGCCCGCTACCCCCAGGACGGACTAATCGACGTTAATGAAGAAAACAGCCCTGAAGATCTGCTGAAAGAGAGTCATTTTATCCAGGCTATGACTCTGCTGTCCCGCCCTGAGATAAATACCTACGAAATAGCCAGAGAATGCGGTTACAGCGATCCCCAGCAGTTCTTTGCCGAATTCAAAGAACGGTTCGGCTACTCCCCCGAAGAATACAGGCGCCAGGTGCTCTGACCGCCAATAAGGCGTTTACAGGCAGGCCCCGCGCCTGATTCACTTTCCTGTTTCTTTATCTGTCCAGTACAACTGCCGGAATTTCAAGCAGATCTGCCACTTTCTCATATAGTGATGCATTATGCCCGATGCTCATTGCAAAATGATGGGTCGGCGCCTCTGCAAACCATTCATCCATATAGGAATCCGGATCCTTGCTGAACTTTACAGGGGTCTGAGTATTCCCTATGGTCATGATGTCACCGTCCGTTGATTCTGCCTCCGATATAATAAATTTCAACTTTCCATCTATGGTCTGGGAACACCCCAGGTTAGTAATGTCTCCGGTACGCACCTTGGCTTCTACAGACACCCCTGTTCCCTGTTTTCCGTGATACAGCCCCATCCCTCTCAGGATCGGCTTTCCTTTCGCGATCTCGAGATGGAACGGGCCGTCATGCCCCAGAAGTATTGTACCGTCTTCATAGTCTACAGTGACTATTTCACAGAAACTTCCGCCCTTTCCAAGGATATCGCATATCTTCATTGCAAGACAGGTCTTCAGATCGCCCTCACCGGCGCAGGGGATTCCCTTTGCAGTCAGCAGAGAATGACCTACGATAAAGCCTCCCTGCACTTCTTCGTAATGCCCTCCCGGAGCCCCGTGATAATAATAGGTTAACGCATCCAGGCCGAACTCTTCCACCAGTTTTTCCTGCGCCGCCGCCACTTTAGCCGACCAGTTCATCTGTTCATCCGTCGGCTTCTGCGCAAGTGGATCTGCCGCCGCATCTTCGCTTATGGTAAAGAATTCTTCGATTTCCTTTCTTTTTGCCGCTGTCTCTTCTTCCGTCACCCCCTGCAGGTGCCTGTCCAGGTCACACATCTCCAGTACCTGCAGATGTGCGCCGGTCTGTGCCTGAAACATGGTGAAATCACTGTACATATCCAGCATTCCGCTGTACGTATTTCCCAGAAATCCAAATCTGGCCCCTCTGAGATTGCATTTTACTTTGGCTGCCTGCACCCATTCTTCGATCTGCCGCCATGCCCTCTTCGCTTCAGGGCGCTGTGCGGTGGCTTCGTCAGCAAGAGAGATCCCAGGTGTATAGTCCAGCCCCAGAAGGCCATTCACGACCCGGTATTTGATCCCTGCACGGTTAAATGCATTGGACAGCTCGGGTACAGGGCATGCACCGCAGTGCGCCAGCCATTCGCCGGTCGTTGTCTTCTCATAGTTAATCCTTGCCGCAGGCTGCAGGTTCAGGATCACTGCCGGTGCGCTGCAGATCTGATGCAAAGGCAGAACCGATGCACTTGTCACATAAGTCGCTGAATGAGCCAGAATTAGATCCACATGGTTTTCATTGAAATATTCTCCCGCTTTTTTTCCTTCCTGCTCACAGTCCACTAATCCATAATAACAGGTTTCTGCGCCGAATTCCTGCACCTTTCCTGCGATAAATTCGCCGTATTCTATCAGACGTTCCCTCAGCCCCGGAAACTGCCCCCAGTAATGCTTAAGTCCCATGGAATAAATACCGATTCTTGGTTTTTTCACCTGTTTTCTTGCTACCATTGTATCTCCTCCTGTTATAAAATAATAATTAAATATCGTGTCTGCTCATGTTTACAAACCTATTATATTCCTGTAATATAGAGATTGCATCCAAGCAAATTGTTTAAAAATAACAGAATGTTGTGGTGATATTATGAAGCAAAACACAAAGATTTTAGAGCGTGGCTCTCATACCTGGAGCGAAGACTCCATCCGGATGATACTCACTCCCAGCAGCACGGCACGATCCACCTATTTCTACACACAGGAGGTTGGCTATTTTAAGACCTTCTGCCCCTATTTTTCAGAGCGCCAGAACCTGGACTCTTTCCTGATCGTCTACACGGTATCAGGCAGAGGGTATCTGGAATATGAAGGGCAGACATATACCATCACAAAGGGACAGTGTTTTTTTATCAACTGTGAGCAGCACCATCTCTATCGCACTGCCCAGGATAAAAACTGGGAATTCCTGTGGATACACTTTAATGGGAACAGCGCACTGGGTTATTACAGGGAATTCACAAGAAATGGGTTTTGGATACTTAATGTGCGGGATGATTTTTTCATGGAGCGCACACTGTGGAGAATCATCGCCCTTTATCAGAAAAAGGATCTGACTACCGAACTGGTTACTTCCAATTTGATCAACGGAATGCTGACTGAACTGCTGCTTCAGACCGCCACAAACAATGCTGACACCTTTCTGATTCCGGGCTATATCAGAGAGATCGTCCGGAAGATAGATAAAGACTTCAAATCGGACCTCACACTCTCTTATTTTGAAGAATTTACTCACCGCAGCCGCTATCATATCTTAAAAGAATTTAAAAAATATATTGGAGTTACCATCCACGAATATATCATTACGGCCCGCATTTCCTATGCAAAGGAACTGTTGAAGTATTCTGATCTGCCCGTCAGTGAGATTGCTTTTGAGACGGGAATGAACAATGTTACACACTTTATTAATCTTTTTAAAGCCAGGGAAGGAACCACGCCGCTGGCATACAGAAAGGCATGGAGGGACTGAGCCTCCATGCCTTATTATTTTCTAAAACTCATACTTCTTATCCGGATATTTTAGGATCTGGGCATACTGTTCCGCCGCCATAGGCCTGGCACAGTAATACCCCTGTATATTATCTATGTGCATCCCTTTCAGGATGTCGTACTGTGCCTTATTCTCCACACCCTCCGCAGTCACACTGAGCTTCAGAGACTGGGCCAGTTTGATAATACTTTCTAATATCAGCCTTACTTTCTCATTATCTTCCACAAAATCGACCATACTTTTGTCAATCTTCAACGTATCTATGGGCATAGATTTCAGCATTGTAACCGAAGAATAACCGGAGCCGAAATCATCCATTAATATCCGGATTCCTTTGCTGCGTAGTTTTTCCAAGGTTTCTGAAAGAATATCTTCATTGGAAAACAGCGCAGTCTCCGTCATTTCCAGCTGGATCAGCTCATGGGGGATCTGATACCGGTCTATAATTGTCAGATACTGTTCCACAAAATTCAGCCTGTATAAATGCAGCCGGGATACATTGACGGAAACAGGCAGGACTCCCAGCCCTTCCTCAAGCCACTGCCTCATCTGTCTGCAGACCATCTCAAGTACATACTCGTCCAGCTCCACGATACCGCCGCTGTGTTCCAGAACCGGAATAAACTCTGCAGGGCTTACCACTCCGCTTTTAGGGTTATTCCATCTTACCAGAGCCTCAGCGCCGCACCAGCACTTTTCTGCCACGCCGAATTTGGGCTGATAGCAAAGATAGAACTCCTGATTCTTAAGCGCTTCCGCAAAGCAATCTTCTATCTCTCTGTTTTTCAACATACGGCTGCGGATTGTCTCGTTATAAAAATTGCAGTGCTTAATTTCCGTATTATATTCCGACCGCAGTGCCATAGATGCCCGATCCAGCATGGATTCCAGCATTTCCCCCGGCTGCTGTACCATATAGACGCCCGCTTTTACTTTTAATACATAGGGGGTATCTCCTATACGGTTATCAGCTTCGGACTCTATCTTCTCCAATATAGTGTCAAGACGCTTTTCCAGTTTTTCCTGTTCCTGGTAAACCAGCAGTACAGCAAAATGATCGGACTGCATTCTTGCCGCACATTCATATGCCCCAATCTCCACTCTCAGAGCCTTCATAAAGCGTCTCAGAGCCCGGTCTCCTTCTTCATAGCCATACAGGTCATTAATATACTGAAAACGTTTTATATTCAGCACAGCCAGTGCATACTTCTTGTCCGCATATGTATCCAGCATTCTCTGTGCATCCAGCATAAATTTTGCATAGGAGGCATCGCCGGTTACCTCATCTACATAGGCCGCCCGCTCCAGCATTTTCCTGCTGCCCTTCTGAACCTGATATACCCTGCAGACCAGATACAGGATTCCAAGTATACATACAAGCAGCATTGCATAAGCCAGTTCCATCGGCCCGTTAATATGAGTCTCCACCACCGTCGCCGGTATCACACTCAGCAGATACCAGTCATTTACATTCAACGGCTGATAGTATACATAGCGGCTGCCTTTTGCGGTATTAAAACTGACAAACCCGTCCCTGCTTTTCTCTATATCGTCCTGAAACTGCTGCAGCTTATTTTTGTTATTACCAGTTTCCTCCATAACATAATCATAAAAGTTTTCAAACGAGCTCCCGTTTTTATTCTCAGAATCAATAACACAGTCCCCGTTTCTCTTTATAATATAGCTGTAGCCTTCTCCCTGAAATGTAGATACAGAAAGAATCTCTTTATAATACTCAATAGCATATGTACCGAACAGCACATACCTTGTACCATCCGCCCAATTGATGGGAGTACTGTAAAGCGTTACATCCTTACCGTCATCCAGATCCTGCAGGCGGTCCGAGACAACAGTATTCCCATTCATCGCAGCCTGAAACCGTTCCTGTATGCTCACCTTATCCGGAATAAATCCTTTCCCATCCGTAGACTTCCCCCAAAAATCATCCCGTATAATCCCCATCCGCTTAAAACCGTTCATCTTATCCACATTCACAAGCCGCTCTATCAGCATATCAATATCTTTCGTCTCCCCCTCACTGATATAAATTGCCAGGTTGGTCAAAAGCGTCTTATTCTTTTCAACTTCATCCTGAATCACATTCACACTCTGATTCGAAATCTCAGAAAGCGTATTCAAAACCTTAATTTCCGAAGACTGCTGAAACTTCCACGTAAAAAAGATTGCCAGCAAAACAGTCACGGCAATTACTACGATAATATCAATATACAATTTCCTTCGTCTTTTGTGTTCATTTTTCATAACCCAATTATACACACTCCCCCACCCACCGTCAATCGGAATTAAGGAGCAGATTTTGTGAGTGGATGGGGGACGCCTGAGTGGAGCGGAAGAGGACGGAGACGGCGGGGAGGATGAGGCTGATTTTGGAAACCGGCCGCTTAGCTTAGAAGTGCTAACTGCGAAAAAGGCGCATCTTATGGAACCGAGCGTATTCACTTAGAAAGCCGATGCTTTCTAAGCTCAGACGCTCTGGAAAACTGATTCGGAGATCAGTTTTCCTCCATAAGATGCGCCTTTTTCGCAGTAAGCACTTCTACAGCACGCTAAAGGCTTCCAAAATCAGCCTCATCCTCCCCGCCGTCTCCGTCCCCTTCCGCTCCACTCAGGCTGCGTGCATCAAATCGGTAGAAAAGCTGCCCGGGGGAGAATTCCGTCGGGAGCAGTGGATCTCCCCGCCTACGCATTAATATACCTTCCCCAGCCCACAGCCTCACACCAGTACGATTTGATCCACCGCTCCCGTTCGAGGCCCCATCCGGGGGCGAGGGCTTCTGCCGCCTGGATGCGCGTAGCTGAGTAAGAGGGGCATCTGGTGCCTGCTGTGGCTTTACATGCCGTTGCTGCGGACTCAGAGTGCGGCTTAGAATATCTTACAGAAAAAATAAGGAAAAGTCAGGGCAGCATTTGATTCACAAAATCAAATGCTGTTGCCGCCGGCGGTGCGAATGCATCGGCATTCGCGCCAACTGCGGCATGTCCCTGACTTTTCCTTATTTTTTCTGTTAGATATTCTTGCTAAACGGCCGTCTGCAGCAACGGCATGTAAAGCCACAGCAGGAACCAGACGCCCCTCTTACTCAGCGCCCCTCCTGCCAACTCCCCATCCCCAGCCTCTACCAGAGGTTTTTATAGAGTTGTACTACATCTGCCTTCCTCGGCACGCGAGGATTCGTATCCGTACACCCATCCGCCATTGCAGCGTCTGCCATATGGTCTATTGCATTCATGTACTCTTCTTCGGAAATTGTTCCCATCTGTGATATGGAGAGCGGAATATCCATCTCTTTCAGCATGAACTGTACCCAGTTCACGAGTGATCTTACTGTCATGATTTTGTTGTAGCTGCTCAGACCCAGCAGCTGTGCTACTGTAGCGTATCTCTTAACAGCCGGCAGGTATTCTGTGCGGCTCTTGCTGTGCTTGTTGATATCACTGTTGAATTCAATGATATGCGGAAGCAGCATAGCATTGGCACGTCCGTGCGGGATGTGGAATATAGCACCAAGCTGGTGTGCCATTCCGTGGTTCAGTCCCAGCGATGCGGAATTGAATGCCAGGCCTGCCAGACAGGATGCAGAATGCATCTTCTGACGCGCATGGGTATCGTTTCCATCCAGATATGCACGGAGCAGGAATACTCCGCAGATCTCAATTGCTTTTTCTGCAAGCGCCGTTGAAAAATCATTTTTGTTTGTACTAACACAGGCCTCAAGGGCATGTGTAAATACGTCCATACCAGTGTCCGCTGTGATCGCAGGCGGAACACTCTTTACAAGCTCTGCATCCAGAATCGCCTCATCCGGCGTCAGATCTCTGGAAACCAGAGGATATTTCATCTGTTCTTTCGGATCAGAAACAACCGCAAAGGATGTAACCTCTGAACCAGTTCCACTCGTTGTCGGTATTGCGATCAGTCCGACTTTTCCGTAATTGTCTACACGAAGTGCGAACTCACGGATTGATTTGGAGGAGTCAATCGCTGATCCTCCGCCGACTGCGACAATCGCGTCCGGCTTATATTCCAGCATCTTTTTGACACCTTCGCTGATTTTTTCAATCGGAGGATCCGGCACAACATCCTTGAATATGTCAAATTCTATTTTCCCTTTTTTAAGAGGATCTGTAATCAGATTTATCATACTGCTCTGAGCCATAAATGGGTCAGTGATTACCAGTACTTTCCTGTAAGGGATTTCTGCCAGACGATCGAGTGCCTGATCGCCAAAATATACTTTCGTCTTAATCTCAAAGCTTTTCATAGTGTTTTTCCTTTATTCCGGGTAGATGCACTCTATCCCTAACTCTTCAAATGCCTGAAGCCATCTGGCCTCCGGTTTTTCATCAGTAACAACAGTCGTTATATCTTCCAGCGCTCCGATAGTCGTAAATGCTATTTTGTCAAATTTACTGCTGTCGATCGCAAGAATCTTCTGTTTTGCTGAATCCAGCATGGTTTTCTTGTTATTCGCGTGAAGCTCATCCGAATCTGTAAGGCCTGAAGCAAGATCAACTCCTTTACAGGAAATGATTGATTTCTCTACATGATAAGCACGAAGCATCTTGTCAGTCTGCGGTCCCACGAGTGCAAACGAACCTTCTCTGGATACACCTCCGGTTGACAGTACGCTCCAGTCCGGCACATCAAACAGTTCAATGATAATCTCAATCGAATTTGTGATCAGCGTCAGATTCTTTTTCTCTTTCAACGCCTTTGCGATATAAACCGCTGTAGAGCTGCCGTCCAGCATGAGGCTGTCTCCATCATGGACCATTTTGTTCACCAGATCCGCGATCCGCTGTTTTCCGACAACGTTGCGGTTTTTCCGAATATTAAATGGCAGATCAATATTTACATTCTCATTGATGACGGCACCTCCATAACTTTTAATGGCATAACCGTCATTTACCAGTTTTTCCAGGTCCCTTCGAATTGTCTCTTCAGACACATCATATATCTGGCTCAGCTCACTTACTACTACACGCCGTTCAGCCTGAAGCTTTTCTAATATTTCATTCCGTCTTTCTATTGCAAGCATCGCATTGCCTCCCGGTCATATTCCCCGGCAGCATCCTAAAAAGTACACTGCACCGGGCTATACAGCAAATCTTTGTTTCGAATCCTTATAATATTGCTTCGCGAATCTGAGCATCCGGGTGTGCGATAACGGAAGAATCCAGGTACATTCCCTGGTCTGCCACTGCAGCCTTCGCCCTTTCGATTGCGGCTTCCACAGCCGCCACATCACCTGTCAGCATCAGATAAGATTTTCCACACATACCTCTGGCAATTCTGAGTTCAATCAGATCAACAATTGCTGTCTTCGCAGCCTCATCCGCCGCTACAATGATAGAGGTTGCATCATAAGTCTCCATAATTCCGAGAGCAGATACATCTTCGATCTTGGTAGCTCCGTAGATTGCCGGGAAAATAGATTTGTGCGGGTTACCGAGTACAAAACTGTTGATCAGATGTCTCCCATGCAGAGTCTTGGATGTCTCGACCGCAGCATTCACTGCGCTCAAATCTCCTGAAATAATTACAATATATTTACCAGGACATACTGTCTGGGCTTCAATTATACTAACTTCAGAAGTCTTTACCATAGCATCTGCTGCTACAACACCTGCTGAAACAGTCTTATATTCTACCATTCCAATTGCCTTACTCATTGCCTGCACGTCCTTCCTGCGTTTCTATGATTACGTATTTCTCATTTACTTCACTTACCGTACCGTCAATACTTGCATGTATTCCTACACTCAATCCTTTGCCCGGTTCAGCAATCATCTGTCCCTGCGTTACTTTATCACCACGTTTAACAATCGCAGATGCAGGTGCGCCTATGTGCTGGCTTAACAGTATCTTCACTTTTCTGACAGGGACTGCCGACTCATCAAGCGGCGCTTCCTTATCATATTTTGTGAGGTCCAGCCTTGCCATAAGGCGTTCCATAGGTACCTTCCGGTACTCTCTCTCTTCTCCCACCGGTTTGGGCACTACACCCTGCGGCGGTTTGAGCCCGTTGGCACGTAAGCCCGCTTTATATTCTGCCATTAATGATCTCGGTGACAATCCCTGCATGCAGGAATACATTTCGCACAGACCACAGGAAGAACAAAACATGGTATTCACAAATATGTTTGGTTCCTGTAAATCTTTACAGGTTGCCGCACGCATAAACAAATGCGGCTCTATTGGATGTCCCAGTCTGTTTCTCGGACATAAATCTGTACACATTGTACACTGGCAGCAGCAAGCCGCTGCACGTTTTAAATCTATAGATGATTTTCTTCTTTTCTTCTGGATAATCAGGTGTTCCTCGGGCAGTACCAGTACGGCATTTGTCGTCTTGGTAACGGGCTGAGAGCCGCTGCCGATAAATCCCATCATCGGTCCCCCGATAAAATATACCGGATCTTTTGCTGTGACATTGCCGGCCAGCCTTACGGTCTCTTCAATCGTAGTTCCGATCGGCACCCGCACTGTGACTGGATGCTCCACTTCCGCTACGACAGATACCAGCTTATCCGTCACCGGAGCCTGCTGGTTAACCGCTCTGTATACATTGTATACCGTCTCGACATTGAACACGGCTACGCCGCTCTCAATCGGAATTCCGCCCGGTCTTACTACTTTGCCGGTCACTTCATAAATCAGCACGACTTCGTCTCCTGCCGGATATACTTCATCTAACAGTCCAAGCCGGACCTCCGGATACTCACCGATTACTTCTTCCAGTGCTTCGATCGTCTTTTTATAAGCTTTTTTAATCCCAATGACTACATCTTTCGCACCTACAGCCTGCCCCATCATATGGAAGGTCTCAACGATTTCCTGTGCATACTTCTCAAGCAGCTGCCGATGCAGCCTCAGAAGCGGTTCACACTCTGCACAATTCAGGATGATTGTTTCAGCACGTTCATCTAGTTTTGCATATGTTGGAAAACCTGCACCACCTGCACCAACTATACCGTTTAGCTGCAATATGCTGCTTAATTCTTTCATTTCCATCATCTCACTACTCCAGTCCTGTTCCATCGTCAATAATTCCAACAATTGCTGCATCAATAGGTGCATCAGGCATTCCGGAACCGATTCTCGCCGCACTGCCCTGTGCCACTAACACATACTCACCTATACCTGCACCAATCTTATCAATCGCAATGAGTTGTTTCGCGCCGTTCTGCATGTGCTCCAAAACATCGATGATCATAAACTTATTGCCGACCAGATTATCACATTTGCGTGTTGAGACAACACTTCCTTTAACTTTCCCTATCAGCATAACTTCCTCCTCTTGCGACTATAATCTTAAGTGTTCACTACCAGTGAAATACATTTACCCCGCACAGACGGCGCACCAGTGTCAGACTTGTCCGGCCCTGGAAGGCGCCTGCGGGGTATTCTACTTAATAATTCTTACTGTATCGCCCGTCGCAATTTTCGCTGCGTTCGCTTCATCTGTGTCGATATGCATCTCAAGAGTAAAGCTGTCATCTACACGGATCTGTACATGATTGAATACGGTTCCTCTTTCGTTGTCTGCTTTCACAGATACAATGTCTCCGTCATGGACACCGGCTGCCATTGCATCCTTTGGTGACATATGAATATGTCTTTTTGCAATGATACATCCTTCATCCAGATAAATCGCGCCTTTCGGCCCAACGACTGCAATCGGTGCTGAACCCGCGATGTTACCGGATTCTCTGATCGGTGCTTTTACCCCGAGACGGATGGAATCTGTTGCAGATACCTCCACCTGGGATTTACTTCTTACAGGACCTAAGATCCTGACATTTTCTATAGCTCTAAGCTTCAGGCCGACTATTGTAACCAGCTCGTTTGATGCGAACTGTCCGCCCATAAGCTCTTTTTTCTTCGTTAACTGATATCCTGGGCCAAACAGAGCCTCAACGTGCTCCTGTGTAAGATGGATATGTCTTGCGGACACTCCAATCGGCACCAAATATCCGGTATCATCGGAAGTTTTCTGTTTTTCAACAGCTTCCAGTACCATCTTGGTAATCAATGCTACGTTGTTATTATCCATATCAATTCTCCTCATTAAGTATTCACAGGCCTTACGCATCTTCCTGAGGAAGACACGTAAGGCCGCAAATCTCTAGCTGAAACTAATTATTTCACTGCCGGAAGAATTTTCTCTACATCGCTGTGTGGTCTTGGGATTACGTGTGTTGCTACTAATTCGCCAAGTCTTCCTGCTGCCTCTGCACCTGATTCAACTGCAGATTTAACAGCTCCAACATCTCCACGAACCATTACTGTTACAAGTCCGGAACCGATCTTCTCTGTTCCTACTAATACTACATTAGCAGCTTTGAGCATTGTATCTGCTGCTTCGATTGATGCTACTAAACCTCTTGTTTCAACCATTCCTAATGCTTCCTGTGACATTCTTTTTTCCTCCTTTAATTGAATCTTTTCTTCTGCCTGTTCTGCCTGCTGCGCCGTCTGTTTCACCCTCTGGATGGTCTTGGCCGGTGCTTTGGCAGTGGTCGTTTTTCTGGTGGATGCAGCTTTTGCAGTGCCGGTAGTCTTCTTCGCCGGGCTTTTTGCTGTGCCGGCTGACCTGGCTGTGCTCTTTCTGGCTGCACCTGCCGGTTTGGAAGTATCTGGTGCCTTTTCCTCGCCGCTTGGTTTATTATCTTCTGCCATCTAACTGCCTCCTAACTTATCCGGTTCGCGCTGTTATTGATCAGCTTGAGTATCTCCTGGTGAGGATTTGCAATCACCACATGCGATACAGGTTTTTTAATTCCGTTTGCTGCAGCAGTTTCAATGGCCTGTGATACAGCTGCTACGTCTCCGCGGATAATAATTGTTACAAGTCTTCCACCTAACTTTTTCTCCCAGGTGACAAGCTGCACTTCTGCTGTCTTGCACATAATATCAATGGCAACTACCGCTGCCGTCACACTTGGGATTTCAAAAAATCCATACGCCTGTCCCATGAGACTGCTCCTTTACTATTCTTCTGACTACTCCCTGCTACAGTGACAGGAAGAATCGCAGTCATCTACAATTCTTATACAGTAGGAAGGATCTTCTCTACGTCGTTGTGTGGTCTTGGGATTACGTGTGTTGCTACTAATTCGCCAAGTCTTCCTGCTGCGTCAGCACCAGTCTCAACTGCAGCCTTAACAGCTCCAACATCTCCGCGAACCATAACTGTTACAAGTCCGGAACCGATCTTCTCTGTTCCTACCAGTGTTACCTCTGCTGCTTTTGTCATTGCATCTGCAGCCTCGATTGCTGCTGTAAGTCCTCTTGTTTCTACCATTCCTAATGCCAGTTGTGCCATTTTAATTTCCTCCTAGACTTCTTCTACATAAATTTTATTTGGTTTGCCTTTATCTAAACCGCTCAGCTTCAGCATCTTTTCTGTATCCTGTGTTGGTCTTGCAATCTCGTATTCAGCTACAACTCCTGCAAGTTCTTCTGCTTTCATTTTCGCTGCGTCTAATGCTGCCTGAACATCGGATACGCTTCCGCGAAACTTGATCATAACAATCAGCGGTACAGGTAATTCATCTGCGTTTGCCGGTTTATTCTTGTCAAAAGTCTCCAGACTTACATCGCCTGCTTTACACCCGGCATCCGCCGCTGCAAACGCTGTTGCCAGTCCGAATACTTCCAACATGCCTACTGCTTCTCCCATATCAATTCTCCTTCTTGGGATTGCTGCTATTTATTAACAATAGCGATCTTCAGACCTTCCATCTTCAGGTTTGTCTGATGAGCTTCGTTGATCTGATCCAGCGGGAATTCGTGAGTGATCAGGTCATCCATTGGAAGTCCGATTCCTTTTGCTCTCTTCAGGAAATCGAATGTTGTAGCGTAATCTCTTAATGTATATACCCAGGAACCAACTAATGTGATTTCCTTTGAGCACAGATCAAAGTGCGGATTGATTGTAGCGTCTCCGCCGTTGATGAAGAATCCCAGCTCGCAAAGTCCGCCGCCGTTGCGGATGAACTTGTAAATGTTGGCATGTGCAACAGGTGATCCTGTACACTGGAACGCAAAGTCTGCCGGATGTCCGTCAAATGCTGCCTTTACGCCGTCTGCCAGAGCTTCAATTCCCTTGAAATCCTTAAAGTTTACAGAGCGCTCGGCTCCCATCTTCTTGGCAAAGTCAAGTCTCTTCTGCTCTCCGTCTACAGCTACAATGTTCTCGATACCCATGGTACGGAGCACTGCGATACAGATCAGACCGATCGGTCCGCATCCCTGTACAACAACTCTGCTGTTGAATCTCAGGATTCCTGTTGTCTTAGCTCTCTCTACTGCATGGATAAGTACTGCACATGGTTCGATCAGTATTCTGGACTTCAGATCCAGGTCGCTTACATTGAATATTGTAGAGCCTTCGCGAACCACGATGTAATCTGAGAACCATCCGTTCAGATGAATGTCATCATCCGGAAGAAGTCCGTATACATCAGCTCCGCCTACATTCTGCTTATTCAGATCGTACATTGTGATGTCCGGATCGTCCTTGAAGATCATACAGGTAACAACCTTATCTCCGACCCTCAGATCTTTTCCTGCACTGTCGATCTTTACGTTCTTGCCCATCTTTACGATCTCTCCGGTTCCTTCATGTCCGAGAACAACCGGGATCAGGCTGAATGGGTCTCTCTTGAATTCATGAGCGTCAGTACCGCATACGCCGCATCCTTCAACCTTTACAAGAATATCTCCGTCTCCCAGTTCCGGGATCGGGAATTCTTTGATGTCATAGTGTTCCAGTTCTGTCAGCATAGCCACACGTGCAGTTTTCGGAACTGCCTGGCTTCCTGCTGCTGTATTTGCTGCAGGAGCAGTTTTTTTGTCCAGCATACTTTCCAGTACCTGTTTTACGACTGCTTCTACATTAGCAGAATTCATTTCCATTTTATTTCCTCCTGTCTTAACGTATGCATAAACTGTCTGACATTACACAGCGTCTTCTCTTTGTAAATGTGCTTGCGCTTGTAAGGCCTTCCCCTGTCCTGCTGGCAATTGTAAATGTGCAGAAGCCTTCGCCCCCGAATCCAATTGCAGCATATGACGGGCCGTTCTTTACAAGAATTGCAGTGTCAATCGCTTTTGCATATTTGGTGATGTTGTCTACGTTCTTGGAATGTATATGTGCGGAATGTCTGTTGCCGTGTTCCAGCCATACAGACTGCTCAACCGCATCATCAAAATCTTTTGCTCTGACTACGCCCAGGATCGGCATCATCAGCTCTGTTGCGATCAATGGATGTTCCTTCGGTCCCTCAAATGTGATACATCTGATATTGTCCGGAACACTCACGCCGATCATTCCCAGAAGTGTCTTAGCATCCCTTCCTACACAGTTTCTGTTCAGCCTGCCGTCTTTGAGAACAACTGCTGTCAGGGCCTCCTGCTCTTCTTTGGAAGCCAGGTAGCATCCCTGTTCGCTGACCATGTAGTGCATCAATTCGTCTGCGACAGAATCCACGGCTACGATTTCCTTCTCAGCGATACATGGCAGGTTATTGTCGAATGTACATCCGTTTACAATATCCTCTGCCGCCTTGCGGATATCTGCTGTCTCGTCTACAAGTGCCGGCGGGTTGCCTGCCCCTGCTCCGATTCCCCTCTTGCCTGAAGAAAGGACGGCTGTTACAACTCCAGGTCCGCCTGTTGCTGCAATCAGATGAATTGCTTTGTGCTTCATCATAATGTTGCTTGATTCCAGGGTCGGCTTCTCTACCGTACATGCGATGTTGTCCGGTCCGCCTGCTTCAAGTGAAGCTTCGTTGATCATGTTGATCGCAAAGATGGATGTCTTGATTGCTCCCGGATGCGGGTTAAATACGACTGTATTGCCGCCCGCCAGCATACCGATTGTATTGCAGAGTACTGTCTCACTCGGGTTTGTACATGGTGTAATCGCACCGATCACGCCGAATGGTCCCATCTCTATCAGTGTCAGTCCTCGGTCTCCTGACCATGCAGTCGTTGTGATGTCTTCCGTTCCCGGTGTCTTCTCTGCAACTAACTGATGTTTTAAAATCTTATGTCCGACATTGCCCATGCCTGTCTCCTGTACGCCCATGCGTGCAAGTATCTCTGCATTCTCAACTGTCTTTTTTCTGATATTGGATATTATCTTTTCTCTTTGATCCATGGACATTCTGCCCACGATCTTCTGCGCTTTTTTCGCAGCTTCAATTGCTTCATTCATATCAGCAAATATGCCGTGGTTGTCTGATACTTCGGAAGCAATCTGCATTTTTGCCATGACTTCTGATACGATGTCCTGGATCATCTGTTCATTTACAGACACGCTAATACCTCCTCGAAAACTTCTCTGCCATAAGCGGCTATTGCGGTGTCTTCTTCAGCAGTGCCGCCGCTCACCCCCAAGGCCCCGATTATTTTTCCATCTGCTTCCAGCGGCTCTCCGCCGCCAAATATTACGATTTTCCCTTCATTCGTGAACTGAATTCCGTACAAAGGCTGTCCCGGCTGGCTTAGATGGCTAAGCGCTTCCGTGGACATCTTGAGGCTCGCTGAAGTAAATGTTTTATTTAACGCAATATCAAAACTTGCTATGTAGGCACCATCCATACTCTGGACTGCAACAGGCCTTCCCGCCTGATCTGACACGGCAGCCACCACATTGACGCCCATCTCAGCAGCTTTTGCAGTTACTTTCTCAATCAGTGCATTGGCAGCCTTCAATGTCATCTTATGCTTATGACACCTGCATACATGTCCTTTTTCGTGATGGGAACCACTTTCCTTCATCTGGCCCAACACTGCTTTCACAGCATTGGTAATATCCTGTTCATTCATAGCAGTCTCCTAAACATGATTTAACTCTGCCCGCCGGGTATGCATTGTGCAAAACCCTTTGGACATATATTCCTACAGTCCCAGCTGATCCATAACTTTCTTTGTGATAGATGCAACTAAATCAGCATCTGTGCCTGCAGCTTCCGGTGCAGCAGAGCTGCATGAACCACCGCAGCTGTGACAGCTTGGCTTGCCAGCTTTTGCGTTCGGGCATACGTTTGCAGGATGTTTTCCTGGAAGTCCCATTTTTCTTCTGATTTCATACAGCTTGTCCATCTGCTCTTTGTTGAATTCCTGTGGCTCGCCGAGCATCTTTGACTGATACAGAAGCTGTGCGTAGAATTCCAGAGATTCCATCTTGTGGTATGCGCTCAGAAGGCTGTCTGAGTATGCAAGAGCTCCGTGGTTCTCAAGCAGAACTGCATCAAAGTACTGTAAGTGCTCAGAAACAGCATCCGGAATCTCCATTGTAGAAGGTGTGCCGTATTTTGCGATCGGTACGCATCCCAGAGCGATAACAGCTTCAGGCATGATCGGCTGTGTAAGAGGAATTCCGCAGATAGCAAATGTTGTAGCGTACAGAGGGTGAGCATGTACAACTGAGTTTACGTCTGGTCTTTCTTTATATACACGCATGTGCATCTTTATCTCTGAAGAAGGTCTGAACCCTTTGTTTGCCTGCAGTACATTACCTTCAGCGTCTACTTTACAGATATATTCCGGTGTCATGAATCCTTTGCTGACACCTGTAGGTGTACATAAAAATTCATTGTCATTCAGTTTTACAGAGAAGTTACCGTCATTTGCAGCAACCATCCCGCGATTGTACACTCTTTTACCGATTTCACACATTTCTTTTTTGATTTCGTATTCGTTTTGCATCCTTATTTTCCTCCTTGGACTCTTAAAACAAAACTAAACATTTGTTTTTTGTTGTTTCTAACTCGATATTACCACACAATCCCACATTAGTCAACTTATTATTGTGTTGGATTTGTTGTTTTCTCAGTCTTTTTTTCGGCCTCCTCAGTCTCCCACGGAAGCACATCGCCTTCTTCTTTTAAGTACTCCAGAATTTCCGGAATTCCCTCGTAATTTTTCGAGTCAACAAAGAAGATCTTTTTGCACCCCGCAAGCCTGAGCCACCTCTCTGCACGTTCTGCATTGGCATTCCTGTCGTGTATCTTGGTCACGATGCCGATGACCTCCCGGTTGCACATTGCTGTGCAGCACGGCGGGTAGAGAGAATAGGGTTCTGTTGCCGAAACCAGGAGTCCTACAACATCCGCCTCATAGGAATATAAGGCAAGGGCATAACCCAGATGTTTCGTCTGGGCGTATTCGCCCGGGGTATCTATGATAACATCGAAGTTATTCACGTATTGGGTCTTGTGATACTGGATTTTTTCACCTTTTAATGCCTGGGTCAGTGTGGTTTTTCCACATTCGCTTCTGCCCATCAGTACGATTTTCTTCATATCTATTAAGTCCTTGTAATCTCACACACAGAGAAGCCCATCTTATTCCTCACATAATCCAGCACTGCGCGGATCGCTGCCTCTGTCTCTGAAATCGTACCAGTTACAATCAAAGTACCGCTGAAACGGTCTACAAATCCCAGTTCAATTCCTGCTGCTTTAATTGCAATGTCTGCCGCAATGATAGCGGTTTCCGCCGGGCTGATGGTCAGCACGCCGATTGCAGACTTGCTGTATTCCACCCTTGGATCCAGTCCCAGCTTTTCATATAATGTAATATCCGGACTTGCAATCAAATGGGCGATTGTTATCTCTTTGCCGGGAACCAGTTCCTGTACGATTCTCTCCGGCATCTGTTCATAACTCATGTTTCCTAGCCTCCTATCTGACATTCAATTCCGGATGCCAGTTCCGCAGTTTTGAGCAGCATCTCCATCTTTTCATTTGACGGCGGCTCAACATTTCCCATCAGGTACTCTCTTCCCAAGCCTTCATACTTGTCCTGTCCAAGTCTGTGGTAGGGAAGCAGGTGGAGCCTTTTCACACTGCCCAGTGCCTTCGTATACTCTGCGATATCCCGGATCTCTTCATTTGTATCATTGAATCCCGGAATAACAGGTACCCGGACGCTCAGCTCCGTCATGCCTGACTTTGCAATCTTCATTGCATTCTCCAGCATCAGTTCATTGGAACGTCCTGTGAATTCTTTGTGTTTCGCCGGATTCATATGCTTGATGTCCAGCAGGTACTGGTCCAGATACGGGAGCAGGCCCTCGATCACTTTGTAATCCGCGCATCCCATGCTTTCCATGGCCGTGCTGATGCCAACTTCAGATGCCGCCCTCAAAAGTGCAGCGGCAAATTCAGGCTGGCACAGGCTCTCGCCTCCGGAAAGCGTCAGTCCGCCTCCGGTCCGCCGGTAATACGTGCGGTCCTTTTCGACCGTTTCCATCACTTCTTTCACTGTGACATCCTCACCGATTGCCTTCGGCTCTCCCTGAACCATCATGGTCTCAATCTCATACCGCTGTGATTCCGGATTACAGCACCACCGGCATCTCAGAACACAGCCCTTCAAAAATACAATCGTCCGTATTCCATTACCGTCATGGATAGAATATCTCTGTATATCGAAAATGCGGCCTTTTGTATTTAAATAATCCTCCATGCTGCGATTCCTCTCTTCCATTAGAATCCCTGCTCCGTTCTCCGGATAATGTCATCCTGAAGAGACTTGGAAAGCGTCGTAAACAAAGCGCTGTATCCGGCAACCCGGACAACCAGATGCTTGTACTGCTCCGGATTCTTCTGTGCATCCAGCAGCGTCTCACGGCTGACAACATTGAACTGCATATGGCTTCCCTTCTGATCAAAGAAAGAACGGACAAGCCCCACAAAGTTTTCAAGGCCTCTCCTGCCGCTCAGTGCAGATGGATGGAACTTCTGATTAAACAGTGTGCCATTGGATGCAATATAATGATCCAGCCTGGAAACCGAGTTTGCCGCAGCCGTAGGTCCGCTTACATCTTTTCCAGCTGACGGTGAAACGCCGTCTGCAACCGGTGTATGTGCAAGTCGTCCGTCCGGTGTAGCCCCTGTCTGCGCTCCCAGCGGAACATTTGCAGATACCGGATATAACCCGGCCTGGAAAATACCGCCTCTTGGGTTCTTATAATTCTGCAGAGGCTTCGTATATGTATAGGCTACGTCTCTTGCAAATGCATCCACTTCAGGAATGTCGTTTCCGAACTTCGGAACCGTTTCAATTAATTTGAGAATACGCTCTCCATTTGCTTTTACTTCCGGAGCTTCTGAGGCGGCAACTACTGTCTTCAGAATAGCTGCGACCTCCCGCTCTGTGACAGCCTGTCCGGCCGCCTTCATGCTGCCTGCAATCTCTGCAGTCATGGAAGCCACATCCTCGTCGCTCAGTCCCTTGCCATAGTTTGTAGCCAGGGCCTCTTTGAGTTCCTTCATGGTTACTTTCTTTTCATCGTAAACCAGCTTTTTCACCGCATACAGTGAATCCGCCATGTTCGCAACTCCGAACCCCTGCGGGCCGGTAAAGTTATATACTGCTCCGCCTTCCTGAACCGTCTTCCCTTTCTTCATACAGTCGTCGACCATTGAGGAAAGGAACGGAAGCGGGCATCTCTGTGCATGTGCTACATCAATCGCATTGTCCGCATTGACCAGAAGCTTGATTGTATAATCCATCTGGATCTTATAGGCATGATAGAATTCCTCAAAAGTCTTCATGTCCTCTACGCGGCCAGTCTGCGGTCCAACCTGCACACCCTTGTCCATGCCGTTGCCGAAAACCAGCTCCAGCGGGCGGCACATATTGAAAAATGCCGCATCATGCCAGCCTTCTGTCTTACCAGACTTCTGCGGCTCAACACAGCCGATAATATTGTAGTCTCTCGCGTCCTCCAGTGTCAGTCCTCTGCTCACCAGGGATGGAATAATCACTTCATCATTATAATAAGCCGGCAGTCCGATTCCTGTACGGGTCAGCTCCGCCGCTTTGATCAGGAACTCATGAGGGGATCCGTTCCACACTCTGACGGACAGAGAAGGCTGCGGAAGGAACACATGCATGGATGCTTCAATGCTCATAAATGATAAATCATTCGTCACATCAATTCCTTCTTCATTCTGACCGCCTGCGATCAGGTTCTGGAAAAGGCTGTATCCTGCAAATCCTTCTGCAGAAACGGCATCGCGGCACTTGTTCAGGTCATTTAACTTCACCCATATGCAGTCCATTAATTCCTGTGCAAATTCTCTCGTTATCTTTCCACTATCTAAGTCCTTCTTATAATAAGGATACATATACTGGTCAAATCTACCCGGAGAAATCGAATGTCCGGAGGATTCTATCTGAAGCAGCTGCTGTACAAACCAGAATGACTGACATGCCTCATAAAATCCCACAGCCCCCTTTTCGGGAACGTTCGCGCAATTCTGTGCGATCTGAAGCAGCTCTTTTTTACGTGTCATGTCTGAACACTTCTCCGCCTCTTCGAGAGCCAGCTTAGCATAACGTCTCGCATATGTAACGGCAGCATCACAGCTGATCATGACTGCTTCCAGAAATCTTGACTTTTGCTGATAATCACCGTCGGTCAGGCTCAGCTTTGCCATCTCTGCTTCTGCTTTCGCCTTGATTCCTGAGAATCCGATATCCAGAACTTCTCCATACTTCACCGTAACATGGCCTACACCATTATAAAAATAGTTACCGGGGGTAAAAATGTTATGTTCCATAGCAAGCAGTGTCTCCGGCTCCATATAGGAGGTAGCCAGTTCGCTTGTTGTCTTTCCCTTCCAGTATGCGTTAGCCTGTTTCAGTTCCGCTTTGGTCTGATCTGATATGTGAAATGGATCTGCACTTCTGGTCTCTACGGTTTCAAATTCACCTTCCAGCCATTCATACGAAAATTCCGGATAAGTCTGACATCCTCTTGGAGCGAGCGTTGTACTGCCCACAATCAGTTCGAGGTCGCGGATAATAATCGGAATATTTTCCAAAATATGCTGAAATGCTTTTGCACGGCGGATAATCACCGGCTCGCTCTCTGTCTGCTTATAAGACTCCGTCAGAAGAACTGCTCTCGCAGATTCAATCTCGGGCATCCTGGCATACAGGTTCTCAACAAGCTTTGGAATACGCTCCGACTTCGGTATGTCCGTACTGTCATAGGTATATAGTCCCATTTGCTTTGTTACTCCTTTCCTTATATATAGATAGCTCACCACATCTATACATAGAATATTAACCTTCTGAAGAAAAAATGAATCTCCACCCAGTTGTCACCATTATACTTTAATAGTATCTATAAGTCAACATGAAGCAACATGGTTTTAGCGATTTCTATATGTGAATCCAAGGAATCCCAATATTTATTTTGTTGTTTTTATTGGTATTTTATTTCACTTTCTTATTGACAAACAAAAACCCATCACGCATACTATATATTAGGATTTTGTAAATGAGAATATTCATTTATTTTATATAGAAAGGTTCCATCATTATGTCTTCTTTTCAATTTGATATACATACGCACACAATAGCAAGCGGACATGCCTCTACTGCAACCATTACGGACATGGCAAAGGCCGCCGCTTCAAAGAATCTGAAAATGCTTGGAATATCCGATCACGGCCCTGCCACCTGCGGCGGAGGAAAGCCGTCTTACTTCCGCAGCCTGTCTTACGCCCAGAAGGAACGCCTGGGGGTAGAGATGCTCTATGGAGCGGAGGCAAATATTTTAAATAATGAAGGAAAACTGGATCTGGAGGATTCCATACTGGCAAAGCTGGATTATGTGATTGCCAGTATTCATAAACCGGTCAAAAAGCCGGGGACCCCGGAAGAAAACACAGCCGCTTATATTGCAGCCATGAAGAATCCCTATGTCCGTATTATCGGACACTGTGATGATGTAAAATATCCCGTCGATTATCTGGCAATTGTAAAAGCAGCTATGAAATACGATGTAATTCTGGAGATCAATAACAGTTCTCTAAGCCCTGATGGATATAGGGGCGACACCCGGTTCAATGACATGATGATTTTGAATTTGTGCAGGCATTTTCATTATCCGGTTGTATTTGCAAGCGACAGCCATGGAACAAGGCATGTGGGGGACTTTGCTTTTGCCCTGGAACTGGCAAAGCTGGCCGGGATGCCGGATGCTCTGATTATGAATTATTCCCTGAAGGCCTTTAAATGCTTTCTGGAGAGATCGCGCATGGAGTAAGGGGCGCCTTTGAAGGAAGGGCTATTGCTGCGGCGGGGATGCAGGGGGACGCTGTACGGAAGCGCGGCAGGGAGATTCGGGATACGGCATTGTGGTGTAACAGCCGCTAATCAAAAGAAAAGCCAACATGATGAACACCGCCGACTCAAGTGGGAATGCCGGATGCATTCCCACTTGAGTCGGCTTTTTTGCAGGGCTTGTGGCCCTGCAAAAAGTTCATATGCTGGCTTTTCTTTTGATGAAGCGGCTGTAACACCGCAATGACGCATCCCGAATCTCCCTGCCGCGCTTCCGTACAGCTGGTGCATCCGGGCGGGAGTAAGGGCTTTTCCTTCGGTGGGAGGCTTAACCGGCTTTGAGGCTGAGTTTGGTTGGCTTTATTGATATGATTCGTGACTCGGAGTATTGATGATTTATGTGATCGGCTGAAGGTTCCAGTCTGGAGTTAAGATGATGACTATGTATGGAACATTCAGCCGGTCACATGAGTTATCGGGTGGCTTATACTAGTTTCAGGCGGTATGACAGGATTCTTATGTTGGCTTTTCCTGCTCTTTTGCAGAAGCCTCCGGGCAGTTGCTCGTCCCAGTTTATGATTAGTTCGTGAAGGGGTACGTTCAGCAGCTGGCTGAGTGTGTAGAAGTTGTCCAGGGATGGCAGTGTTCTTCCGCCAAACCAGCCATATACCGACTGGGGACAGCCGAGGCCGAGGCACTCGCAGATTTCTTTAACAGGTATGTTTTGTATTTTGCATAGGAAGCGCAGCCATTTGCCTGTCCTTACCATTTGAATTCCGGGATAACGTCTGGTTTCAGCGGGATTTTCTTTTTTGGGAACCGTGTTTTCTATGCCGCCCGCTGCTCTGCCTGCTTTTTTCTGCTTTTCTTTCATCGTTCTTTACCTCCTTCTCCAAAATCCAACAGCTCTGGAGCATGTAGTTTTTTGTGTGCCGGAATAATACACTGGATTCGAAAAATGTATCTCCGGTCTTCCGGCTATTTTTCTTATTTACATCATAACATAGGCGAAACGCTTTTATCCACAAAATAGTTTGTCAAGCAGTTTGTACCTGCATGACTCTTCCTTTCTTTACGTGTAAAATGGAACTATGTCAGAAGTAACGGAGGTTCTTTATGAGCAATTGTAATAATTTTATACTGAAAAATGGGATTGACGATGAACTCTTAGAGTATTCTGACCAAATTGTGCAGTCTGATGATATTTTGCCGACATGGAATGCTCAGAAACAGGGGCAGTGTACGTGTCAGGATTATGAACAGCTGTCCCCTCATCTTCATGCAGAGCTGATGAATGGATATATTGTAGCCCGTGCTCCGGTTTCTTTCATGCATCAGGCTGTCATAACCGAACTTCTCTGCCAGATTGTCACATATGGCAAAAAAACTAATTCTCCATGCAAAGCCGTTACTTTTCCCATTCATTTTTACCTCAATGGCGGTAATACCATTCTTATTCCAGACATCGCTCTGCTTCTGCATCCGGGCAGAATAACAGGGAACGAGATCAGAAGTGTTCCGTTTTTCACTGCCGAGGTTCTTTCTTCAGACAGCAGATATACAGACTGTACCGTTAAATTTCATTTATATAGAACACTGGGGATCAGAGAGTACTGGATGATTGATCCAAAGATAGAGGCCGTAACAGTTTGTCTGTTTAACATGAAGGAAATTAACGAAATAAAGGAGTATTCCTTTACTGAAAGAATCCCGGTCCGCACATTGGAGGGGTTCTGGCTGGACTTTAAAAATCTCAGAAGGTAAGTTTAAAGAAAGAAGCCATATGTCTGCGCCAACACAGGATACCCAAAGGACCTCTCTTCACTCATGCCCTTCGGGCGGATCCGCAGTAAACTGCGGAACATAGTGTATTTAACTAGTACATCGAAAAATAAGTAACTGGCTGTTAAACTGAGATAAATTTTCGAGAGTGCTGCTTCACAAACGCAGGCGTAGTGGGCTACGCCGAGGCTTGTGGAGTAGTGCTATCGGGAATTTAGGTCAGTTTAACAGCCAGTTAATTATTATTCGATGTACTAGGCAACTGGAAGGGCGAATCCATCCGTTTCGGAGTCTTGCGAAAGGGGTGGTGCTTATGTACGTTACATATGATAACTTATTTACATTTGTACTGATGATTGCTGCAATCATCACTCTTGTGAAAAGTTTCTACGATAAACGCAAAAAGTAATCGCCCGTTCTTGGAAGGATAGCGATTACTCTTTGTAGTAACATCTTGTCCGGAACGGATAGACTTCATCTATCAGTCCCGGTTGTCTTGTTAAGTATATTATAACAAATTAATCTGTTTTGTCAATTTATGATTTCCTGTTTATTATTTTCTCTGCTTCTCCGCCACGCCAGGTAATTGAATATCCAGCGTGAAATGGCTCTAACCTATGCTCTTTTTGAGAGTTCTTCTGCTTCATAGCGCTTTACTTCTTTCAGCCAGTCTTCTCTCTCCGGAACGTTGTTAACTTCACAGAAGTAATTCCATACATCGCCGAACGGATAGCATTTCAGTTCTTCCTGCATTGCCATCAGTTCTGTAAACTGCTGTGTATCCTGCAGTTCTTTCAGTCTTGCATTCGGGCTTAACATCGCACACATCAGAGCCTTCTGCATATTTCTCATACCAACTACCCATGCAGAAATTCTGTTGATACTTGCATCAAAGAAGTCAAGGCCGATGATTACTCTGTTCAGAGCATCATTTCTTACAATCTCTTTTGCAATTTCTTTTGTCTCGTCATCAAGCAGTACAACGTGATCACTGTCCCAGCGGATCGGTCTTGTTACATGAAGAGCAATCTTATCATTGAACAGCAGCATAGAAGAGATCTTATCTGATACCACCTCAGTCGGATGATAGTGACCATTATCCATCAGAGGCACGATTCCTTTGTTCATCACGTAATTCATTGTGAATTCTGCAGAACCTGCTGTGTATGCTTCGAGGCCGATACCGAATACTTTGGATTCAAGGCATACCAGTACTTTCTCTTTATCATAGTCAATTCCGAGGATCTGATCCAGAGAATCTTTGTATCTCGCTCTCGGTCCAAGTCTGTCTGCCGGAATATCTTTGAAACCGTCCGGAATCCAGATATTCATCAGACAAGGTGTTCCCAGTTCCTCAGCAAAATACTGAGAGATACGAACGCATGCTTTTCCGTGCTCAATCCAGAATTTGCGGATCTCTTCGTCCGGGCTGGTCAGAGTATATTCATCAGCCTTCGGATGTGAGAAGAATGTCGGGTTAAAGTCCAGTCCAAGCCCTCTTTCTTTTGCAAATTCCACCCATTTAACAAAATGCTTTGGCTCCAGCTTATCACGGTCTGCCCATTCGCCCTCTTCAAAAATAGCATAACTTGCATGAACATTAATTCTGTGAGTTCCCGGAATCAGGCTCAGAGCCTCATCAATGTCAGCCATCAGTTCTTCCGGAGTTCTTGCCTTTCCCGGATAGTTTCCCGTAGCCTGGATTCCGCCTGTAAGAGCACCGTCACTGTCAAATCCGCCTACATCATCGCCCTGCCAGCAATGCATAGAAATCGGAACAGACTTTAATGTCTCCAGAACCTGATCAGTATCCACACCAACTTTTCCATAAATCTCTTTCGCTGATTCGTATCTTTCCTTAGTTGTCATCTTAAATCCTCCTTATTTTCTCAAAGGGGTCAGACCCCTCCGATGTCGGGGTCTGACCCCTTTGCGTCTCATTGTCAGAATTGTTTTCCTTTTTTATCATACTTCTTTATATCAAATGACTGATCAATACATGTCCGTGCCTCCGGAAGGCTTGCGAACACGCCATCGTGCATCATCTGAACGGTTACATTGCCGATTGCCGTTGCCTCTGTAGGACCTGCTGAGACTTTCTTTCCGGTATATTTTGCAGTCAATTCGTTCAAATATCCTGCGTTGGCGCCTCCGCCCACTACGTAGATCGTGTCATATGTATTGCCCGTGATTGCTTCGATCTCTTTTACTGTATCTCCATAGCATTTTGCGAGGCTGTTGTATATGACCGCTGCGATCTCTCCGACTGTAAGTGGAACCTGCTGGTTTGTTCTGCTGCAGAAATCCTGTACCGCCTTTATCATGCTCTCGGGAGCCAGGAAGCAGTCGTCGTTGCAGTCTACTATTGATGGAATAGTCTCTTTGGATGCTCTGTCACAGATTTCCCCAAAGGACAAATCCTCGGTAAATTCCTTTTTCACTGACTGGATCATCCATAATCCCATGATGTTCTTCAGGAAACGGAATCTGTGGTCATAGCCGCCCTCGTTTGTAAAGTTGGCTTTCATGCTTTCCATAGAGCAGTCTGCTTCTTTTCTTTCAATTCCCATCAGGGACCATGTACCGGAACTTATGTATATCGCATTGTCATCGTTGGTCGGCACTGCCAATACGGCGGAACCTGTGTCATGAGTGGCCGGGAGTACAACTTTACAGTCGAATCCGACCTCTTCCTGGATCTCTTTTGTAAAATTGCCGACTACAGTACCCGGCATGGATACCGGCCGGAACATTTTTGAATTGTATCCCAGCATATCGATCATCTCGTAATCCCAGTCGTTTGTCTTTGAATTAATGAGCTGTCCGGTTGTGGCATTGGTATATTCGTTCTTCTTGACACCGGTCAGCAGAAAATGAAAATAATCCGGTATCATGAGTATTGCTTCTGCCTGTTCCAGATATTCCGGATGCGTCTCCTTAACTGCCATAAGCTGGTAGATGGTATTGAATACCTGCTTTTGGATTCCGGTCCTCGCATACAGATCCTCCGGTGAGAGTTTTTCATATACTTTTTTATCCATTCCGGTTGTACGGCTGTCACGATAACCAACGGAGTCTCCCAGAATCTTATCCTCTTTATCAAGCAGCACATAATCCACGCCCCAGGTGTCAATTGCCATTGAAACTGGAATTTTGCCAAGCTCTTTACATTTCTTCAGTCCGTTTTTAATCTCATTGAATAAACGTTCTACATCCCAGCACAATGTACCGTCCTTATTATCCATGCCATTCGGGAAGCGGTACACTTCCTCCAGGCACATCTTCCCATCCGCCATATATGCAAGCATGTGACGTCCGCTGGATGCCCCGATATCAACGGCCAAATAACATTTCTCCATGTTGTGCCTCCTTCATACTTTTTCGATTCTATGCTTATTATAATTGCTGAAACCGCACAAAAAAAGGACGCTATTTATTTAAAATAGTGTCCTTATTTGCTTATCTGTGTGTAAAAGCTCCAGAGTTCCACCATTTATAAGCGGTTCGGGATCTTGTTAGTTTTATAAAGTGTATATTCTTATTATACGATTCTTCAAGTCAATCTCGTCCCAGGTTAAACCAGTTACTTCGCCACGCCTCATCGTTTTTCCGAAAATCACAGTTGACCACTGGCACCCTTCTTCTCATTCTTTTATTTCATAAAAGCCTGTAGTTCTTCCTTTGTTGGAAGCCCTTCATTATCACTGATGTTCATGACCTGAATCGCCCCAATGGCATTTCCTCTTCTGACACTTTCTTCTACACTCATACCCTCCAAAATACCACTGATCACACCAACAGCAAAACCATCTCCAGCTCCAACCGTATCAACTACCTGTTCCACCTTAAATCCTGGCACCATGTAAGAGTTTCCCCCCACTTTTACAAACGCTCCTCGGGATCCATCCTTGATAATTACATTTTTTACACCTAACGTCTGATAGAATTCTGCAACCGTTTCTTTATCCGTAGTTCCCACCAGAATCCTGCATTCTTCAATCCCCGGCAGGATCACATCCGCCTGCGCAGCCAATCGGTTAATTACTGTACGCATCGTATCCTCATCTCCCCATAATACAGGTCGAAGGTTGGGGTCAAAGGTAATAAAGATTCCCTGTTCTTTTGCCCGTTCCATCAGACGGAAGGTTGCAGCTCTTGCAGTCTCTGATAACGCCGGCGGAATTCCAGTCACGTGCACCAGTTTCACATCCGTAAGATCAATCCCATCTATCTCTGCCGGCGAAATATGTGATGCTGCAGATCCCTTTCTATAATAGGGTGCGTACGGATCACTTCCGTCAGTCACACGATTTTTCAGCTGAATTCCCGTCCTATACACAGCATCATATGTCACCAGGGCAGTTCCGATACCGTTTGCTTTTAATATCTTTTCGATATAATGGCCAAACGGATCGTCCCCTAATCTGGTTAGATATTCCACTTTATGTCCTAACCTGGACAAACCAATCGATACATTCACCTCTGCTCCAGATAATGCTCTTGTAAAGTGCTCTACTTCCTCCAGTGCACCTGTTGTATCTGCGATCAATAATGCCATCGGTTCCCCAAATAATATTGTCTTTTCCACTCTTATCACCTCGCGAATCTATGCTAATTTGGGATTTTTAACCAGATGAAGCGCAAATCCTCCAATCTCATCCTGCATATATACTGCCTGCATCTTTCCATCTTTTCGATACACTGCACTTTCTTCATTAAATACAATACCTTTTCTCTCCAGATACGCTTTTCCTCGTTCCACAGAATTTACTGCAATCGCGATATGGCCTTTAGCTCCCAGAAACGGTGTCTTCATTGTTTCAACAAAGCTTGCTGAGAAGATGGAATTTGGATTTTCATTTGCTTTAAACCCAAAGATCTGTTCAAATGCATCTGCAACCGCATGGGCATCCTCAGCATTTTCACAGTTAATTCCAACATGTGCCAGATGAAATCCAAGAATTGTATGCACGGCTTCTTCTGTTAATTTCCGTATCCCATTATAATCACCTGCCGCAATCAGATCTCCCGGCACCATCCAAGTACCTCCACATGCAATAATGCGTTCAAAACTCAAGTAGTCATTCACATTAGACGGATTGATTCCTCCGGTCGGCATAAATTTCACCTGATTATAAGGTGCTGCCATCGCTTTTATTGCTTTTACCCCTCCAACCGCTTCTGCCGGGAAAAATTTTACAACTTCTATCCCAAATTTAATTGCCTGTTCAATGTCACTAGGATTTGCACATCCCGGAAGAATTAGAATATTGTGTTCCACACAATACTTTAAAATATCCGGATTTAATCCCGGACTAACGATAAATTCCGCTCCTGCTGCCACTGCATTCTCAACCTGTTGTACTGTCAAAACAGTCCCCGCACCTACCAGCATATCCGGACAGGCTGTCTTCATATTTTTAATTGCTGCCGCAGCTTCTCCTGTGCGGAACGTGACTTCCGCACACGGAAGTCCGCCTTCACACAAAGCCCTTGCAAGAGGTGCTGCATCTTCAGCGTGTTCTAATCTTATAACAGGAACGATTCCATACTGCTGAATCTTCTTAAGTAACTGCAATTCCATACTTTTCCCTCCTATGCTAACTTGTTGATCGGATAATAAATCGCTTCTCCTTTTGCAAAACGTACAGACTCTTCTGCAACTTTACGTTTTAATTCGTTCGCAGCTTCCTCGGAATACCATGCCATATGAGGTGTCACAATCAAGTTCTCATGCTTGAACAATAGGGAATCTTTATCCACAGGTTCCCCCAGCATACAATCAAGCGCTGCCCCTGCAATCTCACCATTGGTCAGTGCCTCATCAAGATCTGTTTCATTAATGATTCCGCCTCTTGCAACATTTACAATAACTGCAGTTTCTTTCATTCTGCCAAAAGTCTCTTTGTTGAACAAGTTCAGATTACCATCTGCCGGGCAATGAAGAGAGATAATATCAGACTGTTCGATTACTTCGTCCATGCTGACTGCACTCACATATGCATTTGTCTCTGGTGTCGCTTTAAAATATGGATCTGTTCCGATTACTTTAAATCCTAATGCATGCATTTTCTGCGCAAAATTACGTCCAATTCTTCCAAGGCCAATTACACCCACCGTCAGTTCACTGAATCGGTGAACCGGAAGCGCTTTGGTATAATCCCAGGTTTCATTTTTGGTATATGTATTCATTCTTACAACTTTTCTCAGCATAGACAATGCAAAAGAGATTGCATGATCTGCCACTTCATTCATTCCATAATCAGGTACATTTCCAACCTGAATACCGTGCTTTGTTGCCGCTGGGATATCTATGGTATCAACACCCACTCCATAACGAACCACATATTTTAATTTAGGGCAGTAATTCATAACCTTTTCCGTGATTTTCGCATATTGTACGATGAATATCTCTGCATCCTGACACTGCTGGATGACCTCATCTTCTGTAATTGCCTGTTTGAGTTCTACTCTCATCCCTGCATCTCCAAATACCTTCTTTTCAATATCAATACTATCGTGATCGCAATCCGTAATAATAACTTTCATTCTACATCCATTCCTTTCCGTCCGTGTCTTTCGAGTCTATCGAACCAGATATCCGCCATCTACCGGGATAATTGCTCCATTAATATAGTCAGATGCATCAGATGCAAGCCATACAACAGGTCCTTTCATATCCGTTGGTGTTCCCCACTTCTTGTTAGGGATACGATTTGTGATTGCTGCATTTCTGGGATTTGCAGGGTTCAACAGCGCCGTATTCATTTCTGTGGCCATGTAGCCTGGTGCAAGTGCGTTGACATTAATTCCTTTTTCTGCCCATTCATTACACAGCGCTTTTGTCAGCTGTGCAACGCCACCTTTGGATGCTGCATATGCAGGCACTGTGTATCCTCCAAAAAACGCTAACATAGATGCAATATTAATGATCTTTCCTTTGCTACCCTGTTTTATAAATGTCTGACCCGCCAGTTGACACAGAGCAAAGACACTTCTTAAGTTCACATTGATTACAAAGTCCCATTCTTTCAACGGGAACTCTTCACTTGGATATCTTCTCTGAACACCCGCTCCGTTGACAATAATATCAAGGTGTCCGCCCAATTTTTCTACAGCTTCATTGAATGCCGCTTCACGAGCCTCATCATTTCCAAGGTCTGCTACAACTGCTGAGCATTTATAGTCTTTTTCCGCATACTCTTTTGCAACGTCCGGTGCCTTTGGATTAATATCCATGATACATACTTCTGCTCCGGCCTCCATCAGACCTTCCGCCATACCACAGCTAAGCCCCTGCGCTGCCCCTGTTACAATTGCTTTTTTTCCTGTTAAATTATTTAAATTCATTATTTTCGCTCCTTACATCACTCTATATCGCTTTATATTATTAATTATCAAATACCGGATCATTGATAGCCAGATCATAACTTCTACTCTCCTGCGTAAACGCAGCCAAGACCCAAAGATATGCATTACGGCTTCCCGGGCTGGCAACCGTCGGATGATATCCACAAGGTGCCTGTACCATCGTCCCGGAATGAACCGTATGAGCAACGATATCCTCCACCTCACCACTCTTTAAATAGCTGATATGAAACCCAAATTTGGGAAGTGACATGTCAAAATAGCAGTATACTTCCTCCAGATCTTTTTCATGCTGATGCGGCGGCCAACTTGTCCACGCTCCTTCTCCAGACCATGTAAGTCCACATATTAATTTGGATGCAGAGTCTTGCGGCGCAAGTGTAAACATGACTTCACGCTGTCCGACACCTTTTCCATGTATCTGGTGAACTTCTCCAATAGGCAGGGAAATATCAAACTTACGAAAATGTGGTTCTCCGATTCCTTCGTATTTTGCTCCTGCAATATAGAAGATACAATCTTCTTCTGCTGTGATTGTCAGATAATCATCTCCTGGAATATAACAGGAATCAAACTTTTCCATCTCCTGATTCAACTCTTTGTGTCCACTTAACCCGGCTTTTCCTTTCAGGAGAACCGGATGCATCTCCAGTTCTCCTGACTCCAGGATATAAGATTCTCCTGCCGGAAGATTCAGACGGAACATCTGAGCTTCTTTACACTCGCAGGTATCCGGTGTAATTACTTCGTGGAATCCATTCTCATCGGATGACTGGACTTTCCAGCCTTCCATTCTTTCTTTATTTTCTATATTCTGCATGACATTCTCCTTTTCGCCGACTCTTTCTAACTTATTATTTATCCTACAAAAAGTGTACTTATAGCTGGTATCAGTACTACCGCAAAGAACACTGCCACATATCCCAGAAAGAATGGAACCTGTCCTTTCGCGATTTCTCCCATCTTCAGTTTTGATACAGACGCTGCTGAAAAGATATTAACCGCAACCGGCGGCGTCATCGTACCGATAACATTAGATATAGCAACAATCATTCCAAAGTGGATAGCATCAATTCCAAGACTGCTTGCAATAGGCCAGAGAATCGGAACCATCAGTACACAGGTTGCAATTCCTTCCAAAAATGTACCAAATATGAGAAGAACCATTGCAACTACCAGACAGAATAAAGTCTTACTTAAGTTCAATCCTACGATAAAGTGTACCAATTGTCCTGAAATTCCTGAATATGCGAAGATCCATGAGAAAGCGGTAGATGTTGCAATGATAAAGAGAATCATCGCTGCACCTTTTGCAGAATCCATGAAAATTGGTACCAGATCTTTAATGCCGATCTCTTTGTAGATAAACATTCCTGCGATCAAAGCCCACACTACTGCAACAGCTGCAGATTCAGTCGGTGTAAGCAGTCCGGAATAGATACCTCCAAGAATGATAACCGGAAGCAGAATTGCTGGAATCGCTTTCACAAATGTACTGCCAAACTCCTGAAGAGTTGGTCTCTTTTCCGCTTTTGGCCATTTTTCTTTATTAGCAAGGAATAATACAACAATCATTAATACCAGCATGATTACAATACCAATAAACATACCTGAGGTGAACATATCACTGATTGATGCTCCTGTTATCGTTGCGTATACTACCATGATAATACTTGGAGGAATGATTGGTCCTAATCCTCCCGACACAACCAGAAGTCCTGCTGTTCTGTCCTTTGGATAGCCCATCTTTACCATCTCCGGATAAAGCATGGAACCAATTGCGATAACAGTTGCTGGTGCAGATCCAGATAATGCTGCAAAGAATGCACAGGCAAGTACTAGTGCCAGAGCCATACCGCCGCGAACGCCTCCGACGATACTATTTGCAAAATCAACCAGGCGTTTGGAAATGCCTCCTTTTGTCATCAGATTTCCTGCCAGGATGAAGAATGGAATTGCCATGATAGAAGTAGATTCCAACCCTCCGAAAATACGCTGTGCTATGATACCTGTTGTTACTGTAAAATCCGGGCTAAACACGATTGTCGCCCATACGGAGGCTCCCAGTGCCATTGCGATCGGTACGCCTATTATCAGAAAGAGTGCCATCGTTCCAAATAATAACAACGCTGTTCCCATTATGCTTCCACCTCCTTTTTCTCATTCTTCCCTTTTAGCAAATCGATGATCATTCCAATCACCAAACTGCCCTGAACAATCACTATCATTCCGAAACTAATCACCAATGCTGCATATGGAACTGCCATCGGCAACTGTAATGCCGGTGAAGTCTGCCCTGTTGCAATCTGCGTTCCTACCATTTTAACTGCAGAAATCAAAACGGTTACAGAAAAAATCAACACAATAATTTTCGAAAGAATTTCCACCACCTTCTTTCCTTTTCCATGAATCTTATCTACAACTGCTGTCACAGCAATCTGTGTACCATCTCGCAATCCGATCTCTGTTCCTATTAATGCCATATAAATCATGCAATAAGTCGAAGCTTCATCAAACCATGTAATTGGTAATTTAAAGAAGCTTCTATTGACAACCTGAGCAAAAGAGCTTATAACCATGATTGCAAATGTTACGACCATGATTACATTTTCCACTGTCGTCAATGCTTTTAACATCTTCTTCATTCTATCTCCCTCCCTACTTTGTCTCTGCTATTACCTGATCCACAGCTTTCTGCCATTCCAGATCAAAGGTAAATCCTTTTTTCTTCGCTTCTTTCTCATAAGATTCCTTTAATGTCGCAATATCAATATCCCAGAACTTCACGCCTTTCTCTTTCAGCTCTTCGATTGCCTCCTCATTAGCATCCGCCAGATACTGGCGTTCAGCCATATAACCTTCTTTACATCCTTCCATGAATTCATCCTGTAAATCTTCCGGAATCATGTTCCATGCTTTACCAGACATCATAACAGGGATATATGTAAATGCATGGTGAGTATAGGTTACATTTTTGGTCACTTCATAATATCCATTAGACAAACAGTTGCTGACTGCATTTTCACATGCATCGATGGTTCCCTGCTGCAATGCTGTAAACACTTCATTGTAAGCCATCGCTGTCGGCATCGCGTTAAAAGACTGGAACGCTGCCATGTGATATTGATTCTGCATAGTTCTGATCTTAATTCCTTTGAAGTCCTCTATGCTTTTAATTGGATCTTTCGAAAACGTATCTCTGAATCCCGATTCCAGATAACCGATCACATGTACATTCAGTTTTTCTTTTGCGGCTTTTTCAATCAAATCACCTATCGGCCCATCTACTGCCGCATGAGCTTGTTCTTCATTTTCCCAGAGATAAGCCTGATCCAGAATGTCCATCTCTGGTATCCAGTTTGTCAAAACAGAATTTGCAGCGGTTGCAATATCTAGATCTCCCTGTGCACATAATTCTGTAGACCCTCTTTCATCTCCCAGAGCACCTCCTGTAACGACAACAATCTTTATCTGTCCATTCGTCTTTTCATAAACTTTTTCTGCCATTGCTTTGGCACCCGTATAAATTGGGGAAGACTCTCCGTCAACAATCGCCATACGGAATACCAGCTGTTCATCTCCCTTTGCACTGTCCTTACTTCCACATCCGGCGGCTGACACAGCCATCAATGTACATGTAAGAAACAACGCTGTTGCCCGTTTTACTCTTCCGGACATTTTTCCTTCCTTCATCCTTTTTACCTCCGAATCATACTACATTTATCAAAAATCCATCCGATGTATTTTATGTCATAATTATTTCACTTTGTATCTTTTTTGTCAATTCATTTTCCATTTTCTCTGTTTTTTTGCCATTTTTCACAATTTTATATAGTTTTTCCATATTACTTGCACAAAACCATTTTCAGTTTTACTGCAAATTCATCATACCTTTTTCATTACATCTATTTTTACTTTTTTAACATATATGATATAGTGAACTTATCATACAAGAAAGTAGAGTCAAACAACTATGAACCAACCAAATTGTTTCTATTGCACCAAAGGTGTATATTCCGTTTAAATAGTGCGCTCTTTCAGGAAATTCAGCACACCTAAATCCGATATTTTAGAGCAGCTATTTCCGCTCCAGAGTGCAGTCCTCTATAATGGATTCATGCATATAAAAATGTGTAAATACATTACAGGTGGTCGATAACCATGACTGATTATTGAGAAATTATCAGACTAAAAAGTCTGGAGTTTAGCAATGTTGCCATTGCTAACAGTTTGAGTTGCTCTAGCAACACAGTTTCTGAGGTACTTAAACTTGCAGAAACGCATTCCCTGGGCTGGCCTATCCCTGAAGCACTGACTAACAGTGACATTGAGCAACTGTTTTATCCGGACAGAGGCAACAATGAAGGAAGGAGGTTCCTGATTATAAGTATGTCTACAACGAACTTGCAAAGCCAGGTGTAACACTTTCCCTTTTGTGGGCAGAATACTGTGCTAAATGTAAGGCTGAACATACAATCCCGTAACAACACACGTAATTCAATGACAAATATCATGCTTATGCAGCATCAAAGAAAGCAACACTGTGAATGGCATAATAAAAATACCCACTTATGGAGGAAAAACTGCCCACTTTGTTATACGGATAAAGTAGAGCTCTATAGGTTTTTACCCAATCCATGCAGAGTATACACTCCGACGGATGATCGGAAATTTCTGAAATACAACACGGAAAGTTTTATGGATTGGGGTAAAACAATTGGGCATTCCACTCTTATTGTAGTAAAGCATTTTTATATATGCATAAGGTGGAGCAACAGGGATATAAATCCTGTGCATCCCTTATGAAGCTTGCTGACCGTTACGGAACGGGACGTTTGGAAAATGCTTGTGCCAAGGCGCTTAGCTGCACACCAAGTCCGAGCCTGTAAATATCAGTACCATCCTTAAAAATGGTCAGGACAAAGTAACTTTGACAACAAAATCATTGAAGCCCGCAGCGTGAAAGGTTCCGTTATCTCTTGCTCATAGTTTGAACCGAAAGGCTGGTACAGTCGTATTGGAAGTAACTGTAATGCTACCATCTGTGAAGCAATCATTGACCGGACTATACATAACTCCTATGAGATAATGATAGAAAGTCTTGTATCTATGATGGAACGTCATGGTATTAATGCTTCCCGTAAAGGGGGCTGCCAATGACTAATCACTGTGCCTTCAGTAAAAACCATAAATGTATCAAGTGGACGGATTACGAATTGATTCACCATGATTTAGAGAAAGTCGATGAACTGTGTCATGATAAGTGGATAGAAATCCAGCATCTTCGAGATTACATAGATTTCCGAAAAAGCTGCTCATTTCAAACGGAATACTCAAAAGATGAACGTCTGCAAAATCTGATGTTGAATCTGCGACTTCGACTGCGCTTCTCTTTAGC
The DNA here is from genome assembly GCA_001028025.1 of Faecalicatena fissicatena. GTDB lineage: Bacteria > Bacillota > Clostridia > Lachnospirales > Lachnospiraceae > Faecalicatena > Faecalicatena fissicatena_A. Next base: position 35,005 of record LDAQ01000009.1, on the reverse strand, counting down.
TATTTAAAGACTAGCGCTATGAAGGCTGTTGTGTCCTAGCATATAATCACCACAAAGAAGAATTATACGAATTGCCCGAAACAGATCGTCATCAGTTTACCGACTTACTCGCCTTAATAACTAAAACATAAAAAAATCTATTTCGTACCGACAAGATCAACTATGCCGTTTACGGAGATTTAGTATCACATTATCACGTGACCACTTTGATTAAAAAATAAGGAGGCAAAATCTAAGATTTTGCCTCCCTTATCCATTATCATAGCAACCATACACGATTTCTATTGATTCTCCAGAATTCCTGTTCGCAAAATATTCAAATGAGAAACCATACTATACTTAGCCTTATACACATCATGATTCACAATTGCTTCCGCAATCGCCCGATGTTCCGTTACAGTCTGTGCTTTGTACCGATCCCTTGTCACTCCGATATTCAACTGAACGGAAGACGTGATGACCGGTATCAGTTTTACTACCACTCTATTCCCAGTGCATTCAGCCACTCTCTGATGAAAAAGTACATCCTCCTGACGATATGGCATATTCGCTTTAATCAAATCTTCAACTTTCTGGCATTGTTCCAACATCAAATCGATTTGTCTGCTGGTTGCATTCATTGCCGCCAAAGCCGCAATCTCCGGCTCCAGAATCAAGCGTACATCCATCATGTCCAGTGCAAGACTCTCATTCACTCCCTCAAAGGCCAGCCCAAGAGGATCTTCAGGAATTCCATTTTTATAAGACACAAATGTTCCTGCCCCTTGACGCACTTCCAGAATATTTTTGGATACAAGACTGCGGATAGCTTCCCTGACAGTTCCCCGCCCCACATTCAGCAGCTCCGCCAACTCATATTCATTTTTCAGACGATCACCCGGCTCCATCTTATTTTCCTTTATTATTTCAATAATCTTTTCCGCGGCTTTCTGTGCTAATGGTTTTGCTTTTTCTTTTTTTTCGTTCACGGACATTCCTTCCTATCTATTACTTTAATTCTTATTTTCGTTTTCCCCTGACAGTCTCATAACGCAGGCCAGCAAGCCTGCTTCATCATTGCTAAACTTAAAAGGTTTTTGGAATACTCAAATCATCCATTCATACTATCATTCTGAATAACTTAAGGTGTTCCAAAAGTTTTTTGAAAAATCTCATCCTGTTCCGGCAAATGAGTTACAAAGCCGACCGGAATCTTATTCTCAGTAATATCAATAATTGATTTGGCTCCATCTGCTCCAAATGCACCGCAAAGTTCTATACAATCGATACCTTCTTCATATAGTCTTTTAGATACTTCACACGCTTCTTCCAGACTTGATACACCAATTGTCTGCACGGCTCCATTATGTATGCCCACGCAATCTTTTTGGGGATCAAAATTCTCTCCCATAATTATAAATGCAAATCTCATGTTAATCCTCCTTACATCACTGACTTCAATTTACTAATTTATTTAATTATATCAGAATAGAGTGTTATTTTCTCTGATTTTCACGAAAAAGATTACTCCTCTGCCTTCGATACCAGACCGGCCAGCAGACGGTTCCCATAAAAATATTCCTCCGTTACACCGCATTCTCCGATCTCCCGCGGATGTGCCACGCCCTTCTTCTGATCCGCATGGTAATCCGATCCGCCCGACATAATCTCCACTCTACCCTCATAGTTCTCACGGATAAAGCCTTCAATCTCACGCTTACTAAGAGGGCCTTCATAACTGGTCTTATCATAAGTATAGCAGGCCTCAATTCCATCCAGCCCTGCCTCCACAAGCAGATCTATATACTCTTTCCGCGTCATTGTTTCCCCATTTTTTTCAGCGTGCCTGGCAATCAGGAAAGGATGTGCCAGAATCGCAATTCCGCCTGTACGGTGCACCTCCCGGATTACCGCTGCAGGATCTGGTTTTTCACGCTTTATCTGATATCTGGGTGTATTTTTTATCATCAGTTTGGCCTGTTTCCAGTTCTGGGCATACCCCTTCCACGCCATCTGTTCAAAAATCATTTTCTTCATGACGTGTTTCTCTTTTATCGGGTGCCCGCCATTGTCCAGAACTTCGTCCCACGTGATGTTGATTCCATCCTCTCCCAGCCGTTTCAGAAGGATCTGGTAGCTCTCACGTCTGGATACCGACACAGCCCGCTCCATCTCTGAAAACCATGCATCCTCCCAGCTGCATCCAAGACAAATAATATGTACGTCTTCCACCTCTGTCTCACAGGAAATCTCTGTTCCCAGCAGCAGTTTCACGCCTGCTGCTTTAGCAAGCGCGGGGAGGTCAGTTTCACTGCCTGCCTCACTGTATACTCTCCTGGGAACTGTATCATGATCCGTCAGCGCCAGCACACGTATACCCAGGGCTGCCGCCCGTTGAATCACCTCCATAGGAGTGTCCGCTCCGTCAGACCGTGTTGTATGCGTATGAAGATCACAGGTAAAATTACTTTTTTCCATCGTTCTTTTTTATTCCTTTCATTAAAATAGAGTTTTGTTTGCAACCCCCGTTTCCGCGTCGGCCGCATCGTGGCATCTGCCTTTTGCGTCACAGTGCGCATCCCGCCAGGAAGTCTTTTTATTTCATAGGAAGCATTTTCCTGTGAAACAAGAAAAGCAGGGATCTTCATCCCCGCCTACAGTCTTTCCCGGTATTCCTTTGGGCTCATACCATACTTCTCCTTGAACTTCCGGTAAAAATAGCTGGTATTATCATAGCCCACAGATTCTATAATATCAGAAACCGGCAGCGTACTGCTGGTGAGAAGATAAGCGGCCTGGTTCATGCGCCGCGCCTGAAGGAGTTGTTTATATGTTCTGCCCGTGCGCTTCTTAATCTCTCTGCTCAGCCAGTATACATCATAACCCAGCATCTCAGCCAGCTCAGACAGCGTCCCGCTGCGGTAATGCTCTTCCACATAATTCAGCACCACCCCGGTCAGTTCCTTGTCAAACTGCCTGCTGCCAGTCTCCATCTTGTCCATATAATTTAAAAGCTGAAGAAACAAAAGCCCCATCGTGATCTGGTTGCAGCTGCGTTTATTCGATAAACCATAGAAGATAGTCCACACCATGTTCTCTACCAGGTTCTGAATGGGAAGAACATCCGCCACATGAAAATAAAGATAGGACGTTTTCTCGTTCTTGCCGCAAAGTGTTCCCACGAGAAATTCTTTCAGCATATTTTCCTCTTCCCCCATCATGGAGAAAGCCATATTAAAGAACTCCGGAAGGACAATAAAATTCACTGCAATATCATCTTTTCCCGCCGGAAGGATCTCCTGCACCGCATTCTGATTCAGAAACAGCAGGTCCCCCTGCTCCAGCACCACCTCGTTGCCGTCTACAAAATGCGTGGTTGTCCCCTGGCACATATAGATCACTTCCACATAGTTGTGCCGGTGTTTCGGAAAGTTCACAAAACGAGTATGAGGCCGGACCTGAATCAGCTTTCCCTTTTTCAGAAGCTTCTCGCAGTCTACAATCAGCTCTTTTTTTTCTGTATACAGGTGCGGGTCGATTCCATTTCTGCCGTCCAATATCATCTGTTCTTCCTCTGTGATCACAGATAATTCCCTGATCAATTCCGGATGCATGCACTCACCTTTTCCATTCTGTATTCCTATTGCTGCTTCGCAATCTCTTTTGACAGTTCCATGTACTCTGCAGCGCTCCGGCTGCTTTTCTTATATGCCATAATCGGGGCATTGTTGTCCTGGGACCATTCAATTCCGCTGTCCACGCGGATATATGTATCATAAACCTTTACATTTTCCAGTTCTTTCAGGGTCTCCAGGGTCTGTTTGAAATAATTTTTCCTCGTATCTACTTTTGTAATCACAATTCCGCCCAGTTTCAGATCCGGGGCAATCTGTTTTACCTCTTCCAGAAATTCAAACATATTGCCTAACCCGAAAAGCCCCCATGGCGTCGACTCCACGGGGATGATCACTTCATCTGAAGCGCAGAGGATGTTCATAACCCAGCCGCCCAGTGTCGGCGGCGCATCGATCAGAATATAGTCGTATATTTGGGAATCCCTGACGGGGGTCAGGCATTTTCTCAGGATATACTCTCTCTGCCATTTGGTAAAAAGCTCATATTCAATGGAACTCATCAATGTGGAGGATGGGATCAGATCCAGTCCTTCATAAGGAGAATGCACGATATAGCCGCTCAGGTCATCCTGCTGTTTGATTCCCTCGTACAGATTCTTCTCGCTCTGGGCATATGCCAGAACCTGCTCCTCATCAAAGAGGGACAGGGAAAGATTCAGCTGCATATCACCATCTATCATCAGCACATTCTTTCCCAGCTGTGTGAGTCCATATCCCACATTGGAACAGGTTGTGGATTTTCCGCTGCCGCCTTTGTTATTTGCAAAACATATGACTTTTGTCTTTCCCATCTTTCCGCCTCCGTATCATTGGTCAAAAACCAAATCCCGTCTCTTTTTGTATCCCAGTATATCACAATTCACTGTCCTGTAAAACTCCGTTTTCATATATTCATAACTCAGATCAGACCTTGCCATAAGCCACATGGCCTTTGTTATTGTGGCCTCCAGCGTCATATCATAAGTTTCCAGCAGGTCGAAGTCCTGTTTTACTTTTTTCCCGACTTCATATACCATCATATCACTGCCCTCTTTCACAACCTGAGTTGCTATAATGGCAAGCTTTCCCTGCGACCTGCAGTTCTTCATCACTTCATAAAATTTATCCACCAGATATTCCGGTATGCCGCCCACACCAAAACTTTCAATTACGATACACCGGTATCTTCCAAACAGGCAGTCCAAAATCCCGGGGTCCATGCCGGGAATCAGCTTCAATACATAGATGCTGTCATTCATCTCATGATAGAACTTTACCTCTCCTTCATAAATCTGCGGCGGTATATAACGTATTACTTCCTGTTCCCGGATCACTGCGGGGTATGGAAAATTAATGCTGGAAAAAGCATTATAGCTCTTTGCCCGCTCCTTTTTCGCCCTTGTGCCTGTAATCACTTTTCCGTCAAACACGATATTCACATCTCTTGAGCCATCATCTGCCGCATAGATAAAGCTGTCGAGCAGATTGGTCCGCGCGTCCGTATTTTCCTCATCGATCGGCTTCTGCGCACCGGTGATTACAATCGGCTTTCTGGAATTCTGAATCATATAGGACAGCGCAGCAGCAGTATATGCAAGCGTGTCCGTTCCATGGCACAACACAAATCCGTCATAATCCTTATAATTTTCTTCGACTGCCCGGCTCATCATTTCCCAGTGCACCGGCGTCACATTCGTACTGTCCACGTTGCATACCTGAAGGGTATGCACTTCACATACTCTTTTTACATCAGGTATGAACCCGATCAGCTCTTCCGGCGTAATCGCGGGTGTCAGTCCGCTCTCCGTGTGTTTGCACGCAATCGTCCCACCCGTCCCCAACATTAAAATCCGTTTCATTACAAATCCCCCAGATTTATTTACCACTCCAGCGAAGCCGGCTCGCTGCCGAAATTCTTCTCCACCAGAGTGCAGTATTCTTCGAAAGCTGCCGCGCCTTCAAACTCGGGTCTCAGGACATCCCTGATCCCCTTGTAATACCAGCCCATTGCCGCTTTGCTCTGCATGCGGAACCTTTTCCAAAGTTCATCCCCCAGAACTGGATAATCCCTGTCAATATCCCTCATGTTTGAGAGCTTGTCTGCCAGTCCAATCAGCTTTACCGGGAAAGGTGCCATCCCCAGATGCCGTATAGTGGCTCCTTTCCTCTCCTCCCAGCTCAGGGACTTATCCTCGCTCTCCTGAGCCACTATGGAAGCTACCCGCTCCCCGAATTCTTTTTTCAGGATCTCCTCTGTTACACCTGCACAATCCTCAATCGTATCATGCAGAATTGCCGCACAGATGATCTCATCATCTGCCGTCATTGTGCCTACAATTTCGGCCACTTCTACAGGGTGCACGATATATGGCCTTTTTGTTCCTTTCCGGAATTGTCCCTCGTGCGCCCTGGACGCAAATGCTATGGCTTCATCAATCATTTAACCGGCTCCTCCTCAATGCCTTCCCGCAATCTGGCTTTCTCCTTCTTATGAAACAAAGCATAGATACACGGTACCACAAATAATGTTAATGCAGTTCCATATATAAGACCGCCGATCGTTACCACCGCCATCGGCTGTACCATATCTGCACCAGAACCAATACCGATTGCCATTGTTGACAATCCCAGAATCGTTGTAAGAGCCGTCATGATAATCGGACGGAGTCTTGTCCGCCCCGCTTCCACAAGCGCTTCCTTTTGTTCCATCCCCTGGGATATCAGCTGGTTCGCATAATCAATGAACACTATACCATTATTGACAATAATTCCGGATAACATAACAAATCCGACCATAGCAATTACACTTACCGGGCTTCCTGTGATCCAGAGCCCGAAAAGTCCGCCTGTAAAAGCCAGCGGGATTGTAAACATAACGATAAACGGCGAGCGCAGAGACTGGAACTGCGCTACCATGATCAAATACATAAACACAACCGCCAAAGCAAGCATCTTGAGCAGCTCTACCATGGTCTCCCTGATCGTCTCATCCTCACCCTGCATTTCCGCAGTATATCCGTCCGGCAGCTCATAAGATTTCATAGCCTTTTCCACACGGCTGCTGACCAGGCCGATATTATCGTCCTCATCCACTTCCGCTGTCACATTGATATATCTGCTCTGTGAACTTCTGGAAATCGACTGAAGCCCATATCCTGTCTCAAAGGATGCAATATCTTTTAAGGCAACCTGTTCTGTCGAGCCATCCTGTTTTTTTACATCCAGTTTCATGTCCTTTATTTGATCCCGGGTCAGCTCCTGATTCTTCTGATCTGCCACGACTATCCCGATCGAGGAGGTATCCATATCCAGCTTCGTAGAAGAAGTCGGTTCTTTCAGTTTCTTAGCCAGCTCCTGATAAACCTGGGCAACAGTCAAATTATGAGAAACCGCTTTTTGCTTATCTACGATTACACGCAGTTCTTCTGTTGTCTCATCCATTCCGTCGGACACATTCTTTGTGCCTTTGACTCCCTCAAGGATTCCTGCAATATCCTTTGCGATTTCCTGCAGTTTGTCCAGCTCCCGGCCTTTAATCTGTACGGAGATTCCCGATGCTCCGAGTGAACTCATATCCATATTGGACATACTCAGGGAAAGCTCCACATCTTCTTCCTTTGCCAGCTTTTCTATTGCTTTCTGTATTTCGCCGTCTGACATGGAGCGTTCTTCTTTCAACAGTGCATAGAACTCAACCTGGTTCGTGGCCGTGCCTCCGCTGCCCATCATACCGCCGCTCATAGCCATGCCGCCTACATCGCCAATGTCTTTAATTTTTTGAAGCTTTTCTGTGAACTGATCCGCCACTTCAGCAGTATCCTGCAGTGAAGTCCCGTCCGGAGTCTCAATGGACATGCTGATTTCCGTACTCTGCATTTCCGGCATAAATGCGGTTCCTCTTGATAGTGACAATACGCCGCTTACGACGAACAAGACAAGTGCTCCAACCAGTACAAGAGGTTTCACGTGGAGTGCGCCACGCAGTAATTTCTCATAAATATTTTTCAGGTGTATAAAGAACCTGGATTCCTTCTGATCCGTTTTTCTCAGCAGCCCTGCAGACATCATAGGTACAAGCGTCAGCGCTACGATCAGGCTGGCAAGCAGTGAATAAGCAATGGTCAGTCCCATATCCACAAAGAGCTGTCTTGCAATTCCCTCGGTAAACACAATCGGAAGGAATACGCATACCGTAGTGAGCGTAGAAGCCATGATGGCCCCGGCCACCTGCTGGGCGCCCTTAATCGCTGCCTCTCTGGCAGATGCATGTTCCTCATTGCGCATGCGGTAAATATTTTCAATCACGACAATCGAATTGTCTACCAGCATTCCAACACCGAGCGCCAGACCCGACAGAGAAATTACGTTCATCGTCACTCCGCTGAAATACATCAGCACAATGGCCGTCAGGATACTGATCGGGATGGAGCAGGCAATTACGAATGTGGGCCGGATGTCCTTTAGGAACAGCAGCAGAATCAGTATCGCCAGTATTGCTCCAAACAGCAAATTCTGAAGTACAGAGCCAATTACCATATCAATATAGACGCCCTGATTCATAAGAACAACAACCTGAATATCCTTATTCTCTTTTTGTATCTGTTTAAAACGTTCCAGGATCCTGTCTGTCACTTCCCCGGTGGAATACCCCGTCTGCTTCTGTACCTGCAGTAAGATGCCGTTCTCTCCGTTCAGTTTTGCATAAGTATCCGCTGCATTGTCTACCCGCTCTACCTCTGCTATGTCAGAAAGCTTAATCGGGTTGATCCCTTCCATGTCTGCCAGTACCAGATCTTTCAGATCCTCCAGAGACTGGAACTTGTCCCCCACACGGATTAAATAATCGATTCCATCTTCATTTACATATCCTGCCGGCATATTGAAATTCTGAGCTGCCAGCACAGTCTGTATCGTCTCGGCCGTCAGCATGGATTTGACATTAGCGGCTGACTTTGCCTCTTCCTTGGCAGTCTTGATCTCTGCCTCTTTACTCTTCAGTTCCGCCTCACCGACCGCCAGCTGTGCGGAGGCCTGGCTCATCTGCATTGCGGCCTCCAGCTGGGCTGTAGAAAGCTGGGCTCTGGCCTGGGCCAGTGTGATCGTCCCGGCATTCAGCTGCTCCTGCACCTGGATCAGCATTGCTTTGCCCTCCGCAAGCTCTGCCTGCTTCTGGGTAATGGTCTCCCTACTCTGCGCCGCCTGTTCAAGCCCCTGCTCAATTGCAGCCATGGATTCGTCATAACGCTCCAGAACAGCCAACTGGGCTGTCAGTGTTCCCTTGGCTATGAGCAGTTCTGGTGTCTCTCCACTCTCTGCAATTGCCTGCATCACCTGCTGGTATTGGGCCTCAATCTGTTCCCGCTGATTATTCAGCTCTTCCAGCTCCTGTTTCTGCTGCATCAGTGCCTGCTCGCTGGCGTCACTCTGAGCCATGGCCTGTTCCAGTGCAGCCTCTGCCACCTGGATCTCACTGAGCTTCTCATTGACTTCCATCTGCCCCTGGATCAATTCCGCATCGCTCTGGGCAAGCTGGGCCTCTGCATCCGCCATCTGTCCTGCTGCCTGGCTCTTGCCGGATTCCAGCTGGGCCTTTCCATTTTCCACCTGGGCTTTTGCCTGATTCAGTGCATCCGTAGCTTCATTAAACTTATGATCCAGCTGATTCTGGACAGAAGCATCTACACTGCTTACTTTATCTTCTTTTACCGTAATCCGGATTGTCTCCTCGATATCTCCGAATGTATTGACAGATGCCACGCCTTCCAGACTCTCAATCTCGGGAAGCACGTCCTCTTCTATGATCTTTGTGCTCTCTGCCGGTTCTTTTCCGTCCACGCTGATCGCAGGGATCATGACGGGCATCATGGTCGGGTTGAGCTTCATGATGATTGGATTTCCCACCGTATCCGGCCAGTACGAACTGATCTGATCCAGACTCTCCCGCATCTCAATGGTCGCAGAGTCCATATTGGCCGTCTGTTCAAATTCCAGGATAACTGTGGATGCATTTTCTCTGGAAGAAGAGCTGACAGTTTTAATATTGCTGATGGTTGCCATTGCCTGTTCTACCGGCTTCGTGACGGTAGTCTCTACTTCCTCCGGGCTTGCTCCCGCATATGTAGTCATAACAACCGCATAGGGAAGATTCATATCCGGCAGCAGGTCTACTGTCATTTTATCAAATGATACAAATCCCAAAATTAATATCAGCACGACGGCTACGACGACGGTGTACGGTTTCTTCACACTGAACTTGGATAACATGTGTCTACCTCTTTCACTTTTATGCATCACCTGGTTCGGCTGAGAATCAAGGTGACAGTAGGGGATTTGCAAAATCCCATTTATAAGGAAATCATATCATAAGCACATCTCAATCACAACCACAAAATGCGGGAAGTAGACTAAAGTACGCTGTACAAAATCCCCAAACGGCAGGGACCGCTGGAACCGGACACAGGGGGCTGGAAACGGGTTACGGGTGTAAGCTGGAGTAAAGGAAAAAGACAGGAGAACCGGGGCAAGCTGCTAAATATGGTATACCCAAAGGGCATCCCGTAATTCATGCCCTTCGGGCGGATCTGCAGCAAGCTGCAGAATATGGTATACTTTTTTTAATGTATAGAGTATAATATCAGAAGAATTATTGAAGTGAGGTTTTACTATGGAGCGTAAATGTGTCCTGGTTACAGGGGCGTCGAGAGGAATTGGAAGGGCCTGTGCTGTTGCTTTTGGGCGGCTCGGGTATTATGTTTTTATTAACAGCAGGCATTCTGCTGATCTGGATGCGGTCTGTGAGGAGATTGTTTCGGCAGGAGGATTATGCCGGGCTGTACCGGGAGATGTAGGTTCCGCTTTGGACGTTGGACGTATCTTCGGAGAGATTGAGAATGAAGTACCGGGGCTGGATGTGCTGGTGAATAATGCGGGGACTGCTTTTATCGGACTGCTGACGGATATGACGGACGCAGACTGGGACAGGATTCTGCATACGAATCTTTCATCTGTGTTTTATTGTTCCCGGGCTGCGGTTCCATACATGGTTGCGCAGAAGGCCGGGAAGATTATTAATATTTCCTCTATGTGGGGGACTTCCGGGGCTTCCTGTGAGGCGGCCTATTCTGCCTCCAAAGCGGGGGTTAACGGGCTGACTAAGGCTCTGGCTAAGGAGCTGGCTCCGAGTAATATTCAGGTCAATGCGATTGCCTGCGGAGTAATTGATACTGTGATGAATGCACAGCTTTCTGAAGAGGAACGACTGATGCTGATGGAGGAGGTTCCGGCGGGACGTTTTGGGACTCCTGAGGAAGTGGCTGACCTGGTTCTGGATCTGGCTCAGGGGCATGCTTATCTGACCGGACAGGTGATTGGACTGGATGGAGGTTTCCTGTAGAAAGTATCATTCCAATGGACACACCGTAACTCGTGCCCTGCGGAATAAGGTAATGATTAAGAAGTGTTACATTTAAAATAGATAAAAGGAGTTTTTATATGCTTAACGTAAAAGGAATTGAAAATATACCAATGGACTGTTCTATGACAGAGTTTGTGGGCACGACGGTTTTGGATACAATAGGGCTTGTGATCCCCGGGGTCACTCCTGCTTTGCTGGAGCAGATGCATCTGCCCAGGTCTTACCGAAGTCTTGGTCTGCTCAGTTCACGGACCGGCGCTGCCGGACAGATCAATGCTGTGGATGAAGCGGTCAAGTCAACCAACTCGGAAGTCGTTTCTATTGAGCTGCCACGGGATACCAAGGGCTGGGGCGGCCACGGCAACTATATCATCCTCGGCGGAGACAATGTTTCTGATGTCCGCCGGGCTATTGAGATTGCTGTCGAGTATACGAAAAAATATGCAGGTGAGCTCTACATCAGTGATGCAGGCCATCTGGAATTTACATATTCCGCAAATGCAGACCAGGCACTGAATATGGCATTTGATGCTCCCATTGGAAAGCCATTTGGTTTCTTCTGCGGGTCTCCGGCTGCAATTGGACTTGTGATGGCGGACCTGGCTGTCAAGTCTTCCCCCGTTGAGATTATCAAATACATGACTCCGGACCGGGGAACCAGTCATTCGAATGAAGTAATCGTGGCCGTGACCGGTGATGCAAGCGCCGTAAAGAATTCTGTACTGACAGCCCGTGAAATCGGACTGCAGCTGCTGGTATCTATGGGGAGCTATCCGGAGACACCTTCGGCCCCCTATCTTTTTTAGTTCATATCCTGCCTATTTGGCAGCTCCATTCTCCGGCATTTCTGACAGAATCGCCGGAGATTTCATTTTTTTCAATTGTCTGTAGGCAAATACGATGGCAATGACCGCTGCGGCGGCATCCGCGATTGGTCCTGCATACATGACGCCGTCTATTCCCATGAACAAAGGGAATATCAAGATCAGCGGCAGCAAAAAGAGCACCTGTCTCGTCAGGGACATCACAATTCCCAGCTTAGCCTTGCCAATTGATGTAAAGAATCCCGATGACATGGGCTGTATTCCATTTGCAAAGGTCATGAACATAAAAATTTCCAGATACCTGTCCGCAAAATGAAAATACTGCTCACTTCCGCTTCCGAAGATGCTGACTATCTGACGCGGGAATATCTGAAAGCTTAAAAAGAACAAGGTTGCGATTGCTGTACACAAAACCGCCGCTCTTTTATATGTACTTCTGACTCTCTCATAGTTCTTCGCGCCGTAATTAAATCCCCAGATCGGCTGGCAGCCCTGAGATATTCCAATGCAGATAGCCAGAAATACACTGTTCACTTTCGAAATAACGCCAACACAGGCCAGTGGTATATCGCTTCCATATGCGGAAGCCGCCCCATAATGGCGGAGGGTATTATTCATAGCGATCTGCACGACGGTCATAGCAAGCTGATTGATACAGGATGCCATTCCCAGTGACGCGATTGACTTCAGATACATGGCTCTTGGACGCAGTGAAGCTGCTTTGAGATCCATTTTTTTATATTTTATAAAATACAGTATTACCAGAAGGCCTGAAACTACCTGTCCTATTACTGTAGCGGCCGCAGCCCCTTTTATCCCCCAGTGGAACACAAAAATGAAAATGGGATCCAGAATCGTATTCAGCACTGCCCCTGTCAGCATGCACACCATAGAATAAGTAGGACTCCTGTCCGCCCTGATCAGATGATTTCCTCCGGTTGTCAGAATAAAAAAGGGAAGTCCCAGCGCGGTTATCCCGGTATAATCCATTGCATAGGGCAGCACTTCACTGGTTGTACCGAAAACATGCAGCAGCGGTTCTAGAAATACCAGAACAATGACGGCGATCGCAATACCGCTGATGACAAGTGATGCCAGGCCCGTACCTGCGATTTCACTGGCCCTTTTCTCTTTTCCGGCACCCATTTCCAGATTATAGTTAGAGGCACTTCCGATTCCCAGAAGCAGCGCTGTCGCTGTCGCGATTGTTGTGACAGGAAATGCTATATTTGTAGCAGCATTTCCCAGCATGCCGACTCCCTGTCCGATGAAGATCTGATCTACTATATTATATAATGCGCTTACCAGCATACTGATAACGGCCGGTACGGCAAACTTTCCAATTAATCTCCCCAGCGGCTCTGTGGCCAGCGGATTTTTATTTTCTTCTATATTATCAGTCTCATATTTTTCCATATATCTCCTTTGTAACGTAGGCCTTTACCGAAATCCCCTCTGGCACATATTCCTCCTCCAGAAGCTGTCCGTGCTTTCGTATTAACTGTATCTTCCCGGCTTCCTCAAAGGGATACATTTTCTCGATATAAATCTGGCCGCTGCGTATGATTTCCAAAAGTGCCGTTTTCAGCTCCTCCAGCCCCTGCCCGGTCTTTGCCGACGTCAGGATCGAATATTCTGCCTGAAAATCCCGGAAACTGCCGGGTTCCTCCAGCTTATCCTGCTTATTGAACAGTGTGATCACCGGTTTGCCTTCCACGCCCAGCTGACGCAGAGTCTCGTAAACGACATACATCTGACTGTCCATCTGGGGATTAGATGCATCTACGACATGAATGATTATGTCCGCATATTTGGCCTCCTCAAGTGTACTTTTGAATGCCTCAATCAAATGGTGAGGCAATTTTCGGATAAATCCAACCGTATCTGTCAGCAGAATCTCCTGCTTTTTGTCAAGTTCCAGAACCCTGGTTGTTGTGTCCAATGTCGAGAACAGCATTGCATCCGCCAGAATCCCGGCACCGGTCAGCGCATTTTCAATACTACTTTTGCCGGCAGAGGTATATCCCACCAGCGCCGCAATTTTCTTATGTGACGCTTTCCGCTGTGTACGTATCAATTCCCGGTGCTGTTCGACTTCCCGGAGTTCCTTCTTTAATTTGCTGATCCGTTCCCGGATCAGACGCCTGTCCATCTCCAGCTTCTTTTCCCCGGGTCCGCGTGTTCCGATTCCGCCGCCAAGCCTCGATAAGGAATCCCGCAGGCCCACCAGACGCGAGGCACGATATTTCAGCTGAGCCAGTTCCACCTGAATTTTACCTTCACTGCTGACGGCTCTGGCAGCAAAAATATCCAGTATAAGAAGCGTCCGGTCGATCACCTTACATTGCAGTTCCCGCTCCAGATTGTGCAGCTGCACCGATGTCAGTTCGTCATCGCATACAATTCCCGTTGCCTCCGTCTCCCAGAGGACTTCCTTTAGCTCCAGAAGCTTTCCTTTTCCTACATACGTAGTTGGATGAATGGCCTCACGCTTTTGAATCACCCGCCCCGCCACTTCTGCCCGGGCAGTCTTCACCAACTCGGCCAGTTCATCCAGCGACTCCTCGGTCTGCTCATTCTCATTGAGCTGTATTCCCACAAGAATTACCGCTTCCCTTTGTTCCTCAATTTCAAATAATGTCATATTGTAAACCTGTCAAGGGGGGCAGTCCATATTGCAAAGGGGTCAGACCCCTCTGCAAAGGGGACTGACCCCTTTGCCTTTCATTTTCAGAATATTCTCAAATTTTGAAGATCTGCTTGTCCAGATCTGCTACTGTTATCTCGCGCAAACGCCTGCGGCACTGCTGATCCAAGTCATTATACACATCTTCCATGACTCCGGCCATTCCGGAAGCTATCAGACATTTCAACTCTGAACTGCCACTTTTCCATCCGGATGATACAAATGAAAATTCCAGCGCATCTGCAATTGTGCAGAGGTCTGTCTCCTCACTGTTCTTTACAAAAAGATATCCCCCTTCTATTCCCTCTTTTGTCTCCACCAGTCCGGCTTTTTTTAGTTTTACCATAATCTTGCGTATCCTTGCAGCATTTGTGCAAATATTCTCTGCCAGCCCTTCGCTGGAATATACGGTTCCTTTATGGTTTAAAAAGACAAGTGCATGCACTGCAATTGTAAATTCACTGGTCATGTTATTCTCTCCCTATCTCGCTATAAATTTCTTCTGATTTTCCTATTATAAATCTTTTTTCTGGATATTTCACCTGTTTTTATGCATAATTACGCGGTTTCTTAATTCAGCCTGACCAGAAAGACGGGAATCGGCGGGTCATTCTGACGATTGTAAAACTGATTTACTATGACGAGCCACTTCCTGGGATCCACAGCTTTCAAATAGGATAGAACTGCTTCTTTCTCTTCATATCCCGAGTCCCGTCCGCTGTAAATACACAGACTTATCACTCCATCCGGCTTCAGAAGTTTCATTCCTTCCTCGATCGCAAGGATACTTGTCTCTGCTTTTGTGGATATGTTGTGGTCTCCGCCCGGCAGATATCCAAAATTAAAAACGATGGCAGATACGTCTTCTTTCACGTATTCTCCCATCTTCTCATGACCGTCCTGTATCAGGCGGGCCCTGGATCCCAATCCCAGTTTCTCTATTCTCTCCGCCGTATGCGCTAATGCCTCCTGCTGGATGTCAAACGCATACACCTTTCCTGTGCTGCCTGCCAGCCGGCACAGAAACTCTGTATCGTTTCCATTACCGGCCGTAGCATCCACACAGACATCTCCCGGCTCAATATACATCTCCAGAAACCGGTGACAGTATTCTGTTATCTGATAACTATATTTCATACATTTCTCCTGTTGCCAAAAGGCTTATCTTGTGCTGAGAAAAGCAGCCTCCTTCTGTGCCTCTTCATCATCGGGATACTGGCTGACATATTCCTGTATCTTCGCCTTCGCACTCTCCCAGTCAAGAAGCTTTTCATAGCACACCACTTCGTTAAACTTCATCTCCTGCAGCACCTCAGTATAATCCGGATCATCCGAACCGGCTGTTCCCTCTGCCAGTGCAATGCCCTCTTTAAATGCATCCAGTGCCCCCTGCACATCATCCAGATGCATGGAACAAATTCCTAATAGATTGTAAAGAACCGGCGTCGCTTTTCCTTCATTATCCAGCACCTGCAGAAATGCATCCCTGGCCTTCTCATAATCCCGCTGTTCATAGTAAACCATCCCGAGCCCTCTGTAGGCTTCAGCTGTATCTGTCTTTTCCTCTACTGCCTTTTCAAAAGAGCTGACAGCCTCTTCATACTTTTGCTCTTCTAAAAGCGCAGTACCTTCTGCCACATAATTTTTGCCGCAGCCCGTCAGCAGGATAACCGCCATCACGGCACATACAAAAACTTTTCTCATATCTGCTCCTTTTATTCCGGATACTTCAATACCCAGAAAGAATTCAATATATTAATTAACATTACTGCCATATCTGCAATAATAGCATTCTGCATCGTCACATAGCCAAGGGCTGCCAAGAATAAAAGAATCACCTTCATGCCTATGGCAAACACCAGATTCTGTTTTACCGCACGGATTGTTCCCCTGGAAATCTTAATCGCATTCACAATCCTGGATGGTTCATCTTCCATCAGTATAATGTCCGCGGCTTCCAGTGCGGCATCTGCTCCCAGACCGCCCATGGCAATCCCTATGTCTGCCAGTGCCAGTCCCGGCGCATCGTTAATCCCATCGCCGACAAATGCAAGCTTCTCCGATTCCATCTGGCTCTCCATGAACTCTTTCACCTGCTCCACCTTGTCCTCGGGCATCAGATTCGCATAGACATATTCAATGCCCAACTGTTTCGCAGCATCATCCGCCACTCTCTCATTATCTCCGGTAAGCATAACAGACTCGATCTGGTGCTTCTGCAGCCAGTGCACAGTCCACTTCGCATCCGGCCGGATCACATCCGCAATCAGAATATAACCTTCGTATTCTCCATCCACGGCCACATGGACAGCCGTACCAATCTCCTGTACCGGCTGGTAGAAAAATCCCTGCTGGTTCATATACTTGGAATTCCCGATATACACCTGTCTGCCGTCAATCTGAGCACAAACCCCAAACCCTGAGGACTCCTGAATAGACTCAACCCGGCTGCTGTCTATCGTCTTCCCGTAAGCAGCCCGCAGAGACACGGCGATCGGATGGTTAGAATAAGATTCCCCGTAGGCAGTAATCTCCAACAGTTCAGCCTCATCCATATGCTTCGGACAGATCTCCTTCACATGGAAAATACCTTCCGTTAGCGTACCCGTCTTATCAAAAACAAAAGTCTCAGTTTTAGAAAGCGCCTCCAGGTAATTGCTGCCCTTAATCAGCACGCCCTGACGTGATGCCGCGCCAATCCCTCCAAGAAATGCAAGAGGCACCGAAACAAGCAGACCGCAGGGACAGGCCGCAACCAGAAAAATAAGTCCCCGGTATAGCCAGGTCTCCTGGTCTGTTCCCTGCAGCATCATTGGCGGAAGAATCATAACAAGTATGCCGATCAGCGTAACCACCGGTGTATAAAAGCGGGTAAATTTGTCTGCAAAGCTCTCACTCCGCGCCTTATTATTGTTGGCATTCTCCACCAGTTCCAGAATCCTCGAAGCAGTGGAGTCCGCATAGACCTTAGATACCCTCGCTTCCAGCACTCCGCTGATATTAATACTGCCGCTGTAAAGCCTGTCACCAATCTTAACTTCCCTTGGTTCCGATTCGCCCGTCAAAGCCTTCGTATCCACCATACTCATGCCCTGAGTAATCACTGCATCAACCGGGATCCGTTCTCCCGGCCTGATCACTATAATATGTCTTAGCTGCAGTTCCCTGGGATGTACCTTTTCCTCACGCCCCCGTATCTTACGGTTTGCATATTCCGGACGGATATCCATAAACTTGGCGATCGACTTCTTTGTCGTGGACAGTGAAATCACTTCCACCGTCTTGCCGAACTGAAAAAAAAGGATCGCACCGACAGCTTCCGTATATCTGCCGATTGCCAACGCACCCACTGTAGCAAGTATCATCAGCAGATTCTCATCAAAAATATGTAATTTTCTCACGTTCTTCAGAATGTTCCAGAATATTCCTAAAGACATTACCAGATATGGCAGTAAATACAAAAGCAATTTTGTCCTTTCTGTCATATCCCAGTGCCTGACTGAAAATAATGCATTGATATATAATAGCAGGCCGATTCCGATTTCAATGCATTTCTGCTTAACTTCCCTTGCCATTTTGGCCCCCTCGTTTTCCTTTCACCGTTATTTTATTCTCTGATATGTTCTAACCCCTGGTTCATAATAGTTTTAATATGACTGTCCGCAAGAGAATAGAACACTGTCTTTCCCTCTCTGCGGTTCGTAACCAGTTTCATCTGCTTCAGCACCCTGAGCTGATGTGATATCGCCGACTGTGTCATACCGAGTGACTGTGCAATATCACATACACACATCTCGGACTGCCACAGAACACATAAAATTTTAATTCTGGTGGAATCACCGCATACTTTAAAAAAGTCCGCCAGATCCTGAAGTTCCTCTGGTTCAGGCATATTCTCCCGAACCTTCTTTACAATATCTTCGTGTACATGCATGAAATCACAATGTTCTATTTCCATATACCGAATCTCCCTTCATGTGAACAACCGTTCAGATATTATTATACGAAAAATACGCTTCCGGGTCAAGCAATCCCATCCCCTCTGCCCCACTATATTCTTCCCATTTTTACCCTTTATAATAGAAAAGGAACGCATTCATAACGATCCGCGCCCCTTTCTTAAGATTTTTTTAATTTAATCCTTCCACCGCTCCTGTTACAGCTTTCTATAGAGTACCCTCACAGAATTTAGAATACACAGCATCGCCACTCCGGTATCGGCAAAAACCGCCATCCACATATTCGCAAGACCAGCCAGCCCAAGAACCATAACCAGGATCTTTATCACAAGGGCAAGAACTACATTTTGCCGGGCAATTGCCCCTGTCGTCCTGGCAATCAGGAGAGACTGCGGAATTGCTTCCATAGAAGAAGTCATAAATACCACATCTGCCGCCTCAATCGCTGCATCCGCCCCGCTTCCCATAGCGGCACCCACATCGGCGCCTGCCAGAACCGGTGCATCATTAATTCCGTCCCCTACAAACATGACACTTCCATGCTCTTCACGGATACGCTTTAACTCCTCCACCTTATTCTCCGGAAGCAGTTTTGCGTGGATTTCATCGATACCAGTCTCTTTTCCCACGGTCTCGGCGCTCTTCCTGGCATCTCCTGTCAGCATAGCCGTGAGAATCCCCAGGCGTTTCAGGGCCGCCACTGCCGGCTTTGCTCCACTCTTAATTGTATCTGCAATCACAAGCTGTCCTACATACTCCCCATTCAGAGACAGCAGTACTTCTGTGCCATAGGCGGCGTCTGCGTACCGGCTCAGATCTACCTGATATGCCTCCAGCAGTTTTCTATTACCGCACAGTACAATGCCTTCTTTCAGCTGTGCACGCACGCCTTTACCAGAAATCTCTTCCACACTTGACGGACGCTGCAGCCTTAATTCCTTCTCCTCGGCAGCGTTTACAATACTCACAGCAATCGGATGTGTTGACGTCATCTCACAGCTTCCCGCAAGTGACAGCAGTGTTTCCGCGTCAAATCCGGCCACCGGCACCACACTCTGAAGAACAAAATTGCCTTCTGTGATCGTTCCCGTCTTATCCATAACAATGGCCTTCACGCCCTGCAGAGCCTCAATGGCAACCCCTCCCTTAAAAAGAATGCCGTTTTTGGAACCCGCGCCGATTCCTGAAAAGAATGCCAGCGGAACACTGAGAACCAGGGCACAGGGACAGCTGATAACGAGAAAGGTCAGGGCTGTATATACCCAGTAATTCCAGTCGCCCGTTATCAGAGAAGGAATCACTGCCGTAGCAGCTGCCAGGATTACTACAAACGGTGTATATACCCTGGAAAATCTGGTAATAAACCGGTCAATTTTCGGCTTGCTTGCCGCTGCATTTTCTACAGAATCCAGAATCCTGGTTACCATAGAATCCTCTAAGACCTTATCCACACGTATTTTCAAAAGCCCGGACGTATTCACACATCCGGATGTTACCGGATCTCCGGTCTTGGCCGCTGTCGGTACGGGTTCTCCGGTTACCGGTGATGTGTCTATCCTGCTCTCCCCCTCTACAATGGTACCATCCAGCGGAATCCGGTCTCCGGGACGTACAAGAAGTATATCTCCTGTAAGAGCATCCTCTGCAGGAATTACCAGAATCTCTTTTCCTGCAACTTTATTGACAACTTCCGGCCTCATATCCACTGCGTCCATGATCTGGCTTCGGCTTCTGGCAACAGCAATCTCTTCAAACAACTCTCCGACACGATAGAAAAGCATGACGCCGACCGCCTCAGGATACTCGCTTATTACAAACGCTCCCAATGTTGCAATACTCATAAGGAAATTTTCATCGAACACATGACCTTTCCCCAGGTTCTTTACCGCTGTAAGAAGCACTGCCCTGCCCAGTGTGAGGTATCCGATCAGAAACAGAATCAGTGAAAGGTTCCCGCTCACCGTTTCTGTAAGAATACCCCCTGCCAAAAACACTGCCCCGATACCGATTTCCCAGAAATCTTTTTTGTTTTCACTGAACTTTCCTTTGGATTCTGTTTGCCGCAGGGCCGGTTTTCTCTCATTCTTAGAGACAGTAACTTCGCTCTCTATGGACGAACATATCTTCTGAAGTAACGGCAGCAATTCTTCCTCTGTATTAGCCACTACCTGAAGCTTCTTTGTAGCAAAAATAATATTTGCATAGTCGACCTGCGGAAGTTCCTGGATTTTTCGCTCCATCTTGGCAGCACAATTTGCACAGCTCAGGTTCTCCAGAATATAGACCTGCTTCTGAACATTGTCAAATGCATGATTTTCTTCCCGGTGCTCTACCGCCTCATGGCTGTGTCCGCTGCTGCTATGTTCCTGACCGCACCCGCAGTTCTCTCCGTGTTTATGATGGTGCTCCTCATGTCCATGATCGTCATGATGGCACCCGCAGTTTTCTTCATGTGCATGGTGATGTTCCCCATGGCCGTGTTCGTCATCGTGATCATGCCCGCAACCGCATGTCATCTCCTCTGGATAAATCTTTTTATTCAAAGCTTTTTGTGCCATACCCGTACCTCCAATAATTATAAAACATATGAATAACTGTTCATATGTTCATCTAATCATATTTCGCACGATTTGTCAATAGTTATTTATAAAAATCAGTCCCAATATCAGACTAAGCTATAGTTACAGCCTTAGCTATAGTAAAAGCCAACATATGAACTTCCCTCAAAACGTTCTTCCCTGAGGGGTAACCGAACTGAATCGGTGATGTTCATTATGTTGGCTTTAAATCTTATTTAGAAGCTGCTGCGCTGCAATTCCATATACTGTCTCTATATCAGCGCTCTTAAGCCTCCTTATTACTTCCCTATAATTTCATTACTCTTATCGCTTCGTCTGCCGCCAATGACATTTGCCGTAATATCATCGAGCCTCTCTTTTTCATCTGTAATACTCTCATCTACCAGGCATGCCTGTATCGCATCATTCAGAGAAAGCATCTTATCATCCAGCTCTGCAACCATCTGGGCACACTCCCTGAGTTCCCGGCTGATATAGTCCGGCGCATTCCCTTCGAATTTATAATAAATCTTATGCTCCAGACTTGCCCAGAAATCCATGGCTATCGTCCGGATCTGAATCTCCACCTTAGTGTCCACTACACTGTCGGAAAGGAATATCGGAACCGAAACCAGCATATGATAGCTCTTATATCCGCTTTCCTTTGGATTTTTGATATAGTCTTTAATAGAAAGAACTTTCAGGTCGCTCTGATTTCCTATCATCTCACCAAGACGGTAAATATCTGATGTAAACGAACAGATCAGCCGAACACCCGCAATATCATTGATATACTTTACCATATTCTCAATGGATGTCTCATAGCCGTATCTCTTCAGCTTCTTTACAATACTTTCCGGCGTCTTAATACGTGTCTTTATATGCTCAATCGGATTATACTGATGTACATGCTGAAATTCATCGTTCAGAATTTCCAGCTTTGTCCCAACTTCTTTCAGCGCAGCATTATATAAAAAAATAACCGTTTTCCAGCTATCTACATCTTCATAATTTTTGATAGCATCGTGCATCTGCAGTTCTCCTCTCAATTTGGAAAATCCCCCTTTCCCAATCTTTTTTATTATAGCATAAAACCTACTTTATGTCAGCCAGTTCATTATTTTTTAACAAATCTGGGAGGATTTGGAGGGGGACTCCAAGCGGGTGTGTAACAGCACGGGAGTCTTACTTGTTCCTACATTTGGAGTTTCATATCGCCGAACTTTATCCATTTTCTTTTCCGCATGAACTCTGATATTCCCAGTGTTACAAGGGCCGGGAGAAGAATCTGGATTACCAGAATTTTTATTAGTACCATCATTGGAGGCTCTGTCTGTGTCATGACCTGCCAGGTCATTATCTGTCCTACGAGACCGGCTGTGCCCATTCCGGAGCCGGTTGCATTGTTGGTCATATGAAGTACCATAGTACCCAGTGGTCCAAGCAGAGCACTGGACAGGATGGCGGGCAGCCAGATGATTGGCTTCCGGACAATATTAGGTACCTGCAGCATAGAGGTGCCGATCCCCTGTGCCAGCAGGCCGCCTATTTTATTTTCACGATAGCTTGCCACGGCAAAACCAACCATGTTGCAACAGCATCCTATGGTGGCAGCCCCGGCTGCAAGCCCAGAGAGATTCAGTATGATTCCCAGCGCCGCAGAACTGATCGGCAGGGTCAATATCATTCCCATCAGCACAGACACCACGATTCCCATTAAAAATGGCTGCTGCTCTGTTCCCCAGTTAATCAGGGAACCAAGCCAGTTCATAAATCTTGATATTGGTGGGCCCAAAAGCAGTCCCACTGCCGAGCCTGTACCAATACAGATCAGTGGAGTCAGAATAATATCCAGTTTTGTCTTCCCGGAAATCAGAATTCCAAACTCAATCGCTATGTACGCCGCAACAAAAGCTCCCAAAGGTTCTCCCGGTCCTGCAAATACCATAGCCCCATCCTGAATCACCTGGCCCGCCAGCAATTTACCGGCAAAAGCGCCCACCATACCGGCCGTAGCCGCCGAAACCGTCACCAGCTGGCTGGCTTCCAGTTTCCGGGCCACGCCAACGCCAATCCCGGCCCCCGTCAAAGCTGCCGCTACTTTCCCGACTGCATAGACCAGACTACCGGCAGACCCGCCCATAAATGTCCCGACCTGCTGAATAATAGTACCAATAATTAACGTAGCAAAAAGCCCCTGCGCCATCCCGCTGAGCCCATCTATAAAGATCCTGTCAAGCAGCTTCTTCATACTAAAATCCCTCCTGCACATACACTTGTCTTGTCACTCCCCGCTATTCTATCATAAATCACCTCTCCCGTCCAGAACCTCTGCATAATACTCTCCGCACATGAAACTCCCTGACTTGTAGAATAATCCTGCCAGGTAAATGTTCCATCAGCCACATCACGTTAAGCCCAAAATAGGGCGGCCTATTTCTAAGCCCCCCTGTCAAACCGTACACCCCCGGTTAAGGTATGCCCTGCCTAACGCAGGAACACACCTTTTTTCATTATTAGTTCATCATCCAGGTACAGATCCGGCTCCAATATAATCCCATCCATATGGCAGTCTGCCTTATTGGTTCCGCCAAATGAAGTATTACTGCCGAAAGCAATATGGACAGTTCCATACACTTTTTCATCCTCCAGAATATTTCCGCAGAGGATGGCCGCATGGTTTGTTCCAATCCCAAGTTCTGCTGTGATACCATTTTCAGGCTTTGCAAACAGAATCTGCAATTTACCGCCGTCCCCTTCCAGTGCCTTCAGCCGGCCATCTTCAATCGTTACAATCAGCGGTTTTTCAAGCACGCCCATCGCTTCCATAGAACCGTCGATCACCATACTTCCATTTACACCGTCTTCAACCGGCGCAATATATGCCTCGCCGGAAGGAAGATTGCCCGCCTCCCCCTTATTTCGGTAAACCCCGGTACTGGGGACTCCATTCCTGCCTTTCAGGTTGAGTGTCAGAGCATGTCCTTCTTTTTCAATTCTGGCTGTGGATGCTTCGGTCAGCATCTGAGTGTACCGCAGGGTATCCGACTCTACTTTATGAAAATCCGCAGTCATAGCGCCTTTAGAAAACATCTCCCCGGTGATCCCGGGCATGGTGCCGATTCTGGCCCCTGTTTTGGCTGCATTGATTCTGGCATTCGTATGGGTCATCGAATGTTCTGTAATACAGATCACAACATCGGAGGCGCACATCGCTGCAGCTACGGCCGCAGGAGGCTCTTCCCCTGAAACAGTCCGGTTTTTCATACACATAAAAAGTGCTTCACAGTTCATATGCAGAGCAGTCTCATATACCTGAAATCCCAGTTCATATTTATCCTGATCCGCGATAACCAGCACCTGCTCTCCTTGTTTTACATCCATGCAGGCCCTCAGGAGATTTTCTGCACTTTCTCTTATATCAGTCTCCATTCTTGTTTCCTTCTTTCTTTATAGTCTCCGGGGCTTTGCCGTCTATTCCTGCTCTTCTCCCAGAGTCTGCAGTTTTTTCATGGAACCATATAATTTTTGAATCCTTGCAAATTCCTCTTCATCATAAAATCTGCACTGCCCTCTTCCAAAAACCTTGGCTGCTTCAATCACAAAGCGTGTTGTCATCTCTACATCTGCGCCATGTGTTGCGCCTGTACCGCACCCCGGTACCGCCGTCTCTGTTGTAATTGCAACTCCGACAACCGGAACATCGGTCGCCACAGCCGGCTGAAGCACACTGTTGAGATGATACAGATCATTTCCATAAGGAGTAATATCCTGGGTGGTAATTGGAAATACATAAGGAGCCTTCCCCGTAGTAATTTCCACAATATCCAGCAAATCCTCGCTGATTCTGAGGATATATCCCTCTTTAACAGTCGGCGATATTGCGAATCCCTTGTGGTTAATGACACGGTTTCCCTTTGTCGTATCGACCGTCAGAATCGCGTCCATATCTGCTGTAATCTCTTCCTCATTGCACTGCTGCATACTGACAGGGGAATCCATGAAATCCACCGGTTCGTGGGGCTCTGTCGGTGCATCCGCGCATACATGTGTCACAAGGACAACATCCCCCTCCAGAGTATCGCCTTTTTTCTGCATATCCAGAAGCTTCGCCGCCGCGGTAAGTACCGTCAGCGCCCCATCGCCGTCGGACACAAAACCGATCCGCTCGGGACGTGCACCAAGTCCGCCCAGCCTGCCGATGATTCCCAGCGTAGGTGCATCACCGCCGCTTCTTTTTCCATTACTTCCGTGCACACATACCTTTACTACATCTGTTTTTCCTTTATCCCCGTAAATCGGGTAAGCTTCCACATCCGCATCCTTCTGGATACTTCTCAGATATTCCTCCACTCTTTTGCCGTTGGCATTGATATCATCCAGGATATCATAGAGTTCCAGCATTTGTTTAAAAACCATTTTTTCATCCTCCCAATTTTTTATATCGTTTCTTCGCATTGATTTGTGAAATCTTCTGTTATATAATTTGTTAAAACACACCCGGAGGTCTTTCATTATGAGCGTTATTACTGTATCTGACGTTCTGCATCTGCCCTCCCTGTCCAGTGCCAGGGTCAAAGCCGGCATGGACGGGCTGGACAGACAGGTAGAATATGTCAGTGTTTTCGATAATTATATCAGCGAACTGGATTTCGAATCGCTTGACACCAAATCCAGAAATTCTTTTTTTCTGACTGCTTTCTATCATGGCAAAGACAATCCTCAGTATATCCTCTATGCCCTGAAGTATTTTCATTCGATCCATACCGCAGCACTCTGCATTATTGACGAAAATATGGACGAACTGCCTGAGGAAGCATATGCCTATGCTAATCAGTGCGGACTGCCCATACTTTTTATCGACAAGAATGTCCCATATTCCATTATTATTTCCGAGATTACGGAACAGCTGCTCTTTTACAAAAATCTGAACAGCCAGGAGGAGATCCTTGCCCAGCTGGCTGACAGGGAGCTTTCTGACAACAGAAAGGCTCTTCTAATCCAGCGGCTGAATCCCTATTTTGCAAAAAATGTGCTCTGTTTTTACTGCCGTGTAGAAGCAGGTACGCCGCTTCCCCGCCCGGCACTGGCCGAAAAGTTCAGCCGGGATGTCTTATTCTTTGCCGCTGGCTACCGCGGAGGCATTTTAATTATCCGTTCTTTTAAGGATAATTCAGCCCAAGCCATAGATAAATATATCTCCCAGACAGCGTCCGCCATTTTCGAGAGTTTTCCCGAATGTATGGCAGGCATCAGCTGCTGCCCGCTTTACAGCCTCGGAGATGCTATTTCACAGGCATACCATGCAGCAGCATCCTGCCCGTATCAGCCGGGAAAAGTCGTGTACTTCCGGGCTCTAGGCGTTTTGCGCCTCTTTTTAAAACTGGAGGGCCACCCTGCCATAGACGAATTTTATCTGGAGACAGCGCAGTCCATTTTAGATTATGATGAAAAATACCACTCCCATCTGATGCATACCATCAACGATTTTATCGAGAACGATATGGACTATACTAAAACGAGCAAGGCGCTCTTTGTCCATGAGAACACCATACGCTATCGGATCAACAAAGTAAAAAATATGATTCCCTACGGGCAGAGCGATACCGACTTTCTCCAGACACTTTACATACTGTATATCATCCGCAAATTAAAGGATTACTGATGTATGCTCCCGTTTGGTTACTTGGATTTAAATGCCCCCAGCATGGAGTTGGCAAAATCATGCAGCGCACATCCGACCAGCGAACCTGCACCAAGGATCATCAGAATATCATCATTCTTAGGATTCTTCTTAATAACAATAACACGGATAATCGTAGCAATGATAACGGTAAGTCCATATATCGTTCCGCCTACCAGTATACCGGTAGCAAACAGGATTCCAACCTGGTGATTTCCGCCGGCGATCTGGATGACGGCACCCGGAATCGCCCAGATAGCAAGCCATTTCAGTACCTCTACAGAAGAACCTGCTTCAATTGTAGAAGCATATGTAGCATTAATCGGCGGGAACAGCCCCTGTGAGAAGTAGGTTTTTGCAAATATCGCTACAATGACAAATGCAACCGCAAAACCCAGCAGCTCGGAAAAATACTGCTGTTTCCTGCCTTCCTTCTCCAGCTCAGGATTCTTTCCGCTTCCTCTCAGTATATAGCCGGCCTTCAGGTCATTTCCCATATCAGAGAAACACGGTCCGGTGGCAGCCGTAAATCCGGCCAGTACAGCCAGCGGAAGCTTTGGAAATCCGATCAGCATACCCAGAATCAAAAAGATGAGTGCCGTGGCAAATCCGGGGAACCACCCGGAATACATTGCAGATACCCCGACGATCAGCTCGGATACGAGAGCCGCTACTGCTGCGAATATGATCCATAAGATAAACATACCGGGCTTCATCTCATACCACAGTCCCGATACAATTGCCAGTCCCAGGGCAATCACCAGGTATGCAATAAATCCTTTTCCAAGAGCACTGCGCATATCTTTGATAGAGGTTCCAAACTGTGATGCCGCCGAATTATCTTTATCTGCTTTCTTAAACAGCATTCTGCCGCACTGAATCAAAGATATGATTCCGGCACCGATCATAATACCATGTCCCATATAATTCAGAGCCACATGATCGGCTGAGACAAATCCCTTGCCAAAAATGTCCTGGGCAATGATAAGTTCATGTCCAAATACAGTAAATGCAAACGCATTGCTTTCTATGATTCCCACAATCAGGGCGCCTACCCCAAACGCTCCGATCGCCAGTACGCTTCCCACCCATGCAACACCAAACAAATCCATGGGAATCCCGGCCATGGCTCCTGCCCATCCGGCAACAGCGCCGACCACAAGCAGTCCGGCACGTTTCCCTTTTTTGACAGTTGCAAGAATTGTCTCCGCAGTAGCAATTCCGGGCGGCCACGGTGCGTCAGCCGGAAACATCGGGGATCCGAATGATTTATACAAAATTGTAGCATCTACAATTGTAGCAAGCGTTACTCCGATCAGCATAGGATACATAAATTCAGTATATCCCATGATATAAGGAACACCGATGGTCAGCAGCATACAGTTTGCCGCTGAAAATGTTGCACCCGATGTAGAAGTCTGCACCAGGTTCTGGCAGTGGATATTTTTAAACCTCTTCAAAAACCGGATCGGGATCTGGCTGATTAAAACTGCAAGCAGCGCTCCCACCACCGATGTATCCGGAGCCACCCCCGTATGTGTCAGAACCTGCATTCCTACAATAGCACCCAGCACACTGGCTATTACGGCTATAATAAAAATGCCTGGATCCATTAATTTTGGCATTTCTTTGGAATACTCTTCCAGCAGCTCTTCGGAACTTCCATTTTCTCTGTTGTCACTCATTGTTCTCTCCTTTCCCTTTTGCACGAATTACACAGTTTCCTGCATAAACATAGTAATAATTATACATATTTTTTAATTTTTATGCTTTGTTGATTTCTACAATAATTTTATATCTATTTTTGTAGGATTCAGGAATTGACGATTTTTTTATACCGCTTATGATGTACTTATACCCAAAGGGCACCCCGTAACTCATGCCCTTCGGGCGGGTCTGCAGCAAAGCTGCAGATTAAGGTATACCCAAAGGACACCCCGTAATACATGCCCTGGATATAGCTTTAATACTAACAGAATAAAGGAGAAAACCTATGATATTTGACAAAGAATCTATAAAAGATCTGCTGATCGGCAGCCTTCTGCTCGGAGGCGGCGGAGGCGGCTGTCCCAAAGAGGGCGAGGAACGTGCGCTTTCCGCTCTGAAGCTCGGAAATGTAGAACTGATAACCATTGAAGAATTAAAAAAGCGAAACAATGAGGGCTGTATAGTAACCATTTCCGGCGTAGGCTCCCCCGCTTCTGACACTGCATATTATTCAGACGATGTATATCCCAGAATTCTGGAGCTCCTCGGCAGCCGGTCAGACACGCCAATTGCAGGGTTTATCTCCTGTGAGCTGGGAGCTTCCTCCTCCTTCGAACCCTTTATCCCCGCCGCACTTTCGGGTCTTCCCATCATTGACGCCCCCTGTGACGGCCGCGCACATCCACTTGGAATCATGGGTTCCCTCGGTCTGGAAAGTTCCGGCCTGCCCGTCATCCAGGCCGCTGCCGGAGGAAGACCAGAAGATCAGACCTACACAGAATTAACCGTAAAAGGTTCTGTAGAAAATACAGCCGCCCTGGTCCGAAATGCCGCCCATCTGGCAGGAGGCGCTGTCGCTGTAGCGCGCAATCCTGTTTCCGTCCCCTACCTGGAAACCCACGCCGCAGCCGGTGCGTATGCCCAGGCACTGCAGCTCGGCCACGCCTACCGCACCGCAGCCACCCCCGCCCAGTCCATAGAGGCTGCCCTGGAGCAATTAAACGGCAGAATCCTCTGTACCGGAACCGTAGAAAACTGTACCCTGGAAACCCGCAACGCCCTGGATTACGGAACCTTTCAGATTTCTACTCCCGCGTCCCCATGCAGAATCGGTTTCTGTAACGAATACATGTACGCTGCCATCGGTGAAGAACGCCTTGCCACTTTCCCCGATCTAATCACAACAATCGAAACCAAAACCAGCAGAATCATCGCGTCCGCAGACATAAAAGACGGCATGGAAATCACCGTAATCAGCGCCCCCAAAAGCCAAATAAAACTAGGTGCCGGCCTCCTCAACCCAGAAAACTACAGGATTTTAGAAGAGGAATCTTGCATATAGAAAAGTTCATTATACATAATTGAATTATTCCTCCCCTTTTTGCCCCCTCCCAAGAAGCATCACTCTGCCGCCGGCTGCAGCGCAGCCTGAGTGAAACGGGATGTTTTGATGCTGTCCAGGGAGGCTTATGCTGATTTTGGAAACCTCTAGCGTGCTGTAGAAGCACTTACTGCGAAAAAGCCGCATCTTATGGGGGAAAATTGATTCCGAATCAATTTTCCAGGGCGTCTGAGCTTAGAAAGCATCGGCTTTCTAAGTGAATACGCCCGGTCCCATAAGATGCGGCTTTTTCGCAGTTAGTGCTTCTAAGCTAAGCGGCCGGTTTCCAAAATCAGCATAAGCCTCCCCGGACAGCATCAAAACATCCCGCTTCACTCAGGCGACCCTTTTCTAAGCCTCTTCCACAAAGACATCTTTGCCGAGTCCGCACACAGGGCACACCCAGTCATCGGGCAGATCTTCAAAAGCTGTTCCGGCCTCAATCCCGCTATCGGGATCTCCCTCCTCCGGATCATAAACATAGCCGCATGGTTCACATACATATCTTTTCATCTGAAATTCCTCCTGTCTTTAACATTACAGTATATTGATACCTATATAAGTATTTTCTTCCAGCACCACTTTTATACCCAAATTCATCCCGGTTTCCAAAAACCCCCGCAAAATAATTTAAAATCTCAACATTTACATCCCCACTCTCAAATGCTATACTAATAATTATCCAAAAAAGAAAGAGGTCATACTATGTTCCGTCTATGGGGAAAAGAAATTAAAAACAACAAACTACTCCGCGACACTGTCATCTGCGACGAGACAGAAGACACCCGCACCCACAAAATCTTCAACGCACTCGATGCCATCTGCTACGAATTCGACCTTAGCAAACCCATCTGGCTGGACACCACAATAGCCGAATTCAAACGCCACGCCAAAGCCCGTTTCTACCAGGACAACTTCGTAGATTCCATAGATTTCGACTACCTCGAAATCCAGATCCTCGAAGAAGACTAACAGCTCTGGTCATTTCCGTGCCCGTCAAACCCACCACCCCCTCGCTACTCCACACTAATCTCCGCCTCTCTAATATCATCTAAAGCGGACATCCCTACAAAAAACACCCCTTCCAAATCCGCTCCCCTAAAAAGAATCCCATCCGCCTCCCCCTGTTCTCCCGCCAGGAAGCACCCAGCTGTATTGCCCCGCCAGGCGGCAGACGCCGCAGGAAACGGACATAAGAGGTTCTGGAAACATAGGAGCCGCCGTTAGCAGGAGTAAAGGAAAAAAGAAGGAAAACCGGGGTAAAACTTGTAATTCCGAATTACAAGTTTTCCTGGCCCCAGCGCGTGAAGCCATCAAGGCTTCACGTGATGTGGCCAGGTCGCCCCGGTTTTCCTTCTTTTTTCCTTTACTCCTGCTTACAGCCGCTCCTGTTTCCAGAACCTCTTATGTCCGTTTCCCGCGGCGTCTGCCGTCTGGCGGGGGGGCAATACAGCGTCCCCCCTCTACTCATTACGAATAGCCGCCAAAGGACTCAGCCTCATTGCTCTCAGCGCCGGGAAGTACCCCGCCGCCATTCCCACGAACACTGCAAACACCAGCGAAGAAATTACAAGCCACGGCGGGATATAGGATATATTCCCATCTATTCCCATAGCGCTTCCATTTCCCGTCAGGAAATTAATGATAAACGACATAATAAAGCTGAGTATATTGCCGACAACACCCCCGATAAATCCGATGAATGCCGCCTCCAGCAGGAACATCTGCTTAATGTTCTTAAGTCCACATCCCAGAACTTTTATAACACCGATTTCTTTTGTCCTCTCATAGATGGACATCATCATCGTATTTGCAATTCCGATTGCTGCAACCAGGAGGGATACTGCTCCGATACCTCCGAGCACAGCCTGGACCATTGCAAACTGTTTTTTCATACTATCCATATACTCTGCATTCGTAGTGACCTGGAATCCCATATTTCTGATTACAGATGACAGTTCATCCACATCATCGATATCTTCCGCCTGCACAGCCGCGGATGTGTACACAAACTGTTTATAAGGCTTGCCCGACTTGGTGCTTGGCTGTCCGGGTATTACCCGTCCTCTGAATTCACGCTTAAGCATATCTTCGAGCTTATTTATATCACAGTAAACATAATAATAATTAGCATTATAGCTGTCCATATCTCCTGCCACAACACCAGTGGCCTTTACTACATGCTTTTTCGGAGGTTGTGTGGGCGTCTTTGCGCCATTCCCGCTGTTTTCTCCACCACCGGAGGAGCCCATACTTTTGTTCTGGCTCTGAAAATAACCATCCTGGTCCAGAATCAGGAACATCTGGTCATTAGCCAGATCAACATCCGGAATCTCTCCGGTCTCCCAGTAGCCTTTCCCGGTCGTCTTTTCATAAAACTGTGTCAGCACTCCATTACCAAATACCAAATCCAGATTAGCGCTGTTTGGATCGGGCAGTTTACCGCCCTCAGCCAGTTCAATATTCTGCTCTTTTAAAGCTTCGTGAGTCATTCCTTTCAGCTGAAGGTACCCCATATATTTTCCCTTCAGGGCAATTGCACTGACTTCCAGCACAGGATCTGCACTCTTTACGTGTTCCAGCTGCTGGAGCTGTTGGATTACGTCATCCGTAATATACTTATTAGATTCCTCCTGATCGCCTGAACTGCCTGCCATGCTGACATACATTCCGCCTCCGCTCTGTTTGCCGGTTACAGTCAGGCTCGTCATGCCTCCCGACTGCTCTACCTCTCGGTACATAGATTCCTGCATTCCCAGTCCAAGTGAGATCATGACTACAATAGATGCTGTTCCGATAACGACTCCCAGGATGGTCAGAAAAGTACGAAGCTTTCTGCGCTTGAGGTTGCCACTACTCATCCTCAGTAAATCGATCCACCTCATCCACCAAGTCCTCCTCTTCTAAAGACTCCTTCTTTTTCTTCCTTTTCTTCATGATTACGATAATAACTATGACTGCCGCAACAACTGCCACACCGATTATAACAGGAACCAGCGGAAATCCTTTCTCTTCCGGCATCTCCGCCATTGCCGATACATCCATCGGCGCCTGCTCAGGCATGATCTGCAGTGCAAATTCCTTTTCTACTGTAGAAGCCTTCCCCGCATCATCTTCGTAAGATACAACCATCTTAAACTTCTGATTTCCGGCCGTTTCCTGCACTGCGGTCACAATTCCGTCTATCGAACCGGTTGCTCCGGAATCCACATTTCCTACAAATACCTCTTTCGCCTCGATTCCTTCGCCCTCAAACTTTGCTTTCACATTGTACAGCTTTATACGTCCCGTATTGTAAAGGCTGCATGTGATATTAGCCTCTTCTCCGACTGCCACTGCCTCAGGCGCAATTTCCAGTTCACTGAATTCAAATCTCGCCGCCTGCTTCACAGGGATAGCCAAGCTGGAGGAACTTTCATACTGTGTTGCACTGCTGTCCTCATATTTCATGGACATGGAAATACTGTACGGCTTCTGTACCAGGTCAGCCCTTGCATTCAGTGCAATGGAAATGTCCTGGGTTCCACCTGCCGGTATACTGTCCAGATAAATAGTGCTGGATCCTGAGGAAGGCAGAAATGCCGGAGCCTCCGCTGCCCCTTCTGTACCTGAAGAAGGTGCCTGCAGGTCAAACAGCATATTGGAAACCGCTGTTCTTGTAGATGTGTTTTTCAAATGCACAATCAGCTTAAAATCACTACCTGCATTCACAGCGCCCGGATCTGTGTTAAACCCGGTCACAATGACACGCGGTACGGAATTATTGCCGGAAGGTGCTCCCCCGCCGCCTCCGCCGCTTGTGATCACGGGCTCATTGTTTGAAATCCCTCCGTTGTCCTGCGGTTCAGAGGGTACGTTCGGCTCGTCCTTAGGGTCATCTTTCGGATCCTCCGCCGGTTTTTCTTTTTCCAGCGTCTTTACAAACACATACTTGGTCGATTCATACTGCTGCTCCCCGTCATTACAGGTAATCTGAAATATCAGTTTATAATTTTTTGCACCGGCGTCCGCACGTACTGTCAAATTATCCAGCTTTGTTTCCACCGTCTCGCCTGCCGGAATATCAACAGCCGGAAATTCATTGTTCACATTCTTTATCTCGAAGGGCCATGCAGATGCATCGTCTATTACAGGCACTACTTTTACATTCTTTGCATCCGCAGTCCCCTCATTCTTTAGTTTGATCAGTAACTCCTGCTTTGTATCTTCTGCTGTATAAACCGGGGTTTCCTGCGCTTTTCCAACCGTTAACACAATATCTGGAATCGGCCCGGTTTCATCGGCCGCCCGTACCCCCACCGGCAGTATCATGGCCGCCGCCAAAGCAAGACTCATTGCAATTCCTGCAGCTTTCTTAAACAGTTTCATGTTCCTTGTCCTCCCTCTTTTTACGGTTGTCTTCTACTCTAACGATTTTTCCATCCATAATATGGAATATTCTGTCAGCATATGTAGCCAGGTGGTTGTCATGCGTTACCATGACCAGCGTTTTCTTTTGTTCCCTGACCACCCTCTGCATCAATGTCATAACCTCCTCCGAAGTATGCGAATCCAGATTGCCAGTAGGCTCATCTGCAAATATAATCTTCGGATCCACCACGAGCGCACGCGCAACACCAACCCTCTGCTGCTGCCCTCCTGACATCTGATTCGGCAGATGCTTTTTGTGTTTTTTCAAATTCACCAGATCCAGCATCTTGTCGGCTTTTTTCAGCCGGCTGATACGCCCCTCGCCCCGAAAGCTCAATGGCAAAGCCACATTCTCAAGTGCATTCATCGTACCAATCAGATGGAATGACTGGAAAATAAATCCTACATTCTCTCTCCTGAACCCTACCAGTCCATCCTCATTTAATGTTTCCATGTGCTGCCCGCTGATAATGACTTCACCTTTGGTGGGCTTTTCCAGTCCGGCAAGCATGTTTAAAAGAGTGGATTTACCTGAGCCAGAGGTGCCTACGATCGCGCAAAATTCACCTTTATATATCTCAAAGTCCACACCGTCGAGAGCACGTACCACCGAATCACCTACACGGTACAGTTTGTATAAGTTTTTTACCTCAATGACCTTATCCACAGTGCCCCTCCTTTATCACAATATTTTCATTCTACATAATACTTATGAAAACCAAATATTTCCCTGCATAATTTGTTAATTTTTTCTTAAATTTATATTCTTTATAGCTATGAGCACTTAGTG
>LDAQ01000089.1 GCA_001028025.1 Faecalicatena fissicatena | reverse complement strand
CCCGGCAGACTTTCAGCGGGCGCCCCCTTTCCCAAGATCATCCTGTGAAAATATATACGTTTAGAAAATCCCATGTTTCACCTGAATCCGGTTCATCTTATCTCCAATCGGCCTGATAGTCAGCATCAGGAATACTACATTGGACACACAGTACGTAATTGTCACCGGCACCGCAGTCGCAAGCGCCCCCAGATACCTGTACCAGTTCCAGCCTCCCTCGAAGCTGAGCACCGTCCAGATATCCATAAGCCCTGAATAAGCGATCCCCGAGAATATACCATATATAATCAGCGGTATACGGTGACGCAGGAGCGCCCGCAGCCCCGGGAATCCGGCGATCATCCCGATGATTCCCCAGGAAAACATCTGAAAAGGTGTCCATGGTCCCTGCCCGAAAAAGATATTGGAAACAACTGCCGATAGTGAGCCTACCAGAAATCCGGATTCAGGCCCCATATAGATTCCGGTCAATACCACGATAGCCGTCACGGGTTTAAAAAAAGGGATCGGACCAAAAATAAATCGGCCCACCACGGAAATTGCTGTCATCACTGCCAGCAGCACCATCCGACGGATACTCCCCTCCCGCTTCTCATAGGCGAGATAAAAGGCACCGCATGCAATCAGTACGATCATCATGGAAACCAGATTGTACTTCCGGTCTGACAACAACCGGATACCCAAAACAATCAAAAAGATCACCCCTGCCGTCAGACAAATCCAGACTGCTGCTCTCTTTTTTGTGTAAGGGAGGGTGTTCTCCAGCAGATTCTCATCTATGTGCTCGGTTGTATCTATACTTTTTATGCTGTCTCTTTCCTGCATGTACGCTTTCCCTCCTTCTGTATCCGCACATTCTGCCTGCACAGTTCAATGACATCCTCGCAGGTCACCGCATTCTCGTATCTCTGTCTGGAAATCCTGTTTGCCGCAGTGGTATAATAATTATTATTGCAGAAAAATTCTTCCGGAGTGTCCACAGATGTAATCTCATGGTCGAAAAACAGTCCGCACCGATCCGATACCCCTGCCGCAAATTCCACATCATGAGTCACCATTAAAATCGAAATTCCCTTCTGCTTCAATTCCTTTAAAAGCTTCTGCAGCTGCATCTTTGACCAGGCATCAATTCCCTTCGTCGGCTCATCCAGAAGCAGGAACCGAGGCTGAAGAAGAAGCACTTTTCCGATCGCCGCCTTCTGCTGCTCACCGCCGCTCAAGTCATAGGGATGCCGGTCCAGCAGATGACCGATTCCCATGAGCTCTGCTGTTTCCTCAATCTTTTCCTTCATCTCGGCCTCGCTGTATCCCATCACATGACGAATTTCATCGTAGTCCTCCCGGACAGTCATCTTAATGAACACGGTCTGCGGATTCTGCGGAAGGGAGGCCAGATTCTTCACATATAATTCCTTACCGCTATATTTATGTATTCTCTTTCCGAATACCTCAATCTTTCCCCTGTATGGTTTATAGGTGCCTGAAATCACACTTAACAGAGTCGTCTTCCCGGATCCGTTGCCGCCCAGAATACTGACGATCTCTCCCTCGTAAACTGCCAGCTCTACTCCGTCCAGCACATCCGGCAGGTCTTTCTCATATCGGAAACACACATCCTTCATGCGCATAGTGATTTTCTTCCCCTGGGTACTGTCCGTTTCGCGGTGCAGCCTATTTATCTCATTCCCATAATATTCTTCCAGAAAGTTCCTGCCGTCCCGCACGGTCAGAGGACATTCTGCATCCCGGGCATCCAGCCCGTGGTATATTCGAAGGGCGCTGGGCAGTCCCAGAAGCATCTTGTGGTCTGCGTTCAGACACTTCAGGTCTCTCCCCGCTTCCCTTGGGGATTCCATCAGAAGCATCTTCCCTTTGTCCATAATAAAAGCCCTGTCCGCCACAGGGAACACTTCTTCAAGACGGTGCTCAGTAAGCAAAATCGTCAGGCCCAGATCTTTATTGATCTTCACCAGTGTATTGATAAAGTCTGAAGCCGCAATGGGATCCAGCTGGCTGGTAGGCTCATCCAGAATCAGAAGCTTGGGCTGCATCGCCATGATCGAGGCCAGATTCAGCAGCTGCTTCTGCCCGCCGGACAGTTCCGTCGTCTTCTTCCGGTACCAGTCATCTATTCCAAAAAAGCAGGCCATCTCAGCCACCCGCCTGCGGATCACAGGCGTCGGTACACCCATATTCTCAAGGCCAAATGCCAGCTCATGCCACACTTTATCCGTGACGGTCTGGTTCTCCGGGTTCTGGAGAACATAGCCGATATCACAGGCAGCCTCCCGCTCAGAGAGCTGCTCCTGCTCTACACCGCAGAACCAGATCTTGCCTGTTATATCCCCGGCAGGTGCCAGTTCCTTCTTCAAGAGCCGAAGCAGAGTCGTCTTCCCGCATCCCGACTCCCCGCAGACAACTATAAACTCCCCTTCCTGTATCTCGAATGAGACATCTTCCAGTGCCGGAGCTATCCTGCTGGTATCCTTTGCCTGCTTTGGATAGGTAAAGGTTAGATTTTCTACTTTCAGTAATTCCATGTTACGCTTCTCCTTTAGTTTCGTCACCCCTGTTGGACAAAGCAGGGCCGTTTGTGTACTCTTTCAAGCTTTTAAAACCGGTTTCTTCTCTTTTATAAAATGAATTTTTTCTTATTTAGAAAGACAGATGGCTGGTTAATAAGTAAAAGTCCGTAATTTCTTATTAAGCGGCTTTTGCGCTCCATAAAGTCAGATCTTCGACCGCAGATATTTTCCGGTCAGTTTCCCCCTGGCCTCTATGATACCCGGTATAAGGTAAAATACGAAAATGATCAGATACCTGGCGATATCCTCCGGGTTTAACTGCAGCTGCGCCACATAAGGATAATAAAAGAAATCAAATCCACCCACTGCAAAGCAGGACAGGATCAGAACTGTAAATCCCCCCATAATTCCAAGAAGAATACCGTCCCTTCTTTTAAAACGGAACAGGGAAAAATTAGTCCTCCCATGAAGGCCGTAGCCCCTGGCCTTCATCGCATCCGCCGTGTCTATGGAGTTCTCCATGGACCAGGAAACAAGACTGTCAAATACACGTATCCCGCCTCTTATCCGATCAGGCACACTGTCCGTAGCATAAAGCCCCATCGTTTTCTGGGACTGGTTGATCTTTCGTATCTGATGTTTAAACAGGGGAATAAAACGGAATGCCATGGAAAGAATCAGCCCCAGCTTAGGAATCACCTTTCCAAACAGATACAGGAATTTATCCGTGGTCAGAATGGCACTGTAGCACCTGCACCACAGCAGGACACATACAATCATCAGCGATGCAGCCCCGCCATAGATCATAGCCTCCAGTGTAACCGGATTATCATTCATGAAAAATAAAATCGTCTCTCCATTATGGACAAATATCGGATTGGTCACTGCCATTGGCACAAACAGGCAGAACGAAAATAACAGTTCCTTAAGCGTTTTCCGAAGACCATTTAAGGCCCCGAAGAACAGGAATCCGCCGGCCAGAGACGCAAGTATGACCACCGGATGCCTGCTCACCATAGAAAAACAAACTACCAGAATATAATATATAAACAGCACTGCCGGATGAAAACTTTCAAATCCATTCATGATTTGTCCTTCTCTTTCTGCATATCTGCACCATT
The DNA here is from genome assembly GCA_001028025.1 of Faecalicatena fissicatena. GTDB lineage: Bacteria > Bacillota > Clostridia > Lachnospirales > Lachnospiraceae > Faecalicatena > Faecalicatena fissicatena_A. The sequence continues at coordinate 42,524 of LDAQ01000089.1, read as the reverse complement.
GTATTCGTTCCCCACATCTCTGCCCAGGTCGCAGGTATAGATCCACTCGATTTTATCATGATTTTTCATCTCGTAGGTACTGCATCCCTTTCCCGGATATTTTCCGTTTACCGTGAACATCCATCCGGACAGCTTTCCGCAGGAAAACTCATAGAGATAATTGATCCCCTTAATGTAGGCGCTGCCATATGCATTGTTCTCGATCCCCTGATACTCCATATGAATCTTGTTGTAACGGCAGACCCGGTTCAGGATATCAAATGCCGTATCCCCCGGCCGAAGGACATAAGTAGTCTCCGGCAGGATGACCCCGTCTGAGGGCACATACTTTTCATCACGCAGCTGTGGATCCAGCTTGTCCCAGTTATCCAGGACTGTGTCACAGCGGATACTGATGGTCACAGTCTCTGAATCCTCTTTGATGTCCTCCATATGGGTCAGATAATACTCATCTACAGACTGAAATTTTGTGCCGGAAACCAAAATCGCCACCAGCAGTATCACAACTCCAATCATTATAATATTCTTTTTCAAATCTTTCCCTCACTTCTCCCGCCGCTTCTACCAGTCATCATCATCGTCTTCATCTGCACTCATACCGCTGTCAGCATCAGGACCCGATATCATTTTCTTCTTTTTTCGATTATTGAGCATCATAATTATAAAAATGATTACAATCAGCACAACCACTGCAGCGATACCCACTGTTATAAGAGCCGTACGGTTTTTCGTATCCCTCAGCGCCTCTTCGCCGCTTTTTTCCCTGTCCGCTTTCAGCTCAGGCAGAGATTCGCCTGCTTTCTCTATCTCCTCCTCAGAAACCGTCGGGGCATCCGACAGATCGAAGGTGTTACATTTCCCTTCCTTCAGGCGGCAGACGGCTTCCAGACCGTACAAGGCCTGATAGCCGGCCATATTGTTTCCTTCAGTTTCCGCTTCCTCTGCATCCAGACTGTGAACGATACTGCCGTCTTCCAACTGGAATTGTCTCAGTCCGTCCAGCAGAGTATTTCCATTCTTTATAAACTGCTCATCTAAGTCAGGATCACGTCCCCATGAAGCCAGGGCCATCAAAGCCCAGCTGGTGCTTTCGGATGTCTGCTGCTCATAAGTAACCATACCGCCTGATTCATGCTGCATACCGGAAATACATGTAAATGCCGCTTCTGCAGCTGTATCCACGGTTTCTGTGACTGTCTGGCCAGTTGTTTCACTAGTAAATGTATACTGTACTTCTGAACCTGCATAGGGTGCCAGCGCCGTCAATGCCATGGAGGTCAGATCCACATCTGAAGCATCGGTCTTAATCAAGCCAAAGCCCCCGTCTTCCAGCTGCCTGGATAAAATGGAGGTCACCAGTTTTTCTCTCGTCCACTCCGCATCCTTGGGTTCCTCCCATGCTTTGCTGTCAACGGCCATCAAAGCCCAGATATAACCGTTAATCCCCTGCTTTCCCGGGTCTCCCCATATACTGTTCCAGATGCCGTCTTTTAACAGATTAATGGAATTACCTTCCGGGTCTTTACCGAACGCTTCTGGATTTCCGCCGCACGCTTCGATCGTAATTATGATCCTGTATATGTCCGAAAGGAGGTACTTCTTGCCATCACTGTTTGGATCCTGATATAGTTTTTCCACCACATCCTGCAGCCGGCTCAGATATGCCGCCTGATTATCTTCTATGCCAATCCTGCTGATGTTAAAGGCAATCCAGTCGCTGCCTCCCTCTCCTGCACCATCAAGCAAATCTCCGGATAAAAACTTGCTTTCTCCGCCTTTTGCATATTTCCAATCTAAAATCATATCCTGCATCCCACGCAGTTCTGCCGCTGAACTCTCAGCCGCGTAAGCGGTTACAGCAGCCGGATAGGCCGCGGTAACCACTGCTGCCAGGAGCAGAAATACCGCCAGTGCCTTATGAAGCACCCCTTTTGCCATATTTCTGTACATTCTATTCATCTTTAGAACACTCCTTCTCTTCTCAGAAGCCATCAATAATGGACTCTCTTTTCTTTTCGCTTATGTGCTGATTTGCGAAGTGCAACAGCAAAAGTTCCTGTGGTTATTATACATACAGCAAGGATAATACCAAGAACCAGCAGAAAACGCTTCCGTGCCTCTGTCTTTTTTTGTTCAGCTGCCAGATTCGCTGTCTCTTCTGCGTTTGTTTCATCCAGTTCATCCTCCAGCCAGGAGGGCAGTCCCCTATCCTGTTCATTGTTATCGTCTTCTCCTATACCGGCCTCTGCTGCCTCTTCTTTGTTTTCTTTATCGTCTTCCCCGCCGGATTTTTCTCCGTTCTCCGTCCCGGAGCCGCCATCCCCGGAGTTCTTATTGGCCTCTTCCAGCGTTTTGTCATTGGTTGGTATCTCCTCCGGTGTATCGTTATTATCTACCTCAGGAGTTTCCAGGGCCGCAAATGCCGCCTCCGCATTCTCCAGAACAGACAGGTTGGTGACTCTTCTCTGCTCATCCGGTGTCAGGTTATTATAGGCGCTGCGTGCAGCCTCCAGCTGCGGACCGCTTGCCGTACTCACGGTTCCGATCTGATCAATCATTTCTATCACCTGCTGGATTGCCGACAGTGAGTCATATATTGATGCTGCCGCTTCCAGCATGTCATAATTATGTACAAGCGCCTGCTGTGCCTCACTCAAATTATTATAGGCATAGATTGCGGCCTTAATGCTATTGCCGGTCTCCAATGTTACCTCTCCAATGGCATCAATCATTTCAATTACACTCTGGGCCACTATAAGGTTCTGGTAGGTTGCTATTGCATTTTGAAGAACCGGATAAACATTCACTAGAGCCTTCTGGTCATCTGTCAATTCGTCATATGCCCTCTGAGCCTCTGCTATCACGTCCCATTTGTCCATGGTAACATCCCCGATTGCAGCAATCATCCCTGCAACGGCGGATGCACACAGCTTATTGTATGCTGCCTCTGCTGCGGTCAGCTTTCCAGGATAGCTGACAAGTACTTTCTGGTTTTCTGTTAGTGCATCGAATGCATTGCGTGCCGCTTCAATGGCCTCTTTGCTGTCCACGGTTACTTCACCAATTGCTTCAATCAGTTCGTCAACTATAGCAGCCATCTTCTTATCCATTTCCGTAGCCTCATGCTCTTCCTCCAGCCTTTCCCATTCAGCTTCCGCATCCAGCAGTACCTGGTAATTCGTTACCAGTTCTTTCTGCCTGTCGGTCAATTTATCATAAGCACTTCTTGCATCCTGAATCTGGCTTTTTATGTATTCAGCATATCTAATCTCGCCAAGCCCTGCGATCTCTGCTATAACTTCCTCTGCGGCTTTCTTGTTTTTCTCCTCTTCATGTTCAAATGCGGTAAGCTCATAGTCAATTTTTCGCTTTGTTTCATTCAGCTGACGAGAAACCTCTTCCAGATCATACGCCTGCAAAATAAACTTTTTCGCTTCGCTGATATACTTCAGGATCTTCGTCTTCTCCTCATCACGATATTCATCGAGATCTACATAATTTTCAAGCTCAAAGATTGCATTATCTTTCGCCGCCTGCAGCTCTCTCTCTTCGGTCTTGTCTTTTGTTTCGACCTCGTCAATCATATTCTTTGCCTGAGTGAATGCTGCGTTGATTGACTCCATATCCCCCGCTGCCTGAATCTGGGCCGCTCCTTCTGCAATCAGTTCCTGGATAATATTCCAGTTTTCCCCGCTATAATCCTCTTCCTTTTTATAGTTCTGAAGTGCTGAAACCGCTTCTGTCTTAAAATCCTCCAGATTCATCTGCCAGCTCAGGATTGGATAACCGTTCTGATATCCCAGGTAATCCCGGATAAAGCAGCTGCCTCCTCCGTTCAGCGCATTCAGAGTGTCGTCACTGAGCAGCTTCTCCGACTCCAGGAATCTTCCCGATGCCGAGAAATCCCCAGACCCTCCCACCAGTGGGATCTTTAGGGAGTCACTGCGTTTCAACGCATATAACACCTCATAATCTCCAGGATTGAAATCTCCAAATATTGCCCCTATTTTTAAGCCCGATTCATTTAGATTTACAGGACCGGAAGTGTAGCACCACTTTATACTTGAACCTGTAAAAGCGCCTCCCACCAGACCGCCGGAATTATGCTCAGCCGAAACTTCTCCGCAATTATAGCTTGAATAAATTGCTGAGCCTCTCCCCCCAACTGCTCCGGCCAGACCGCCTGCCGTATGGCTGGACTGTATCATTCCCGCATTATAACTGGTCTGTAATTTGACAGACGGGCCGATCTGTCCAATCAGACCGCCGGCTGCATAACTGATCCCGCCTTTTCCCGCAGGACCTATAACAACAGATCCGGTGTTTGAACAGTTTGATACAGCTGCATTGGCCGCATAGCCCGTGATACCTCCGGATCCGCCTCCTAATAACGTTATCTGATCCTGTCTTATACTGACACTACTGTGGCAGTTTATTACCTGGCTCCGATTATCCGAATCAGCACCGTACACATAAGCGGCAACCCCTCCGACAAAATCCACTCGCGCGCCTGCCTGAATCGTTCCGGAAACTGACAAGTTCTGAATCACCTGGTTTTTACCCCGCAGCTGACCAAACAGCCCCGCATAAACGTCTGCCCACTCGATAAACAGTCCCCTGATCTGATATCCTCTGCCATCAAAGTCTCCTGTATACGCCTTCGCGTTCCCAATCGGTCTCCAGTTTTTAAATCCCAGGCTGATGTCGTTGCACAGCTCGCCGCTGATCCCATCTGCATCTTCTACGGTGTTTACCTGATTCGCGAACCAGGCCAGCTCGCTTCCACTGGTAATCTGGTAGATCCCCCGCTCATTTACCGCTGGCTCAGTCAGAGTCTTTCCGTCCCATGCACCGGCTTCAGGAATCTGATCAATGACCGCATCAATATTATTTTTTCCTTCTTCCAGACCGTTTGTAACCTCCGCTGCTGTCTTAGCCTGCTCAATCACTTCCAGGGCCTTCTTGCGCGCTGCATTGATCTTATTCATCCAGAGACTGTCGTAACTTTCATCTGCACGGTAAGCAGTCAGCTCCTGGATGGCGTTCTCCCGTATTTCCTCCAGTCTCTTATCCGCCTCAAAGCCTGCAATTCTTGCATCCAGTGCGTCCCGTCCATCCCGAACCAGCAGGCGCACGGCCTCCGGTGTCTCCGCAACATTCATTTTCTTGATATAATCACTCACAACAGAATCGAGATTCTGCTTCTGCCCATCTGTCAGGTCAGGATGCTGGTCAACGAGCCTGTCTCGGTAATCCGACAAGGACATTATTCCGTTATCAATCGCTTCCATCAATTCATTATCCGCATCGATTCCCGGTTTTACTTCTTTCAACTTCCCACGGGCCTCCTCCATAAGTGCATCCAGATCCTCCTGTTTTGTAACTGCCCCCAACTTATCCTTATAGTCTTTGACAATCTTTTCAAGCAAAGGATAATTTCTCCCATATTTTTTCCGGTTTGCCGCTGTCAACCAGCCGTTAAGCTCCATCTGCGCATCATCGATTGCAGACAGTAGCACGGACGGTAGCCCCTGCCATACCAGTTTTGGATAGCCGTCATTCTGTATATCATAAGTATTGGCCATGGTAAATGCACCGCCGAGTTTATCAATCATTCCGGCACTCTTCAGCTCTTCTTCTTTTAGCATGAGCGCCTCACCTAAAATATGAATCCCCTTATCACTGGTTGCTCCAACCGGTTTCAGACCGTTATCCGGAGTTGCAAGCCCATAAACCGTACCATAATCACCGCTGATCATATACCCAATAATACTTCCGCGTCTGTCATTCAGGTTATTGCTGAACTGCACAGTGGCGTACGCATTTTCAATCACAGGCCTTGGCGGAAGTTTCTCCTGTGTCCAGTTGTCATAGCCAGCCTGCCCTACGATACCGCCCATCTGAGCCCCTGTTCCGGTTCCATATGTAGTCATATCACCCAAGCTGTAGACATTCCGTACGGCACATTCTTTTTCTGTTCCATCCGAGTACATACCTGTAGTGGATACACGGCCAGCAATTCCGCCGGCAGTGGAATTAGCTTTTATTGTGCCATAGTTGCAACTTGCATTGATCTCTGCACCACTCTTTACTGCCCCGGCAATTCCGCCTACACAAATATATCCCTGCACAGTGGCACTATTCACACAATTCATTACCTGTGCATTTGCTCCGTAAACCAGACCGGCAATTCCGCCCACATGATTCTGGGCAAAACCGATGATGGTAGACAGCTTTCCTTCATTTGTGCAGCGCATCACTATCCCTTTACAGATTCCAACAATGCCGCCCGAATTACGGTACATAGCTTCTCCGTCCATCGTCGTCCGCGCATAATTTGTGCAATTCGTAATCTGCCCGCTCTTCAGGTAGCCTGCGATACCGCCGCTGCCAACGTATAGCTCATCGCTCCCCCCTACCAGTCCGTAATTTCCATAATTCTGCAGTACTTTTCCCAGAACAGTCACATTTTTGACATTTCCTCCGTCAATGACTCCAAAAAGCCCCGCATAACGGCGCTTTGGATCCTTTTGGGTAATTTCGGCCCGCATATAGACAACTTTCTGGCCGTTTCCGTCAAAGTTTCCCTTGTAAGGATTCTCTTCTGTATCTCCAATCATAGTCCAGGTATGATTCGTATTATAGTCATTCAAATAAATGTAGTTTTCCAGCCTTCCGTTTATCTCACCGTTCCCGCGGTTTACCTCTGCTGCAAACCAGGCCAGCTCTGCCCCCGTGCGGATCAGATACGTTCCGTATTCATCCAGGTCCGGAACCGTCATCGTTTTCCCGTCCCATGGATTCTCAATGGATGCAGCCTGAACTTCCGAAGGAAACGGGGAAATCGGCGTAACAGACATCGTAAATATCAGGATAAGCGCCAGTAACCGTGCCAGAACCCTTTTCTGTGATTTTTTCTTTTTTTCCCTCATTTCTTCCTCCTTACAGCTCCCTTTTCTTCATGCCCCGGCATATTCGTTCTATTACAGGAAATAGATATATTTCAGACGGAACTTCTGTATGATATTTCCATTCTTATAGATCCGAATCCAGATTTTATTTTTAAACGATTCCTGAATTTCCCGCTGTTCCTCTGTAATCTCATGTTCACTGTAGACTGCCTCCTGACGGATTCTCACGATCTCCTCATATTCTGCCGCTATTTCCCCATCAAACATATCCCCCACCGGTTCTCTGTAATCGTACAGGGACGTGTTCCTTATATCCAGGCCGGCCACGGACAGAATATTCATGCTGTACTCAAAGAGTGCCCGGATCGCCAGCCTTCTGTCCGCAGAGCCGAACAGCTTTTTCGCCTTCCTGCTTTTGTGTCTCTGCAGCAGAACCCAGATTAGAAATACAAGCATAATCAAAAGCATAAGACAGATTCCCGTTATCAACACAATCTCCAGAATCAGAAGCCAGTCAATTTCGTCTTCCTCTTCTTTCTTCTGCTCTTCCTCTTCTTCCTCCGGTTCATCGGGCTGGTTCTCCGATCCCTGGCCTGAAAGCCCGGAAATATCCTGGAAATCCTCTGCTTTGTCCATCGTACCTATGTACGATGGGGTAACCTCAAAGGGCAGCCAGCCAACCCCGTCCTGGTAGTATTCCACCCAGGCATGGGCATGGGTATCATCCAGAATATACGGTTCCCCTGCTGTCATTGCTTTGACATCCTCCGGCGTAACCAGATATCCTTCCACATAGCGGGACGGAATTCCATAGTAACGGAACATCATAGCCGCTGCACTTGCAAAATGTACAGAATAGCCCTTTTTAGAATAATTCAGAAACTCCTGTATGAAATCCGAACCGTTCCAGCTACCGTCCAGCTTCTTCGTATCCGTATAATCTGCCGTCAGCACATACAGTATATTTTGTTTCGCCTCTGCATAGTCCACATGCTTCTCGCCCTGTTCCGTCTCTCCCGTATCGATAAGCTCATGCAGGGCAGACGTAAGTTCAAATGGGATATCCAGATAGGTTGCATAAACAAATTCATTGTAGAATTCTTCGTTTCGCTTGTAAGCCTTCCCTGCTTCCGTGAGATTTTTCTTATCCAGCAGCCTGGCATCGTAAACCGGGTATTTGGTAATCTGGTTAGAAAGCGCCTGATATACATATTCCCGATCTCCATTCCAGCCCCCGGCAATCAATCCGGCATCTCCTATTTTCTGGGCATCCATCCTGGTCTGCAGGTCCGCTTCCTTCACCGACTGTAATTCATATGGCACATAACAGTACTTGGAACTGCCAGCTAGATTCCTGACCACAACAGTATTCCTTTCTTCTGCGGCAGTCTCTTCATCCAGTGCAACTGCTGCATCCCCCAGGCACTCCTGTCCGTAAAATCCCCCCTGGTGGAGCCAGTAAAACAAATCCCTGCCCTCCCAGAGTTTTTCCGACGGAATATCCGTCCACCCGGTGCCTGTATACTGACTGCCGGTATACCCTCTCAGGTAATAGGATTCCGGTTTTGTCATCGTCACTTCCAGTACCGGCTTATTTTCGGTTTCGAGAGAACCCAGCCCTGTAAACCGGCCCTCCGGAAGAACCTCTGCGTCCCCGCTGTAGCGTGACTCTTCAATCATAGACTTCCAGGTTTCTTTCCACCCTGCAAATAAATCATTCTCTGTAACAGTGGTCTTCCCAAGTACAATGCTGCCCCCAAAAAGCAGGAGAGCACTTCCCGCTGCCACGAGGGCGAATACCTGGAGAGAAGCCAGACGCTGTTTTCCTGCCGGAACCATCTCCCCATGTCCCCGTATCCACACGGCAAGCAGGCATAAGAAAGAACCTATATTCCATAACAGCTCCGGAGCGATCCCGGCAGCCATCTGCACCAGCAGAATAAACACAATCTGTATGCCCAGAAGAAGTCTGTTTCCGGTCCGGACCAGATATTGCCCTAACACTGCAAGCATTCCGGACATCCAGGCCAGTGCAGCATACATGCAGACCGTCTCCATTGTCCCCTCTGCCGCCACATGATAAACCGGCAAAAGATAGGGATACTGTTTTCCCAGTACATCTACCGCATGATTATATAAAATATGTATGCCGTCGTTCCAGATATCCCCAAACAGCAGGATCGTAACCGCCAATAGGCCGCAACATGCCGCGATCTTCAAAAACCGGGCTTTTCCCCTGCCCGTTCCGGCCAGGATCATCAGCAGGGAAATGACTCCCTGTATGCCTGTGAATGCTGCCGGACTGACCGGAATCTGAAACGTCGATACCAGCCATCCCGTGCTTCCTGCCAGATACAGCCACAAAAAAATCCAGTCTACAAGATAAGCCGCTGCTCTGTTTTTCTTATTCCCCTGTTTTTCAACGCTGTACAGATGAAATGCATTCTGTTCAGCAGCCTCTGCTTTTTTCGTTGTTTTCTCTACCATTTGCTTATCTTCCGCCACTTCTCTTGATATATTCTTAATATGCTTTCATTTACAACTGCAGATGATTCTATATTTCTATATAAGAAAGATATTCCGTCATTGTCTCAGGCCCTGTGCCAATCATGGATATCCCATCCTGCCGGTCATAACCTGCCCCGCCTTCTTCACACAGAACTTCCGTCAGCAGACACTGGTCTGCCAGAAAGCTTAATGCCGAACGGTGCTGCGGGGTAAACAGAACCACATGGGCAAACTCCAGCTGTTCACGGGTCTTCAGATAATGTTCTGCAGCAGACATCTCATCTTCTCCCGGAACTGCTCCAAGAAGCCCCGGAAGCACAATATTCAGATCCTCATCTGTTTCAATTTCCATACTGGAAAACGTATTCTCCTCATGATTCTGCCAGCCAATCGTATGTACAATCTGCTGGCTGATCAATTCCTGGGATACCGAGAGAATAGCCTCTGCCAGTGCGTCCAGACAGGACGGATCTGTCTTCTCTGTCCCTTTTATTCTTCCGGTTTCCAGTAGCAGCAGTATCGTGTTCTGAATCGGCAGGCCATAATCTCGTACCATAAGACTGTCGAACTTCTCTGTCAGCTTCCAGTGGATCTGCCGGATCCGGTCACCCGGCTGATACTCACGGACCGCAAATGTCTCTGACGGATCATATCCCGCCTTTTTCATGGAGTATTCATCACTGTCCAGATTTGCATTCTCCCCATAGGCAATCTGCGTTTCCACAGAAAATGTATGAGGGGCAAACATCGTCAGCGCCGAGATCTCGCGGCCTAATCGGATACGAAACCGGAACAGGCCGAAGGGATCAAAAAGTGTGAGCTGCCGCAGCGTCATTCTCACCCGGCCGGAATGCCGGCTTTTTATCTCTATTTCCGTTGCCGCACGCATCTTTCCTGGTGCCGCCATCCGCAGTGTTGTATTCTCAGCTTCTCCGGTCAGCAGATTCTCACAGCTGACCCTGCACAGCAGGCGGTCGGCCGGAAGGAAACTGGTATTCGTAACAATCACCTGGCCGGATGCCGCAGCTCCTTTTTCACTGTAGGACTCTGCTGTAAGCTCTGCCTTCAGTCCGGACGCTGCCAGCCTGGTCAGCAAACCTGCCAGAAGCGGCAGCACCACGGAAACAGCAATCAGCAGATATCCGGCCGTGCCGCCTGTCATAATACAAAAGCATACCGTAAATAACAGCCATATAGCCCACAGAACTCTGGATTTTACCATTTCTGCCTCCTCAACGTCCGCTGTCCGGAGATTTTGTTCTATTCATAACCTGTTTCAGGACATCCGACGCCGAAAGCTCTGAGACCCTTGCTTTCGGGTTCATAATAAGCCGGTGTGCACAGACATCCACAAAGACCTGCTGTACATCTTCCGGCATCACAAAGTCTCTGCCGTCCAGATAGGCGTGGGCTTTTGCCATCCTTACCACCGCCAGTGCGCCTCGGGGACTGACTCCCAGACGGATCATCTCATCATTCCGGGTTTCCATAGCCAATGCCGTTACATATTCCAGAATGGAATCTTTGACATGAATTCCACGGACTTCCTCCTGCATTGAAAGGATTGTGTCTCTGTGGATAATTTCATCCGTTTCGTCAATGGGGTTTGCCGTCTGGCGGTCCCGCAGGATATTCACCTGGCTTTCAAAGTCCGGGTACCCCATCTCCAGCTTAATCATAAAACGGTCCAGCTGCGCCTGAGGCAGGAGCTGGGTACCTGCTGACCCCACGGGGTTCTGTGTGGCGATCACCACAAATGGCCGTGGAAGCAGATGGGTTGTGCCGTCTACCGTCACCTGTCCCTCTTCCATAACCTCCAGAAGAGCAGACTGAGTCTTGCTGGAAGTTCGGTTAATCTCATCTGCCAGCAGGAGATTTGTCATCACCACGCCGGGCTTATAATCAAAACTTCCATATTCTTTATTATAGATAGAGAATCCGACAATATCGGAAGGCACTACATCCGGAGTAAACTGGATTCGGTTATAATCCATCCCCATGACTCTGGAGCAGGCAACTGCAAGCGTTGTCTTTCCCACACCAGGTACATCGTCCAGCAGGATGTGTCCCTCTGAAAGGATTGCCATGAGCACCCTTTCTACCACCTCCCTCTTGCCGATGATTACCTTTTCAATCTCCTGTATGACAGAATCCGTCTGACTATTCATTTCTTCTTCCTCCTCGTACCTTGTCTTATTAGCTTTTAGTAGTCTCCACTGTTGGGATCCACGTTAATATCAGCCCCATTATTAATTGTAAACATCACTTGTATTACATCTCTATCTCTGATTCCAAATACCCCCATACTCTGTCCGATAAAACGATTATTTTGTGTAACCATCCAGCCTGAACTGCCGCTTGCGAATATATTTTTCCCCAAACTGTCATTGCTGGCGGGATCTTCAATAGTTATTCCCTGCCATTCATACATTTCCCGCTGCTCATCCGATATTGACCATCCATCAAGAATACCCTTTTTTTCAATGTAATCCAAGAAATATGATGCATCTGTAGGAATGCCCTGATATATTGGTGTATATCCATAGGCTTGCAGCCGGTCATTCACAACCTGAGCAACCGTCTGATCGGCCGGAACAGTTACATATTCGTCTATCATGGTTCCCAGCCCTAGTACATTAGCCGAAAGAATCATATGCACCTGTGCACTCTGTTTATCTGGAGAAAATGTCACTGTTAGGTCTTTCGTGGCTTTATACTGTTCGTAATCAGTTAGTTCAATCCTGATATGATTGATTCCCTCTGTCAGGTACAGTGTAAATTCAAAATCACCACCTGATATACCGGAAAATACCAGAGGCTCTCCATTCAGATATACCTTAAACTGCTTGGAATCTCTAATCACAGCACCATTATGATCAGAAAATGCTACAGCGAAAGTATATGGGCTTTCGTGCACTGTTTCGTTATCCCCTAGATTCCTCGGGTCAATATACGGCACCTTTTTATTGTTATCAGGTAGATTGCCGTCTTCATTACGTACATATTCAATTTCCCAAATATAATGTTTTTTTTGGTTGTTAGAATCCATAAATGTCACTTTAATCTGCGTATTCACAGATGCATCCAAGTCACATTCGATATATCTGTCCAAAAGTTTCTGGTCAGTCTTATCGATCCAACCAATCCGATTTCCCACTTCTATTTTGGTTATTCTATCCTGACCAGTGGAAAGACTGATACGAAAATAAAATTTAGTTGTAGAAGCCGTGTATGTTAATACCTTACTTCCTGTAAAACTGGAGCTTTCAACCGTATCACTTAATTCATTGCCGTCCCCCCCATCTGGGCCTTTACCTTCGAATTGTAGGCTTTCTGTCTCCGTCTTATAGGTAATTGTAAAGGTAATGTCCGGATGGCCTCCACCTGATCCAGCTTGCACATTCACTGTATTTTCACCCACGTTTAGCTGCTCCAAGTTGCATACTCTGTCAGAAGGATCGAGCTCCATGTAGCTCCCCCTATTCAAACGTACCCGCGCTTTAATATCCTTAGTCCCCTGTTTTGCAGTAACCAGCAGACTGATATTGTTCTTATTAACAGTGTAATTGTCTCCATCTTTAAGGATTACAGTAGGGTCCGCTGAGACTTGAACTTTAAGATGATATTCTTCTTCCGATACGTAAGTAATAATATACGTTGGTGTAAATGCATCAATCTGATTTTTCTCGTCTGTTTTATCACGGAAACGGAGTTTAACTGAGACGGTATTCTCCCCTTTTTTGAGTTTAATACCCATACCATTCTGATATAGGGATGAGGAATTATTCAGTGTTACTTCCTGGCTGACTAAATTCAATTGTTTTCCCTTTTCCGTCAACTTAATCCTCAAGTCATACTCTTGCTTATCTACGATTTCATTCTTGAGGTTAGTCGTAAACAATAGACTGGACTGCTCCGGATTCAAGGTAATAGCCTCTCCGCCCTCCGTAGGCTTATTGCCATTCCCCCCCGGCCCTCCGTCCCCCGGATTGCCGTTATCCCCCTCTCCCGTGCCTGGTCCTTCCCCTCCCTGAGAAGGATTAGACGGGTCATTCTTATGCTTATCAATCAAAGCAAGCAGGCTGTCTTTTGAAGGAGTACTCAAAGACGGATCTGAAGTATCCGCATTTGCGTGTTCCCGCTGGTTCTCCTGGGCATTATCATCCTCCTGCTGCATCTCCCCCTGTTCTGCCTGATCTTCTTCCTGTTCCTTTTCTTTTTCCTTCTGGGCTTCTTTATTCCCTTCTTCTCCGGTATTGATGTTGGCATTCTCCACATCTGCCAGCTGCGTCTCATCCATAGCAAGTGTGGACGATGTCAAATACATACGGGATGCATCCGCATCTTTGTCTTCCATGGGATTCTCCGGAGCTGTATGGCCAGAAACCGCCAGCATGATAAAAAACAGTGCTGCGAGACACACTGCTGCGGATGCTGCACCTATTTTTTTTAATGTTTCTTTCATCTTATGTCGCTTCATATTTCAAACTCCACTCCCAATTTACTTAAAATATGATCCTGCCTGAAGGCCCTGATCCCAGGACCTGAGGCCGAATCATTTTTTCAATCATAATTCTGCATATAACTGCACTTAAAATCTCGTTTATTCCTGCGAAGGCAGCGAGCCAAGTGGACAAATTCTCATGTACATTTGGTGACTGCCCGTGGGATTAAATCCCCCACCGCTTACTGCGGGGTTTTCAACTATTTGTTCTTCTTACGGCGTCCTGCTGCAAAAACAGCAACTCCGCCTGCTGCCGCGAGGATCAGAACCAGATATACAACATTGAGTGTATCCCCTGTTTTTACAGTAGATGACTTTGTATTAGTCTTATTTGTTGTATCATTGTTTCCCGGCTTTGCAGGATTTGTAGTAAGCTTAGCGATCACAGCTGTCTCTTTTTCTCCGCATACGGAGCATACTCTCTCTTTGCTTCCTTCTTTAGAAGTAGTTGCCTTTGTTACTACCTTCCAGCCATCTTTATCGGTATCATCGCTGACAACCCATTCATGTTCTTTCACTGCGATTTCTTCTGTTTTTGTATCTCCGCAAACTTTACAGGTGTATACTTTCTCACCTTTTTCTTTACAGGTTGCTTCCTTTGTTACTTTTCCCTTATCCCATGAGTGCTCTTTCACTGCGATTGCTTCTTTTTTTGTATCTCCACAAATACTGCAGGTGTAAGTTTTCTCGCCTTTTTCCTTACAGGTTGCTTCCTTTGTCACTTTTCCCTTATCCCATGAGTGCTCTTTCAGTGCAATTGCTTCTTTTTTTGTATCTCCGCAAACTTTACAGGTATAAGTCTTCTCACCTTTTTCTTTACAGGTTGCTTCCTTTGTAACCTTTCCGTTGTCCCATGTATGGTCAAGAAGCGGGATGTCCTCTGATTTCAAAAGGGCATTGTCCCTATTGCAGCGTAACTCTTTTACACCTTTTTCTTTACAGGTTGCTTTTTTTACTACTTTCCATGTTCCGCCGTCATGTCCCAAAGCCGGAGTATCTTCGTCAGAAAGGACCTTGCCGCAAACACCGCAGGTCACTTTCTTGTGTCCTGGATCCGTACAGGTTGCTTTTGTCTCTTCTATCTGGTTCTGAGCAGCCGGATGGTTCACTGTGACCGTTGCTGACACAACTGCCGGGTCGCTGTCTAAGTAGTCATGGCTGGTGTAATATAAGTTATTAATTGTGACAGTAATCGGATCAGGAGTACACTTCAAAACATTAAACTTCACATTAATTGTACCGCTGCTAAAATTTCCTGATGTTACATATCCAAAATTCCCACCTGCCTCAGAAGGCAATCCTCCTGGCAGACCTACATACTCAACACCCGCATATTCCAGAACCGTCGCATCAAAAGAAGGTTCTCCATGAATTCCACTCAGGTTGGTACTTTCACTTGAAAATGAGATCGGTACTACAATTGTATCTCCAATATTTCCAGTTGCATTTGCCGCACTTGAGGAAACTACAGGTGCGCTCGCCGCTTTAACGACATTTCCATCAGACAGCATTGTGCATGAGGCTGCCATAACTACTGCACCTAACAATGCCGCCCACTTTCTTTTTACTTTCATAATAATTCTCCTTTGCTTTGAAATTATATTGTTTATATTGGATTATCATGGTCTAAAACCATGTTGTCCACCTTTTCGCTGGTACCTTAAGAGCTTTAGCTGCCCTTCGTTACCAGATCCAGCAACGCACTTACATCTGCATTGCTTACTTTTCCGTCATTATTCATATCTGCTATCTCCGGTGAAAGCGGCCGTCCCGCTGTGACTCCATCCAGCAGAAAACTCACGTCTGAATTGGTTATCTTGCCGTCTCCATTCAGATCACCTTTTCCTGACGGGTCGACCGGCACGAATGTATAAGCCGGTACATCAATCTGCACGCCGCTGCTCCAGCGTTGTGCATAACTCATTTCGTAAAGATACAGGACAGCAGCCTCCCGGTCAAAACCGTCAATGGTAACGGTATTTTCCCCTGCCTTAACGGCCATCCTTTTCCCATTCTTACGTATTTCGGCCGCCGTCGGCATCTTTGTGCCCGCCGACTTTTGTTCGGACAGATAGTATAGGTAACCGTCCATACTCGCATTCACACGAACCGTCACACTTTTCTCCGCACGGGTTATGAGCGCGTTTGAACCGGCCGTTATCTTAGGCTGCTCGTTGTTCTGAAATAAAGTGATTCTGTATACCTTTTGAGTGTTTCCATCCTCAGCCGTTACTGTGACCGCAACCTCGGTCGGCGCCAGTCCCGATGCATATAAGGTGTATCGCTGCAGTACCTCCTTGCCAAGATAAATCGGCATTGGTTCCAGCTCCATTCCCGCACTTGATCCGCTTTCGACCGTAACCTTCATCGTAGACGAAGCCCCCTCCGGCAGCCTCGGCCAGATATAATAAACCGCCTGGCTTTTATCTCCATAAATAGAGGATTTATAATCTGTACGGTCCGGCTCGAAGGCCGGTTCCATTTCCATCTCCATAACCGTTACCATTGGAGAAAAACTCACCTGCAGATTCTCCAGTGATACATCAGTGTTTCTCTGAACGATAGAGAACTGATAGCTGCGTGTCTGCTGCCCGTTAGTCAGTATGACTGTCACCTCCGCACGGCCGTCTGTTAATGTAATTTCCTGTACATTTCCTTCTTTGCCGTCCACGGAGACCGTTGTCCCCTCGTTTGCCTTCAGGGTAAGTGTAATCTTATCTTCTCCTGTATCCAGCAGAATACTGTGCTTTTCCGCCTGTCCGTCAAATTCCCGGCCGCCATCCAGCACCGGGTTGCCACCGGCAAGCTCTACGTCCTCCAGATATACCCCCGTTGGACGCAAGGCATACAGCCATGCGGATTCATAACGGATGTACATGTGCCCATCCTGATCAATCAATACGCTGCCGCTTCCGGCCCCTGACACCTCCCTCTGCTGATAAAATAAACCGCTTCCCTCTCCCGGTGCATCTGCACCGGCCTTGTCCTTTAACAGATACACTATTCCAGTGGGACTGTCTGTGGTGAAATATACATACACATATCCATCCTGCTGTTCATAAGCTGTTGTCAGGGTGCCAGGTCCTTTTGCTCCATATTCGGTCTCCATCTGATAGGCCAGTGTCAAACTTCCGGCCGCTTCATCCATCTGTACAACATTCAGATAATACGGTCCCTGAACGACACCATACTTATCTTTTGATGCACTGCCCACGTAGATCCGATTATGATAGACAAGGGGCGTTCCAAATACTGCGCCTCCCAGCTTCAGGGATACACTGCTTTCTGTATCCAGCATTCCATTTTCAGCCAAGGCATAGCTATATAGATAACCATTCTCTGTAGCAAAATAAATTCGTCCGCTTTCATAACTGATTGCTGTTGAAGCTGCCCCGGCCTCTAATGGCAGAGAAATCTTCTGGACTATCTCCCCTGTTTTTTTATCCAGACAGTACAGCGTGGTGGAGTGGCTGCAGGCAAACAGATATTTTTCACTGGTATAAACACCGGTTCTATAATATCCCCTACTGTCATACTGTTTCCACACTGCCAGTTTCTCTTCATTGGTACTGTCCGGTTTCTCATCATTTATAGAGATACACACCAGATTGCCATTTGCAAATGCGGCATATATATAGCCGGAATCGTATCGAAGCGCTGATGCTGTATTTCCGCCCACACTATCTTTATAGATCCACATAGACTTCAGCGTCCTCGCATTAAACGCCTGCAGCTTTCCATCGCTGAGTGGGACAAAGATCATCCCCGCTGCATATAGAGGCTTTGTAAAAGAGCTGTTCCCCCATGCTGCCATCTTTACGCTTTTCGCAATCTCACCGGTATCCTTATCCAAATACATGAGTATGTTGCCGTTAAAGCAGCAGATATAGTTCTCTACAAGAATACCGTCACTGACACTCTTGCCATAATCAGCATTCTCACCATACTGCTTTTGCCATGAAACCTCCGCCTCCAATCGGGCAGCCGGTGCCATGGCATCCACTATGTTCTGATTGCTTTCAGTTTTCCAGTATCCGCCCCACTGCGCATCCAGTTCCTCAAGCCCGCTGCCGGAAGATTTCTGCAGGGTGAAAGTCCTCTCTTCATCTTCTATTAGTTTGATTGCACCTCTCTGGGTCTGATATCCCTCTGCGGAAACAGTATATGTATACTCGTCCCCACTGATCAGTTCATAACCTCCGTCTTTTTGGGTCAGTCTCACATGTCCGGCATCATATATGGCAAATACCGCATCCTTCGGTTCCAGATTCACCTTCAGGCGGCAGACCGGATCCACATACACGGAAAGTTTGTATTCATAAGGCGATGACTGGAATCCGTCTCCGGCACTCAAAACTGCCGTTGTATCCTGGCCCTGCAGCGGTAAAATGTAACTGCCGTTCTCTGCCGGCTCTCCATTCACCATCAGGCTTGTACTGGTTTCTTCTGCCGGCGACAGGTCGATCCTGATCTGTCCGGTAGTAGAAGGCACATGCACGGCATATTCATAAACGGTCTTTTTAAAAACCGGGGTATATGGAATCTCTTCCCCCTTATCATCCGTAAGACTAAAACCTCCCAGATAGGTTCCTCTTACTATATGAACCTGATAAATTTCCGTCCAGTCTTCTGCCGTCACTTCCAGTACAAGCTCTTTTGGTTCTGTGTCATAGGCATTGATAATCCGCCCGGTAGTATTATTGGTCAAAGACGTGGATTCATCCACCGGCATGTCAACCGCAGTTTCCTGCCCGGTATTCAAATCCACGAATCTGGCTGTAATCGTTCCCATTACATCATCTCTAAGCTGAGGCCTGGCATATAGCACATTGGTATTCTCCGGAATTCTGAGCGTATACTCATTGCTGCCCGGAACTCCCTCTGTGAGTTCATACCGGTTACTGCCCGAACTATTCTGCATAAAGATGATACTCTCAAGCAACGGCTCCCGCACGGTCACCAGGACAAGGCACTCGGCTGAAAAATCTCCCGCCGTTGCCGTTATGACAGCCGTGCCTCCGCCGCCTTCTGCTGCTGTTACAATTGCCTCATTTCCGTTTCCTTCCACTACTGCAACTTCCGAATCATCTGAACTCCATATGATTTCCGGCTGCTCAGTTGTATTTTCCGGAAGCAGACGTGCTGTCAGACTCTTCTGGTCTCCTGTCTTCATCACCAGGCCGCTTTTGTTAAGCTCAATCCCTTCAAGAGGAACGCTTGTTTCCCCGGGTTCTTCCACAGGAACGGGGGCTTCCACAGGAACGGCTTCCTCCGCTTTCGTGTTTAATGGCTGCCAGACAACGGCTGAAAAAGCAGTCAGTATAGCCAATATTCCCGCCATCCATCTTTTTTTCTGTTTTTTGTATTCTGCTATTCCAGCCTTCATCTTATCATCCCTCTAAATCATTTTAGTTATTTCCTGCTGTTACCTTATCTAAAAGCATGGATACATCTGCATTCGTTATCTTTCCATCTCCGTTAACGTCTCCTGTTCCCAGATCCACGTTTTCACTTGCTGTCACTTTATCCAGCAGCATAGATACATCCGCATTCGTTAATTTTCCATCGTTATTCATATCGCCGGTTATAATCGCAGATGCAATATCCAGAGTACGTACTGCAGATTCGTTACCTGATGCGTCTTTCAGAATCATATAAAGCTTCTGCGCGCTTCTTTGCAGGCCAGTCAGTTCAATCGTGTTCTTGCCTTCCACTGCATCTGCTTTTGTTCCCTCTGCCATAAGCTTCGCACTGTCCGGTGCTTCCGCGTCTGCTGCCTGAACCAGATAATACAGCTCTCCTGCTTTATTTGCTGTTAAATTAAGCTTTGCACTGCTATCTGTACGTTCTGAGATAGCTCCATCATCGGTTGTAATGATCGGAAGTGCATTTCCGGAATATACGGTAAAGTTATAATCCTTAGACTGTGTTCCGTCCTCCGAACTTACTGTCAGCTTCACCTTTCCTATGGTTGAGTTGTCCGCAAATCTCACATTGAAATACGTATTCCCCTTGTAGTTCGTACTGCCTTTAATTTCGTCACCTTCGTTTTTACCAGAAATACCGCTTATGGCAGTCATCGTCATCTTATCTTTTGAACTCATACGCGTGGGCCAGATATAGGCATTGTCCTTATCAGCCTCAATCCCTACCGTGTACTCAGTCGTCATTGCATCAAATGCAGGATCTAATGTGTAAACGACGGTGCTTGCCATTCCCTCATTCGGAGAACTGTCCACTCTGAGATCTTTTAAAACAGGTCCTGTTACAACATGGAACGTAAATGTTCTGACTGTAGTACCCTTTTTCAGCTGTACTTCTACCTCTGCCCTTCCGTCAACAAGCTTGATATCCTGCATTGCTCCGGGCACTCCATTTATCATAACTTCTGTACCTTCATTTGCAGTCAAATCCAGTTTGAAGCTCTCTGTTCCGGGATCCACCTGAATCGTGTGAGAATTGATACTACCGTCAAATGGTTTCCCACCGTCTATAATTCCGTTACCGCCATCTATATTTACCTCTTTCAGATAAACGTCTGAACGCTTTAATACGAACTGCCATGCGGAGTCATTCTTTAAATACAGATTGCCATCGCTGTCAGCAACTGCACTTGCGATACAATACTGTTCGTGAGTCGGCGTATAGAATAAACCGGATGCCGGATCTGCTTCCTTCAATCCTGCCTTGTCTTTAATCATATATAACTGACCATGAGCTGAATTGGCAAGGAAGTATACATATACATATCCGTCTTCTTTTTCATAACCTGTAACAATCAAACCGGAAGTCTGGCAGTAACCATCTGTCGGTACTGCATATGCCGGTGTCAATGCTCCTGTCGTAGGATCTATATCCACTACCAGGAGTGCATTTCCCTCTACACCAAACATCGTTCCTGCATTAATCCCTACGTACAGTCGGTTATTGTAAATAGCCGGGGTACTTGTGCTCTGACTTCCCAATTTCAAAGGTTCAATCAGATTTTCTTCATCAAGTTTTCCGTCCTTTGTCAGGTTGTAAGAATAGAGATTACCGTTTTGGCTGGAAACATAGACTCTTCCATTGTAGTAAGAAACATCACAACGAACCTGTCCGCCTAAATCTACCCGCTGCATAATCTCACCGGTTCGTTTATCAATACAATGTAATACTCCATTATTGGTACATAGAATAACATAGTTTTCATTTGTCCAGCATCCGTCCCAATAGAAGCTGCCAAGGTTTTCATCTCTCCAGGTTGCTGCCTTTCTTTCCGTTTGCTGAGATGGATCTTCATCAGTTACGGAAATACAAACGAAACCTGATTTCTTAGTTGTAAAGAATCCAACATAGATATATCCATCGTCATAACGAATCGCACTCTCACTCCGTCCGCCCGCAGGATCTTCATAAACCCAAAGGGATTCCAGTGTTTCTGCATTAAAGCACTGAATTGTTCCATTCCCCAGCGGTACAAAGAGCATTCCCTCAGCGTATGTAGGAGGCATCAAACCAAATGTGGTTGGTGTTACTGTCTCACTTGTCTTCAGGATCTCTCCTGTTTCCTTATCCAGAACATAAAGTTTGTTTCCGGAAAGTGTGTAAACTTTGTTGTCAACAATAATCGGTGTTGTTCCGCTGGTCGGCTTAACATATTCACCTGTCTGGCGTTCCCACTTCACTTCAATGGAATCTGAAGTTATGGGAGTCTTTGCATCAACAATTGACATATTGTCACGGCCGGAACGGAAGCCCGGATAATCTGCATCCAACTCCGGAAGCGTGATTTCTGCGGCCTTCTCCAGTTTAAATTCTTTTGTCTCGGACTGGCTGATATTCAGAATACCTGACTGGCCCACATATCCGAGTTTTGTAACTGCATAGCTGTAATCGTCACCTGGGAAAAGGCTATACTTGCCATTCTCCGGCCATAGACGCTTATTCTCCCCATCATAGATCGTAAACAATGCATCTTTAGGGTTCACCTGCACGGATAATTCAACTATCTGTACTCTATCGACAATGACGGTATAGGAAGTTTGCTCTGCTCCCCCTTTTTTCACTTTAATAACAGCCTTATTCTCACCATCAACCAAATTCATCTTATAGGTTGTGCCGGTCACTTCTGTTCCGTTAACCATTACCTTTGAATTACCAGTATCCGGATTCTTAAATGTAATGTTGACTGCATCCACATCACTCAGAACCTTCGTCCTATACTCTGTGGTTGATTTATTAAATGCAGGATTAAATTTCAGTGTATCTCCATTTTCATAATTCAACTGCAGGCCTGTCAGAATTGTGAGCTGTTTTATATGCACGGTATAAACTTCTGTTACCCCGCCTTTTGCAGCAGTAATGGTAATATCATTTGGTTCACCATCAGCTCTTATAGCACCTGCCATAGACTCATACTGATTTTTTGCCGTAGATTCAACTTTTACATCCTTGCCTGTGCTATCCGTATAAGTATAAACGACCTTCATGTCTTTATCTGTCGTGCCTTCATGCAGCTTGACTCTTAATTCAACGGCTGTGGATGTATCGTATACCAGTGTTGCCTCTTTTGTTGTTACATCAAATTCAACATTTTGAGTCTGATATCCTTCAACACCTTTCAGAAGAAGCGGTGCTTCCTCAGACTCCAGTGTGAAGTTTTTGGTCTCTGACTCTGTCAGATTAACCGTCCCTGTCTGGGTTACAAATCCTTCTCTTTCAATCTTATAGTTGTAATCTTTTCCGGCCTCCAGACTGTAAACTCCATCTGTTCCCTGGACTGCCGCTCCCTCACCGTCTGTAATGGTTACAGTTGCATCTGCAGGGTTCGTTGTAACGGTCAGGTCAACTTTTTTAATATCTTTGATGATATTAAGAGTATATGCTTTTCCGACAGTTCCTTGCTTTTCTGCTTTTGCGACAATTGTTGTTTTTTCTTCCGTTAACGGAACCTGGCATTTCGGGTAGGAAGCTCCTTCTTCTAATACAGCAGGCTTACCATTAACAGTGTATACATTATCATCAATATCGCCCCAGTACATAGCCATCAGGCTAACTTCAACTGATTCTGTCCCCCCCGGAACTGTAATCTCATACTCTGTTTTGTCCTCAGCAAAGCCGGTCAAATATGAAATATTTCCATCACTTACTTGGAGCTCCATAAGGGGCGTTAATCGAACCACGTGTACTGTATATGTTTCTACCTTGTCGCCTAATGTAACAGTGATTTGAACCTCTCCGCCTTTGATCTCTCCATACTCGAGCAATGTGTCTAACACCAGTACTTCACCACTGGTCATTGTTGTTGTCACGCTGTCCTTAAAAGTATTCTGGTACTGAGCCTCGATTGTGGCTCCTGCAGCTTCTTCCTTCAGAACTGCACATATGCCCAATTCGTACGCCTCTTCAAT
Organism: Faecalicatena fissicatena; assembly: GCA_001028025.1. Taxonomy (GTDB): domain Bacteria; phylum Bacillota; class Clostridia; order Lachnospirales; family Lachnospiraceae; genus Faecalicatena; species Faecalicatena fissicatena_A. The sequence continues at coordinate 19,212 of LDAQ01000089.1, read as the reverse complement.
AACACCTACTGTGCATTCTTTTGTTTCAGGGTCAACCTCTGATATTAGTTTGACAGGATCGCCCACTTCGCTTGGATCAGAAAAGCTGATCCCAGACAACATATTCGTGTCCGCTGTCGTTCCTTCTGCCAGAACCGGCATTCCTCCTGCAAATACAGTAGTCACCATCACAACCACCGCTAATAACCAGGACAACCCCCTTCTTGTTTTTTGCTTTTGTTTCATTCTTTTTAATCCCTCCTGTTTCTCCTCTTAGGCCATAGGCCTGAATTGTTTTATAGAAACAGCCAGCATTCTGTTTCATGCATTGACCGTTAACTATCTTTAAGTAAATGCATTTTTCTGTTCATCCTTTCTCCGTATCTATACTGTCTGTTTCAATTCAATACGCTATAATTAAAAATAAAAGCTCTTCCATCATTCCGATAGAAGAGCTCATCTTTTTTACTATATTATATTTTTAGTATACAAAACGGACTATTTCTTCATCCCAGAAATACATCGTAACAATCATCACGGCAGGTCTTCTGACTTCGCTTCATCCTCCGAAACACCTTCTCAGCATATAAATGCCAATGGTATAATCGTTTCTTCGTCCACGTTACAGTAGAGGTGACTGTACCGGCCTCGCACCGGTTTCCCTATTATCATTCCCCAGCTGTCCGGGAAATGCACCGCAATATAAATATTAAATTAATTACCAACAACAACGTTCCGTTTAAACTATGTAGTTCATTATAAAGTATGACCCAGCAAAAGTCCACTGTTTTTCACATAGTTTCCATACTGTTTTCACAAAATATTCACAACACTATGAATCATTTATGTCCTGTATCATTTTACCAGTTTTCTGATATAACTTAGGTAATTTTTATAGATAGATGCGTAAAAATTTCTGATATCACTCATCCGGCCATTTTTACCTTCTGCTTCTTTCGCCAGCTGCTTATCATCCTGCTGGAGATCAGAACGTCTTCCATTTGACTGCACTCAATTGTATATTCTGCATCCGGCATGTATGTGTTAAGCAACTCCAGCGTCTCATCTACGGGTATATTCCCGCGTCCCAATCCCAGGTGTGCATCCCTGTCCCCACAATTATCGTGGACATGCACATGTCCCGCATGCTTCCCAAATGCCTGAATCCACTCGCTCAAAGGCCTGGGCGAGTAGCAGTGCGCATGGCCGATGTCCAGGCACAGTTTAAAATCCGGGGACTCAACCTTCTGCTCCACTTCAATCATGGGCGGTATTTCCTGGTCATATACATTTTCCATAAGAATCTGGATACCGCTTTTACCTTCCATAAACTCATTCCAGAACTCGGCCACTCGATCTGCCCAGCCAGTCAGATAATAAACTCCCGGAAGAAAACCCGTATGGAAAATTATCTTTCTGGCCTCCAGTCTTTTGGCAGCCTCATAGGTCTGTGTAAAGCGGGATTTCGTCACCGCCCTTATCCTGGAATCATATGTCATTGGATTCAAATCCAGAAATGGACCATGCAGCGTCAGGCTTCCGGCGCCTATATATTTTAACCGTTCTCTGTAACCGGCGATTTTCTCATCCAGGCAGTCCAGGTTTTCAGAAATAGAGAATTCAATACTCTCAATCCCAACCCCAGTTTCTTCTACTACCTGTCTCATTTCTTCATCCTCAAGAAGATGACTTGCATATACCATAATATTTTATACCTGATCCAGGCAGTTTCCCCTGAAATATCCCTTTCGTCTGGTACAGCAGTGCACTCATCTTTCAATTATGCAATGCTGTATTAGATATACTCTGTTTCGAATCCGGAATCCCGGCAGTATTTTTCCACTGCCCCGCCTTTTTTACATCGGATCTTTGCACTGCGGTTAATGATCCATGCCCCGATTTCTTCAGGATCATGCCCGATCTCAAGCACCTTCAGTCTGTTGCATCCATGGAAGGCCCACTTTTCAATTATTTTTACCGTTGAAGGAACCGCTGCATATTCTAACCTGTTGCATTTTAAAAAGGCGCTGTCTCCAATTTTTAACAGCCCTTCCGGCAGCTCCAGGGATGTCAGTGCGTTCTGATAAAAAGCCTCTGCCTCAATCTCCCTTAATCCATCCGGCAAATCAATGTGCTCAAGGGCTGTACATTTGTAAAATGCCTGCCGCTCTATCCTGGCAATCGTTGCCGGTAGGGCAATATGTTTCAGGTTAATACAACCGGCAAATGCCTCTGCCTTCACTTCTCTGCAGATACTGCCGTCATCAATCTCTACCCGCTCCAGACTTTTGCACTGTGCGAAGGCTCTTCTTCCAATAAAATTAGTTGTTCCGGGAAGTTTTACCTGACCCAGCTTTGTACAGTTATAAAAGGCTTCCTTGCGAATCAAAACTGTACCTTTCATCTCGACTTCCCGCAGCGTCGTATTGTAAAAGCTCTGTGCTCCAACTTCTACGACATTTTCAGGCAGAATAACACGGCGGAGTTTTGTATTATTTTTAAAGGCCTTCTCGCCAATCTTTCTGTAATGTGTGTCCGCAATCCATTCTTTTATATTTCCGTTATTCTTCACCTGCACCTTATTCAGAGTGTCTTTCTCATTTGCTTTCCAGACGGATACCTCCCCTGCCATATGCTTCCCTTCCTTTCAAATAAACTAAAAACAAAACCTGGCATACGGAACCGCTGTCTTTTGTACCACTATTTTACACCGCATTTTCTCCCCTGCCTTAAGAGTTTTTTCTATTACTGACAGGTGATACTCACCGGCAATATAAAAGACGCAGTATCCTGCTGCGTCCTCTGTCTGCACCCATTATGAAATGGATGCTTTCCAACAGATTACCGACACTGCCACTGTATGCTTACATACAAATAAAAAAATTGCCCAACAGTAAAAAATCGTACTATAACTAAGACAATTCCCACTCCATTTATTATTGCGTGTAATAACTGGCAGCAGCTCTAAGCAGGTATCCTGACTTACGCATTCACGACTCTCCCCTTCTCATACACTCTGTGTACAATGGTTATGGAAAGACTACACGCATACAGTAGCACGACTGTCAGGGATTCTCACCCTGTTCCCTCTCAGCCTGACGCCTGTACCCTATTGTACATAGCATCAGGAACTTAAAACCGGTAATTGTTTTTATTTATTTTTTATCAGTTTACCACAAATATTGACAAAAGATTGGAAATTATTTCAGGTCTTTATGTTCTTTTTTTAGATATCCTTTCCTCAATCCTTCTGAGCGCTTCTTTTTTTTGCCGGTAAAAATCGCTTCGGTCTTACGGAACAAATTCACCCTGCACATCGCTCCAGTTCTTTTCTGCATAGTCCAGGAGCGTCTCCGCCTGCTCCATAGACATTTCAGGGAAGAGCAAAAAGAGGCTGTGGGAGCCATATTTCTTCACAATCCTGTCTACATTTTTAATCCAGTCCTCAAATTCTCCGGAATATACTTTGATCCACAGGGATTTGCCCGCTCTTCTCACCTTGTCATATATCACATCCCACTCTTCCAGGGTCCCGTCCGGTCCCGCGTCACCGCTGGTCCACTGCAGCGCATCTATCTCCTCAATTTCCATAATTGCATCCAGATGCCGGATCGCATCCGGACCGTCCAGATGATACAATACCTGATCTGCTTTTTTTGCCTGCCCGCGCAGTGATTTCTGAATGAAATCCCGGAAGTTGGCGGGTGACATCATTGCCGAAAAATCACACTGCAGCTTCACGGTTCTTCCCGGCCCCCAGATCTGGAATACGGTATATGCATTTCCGCCGTCCCCATCGCTGATAATCTCATGGAAACGGTCATAATATTCATAATAGATCTTCCCAATCTGCCGAATCCGTTCTTCCACCTCTTCCGGTTCGTCAATCAGATCATACAGCATATCCTCGGCACCCCGAAGAGACACGAGAACATCAATATTTTCCATCAGATCCGGCATATCTACCGGAAAATCATCTCCAACCAGTTCTCTGCATTTTTCCACCAGTTTGATGTGCTTTTTAAACCATTTATTCTCCGGGTCAAATTTAAATTCCGTAGCCTCCGTCAGATCATCCAGGCACGGTTCAAACCAGACCGTATCCTCTTTAAAGCCAATCTCTGATCCCAGATATGCCGCCAGTGAACCGGGGCCAAAATCAACATCCAGATTTGGAAAGCTCTCGCCCATGAACTCATGGGTCTCGCAGAACTGCCTGTATCTGGCAACAATCCGCTCCGCATCCTGATACTTGTCTTCCATGTCTTTCCATTTTAATTCTTCCGGCAGGTTATAATATTTTCCCTGACAGATTACGTCCATGCATCCCCCCTGCGCAGGTTTTCCATCCGAATACTTTTCGATCTCCGGTTTGCGGGCAATCACACACATAAGCGGCCTTCCGGTGTTCTGATGTTTCCAGTAATTTGTCCACTTTACCCGGGCCTCTTCCCAGTTTTCTTTATACATCATGGTTCTGTTCCTCCTGTTTTGAACTATTTTATAGGCTTATCCATTTCTCCCGTGTATCCATATCTATGATCCTCAGGACAATGATATCTCCATGTATTCTCCCTGATATTCAAACACTCTTTCCGATTCAGGTGTGGTAACCCTGCACTTTCTTCGGCGTATGCTCTGGGGGAAATCATATTTGGCACTTCCAATCTTTAATTTCTTTTCCGCATCCTCCCATGTAACGGAAATCCTGTTGCATATGCCCTCCTCGTATCCATAGTCATCCCCGGCATCCTCATACAGAATAAATTCTGCGTCTTTCCCGGGATAAACCCGGAACTCGAAAGGTGCATCCGTCTCCTCACAGGCATATTGGAGCGATTCCTCCATCGGAATAACGGAACCCGCTTTTACAAACACCGGTATCCGGTCTATTTCAGCAGAAACAGCAATCCACTGGCCGCCATCCCACGTCCTGCCGGTATAAAAATCTACCCATGTCTCGCCTGCCGGAAGATAACATTTCCATGTTTTTTCTTCTTCCAGCCGCCGGTTTCCCGGTCCATAGTACATTGGCTGTGTTACCGGGCAGATCAGCAGGCTTTCCCCAAACATAAACTGACTGTCCATGCCGGCGGCCGTCTTATCATCCGGGAAATCAAACAACAGGCTCCGCAGCATCGTGTAGTCCTCCATGCAGACCTTCCCTGCCAGGGAATAAATATATGGCATCAGCCGATACCGCAGACGGATTGTTTTTTCCAGCGCATCGTAGAACATCCCTCCCGGTTCCCCAAAATTCCATATTTCTCTGGGCGTGTCGGTTCCGTGGGAGCGGAACATGGGAAGAAATGCACCGTATTGAAACCATCTTACATATAACTCCCGGTAGCCGGAATCATGGATGCCTTCCTCAAAATCTCCCTGCCAGAACCATTTCATGGAGGGGTCCTGATTGCATCCGCAGCCCCTGTTTTCCCATTTTTCTTTCACAGTGAAAAAAGCTCCTATGTCCAAGGTCCAATATGGCATTCCGCTCAGACACATGTTCAGCCCCTCTGTAATCTGTTTCCTGAAATTTCCCCATGTAGCGCAGGTATCTCCCGACCACAGCATCGTTCCGTACTTTTGCGAGCCTGCATAACCGGAACGCGTCAGATTCAGTACACGTTTTTTAGGCGCAGCTTTTCTCTGATTTTCATAAATTCCTCTGGCATGTGCCACTGCATAAAGGTTTGCTCTGTCCGCACGCAGAAACTTCTTATGCTCGCTGCCTACCAGATGGAACCTCTCCCATGGCTCCCGGAGGTACGCCCCGTTCCAGTCCGGACCGGAAAACGGCTCTGTTGAATCGCACCACCAGGAATCGAAACCTCCGGAAAACAGTTCTTCATCGGCCTGTTTCCAATACAGCTCTCTTGCCTTCTCATCGTAAGCATCGTAGGTTGCATAGTCATTGAGCAGAAATCCGTGCTCCTCCATTTCATCGCAGTCCTCGGTTCCCGAATTCATGTTGGGCCATACAGACACCATCGTATGTACGTTCATTTCGTGGAGCTGCTTATTCATCCCTTTCAAGTCGGGATAACGTTCTTTGTCTACCTTTTTATTTCCCCATTCTCCGTCCTTCCATGTATTCCAGTCCTGTACCACACAGTCCAGGCCAATCTTTCTCTTCCGGTACTCCCTCGCTGTATCAACCATTTCTTCCTGATTATGATATGCCTCTTTTGACTGTATATATCCGTAAGCCCATTTCGGCAGCATAACAGCTTTTCCTGTCAGCCTGCGGTATCCGGCTATCATCTCATCTGCCCTGTCCCCCGCTATAAAATAATAGTCCAGCTGTTCCACGGCATCCAGATACAGGTAAGAACCTCTGCTGTCATCGTTAAATGTCATCAGGCTGCCGCAGTCTGCCAATATTCCATATTTATGGTCTGATAAGAAAAACGGAATCGGAATTCTCATATTATGCTGATAGAGATACTGGACATTTTTCCGGTAATCATAGATGCCTTCCTCTCCCTGCCCCAGTCCGTGGATCTGCTCATCCGGCTCCCACTGAAAATACAACTTGGCCCGGTATGCCATGTGGTCCACAGCAGGCTTCAGGTTTTCCACAAAATTTCTCTCGCCATCGACAGTCTGAACCCGCCGTATTACCGGCTTTTCATTTCCCGTGGAATAAACCATGAGAGGAGACTCTGCCAGCTCTTTTCCCTCTTCCCGCAGAAGAAGGCTTCCTGTCCTTTTTTCTATCCAGGTAAATCTTCCCGTCAGTTTTTCTACTTCTATGCACAGCCGGGCGGTGGATATACAGACAGCAGTCTCGTTTTCCTCTATGTCTAAATCCGCCTCCGGTTTTGCTTCAATTTCAAGAGGCGATACCGGGCATACCTCTTTTTTTGTATAGACACAGCGCACAATATTGCCGGCTATACCGTATAAAACCAGTTTCCCCTGATCCGTAAGCAGCTCTGCCGTTTTTTTATCCTGGCTGACTGTATATGATTTTATTCTCATCGTCCTTCACTCCTTTTCGTTTGCTTATACCAGCATCGTATTGCAGAGAACCCGTTAACCCTTGACTGCACCCGCAGTCTGTCCTCCTACGATATATTTCTGGCACACAAGGTACATGATGATAACCGGCAGACAGGTCAGCAGAATGTCTGCGCATATCAGATTCCAGCTCTTCGCATACTGTCCGAAGAAATTATAAACCGCCAGCGTCATCGGCCATTTTTCCGAAGAATTCAGGAAATACAACGGCATTACAAACTCGTTCCACGTGTTAAGGAAACACAGTACAGCAGCTGTTACCATACTGGATTTCAGCATTGGCAGAATGATATTAAAGTACAGCCTGAAGGGCCCGCATCCGTCAATTACTGCCGCTTCGTCCAGGTCAACCGGAACCTTGGATACAAAACCATAGATCAGGAATACCGTAAACGGAAGCTGAGTAGCCACATACAGAAGTATAATTCCGGGAACGCTGTTGTTGAGATGCGTAACCTGCATCACCTTCATCAATGCAACATAGTTAATGGGAATTACGATTCCCAGCACCATGTACATATAGACATGATTGCTTTTTTTGTCACTTCTTCTTGAAAATACATAGGCTGCCATAGACCCGAAAAGAACCGCTATGAAAGTTGCGCACCCTGCATAAAGCAGACTGTTCAGGAAACTTCTAACCAATTTTCCCTTTTCAATCACCGTTGCAAAATTGGCAAATGTCCACTCCTTTGGAAGAGAAAGGGTCATCGTCAGTGCCTCCGCGTCCGGTTTAAATGCATTTATGACAATCAGTGCAAGAGGGATCAGCATAATAATTGAGATTGCCCATGCGAGAACATTTTTCAGGATATTAATGGCTGTTTTCTTTGTTTTATTATTCATTATTCCTGCACCTCGTCCTTCGTCAGAATTTTAATCATAAAGAATCCGATGATTACCATGAAGATAAACATAACGGAACTGATGGTTGTGCCTTCCGCATACAGTCCCTGTGAGAACTGTTTAAATACCGCAGTATACATAACCTCTGTGGTATGTCCCGGTCCGCCGTTCGTCAATGCGTATACCATATCAAATACCTTCAGTCCATACAGTACGTTCAGTACAATCGTAACTGCGAGCGTCTGCCGCAGCATGGGCAGTGTTATATGTATAAATCGGTTCCATCCATTTGCCCCGTCAATACTGCAGGCTTCGTAATAGTCCTTTGGAATTGCGAGTATTCCGACGATCAGCATGGTCATGATGTAACCAGTTCCTCTCCAGATATCAACGGCCATAACCGACCAGAACGCGATCTTTGGATTAGTGAGCCACTGCTGTGTCAGGCTGTCCAGCCCAATCGCTCTGAGTCCCTCGTTTAAAATCCCCATCTTGGGATTCAGGATAGATGTAAATACCAGGCCAATAATCAGGATCGACAGCACAGACGGCATATACATAACTCCTCTGTGGAAGTTCTTTGCCTTAATATTTTTACTCAGTGCCAGCGCAAATAATAGTCCCAGGCCGGTTTTCGCCACAGTTGTTACAACCGTAAACAGCAGTGTATTAGTGATATACTTAAAATAATTCGTATCGGCACTGAATATTTTTCTGAAATTTTCAAGTCCCACAAAATGAATCTCTTTTGAGTAGGCCGACCAGTCCGTAAAGGAATACCCGATACCTATGATTCCCGGTATCACGCATAAGGCCGTATAGATAATCAGTGCGGCCGCTGCAAAATACCATGGATACAACTTTGATTTTTTCACTTTATTTCTCCTCCTGTCATGTCCTTTTTATTTATTTTATACAAACGCCTCCTGAATTCACATGCACACTTTAGGTCATTTTATGTGTTTTTTTAACCTCTCTGTGATTCTATATGTACAATATGCTATAATGATGGAACTACTAATAATTATAAATAAAGTCTGAGGAGTCTTACATGAAGCACAGATCAAAAAACATACAGAAAATTCTTTCTTCATACTTTCTACTTACGATGCTGGCTCTTCTGGTTCTGGCGACCATGATATTTTCCGTTGTCCAGTATCTGAACCTCCGCTCCAATACAGAGCGGGATATCCAGCGTACATGTGCGGCCATTGCTGCAGATATTGATCTTCAGATTAACCAGATGGACAATGTCTGCCTGAACACGATCCACTCCACTTTGATCAAGCAAACCTTTTCCGATTATTTTCACAGCCCGGATGCCGCTCCATATGAACAGAGCCAGCGCAGGAATACTCTTGCGAATGCCCTGACGGCAACGAAAGGGGTAGACACTTCCATTCGTCAGGTCAACCTGTACGGCTACGAGAAAGGGGCTTACGGCACCGGTAATCTTACGGGAATCCTTGACACTGCTGCCCCGGGACAGTCCTGGTATCTGAATGCTGTTGCCTCAAACGGACGGCGTTATATCCCTGCCGCTTCACAGAACGCCCTGTTTTCAAAGGGGTCCGGCACAGATTCCGACAGATATTATCTTTCACTGTACCGCATGTATTTTGATGAATTCCAGAATCCGGCCGGCTTCGTGGAAGTCATGAAGTATTATGATATTCTGTTCCAGCGCGCGTATTTTCCGGAGAGCGACTATGATATTGAGGTGGTAATTTACGATTCCGAGGGAAATGTTATCTTCCCGCTGGATACGTCCGATCTCTTTCCTTACTATTCTTATAAGAATTCTAATGGGAAAGAACTTTATAATACATCCAGGGACTGCCGCGAGTATGTATACTTTTCAGAAATGGATTATTGTGGATTCACTGCCGCTGCCGCGATCAAAAGCACGGAGTTCTTTGCTCCGGTATATCGTTCGCTGTCCTGGACGATATTTATCTTCCTTCTGGTACTGCTGCTGTGCCTTCTTTTCGCCGCCGTTCTGTCAAGGAAGTTAAGCGCTCCGTTGAAAAAGATCTATCACTTCCTTTCCTGCATTGATCCTAAGGATCAGTTCCGGGAGATAGAAATGGAAGACTCCGGGATCATTGAAATAGATAAGCTGCGTAATTCTCTGAATGAGGCGCTTCGTTCACAGAAAAATGCGACCAATACCATGCTGGTATTAAAAGAACAGGAACTGCAGGCACAGATGCTCGCGCTCCAGGCACAGATGAATCCGCATTTTCTCTACAATTCACTTACCACCATAGGCGCCATGGCGGAAGACGGTCTGACCGGGCCTGTCTCACAGATGTGCCAGGATATCACCTCAATCCTCCGCTATATTTCATCAAATAAGGAGCAGGTATCCTCTCTGGAGGAGGAACTGGAGCACTGTGATTTATATTTAAAATGTATGAAGCTGCGTTTTGGCGATTCTCTGCAGTATGAGTTCGACGTGGATGACGATATGCTGGACCTTCCCGTCCCCAAGCTCTGTATCCAGCTGCTTGTAGAAAACGCAGTAAAATTTACTGCCAGCATCTCTCCGCCGTGGCATATTGTTATTTCGGGCCATATGGATCAAAACTGCTGGTACGTCGAAGTCAAAGATAACGGTCCGGGCTTTGGGGATGAAATCACTGCCCACCTGAAAAACCAGATGGATGAGATACTGGAGAACGGCCTGCTGCCAAGCCTGGAACTGGACGGTATGGGTATCCTGAATATATTTATACGTTTTTATCTGATTTATGGAATCACATTTATATTCGATTTTGGTAATCTCCCGGATGGAGGAGCTGCCGTAAAAGTAGGAGGAAGATTTGATGACGAAACTAAAACATTATAATGTTTTACTTGTGGAAGACGAGCAGCTTTTGATGCAGTCTCTGTCACGGCATATTGATGCCCTGGACGCCGGCTTTAAGGTAGTCTGTCAGGCTTCAAACGGACAAGAAGCTCTTGCCCTTTTAAAGAAGGAAAATATACACCTTGTTATGACGGATATACGGATGCCCGTCATGGACGGGCTTGCACTGGCTAGGAAAATCCACGAAAAATATCCTCATGTCCTGACCGTAATTCTGACAGGTTATGCAGATTTCGACTATGCTCGCGAAGCCCTGAAACAGGGAGTTTTTGACTATATGCTGAAGCCGGTCGTGCAGGAAGACCTGGAAAACACCCTCGGCCGTGTGCGCCTGCATCTGCAGAAATTTTTTGAGCTTCAGGAGGACCCTTCGCTTGTAGGAAGACATGCAGAGGAAATCGTTGAATACACCGTGCTTTATATGCGTGAGCATTACATGGATGATATTGATATCAGCTCGTTCTCCTCATCCATGGGGTTTACATCCGCATATCTCACAAAGATTTTTAACCGCTACAAGGGAGACACTCCGCTGAAATATCTGACTGATATCCGGATCCACGAGGCCCGGCAGCTTCTGACCGACACATCGCTGCCGATACGTGAAGTCGGAGAACGCGTAGGATATCCCGATCAGTTTCACTTTAGTAAAACCTTCCGGAAGCTTACCGGACTCAATCCCACGGCTTACCGCAAACAGGAACAGGAGAAAAAAACAGGAGGCACAAATTAATGTGCCTCCCTCTTTTTTCTTACTGTAACAGTTCAGACCTGTCTGAACTGCTACATCTTACTGCCATGCTTCATCACCTGCTGCACCAGCCTGTGTTGCTCTCCTCGAATCAATCTGTTTTAATACTTCCTCCGAAGTCATATCTCCAATAAACATAGAAACGATGTCCTGTCCAAGCTCTGTCCACTGGGGATTCAAATACTTAATCGAATCCTGGAATACGACACCTTTTTTCTCGAAAGAGTCCAGGAATTTCTGTGTAGCCTCGCTGTAGGCCGGCTCCTGTCCCGCTTCGTACGGAAGATTCTCCACTTTTGGCTCATTGTCGATCATATGCTGAATGCTGTCTTTTGTTGTTATGTATTCCAGATACTGCTTCGCCTCATCTATATGTTTCGATCCGGAGTATATGAATCTGGAAGGCCCGCATGGATGTTCATTCAATACATCATTGTCCAGTGTAGGAATCAGAAACATTCCAAAATCATCCTCTGTGTATGTACCGCCTGATGCCTCCACAATCTCCGCGATTGAGCCCGGTTTTGCTATGGTCATAGCGTATTCACCGCTGCCCATAATGGCCGGGAGGTCTGCATACTCATCGGATAAATAGTTGTCGCCGAAATATCCTTTTTGTGCCAGATCATTCAGCTGATCAAGCGCCTCTTTAAATTCCGGTACGTCTGCAAAGTTTACTTCATTATTATTAAGCTTGTCTACGATATCCGGCACAAGCTCTTCATACTTACCGCCGATCTCACAGAACCACATCACATGATGCCATCCATCTCCCACCGGTTCATATACCGGTGTAATACCTTTGTCCAGAAGCTTCCCGCATGCTTTTTCAAACTCTGCGAAGGTGGCAGGCTCTGTTACACCATTTTCTTCAAAGATGCTCTTATTGTATATCATATAATAATCTGTCGTTGTATCAAAATATGTTGCTCCGTACAGTGTACCTTCCGCAGATGTCTGTTCTTTTGCAAATTCATTGTAGTACTCCGCCCATGGCTCACCGGACAGATCAATGGCGTTTTCCGTAATATTATACTGGGAAAGAAGATCATAAGTGCCTGACTGCCCGCCGAAAATATCCGGGCCTTCCCCGCTGTTCAGCTTTGTCATCAGTAGATTATAATACTGATCAGATGGTACAATCTGATAGTCAACTTTGATTCCTGTCTCCTCCTCAAACTGTTTTCCAAGCTCCATTTCCGCATCATATATCCAGTCCTGGCTTGCCAGTATGGATATGGTAGTTCCTCCGCCTTTGCTCCCGCCGTTGTCTGCCGAAGTTTCCTTGGAGTCAGAGCCGCATCCTGCTAATGTACAGACTGCCATAGCTCCGCTCAGTAACACTGCTGCGATACGCTTTTTCATATCTGTTGCCCTCCCTTTGTTATTAAATACAGCTTTGCTGTTAATCCGCCCACAGGGTACATATTGTTCCTGCCCTCCAGGTATACATGAATTTTATCAGTAATATTATCCAATCTCCATGTATCTTTCCGCCATGTTTTTGTCATTTTTTAACTTGCTGTATTTTAACAATTAAAGATATCCGTCAAATTGCATAGTCTCCGTTTTTATCTTTCACTATTTTCACACTTATCTGTCATATTATCTGCCGATTCCTGCTGCAGATCGGTGTGCGCCAGGACGTTACATGGCCGGATTCCCGGCAATGTGCAATTGAATGATCTTTCCTATAATTAATTTAACGGATCGAAGGGAGTGAGTATTATTATAAGTTACGCTCCATTGTGGAAAACTCTGAAAGAGAAGGGCATCACACAATACAAACTAATCAATGATTGTCATTTTTCCAATGGGACACTGGATTCCCTAAGGAAAAACAAGAGCATTACCTTAAACACACTGCAGGACATCTGTAAAATGCTGAATTGTGATATCTGGGACGTCGTCGAATTCACAGATATTGATAAGGATAACTAATCATGGTTCTACCTTTTTTATTTTAGCAAAATTTGATATTCGTGTCCAGCAGGTCAAAACAGACTTTTCGATGGGAACATGCTCCCACTCGGAAGTCTTTGTTTTTATGCAATAAAACAGCGGGTTCCGACTTTCCGTGCTGTTTAAGATTATGGACTGGTTCGATCAGCTGGCCGTGGACCCCCATTTCCCCGTCTCCAGAAAACCTTCGACCATCTTCTCAGCACCGGCTGTGATATCCGGATCATACCCGAGAATTTCCAGCAGCCGGATTGCATTTCTGGAATTAGATCGTCCTTCATAGAGCAGATAGTCAAAGACAACCTCCTGCTCAAGAACCTGCTCCTGGAAATGATAATTCCCGTACTGCTCTTCCAGCAGATAGGTCAGCTCAATATCATGAGTCGCTGCAAAACAAAGTATGCCGCGCTCGCTGAATTTCTTCAGCACCTGCGCGGAAGCGGCAATTCTTTCGACTGTGTTGGTACCTCTGAGTACTTCATCCACGAAGCAAAGAACCGTCTCTTCTCCCTCCCAGTCAAAGATTCTTTTCAGGGCCCGGATCTCTGCGATATAATAACTCTCTCCATTATACAGATTGTCCCGCAGGGCCATGGATGAAAATACACGGAACCAGGCGCCCGTGTACTGTCTGGCGGAACAGGTATGGATCGACTGCCCCAGTACCACATTTAAGGCAATCGTCTTCAGGAATGTAGACTTTCCTGATGCATTGGAACCTGTAATCAGAATTCCCCGCTCTGCCCTGACAGAATTGGGAACCGGTTCGGATAATTCCGGGTGATATGCATCCACGATTTCCAGCACAGGCTCTTCTGTAAATTCAGGAGTACAGTAATACGGCAGCGACTCCCTCAGAGAACCGATGGATATCAGACTCTCCAGAAAGCCCATGGTGCTTATGATATCTTCCACCACATCTATGGATTTTTCCAGCCTCTTCATACATTTGTAAAACTGAATGCAGTCTATATGAGAAATCATCCGGATATAATCCAGCACGATTTCCGTTAAAGACTGGCTGTCCGCATTTGCCGACTTGATAAAAGCCATATTTCCGATCTGCTTTTTCAGTTTCTTATAATTCTGCTCCAGCCGCTTCTGATATGCTTCACTGCAGACCAGCTTTTTCTTCACGATTTTCCCTGCGCCCTCCTCCAGCTTCAGAAAGAGATGAAGCGCCTGTATAGAAGCGTCCAGTTTCCTCCTCTGGGACATATACACCGCAATATTTACACCCATACAGAGAATTAGAAAGCCGATGCCTGCTGCCGGTGCTGCGATTACGCATATGACTGCCGCGATCAGAAGCAGCAGTGCCGCATAATGCTGAACCGGAACAGTCTTGCTGAGATGAATACTGTTCATGATATAGGAGTATGCGGAATAATTATGGTTCTTACCAATCCTGGCAAATTCCATCTGCATCTCAAGACGCTCCTTCTCATGAGTTTGGTAGTATCTGATCATCTCCTCCTGTTCCTCACAGGATACAGGCCCTTCCGCCGGAATATGCATCAGATAATACAGATAATCCTCGCCGGCAAAAGACCATGTATGATTAATCTTCATAAATACAGAATCCAGATCCAGATCGTTCCAGGTGATATCGTCCACCATGGTGTCTTTCGCCTCCGTATAGGCACCAATCACTGAAAGAACTTCGTCCGAATATTCAATTTCTCTGTCGCGCCCATAATAATAGAGCATTCTCCGCTTCATTTTGCGCAGCCTTCTTTTCTGGTCAAAGAAAGAAATCAGGCCGAATATAACAAGAAGCCCGACAATCAGCAGTGCGACAAATATATTTTCATTCATATAGACTCCTCGCCGAAGGCGGCTTTAAATGAGCCGGCCATATCGAAAAGGCGGTACACTGTAATAAGTGTACCGCCCCTTTTATAACCTGCGGCTCCCCGTGGGAAAACCGTCCTTCTTATTCCTCTCCGTAAAGAGTAACCAGTTTCTTCAGGTAAGCATATCTTTCCATAGCTTCTTTCTCATTCAGAGCGAAGAGTTTAGCAGCTTTTTCCGGATTCGCTCTCTTCAGGGCATTGTAACGAACTTCTCCGTCAAGGAATGCCTGATATTCTTCCTGTTTTGGTTCCTTGCTGTCGAGTGTGAACTTCGCACCCTCAGCTTCAGGATTGAATCTGAAGTTATTCCAGTATCCGCATTCTACTGCCATCTGCTCCTCAGTCTGAGCTTTGCTCATACCTTTCTTGATACCATGGTTGATACATGGAGCGTAAGCGATGATGAGTGACGGTCCCGGATAAGCCTCTGCCTCTGCAATTGCTTTTACTGTCTGGTTGTAGTCAGCACCCATAGCAATCTGTGCTACGTATACATAACCATAGCTCATAGCGATTCCTGCAAGGTCTTTCTTCTTTGTTTCTTTTCCGCCTGCTGCGAACTGTGCTGTAGCACCTGTCTTTGTAGCCTTTGAAGACTGTCCGCCTGTGTTGGAGTAAACTTCTGTATCGAATACCATGATATTGATGTCTTTTCCACTTGCTAATACGTGGTCAACACCGCCGAATCCGATATCGTAAGCCCATCCGTCACCACCGAAGATCCACTGGGATTTCTTAGCGAGGAAGTCTTTGTGTTTCAGCAGTTCTGCCTTGTCTGCGCAGTCACAGTCACATGCCTCTACTGCTGCAACAAGCTTGTCTGTAGCTGTTCCGTTTGTAGCGCCGCTTGCAAATGTATCCAGGTATTCCTGTGCAGCTGCTTTAACGTCTGCATTTTCTGCGTTCTCAGCGAAGTTCTCTACGATGCCTTTCATTCTCTCTCTGATTGTGTTCTGAGCGAGCAGCATACCATATCCGAACTCTGCGTTATCTTCGAACAGAGAGTTGCACCATGCCGGTCCTTTTCCCTCTGGTGTTACTGTATAAGGTGTAGACGGTGAAGAGTTACCCCAGATAGAGGAGCATCCTGTTGCGTTTGCAATATACATTCTGTCACCGAATAACTGTGTGATTAACTTAGCGTAAGGTGTCTCACCACATCCTGCACAAGCTCCTGAGAATTCAAGAAGAGGCTGTTTGAACTGGCTTCCCTTAACAGTTGTTTCTTTGAACTTTGTAACAACCTCTGGTTTTACAGGAATCTCTGTACCAAAATCGAAGTATTCCTGAATTCCTGCATTTGCTTCCATGTTCTCCATAACAAGCGCTTTTTCACCCTTCTTACCCGGGCAGACATTCGCACAAGATCCGCATCCTGTACAGTCATATGCTGATACAGTTATTGTAAACTTCATACCAGGCATTCCGACCATATCGATTGTCTTAAGTCCTTCCGGAGCTTTTGCCATCTCTTCTTCAGTCAGGGCAACCGGACGGATAACTGCATGCGGGCAAACATATGCACAGCGGTTACACTGAATACAGTTCTCAGGCTTCCACATCGGAATATCAACTGCGATACCACGTTTTTCGTATGCAGAAGAACCTGACGGTGTAGAACCATCTACATATTCATTGAATGCAGATACCGGAAGTGAGTTACCTTCCTGAGCATTTACTTTGGCCTGGATATTCTTAACGAAATCAACAACGTCTTTCTTACCGTTCTCATCAACATGAGGAGTTGTCAGACCTTCATCATCCGCATCTTTCCAGCTGTCCGGTACTGTGATCTCTACAACCTGCTTAGCACCTGCATCGATTGCATCGTAGTTCATCTGTACAATCTTGTCACCTTTTCTTCCGTAAGTAGCTTTCGCTGCTTTCTTCATAAGGTCGATTGCTTCTTCTTCCGGAATGATTGCTGCAAGTTTGAAGAATGCAGACTGAAGTACTGTATTGATACGTCCGCCGAGTCCGATCTCTTTACCAATCTTGATACCATCGATTGTATAGAACTTAATGCCGTGATTTGCAATAAATGCTTTTACCTGTCCCGGTAAGTGTTTGTCAAGTCCTTCTGCATCCCATGGGCAGTTCAGCAGGAATGTTCCTCCGTCAACCAGCTCCTGAACCATGTTATATTTGTCAATATAAGATGGGTTGTGGCATGCTACAAAGTTAGCCTGTTTGATCAGGTATGTGGACTTGATTGGCTTCTTACCAAAACGTAAGTGTGACATTGTTACACCGCCGGACTTCTTGGAGTCATAGTCAAAGTAAGCCTGTGCGTACATATCTGTGTTGTCACCGATGATCTTGATGGAGTTCTTGTTGGCACCTACAGTACCATCTGCTCCAAGACCCCAGAACTTACAGTTGATCGTTCCCTCCGGAGTGGTTACAAGCGGAGCGCCTGCATCCAGGGACAGATTTGTCACATCATCTTCGATACCGATTGTGAATTTCTGTTTTTCTGTGTTGTTGAATACAGCTACGATCTGAGCTGGTGTTGTATCTTTGGAACCTAATCCGTAACGTCCTGACAGTACAGGTACTGCATCAAACTTCGTTCCTTTGAGTGCAGCAACAACGTCCAGGTATAATGGCTCTCCAAGAGATCCTGGTTCTTTTGTTCTGTCAAGTACAGAAATTGTCTTAACAGTCTCAGGAATTGCATTGATCAGTGCTTCTGCGCAGAATGGTCTGTAAAGACGAACTTTTACAACACCAACTTTTTCGCCTGCTGCAAGCAGGTAATCAATTGTCTCTTCGATTGTATCACAAGCAGAACCCATAGCTACGATAACGCGCTCTGCATCTTCTGCTCCATAGTAGTTGAACAGTTTATAATCTGTGCCGATCTTGGCATTCACTTTGTCCATGTAATTCTGAACGATTCCCGGAAGAGCATCATAATATGGGTTACATGCTTCTCTAGCCTGGAAGAAGATATCAGGATTCTGAGCGGAACCTCTATGGCATGGGTGGTTTGGATTCAGTGCGTGTGCACGGAATTCATCGATAGCGTCCATGTTTACCATATCTTTCAGGTCTTCATAATCCCAGGCCTGGATCTTCTGGATCTCGTGGGATGTTCTGAATCCGTCAAAGAAGTTGATAAACGGAATCTTTCCTTCGAGTGCTGCACAGTGTGCAACTGCTGTCAGGTCCATAACTTCCTGAACGCTTCCTTCGCAGAGCATAGCAGCTCCGGTCTGGCGACAGGCATATACGTCGGAGTGATCTCCGAAGATTGACAGTGCATGGCTTGCGATTGCACGTGCTGATACGTTGAATACACCTGGTAATAATTCTCCGGCTACTTTATATAAGTTAGGGATCATTAAGAGTAATCCCTGAGATGCTGTAAATGTGGTTGTCAAAGCTCCTGCTGCTAATGAACCATGTACGGCTCCGGCTGCACCCGCTTCAGACTGCATCTCTGTTACCTGAACAGTTTGTCCGAAAATGTTTTCTCTGCCCTCAGTAGCCCACTCGTCGATATGTTCTGGCATAACAGATGATGGGGTGATTGGGTAGATTGCTGCAACTTCCGTATACGCATAGGAAACGTGAGCTGCCGCCTGGTTACCATCCATGGTCTTCATTTTTCTTGCCATTTCTTGTTCCTCCTTAAAATTACATTGTAAAAGTTTATTTTTTCACATGTGTTTCCATTATATCGCCTAAAGCGGCAAAAGTCTAGTCGGGGCACCCCATTTTTTGTTTATTTTTGAATACAAGAAGGGGGGAATTGGGCTTTTTTGCGAGGGGGGGACGCGAATGACAAGGCGAGTCCGGTGGGGGACGGGGCAATGTCTGCTGGTGAAATGTCCTGACACTTCGCGAAGAAGCTGTAGAAGAAAGCGGAAGTAAAATGGAGGTACATGCCGCATTTGGCCCGAATGCCGATGCATTCG
>LDAQ01000088.1 GCA_001028025.1 Faecalicatena fissicatena | reverse complement strand
TACTCAACAATCCCGATTTTTGAGTAAATGGCTTGAAAATGTGTGCTCCACCCGTTATAATAGTTACCAATTGAGATGAAATAGAATGTGAGGAGCAGTATTATGGTAGAAAAAACGATGGATAAAATTGTAGCTCTTGCTAAATCAAGAGGATTTGTTTACCCGGGGTCTGAGATTTACGGCGGACTTGCCAACACCTGGGATTACGGAAACCTCGGCGTAGAGCTGAAGAATAACGTGAAAAGAGCATGGTGGCAGAAGTTCATTCAGGAGTCCCCTTATAACGTGGGCGTGGACTGTGCGATTCTTATGAATCCTCAGACATGGATTGCATCAGGACATTTGGGTGGATTTTCGGATCCTCTGATGGACTGCCGTGAATGTCATGAGCGTTTCAGGGCAGACAAGATAATAGAAGATTTTTGTGCAGAGCATGATATTACCATTGAGGGTGCAGTTGATGCATGGTCTCAGGAACAGATGACAGCTTTTATTGAAGAGCACCAGATTCCGTGTCCTTCCTGCGGAAAGCATAATTTTACAGATATCCGTCAGTTTAACCTGATGTTTAAAACCTTCCAGGGTGTTACAGAAGATGCGAAGAATACAGTTTACCTCAGACCAGAGACTGCCCAGGGTATTTTTGTAAACTTCAAAAATGTCCAGAGAACATCCAGAAAGAAGATCCCATTTGGTATCGGACAGATCGGAAAATCTTTCAGAAACGAAATTACACCAGGTAACTTTACCTTCCGTACAAGAGAATTCGAGCAGATGGAGCTGGAATTTTTCTGTGAGCCGGGCACCGATCTGGACTGGTTTGCATACTGGAAGCAGTTCTGCCTTGACTGGCTGAGCTCACTGGGACTTAAAGACGATGAAGTCAGATACCGTGACCACGATCAGGAAGAGCTTTCCTTCTACAGCAAGGCAACCACAGATGTGGAATTCCTTTTCCCGTTTGGATGGGGTGAACTGTGGGGAATTGCTGACAGAACCGATTATGACCTGACACAGCATCAGGAAGTATCTAAGCAGGATATGTCCTACTTTGATGATGAGAAGAAAGAAAAATACATCCCGTATGTTATTGAGCCTTCACTGGGAGCAGACCGTATGGTACTGGCATTCCTCTGC
Source organism: Faecalicatena fissicatena (assembly GCA_001028025.1). Classification (GTDB taxonomy): domain Bacteria; phylum Bacillota; class Clostridia; order Lachnospirales; family Lachnospiraceae; genus Faecalicatena; species Faecalicatena fissicatena_A. The sequence goes on along the minus strand of LDAQ01000088.1, from coordinate 9,841 downwards.
AGTGCATATGATGAAGAAGAGCTGGAGGGCGGAGACATGCGTACTGTTATGCATTTCCATCCGGCGCTTGCACCTGTGAAAATCGGTGTCCTGCCATTATCCAAGAAGCTGAACGAGGGCGCGGAAAAAGTATTTGCAGAATTGTCCAAACATTACAACTGCGAATTCGATGACCGTGGAAATATCGGAAAACGTTATCGCCGTCAGGATGAGATCGGAACACCATTCTGTGTAACATACGACTTTGATTCTGAGGAAGACGGCGCTGTAACTGTGCGTGACAGAGACAGCATGGAACAGGAAAGAATCAAAATTGAAGATCTGAAAGCATACTTCGAGGAAAAATTAAGATTTTAATATTTTTAGGGCGTACTCTTTAGAAAAAGAGCTGCGTCCTAATCTGCTATAAGCAGAATAGGATATAGAACGCCGTGGCAATGTGTCCGTGCGGTAAAAGAAAAAAATAAATGGAAAGGAATAATGCAGGCACACATTTTACTATTGTGTCTGTGCCCTTCGGATACCATCGTACCTGTATATTATATCAGGCTGAATGCATCTGTAAGGGGCGGGAAAAAACATGGAAAAAAATTTGTGGGAAGTTTATACGGAAAGCCAATTAACAGAACTGGATTCTCTGACCAGTGATTACAAAAAGTTTCTTGATACTGGTAAAACAGAGCGGGAATGTGTTACGGAAGTCATCAGACAGGCCGAGGCAGCCGGCTACATAGAACTCTCAAAAGCGGGGGAAGTAAAACCCGGAGACAAGGTGTATGCCGCATGGATGGGCAAGTCAATAGCACTTTTTAACATCGGAGAAGAATCTGTTGCAGATGGCATGAATATTCTCGGGGCACACATTGATTCCCCGCGCATGGACCTGAAACAGAATCCATTGTATGAGGAAAGCGGATTTGCATATTTTGATACTCACTATTACGGTGGTATTAAAAAATATCAGTGGGTGACGCTTCCGCTGGCAATCCACGGTGTGGTAGTACGCAAAGACGGTACGACCGTGGACATTTCAATTGGAGAAAAGGAAGACGATCCTGTTTTTGTTGTGACAGATCTGCTGATCCATCTCTCCGGCAAGCAGATGGAAAAGAAAGCGACGACAGTAGTCGAGGGTGAAAATCTGGATATTCTGATCGGAAGCAGGCCGCTTGCCGGTGAGGAGAAGGATGCTGCCGCCGCACAGATCCTGAAACTGCTTAAAGAGACTTATGATATTGAAAAAGAAGACCTGATGTCAGCTGAACTGGAGGTAGTACCTGCCGGAAAAGCAAGAGACTGCGGTCTGGACAGAAGCATGATCATGGCATATGGACAGGATGACCGTGTATGCGCATATACTTCACTTGCAGCCATGCTGGAGGTAAAGGACGTAAAACGTACTTCCTGCTGTATCCTTGTAGATAAAGAGGAAATCGGAAGCGTGGGTGCAACCGGGATGCATTCCCGTTTCTTTGAAAATGCAGTCGCAGATCTGATGGATAAGATGGGTGTATTTTCCGAACTGAAACTTCGCCATGCACTTGCGAATTCAACCATGATTTCCTCAGATGTGGGCGCCGCGTTTGATCCGATGTATGCAGACGTGTATGACAAGAAATCCTCTTCCTTCTTTGGAAATGGACTCGTGATCAAAAAGCACACAGGCTCCAGAGGAAAGAGCGGTTCCAACGATGCAAATGCGGAGTATATTGCTAAGCTGCGCAGGGTATTTGATGAGAATCAGGTTGCTTTCCAGATGACGGAGATGGGCAAGATCGATGTCGGCGGTGGCGGCACCATCGCATACATACTGGCCCAGTTCGGCATGGAAGTGATTGACGGAGGAGTCGCGGTGCTCTGTATGCATGCTCCATGGGAAGTGTCAAGCAAAGCGGATGTTTATGAGGCATACCGCGGTTACTGTGCATTTTTGAGAGATATGAAATAATAAAAGAAAGCAGTATCTATTAGCAATATTAATAAATGAAGAAAGCTTTTGCCATATGGAAAGAATAGATTCTGGCAGAATCATCCATACTATCTTTTAGTGAAAGCAGCGATGCAGAATATAAAAGTAGAAAGAGGAAGTAGTTATGGAGAGAAAAAATGCCTGGAACTATTACGGTGCGGAGGAGAGAAAACGCGTGGAGGATATCTGCCACGCATACTGTCATTTTCTGGACTGCAGCAAAACCGAACGGGAATGTGCCGCATCGGCAATTAAACTGGCAAGAGCACAGGGGTATCGGGATCTGGAACTGATCCGGGAGGCAAAGGAGACGCTAAAGCCGGGAGATAAAGTATATGCCTGCCAGATGGATAAAACAGTGGTACTATTTCAGATCGGCTCTGAGCCGTTTGAAAAAGGAATGAATATACTGGGAGCACATATTGATTCCCCGCGTATCGACGTGAAGCAGGTTCCGCTCTACGAGGAACAGGGGCATGTATATCTGGATACTCATTATTACGGAGGCATCAAAAAATATCAATGGCTGGCGCTGCCTCTGGCTATTCATGGCGTTGTCATCAGAAAAGACGGCACGAAAATAGAGATCAAGATCGGAGAAAAAGAGAAGGATCCGGTATTTGTAATCACAGACCTCCTGCCTCATCTTGGGAGAGAACAGAATGAAAAAAAGGTAAAAGAGCTGATTGATGCCGAAAAACTGGATCTTCTGATCGGTAATCTGCCATGCAGTAAAACGGAGCTTAAAAAGAGCGCCACAAAGAAACATCTGGAATTTATCAACAGTGATGATGATAAAAAAGAAACAGAATTGGTAAAACAGACAATTTTAAAGTTGCTTCAGGAGCAGTATCAGATAAAGGAGGAAGATTTCATATCTGCGGAGCTGGAGATCGTGCCGGCCGGCAGAGCCAGGGACTGCGGCCTGGACCGGAGTATGATACTGGCATATGGGCAGGACGACAGAAGTTGTGCCTTTACTTCACTGCTCGCACTCCTGGAACTGAAAATGTCCAGACGCACATCCTGCTGTCTTCTGGTGGATAAAGAGGAGATCGGCAGTACGGGCGCCACAGGCATGCGCTCTCATTTCTTTGAAAATACAGTGGCGGAGATTATGGAGCTGTGCGGCGGATTCTCTGAACTGGCGCTGCGCCGGACGCTGAGCAATTCTCAGATGCTTTCTTCAGACGTCAGTGCGGCCTACGACCCCATGTTTGAAGAGTATTATGAAAGAAAGAATTCCGCATATCTTGGGAACGGTCTGGTTTTCAACAAATATTCCGGCAGTGGTGGAAAATCCGGAGGAAACGATGCAAATCCGGAGTATATGGCACAGCTACGGCAGATCATGGATAAATATAAAGTAGTCATCCAGACCGCAGAGCTGGGAGCCGTAGATAAGGGGGGAGGCGGCACGATCGCCTACCTGATGGCAGACTATGGAATGAATGTGATCGACTGCGGGATTCCGGTGCTGAACATGCATGCGCCCTGGGAAGTATCCAGCAAGGCTGACCTTTATGAGGCACTAAAAGGGTATCTTGCATTTTTAAAAGATGCATAATTTTTGAAAGGCATATTATGTAAAACACGTATAATAATAGGTACAAAAAGAAAACAGGAAAACCGGGAAAACTCCTTTCTACAGTGAGATTTGCCCGGTTTTCAACATATCCTAAAAAGAAAATTGTGAATAATTCCGAAGAAAAAATGAAAATAAACCGTAAAAGGGCATAATAGACAAAAAAAACCTGTAAATATTGTGCGAATTTACGGACAAAATGCTTGACGAGCATAAATAAAACCATTAATATATTATATGCGACTTAGTGCAATTTTATTTGAAAAAATTATTTAGGAGGTCATTAAAAAATGGCAAAATGGGTTTATATGTTTACGGAAGGTAATGCAACCATGAAAAACCTGCTTGGTGGTAAAGGTGCTAACCTTGCTGAGATGACAAACCTGGGTCTTCCTGTACCGCAGGGATTTACAATTACAACAGAAGCTTGTACCCAGTATTATGACGATGGCAGAAAGATCAATGACGAGATTATGACTCAGATCATGGACGCTATCACAAAGATGGAAGAAGTAACCGGAAAGAAATTCGGTGATAAAGAGAACCCGCTTCTTGTTTCCGTTCGTTCAGGAGCAAGAGCTTCTATGCCAGGTATGATGGATACGATCCTGAACCTTGGTTTAAATGAAGAAGTAGTAGACGTACTGGCTGAAAAATCAGGCAACCCGCGTTGGGCCTGGGATTGCTACAGAAGATTTATTCAGATGTACTCTGACGTAGTTATGGAAGTTGGTAAGAAATACTTTGAAGAACTCATCGACAAGATGAAAGAAGAAAAAGGCGTTACACAGGACGTTGATCTGACAGCAGATGATCTGAAAGTTCTGGCCGGACAGTTCAAAGATGAATACAAGACCATGCTCGGTGAAGAGTTCCCGGCTGATCCGAAGGAACAGCTTATGGGCGCTATCAAAGCTGTATTCCGTTCATGGGACAACCCGAGAGCGAATGTATACCGTCGTGACAATGATATCCCGTATTCATGGGGAACAGCTGTTAACGTACAGATGATGGCATTCGGTAACATGGGAGATACATCAGGTACAGGTGTTGCATTTACACGTGATCCTGCTACAGGCGAGAAGAAGCTCATGGGAGAATTCCTGATGAACGCACAGGGCGAGGACGTTGTTGCCGGTGTTCGTACACCTCAGAAGATTTCTCAGCTGCATGAAGTTATGCCGGAAGTTTATGATCAGTTTGTAGCAATCTGTGATAAACTGGAAGACCACTACAGAGATATGCAGGACATGGAGTTCACGATCGAAGACAGAAAGCTGTACATGCTGCAGACACGTAACGGTAAGAGAACAGCTCAGGCTGCTCTGCAGATTGCATGCGATTTAGTAGATGAAGGAATGATCACAGAAGAAAAAGCAGTTGTTATGATCGATCCTAGAAACTTAGATACACTGCTTCACCCACAGTTTGACGCTGCTGCACTGAAAGCTGCTGTACCGGTTGGCAAAGCACTCGGAGCTTCACCAGGAGCTGCATGCGGTAAAGTTGTATTTACAGCTGACGATGCAAAAGAGTGGGCTGCAAGAGGAGAGAAAGTCGTACTTGTACGTCTTGAGACTTCACCGGAAGATATCGAAGGTATGAAAGCTGCTCAGGGTATCCTGACAGTACGTGGCGGTATGACATCTCACGCTGCCGTTGTTGCACGTGGAATGGGTACATGCTGTGTATCCGGATGCGGCGACATCGTTATGGATGAGGCAAACAAGAAGTTCACACTTGGCGGAAAAGAATACCACGAAGGAGATGCAATCTCACTGGACGGTTCTACAGGTAACATCTATGACGGATTAATCCCGACAGTAGACGCTACAATCGCTGGTGAGTTCGGAAGAATCATGGGATGGGCTGACAAGTACAGAACAATGAAAGTTCGTACCAATGCAGATACACCTGAAGATGCTAAGAAAGCTCGTGAACTTGGAGCAGAAGGTATCGGACTCTGCCGTACAGAGCACATGTTCTTCGAAGGCGACAGAATCGATGCATTCCGTGAAATGATCTGCTCAGATACAGTAGAAGAAAGAGAAGCAGCCCTTGAGAAGATCCTTCCTGTACAGCAGGGAGACTTTGAAGGCTTATTTGAAGCACTGGAAGGAAACCCGGTTACGATTCGTTTCTTAGACCCACCGCTTCATGAATTCGTTCCTACAGAGGAAGAAGATATCAAGAAACTTGCAGATGCTCAGGGCAAGACTGTAGAGCAGATCAAGACAATCATTGATTCCCTTCATGAATTCAACCCGATGATGGGACACCGTGGATGCCGTCTTGCAGTTACTTACCCAGAGATTGCAAAGATGCAGACAAAGGCAATTATCCGCGCAGCTATCAACGTACAGAAAGCACATGCTGACTGGAGCGTTTGCCCGGAAATCATGATTCCGCTGGTTGGAGATATCAAAGAATTTAAATTTGTTAAGAATATCGTTGTTGAGACTGCAGACGCTGAGATCGCAGCAGCAGGAATCGAGCTCAAGTATGAAGTTGGTACTATGATCGAGATCCCAAGAGCTTGCCTGACAGCTGATGACATTGCAAAAGAAGCTGACTTCTTCTGCTTCGGAACCAATGACTTAACACAGATGACATACGGATTCTCACGTGATGATGCCGGTAAGTTCTTAGATGCTTACTATGATACCAAGATCTTCGAGAACGACCCATTTGCTAAGCTTGACCAGACAGGTGTCGGCAAGTTAATGGAAATGTCCCTGAAGTTAGGAAAGCCGGTTAATTCAAGCCTGCACGTAGGTATCTGCGGCGAGCACGGCGGAGATCCAAGCTCAGTAGAATTCTGTAACACACTTGGTCTGGATTATGTATCCTGCTCACCATTCCGTGTTCCGATTGCAAGACTGGCTGCTGCTCAGGCTGCAATTGCTAAGAAGAATGCATAGGCTAGTATAGCTGATAGATAGGATTAAGAATTTTATCAGTGATTTTGGTATTTTTCTTTGACAATAATTATAAAGGACCCTATATTGACCAGTTAAGGTTGATATAGGGTTTTTTATATACCTTAATGAATTATCGGAAGTTATTGCCGCATTTATGCAGGGCGTTGACAGCATATACAGAACCTGCATCGTCAGGCAGTTGGGGACATAGATATGTGTACTATACAGCACCGTATCATGGTGACTATGTAAAAGTGATAAATAATTGACTAAGGAATGATATCCGAATTGTAAAAATCGTTTTAGTGTGCTTTGGGTTGGAAAATGAAGGGGAACAAATTGAAAGAAGTGATTCAAACTAAAGACTGAAAAGTAAATAACAAGATGATATAAGCTGGGTAGAGCAAAATGTAGGTTATTTATTTCACTATGTATTGGGTGCGAATGTGAAGTGGACATAAAATTCCGGGGGGATTCGCACCTGAAAAAAAGTGAAAAATGTAAAATAATGAGAGAAAAAATGTGGATCAGAGTAAAAAGAATTGTAATTTATTAGAAAATAGTTTAAAATTTAGAAGAAAAGTATAATTTTTCTGTGAAAAAATTGTGCAATTTTGCTGTCACTCCCTACGTGGGAGTGTGGATTGAAATTGAATGCCCTCCATCTTATTGGCCAGTTTAGAATGTCACTCCCTACGTGGGAGTGTGGATTGAAATTTATTACTCCTTTGTTATATATAGTTAGATATTGTCACTCCCTACGTGGGAGTGTGGATTGAAATAATCCATGTCTGAGTCTGTCGCTCAAGAATAAAAGTCACTCCCTACGTGGGAGTGTGGATTGAAATTCCAGAAACTGTTGAGCTTATAGAAGAACCTGATAGTCACTCCCTACGTGGGAGTGTGGATTGAAATTACCGTCTGCAACAATATCAACCTCTCCTTCTTTGTCACTCCCTACGTGGGAGTGTGGATTGAAATGTAATCTACCTGGAGTCCTACGATATCCTCATCGGTCACTCCCTACGTGGGAGTGTGGATTGAAATGATCATCACAGACAACGGGATTATTTTTAAAAAGTCACTCCCTACGTGGGAGTGTGGATTGAAATACCCGCTGTCACACCAGGACGAGATGACCATCCTGGTCACTCCCTACGTGGGAGTGTGGATTGAAATATCATCAGGATTCTTGATCATCCGTTTTACGCCGGTCACTCCCTACGTGGGAGTGTGGATTGAAATAGGCTAAGGCAAAAGTACATTGTACCGCTATTACCTGTCACTCCCTACGTGGGAGTGTGGATTGAAATTATGGAAGTAGAAGAGCACTGTCTGAGCAGTATGGTCACTCCCTACGTGGGAGTGTGGATTGAAATGGATAAAGTTGTTATATTCATCTCTGTCAAATTCGTCACTCCCTACGTGGGAGTGTGGATTGAAATAGTATGAGAAGGTAGATGGTGACGGCGGTGTAAAGTCACTCCCTACGTGGGAGTGTGGATTGAAATACTAATGATTTAAGGGCCTACTTTGATATCAATGTCACTCCCTACGTGGGAGTGTGGATTGAAATATCAAGTATATCCTGGACTTTGTAAAAATCAGAAAGGTCACTCCCTACGTGGGAGTGTGGATTGAAATAATTTCCACTACAATAGCTCCCCAGATGAACTGGTCACTCCCTACGTGGGAGTGTGGATTGAAATGCCATTGTGTTACTATTGCTCTGATTCCCTGCAGCGTCACTCCCTACGTGGGAGTGTGGATTGAAATTTCTGTCCAATAGATGAAAAGAAAGCGGAAATCAGTCACTCCCTACGTGGGAGTGTGGATTGAAATAAGAGTCTTTTTCTGTTGATCAGAAGGCGGTGCCGTCACTCCCTACGTGGGAGTGTGGATTGAAATGCTGAATCCCTTGCTGATGGGACATTCTGCATGGTCACTCCCTACGTGGGAGTGTGGATTGAAATCTTTGATAAAGTCCACAACTCCATCAAATACACTGTCACTCCCTACGTGGGAGTGTGGATTGAAATTGACCGGAGTAGACGATATTAAGGCGTACATAGGGTCACTCCCTACGTGGGAGTGTGGATTGAAATAGACGACTTGACAGTAGCAATTAACAAGATTGGGTCACTCCCTACGTGGGAGTGTGGATTGAAATGGCATGTATTGCCCACTCATAAAAGTTTTTTTCGTCACTCCCTACGTGGGAGTGTGGATTGAAATTCCTATCGCTTGTCCAATACCTTCAAGATTTTCCGTCACTCCCTACGTGGGAGTGTGGATTGAAATCTGCATATATGAATCCAGAATGGCAGGCTAATACGTCACTCCCTACGTGGGAGTGTGGATTGAAATATCTATCCGGTCTATCATTCCAAAATTTTCAAATGTCACTCCCTACGTGGGAGTGTGGATTGAAATCGTCACAACTTCTGCACCAACCTATGCTACCAGGTCACTCCCTACGTGGGAGTGTGGATTGAAATGCATATATTATAATGCCCTATAGGCAATGTTACCGTCACTCCCTACGTGGGAGTGTGGATTGAAATTCCGAATACTGCGGATATAACCGCGAACGCTGCGTCACTCCCTACGTGGGAGTGTGGATTGAAATATCTGATAATCAATACAACTGGACTTTAGCAGAACGTCACTCCCTACGTGGGAGTGTGGATTGAAATCAGAGTATGGATAAGGTGGATTATACTCCAGAAGAGTCACTCCCTACGTGGGAGTGTGGATTGAAATTTGCCTGGTCATTAATTTCATCCGCAATAAGTCGTCACTCCCTACGTGGGAGTGTGGATTGAAATTGATTTCTTGGTATAGTACAGCACGCTATGTATGTCACTCCCTACGTGGGAGTGTGGATTGAAATATACTGGATCATATCATCCGTTTTTTCTATGGCCGTCACTCCCTACGTGGGAGTGTGGATTGAAATATTTGCTAGATATTTATCAAGCGCCGCTTCATCGTCACTCCCTACGTGGGAGTGTGGATTGAAATTTAACTATGATTATGAAAATATTGGACTTAATGGTCACTCCCTACGTGGGAGTGTGGATTGAAATCGGATGGGGATTGTATTACGGCTGCGGCCTGCGGTCACTCCCTACGTGGGAGTGTGGATTGAAATAGTGAAAGAGGCATTGCTTGCGCAGAATACAACGTCACTCCCTACGTGGGAGTGTGGATTGAAATGCAGAAACAATGGTAAAAGAGAGCGCTTCCGATGCAGTCACTCCCTACGTGGGAGTGTGGATTGAAATCATTGAACTCACCTTTCACAGTTTTCGCACATCCCGTCACTCCCTACGTGGGAGTGTGGTAAACGCACCATAGTGAGTG
>LDAQ01000087.1 GCA_001028025.1 Faecalicatena fissicatena | reverse complement strand
GTAGAGTTTCGCAATTACCTATTAATAAATACGGAAGAAAGGAGGGGGAGCTATGGCGAGTATAAGAGATGTGGCAAAAAAAGCAAATGTAGGTCCCACAACGGTATCAAGGGTTCTGAACAACAGCGGATATGTATCCGATGAAACCCGCCAGAAGATTGAAGAAGCCATGCGCGAGCTGGACTATACACCCAATGAACTGGCGCGCAATCTGTTCCACAGAAAAACAGGGATTATCGCCGTATTGGTACCTACGGTCGCCCACCCGTTTTTTGCCGAATTCGTAGAATATGTGGAAGCAGAGCTGTATAACTGTGGATACAAGACGATGCTCTGTAATACGGTGAAGGAAGAGAACGCAGAACTGGAATATCTGGATATGCTGAACAGGCATATCGTAGACGGTGTGATCACAGGTGTACATTCTCTGGATGTGGAAGAATATCTGAAGATCCACAAACCCATCGTGTCATTTGACCGTTATCTGGGGGAAGATATCCCGGTTGTGGCCGTGAACCATAAAAGAGGCGGCAGGCTGGCGGCAGAAGAGCTGATCAGCAGCGGATGTAAGTCTGTACTGCATTTCCGTGGTGCATTGGAAGTGGAGTCGCCATATCATGACAGGCACTATGAATTTGAGCGGATTATGAAAAAAAATCACGTGGATACATATTCATATGAACTGGAATGGAACCGTTTTGATGCTGCATATTATAAAAAAGCAATCGATACAGTGTTTGAACTGGGCCTGGAATTTGATGGCGTATTTGGTGTAGACCAGCTTGCAATAGGCTATATGAATGAAGCGATCAGAAGGCATAAGAGAGTTCCTGAGGATGTAAAAATTGTGGCCTATGACGGTACATATCTGACAGGAATCGTAGAACCGCGGGTGACAGCTGTTGCACAGCCGGTGGAAGCGCTGGCAAGGGAATCCGTGCGTCTGATGGACAGATTGGTGAATGGGAAGACTTATAAGAATAAACAGGTTTTGCTAGATGTGGAGCTTAAAAAAGGAAAGACAACTTTATGATTCGTCAAATTGTGAAAGGTGTACAAAATATAAATTGAATATTCTGTAGTTATAAACAAAAAAACAATTAGTTTCAAAAATAAGGTTGACTTTTTTAAAAGGAGTAATATAATGAGCTTAAAGTAATCAGTAGGTGCACACCTGAGAAAACTTATTTTTTTTGCCGTATTGTGGAACCCGTTCCATAATACGGCACTGGCAAACAGTAAAAATTTTTTTTGGACAATGTGGAACGGGTTCCATATTGGAAACAACAAGGCAGGATTCATGATCAAGGAGGATAATTATGAAGACAAGAACTTTGAAAAGACTGTTATCAGTGGTTATGGCAGGAACAATGGCTGCAGGCCTTCTCGCAGGATGCTCCGGAGGTAAAAAAGAGGAGGCAAAGGCAGACGGCGGGGCAACGACTATTAAATTCGGCATCCATGTAGCTAATCCGCAGGAGCAGGAAGCTGTTACATATAACATTGTGCAGGCATTTAATGAAAAATATGACGGAAAATACAAGGTGGAATTCGAGGCATCAGACAAAGAGTCTCATTCCAAGAATATGAAACTGGAGGCTTCAGACGGAACACTCCCCCAGATCTTCTGGCTGGATGCCAGTGAGGCTCCCGAATACAGCGACTCTGGTGTTCTGATGGATTTATCCGATTTCTTATCAGAGAACGCTGATATCCAGACGGCTCTTGGCGGCATGGAGAATGCATTCCAGGATGATAATGGACAGTACGGTCTGCCATATCAGTGTAATGTCCAGGGAATCTTCTACAACAAGGATCTGTTCGACAAGGCAGGAGTTGAGTATCCTACAAACGACACTACATACGAAGATTTTATCGGGATGATTAAGAAGCTGAAAGAGAGCGACGTGACTCCGCTGTCCATCGGAAGTAAAAACAGTGCGTATGCGATGTGGGAATTCAATGAGACGCTTGCCAGATATGGCTGGGCAGAAAATATTGACAGCATTCTTTCAGGAGAGAAAAAATTCAATAATGAAGACCTGACTGCCTGCTTTGAAAAGTTAAAAGGGATCGCGGAAGCAGGAGCATTCCCGGAAAACATGGCTACCATTGAATACTTCGATGCCAAGCAGCTCTTCAATGAGGGCAAGGCAGCAATGTTCGGCACCGGCCAGTGGGACTGTGCAGAGTTTGATGAGAACATTGGAGAGAACGTTGGTTTCTGGTGGGGACCGAAATTCACCGATACAGATTACAATCAGGATATTGCAATGAAAGTTCCTTCCGCGCCGATTGTTGTAAATGCGGAAGTTGCAGATGATGATGCGGTAAAAGAAGCAGTTTTTGAATTCCTGAAATTTTATTATGGAGAAGATGCTGCAAAGATCTCCTATGAAGGTTCTATTTTCCCGGCAACAAATTATTCTGATGTAGCTGCAACAGACACACAGTATTCTATGAACGCCATGCTGGAAGCCCTGGGGGCAGGATGGGAAAGCCCGGAGGCGGCACCGGATCTGACGGTGGTATCTGCGGTACAGGAGGCACTTTATAACTCCATGTTTGGCGTAATGCAGGGAACATATGAACCGGCAGAGGCGCTGGATAAGATTGACGAGGCACTGTCCTACAGTAAATAAAAGGAAACAGGTTTATACGCGTGAAGCTCAGGTCCCTGCCGTCCTTGCGGCGGGGCGGGCTCTTACAGATGGATTCAGATGATTGGAGAAGGATATGCGCTGGTTGAGCAAAAGAAGATATAAAATAGGCCTTCTGATTCCGACACTGCTTGTCTACAGTGTATTTATTGTCCTGCCTATTATAATCGCAATCGGGTACAGCTTTACAAAGTATTCGGGTATTGGCAAGGCAAGATTTCAAGGATTTCAGAATTATATCAGGCTGTTTCAGGATAATGTGTTTTGGATTTCACTGAAGAATACAATGATTATTTTCGTACTGGCATTTATCCTGCTGTTGACACTATCATTTTTAATAGCACTGCTTTTAAATAACCGGTTGAAAGGAACTGATTTTTCAAAGGCACTGATATTTTCCCCCGCAATTATAGCCCCCATTATTGTGGGTATTATATGGGTATATATCCTGGACCCGAATATTGGCGTAATTAACAATATTCTGGATGCAGTGGGAGCATCGGGTCTGAAACAAAAATGGATCGGCGGGGAGACATTTTCACCCTACAGCATTGCCATCATTTACTTCTGGCAGCAGCTTGGTTATCTGGTCACCATTTTTATTGCCGGGCTGAAGATGATTCCGGAAGACGTCCTCGAGGCAGTGAAGATCGACGGGGCCAGCGGAGTACAGAAGGTCCGCTATGTCATTATCCCGATGATGCGTACGACGATTTCAACGGTATCGGTTCTGATTATTACGGGAGTATTTAAGATTTTTGAGATTGTACAGCAGACAACAGGGGGCGGCCCGAACCATCTGTCCGAGACACTGGTGACTTACAGTTATTCCATGACATTTTCCAGCAGTGATTATGGCTATGGTATGTCGCTTGCGACCATTACATTTCTGCTGTCACTGCTGATTACAGGGATCTATACGTTCCTGACCAGAGAGAAAGAGAGGTAGCGGGATTATGATCAACAAAAAGAAGAAAACAGCGATGTATATTCTGATGGTTCTGATTACGCTGCTGGTTGTATTTCCGTTTATCTGGATGCTTGTACTGTCCTTTAAAACGAATTCGGAAATACTGTCCGCTCCGCTTTCTCTGCCAAATAGCCTGAATGTGGAAAACTATAGAAATGCGTTTAAAACTTTGGATTTTTTAAGCCTGTATGGGAATACACTTTTTGTCTGTGTGATTTCGCTGGTCATTGAATTGATTATTACATTTTTCAGTTCCTTTGTGCTATCAAGAATGGAGTTTAAGAACAGAAAAGTTGTTTCCTTAATATATGGTTTTTTAATTATGGGGCTTTCGATTTCACCTTTTATTCTGCTTTTTCCGGTTTATAAGATTAATGTGGCTTTTGGATTAAGGGGATTGTTTGCTTTGATTTTCCCGTATGTGGCAACATCCATATCTTTTAATACACTGCTGCTGGTGGGATATCTGAAGTCACTTCCGACGGAAATTGATGAGGCTGCTGTGATTGACGGATGCAGTATCTGGGATCTGATGCTGAAGGTAATTCTTCCGATGGCAAAGCCGGTGATCGCGACGATCGTCATATTTAACGTACTGTATATCTGGAATGAGTATCCGTTTGCATCGGTCATGCTGAGAGATATTTCCGACTATACGCTTTCCATGGGGGCATCCTTCTTCAAGGGAACCTACACGGTGGACTATGGCGGAATTGTGGCATCCAGCGTTTTGATTATCATACCGGAGCTGATATTCTATGGCCTCTTCCAGAAGAATATTGTGGAGGGCATGACTGCCGGGGCTGTGAAGGGTTAACGGGGAAAGAAAAGATACAAGCTTTCCGTGCACTGATGATATGGTGTAAAAAGGATCAAACAGCAGGTAAGACAGATGGCTGGTAAATAAATTATGTAAAAAGAATTAGGAGGAGATACCATGAGTAAAGTATCAGGATTATTTCAGGATCTGACAACAATAAAAGAGGCCAGGAACGGAAGGCTGGCAAGCTGGGATCAGAGAGGTAAGAACCAGGATTACTGGGAGATTCCGGCAAAGGAGAGCATTACACTGGGAGAAATAGAAGGCCCCGGATGTATCACACATATCTGGATGACCTCATCCTGCCGTAAAGTAAAAGCGCCCAGCATCCTGGACCCGGTGCAGAATGCGTCCGCAGCACCGGTTATGGAAATTCATCCGGCACTGGGGGTAATCTGGGACGATTACGACCCCTTCTATTACAGAAAGGCACTGATCAAAATTACGTGGGACGACCAGGATACACCAAGCGTTCTGGCGCCCTTCGGAGACTTTTTCTGTATTGGGAACTGCTATCCGGGAAATTTTTCTTCCCTTCCGTTTAATGTGTCACTGAAACCGGAGGAGGCAGGACGCTACGGTGCACCCTGTTCCGTATCCTGTTATTTCCCGATGCCGTTTAACAAAAAGGCAAAGATTGAGATTATCAACGAGAACGAGCTTCCGTTTATCTTATACTTCAATATAGACTATGAGATGTACAAAGCCCCTCTTGATGAGAATACTGCATATTTCCATACAAGCTGGCACAGAGAGAACCCGTGTGACGGATGGGGGCCGGATATCCAGGTGAATTCGCCGGAGGTCAATAACGTAACGAATTTCAAGGGAGAAGGCAATTATACGGTTCTGGATGTGGAAGGAACCGGACACTATGTAGGCTGTAATCTGTCGGTGAAACATTACCAGGGAAGCTGGTGGGGAGAAGGAAACGACATGTTCTTTATTGACGGAGAAGAGTACCCCAGTCTGAACGGTACCGGGACAGAGGACTATTTCAACCATGCATGGGGGATGCAGCGCAATGCATTTCCATTCTTCGGGACCATTGTGCACGAAGGAGACACAGATGGGTTCCATGTATCCTACCGCTTCCATATCACGGATCCGGTCAGGTTTGAGAAACGACTGCGTGTAACGATTGAGCACGGCCATGCCAACCATCTGTCCGATGACTGGAGCTCCACTGCGTATTGGTACCAGACACTTCCGACCGCAAAGCCATTGACCATACTGCCGGTGGAAGAGCGTCTTCCGAACGTGCCGGTACTGCCCGAAAGAAATCTCAAAATGCCTCAGTTAACAGAAGAGATGCAGGCAGCCAGGGAATCTTATAAGAAACGCTGGGAGGAATATTCCCCTGCAAGACAGGAGCAGTTCCGTATAAAAGAAGACAAGACGCGCAGGGAATCAAAGCTTAATACAGAGTTTGCGAAAAAACTGAGAGAGGAATATAAGTAAATGAGAAAACTGGAGGCGTCTTATGTCTAAAGAATTAATGCAGCAAAACATCGATAAGGCCCAGAGGGAGATTGACGCTAAAAAGGAGCAGGTAAAGCAGGGGAAAATGCGCCAGTATTATCACTTTATGCCGCAGACCGGCTGGCTCAATGATCCAAACGGATTAATTTACTACAAAGGGAAATATCATTTTTTTTACCAGTATAACCCCTATGAGGGCTTCTGGTCCCGTATGCACTGGGGACACGCGGTAAGCGAAGATATGCTCCACTGGGAGTATCTGCCTCTGGCACTTGCGCCCAGCGAGAGCTATGATGACCACCATCAGGGGGGCTGTTTTTCGGGAAGTGCGATTGAGCACGATGGGAAACTGTTTCTGATGTATACCGGAACTACGAATAATGGGAGGGGATTTGAGCAGTCCCAGTGCATCGCATACAGCGAGGATGGCATCCATTTTGAAAAATATGCAGGCAATCCGGTGCTGACTGCTCCCGAAGGGATTCCCGGGGACTTCTTCCGGGATCCAAAACTCTGGAAGCATGAGGATACATATTATGTTATCTGCGGTGCGAACAAAGACGGGATGGCACAGGCGCTTTTGTACAGGTCAGACGATATGCTCCACTGGGAATTTGTGAATATACTGGCAGAGAGCCGCGGTGAGTGGGGATATATGTGGGAATGTCCGGATTTTTATCCCATTGGAGACAAGTATGTCCTGATGTTTTCCCCCATGGGGGCGAAGGAAAGAACCAGCGTATATCTGGTGGGAGATTTCGATTACCAGACCGGAAAATTTTACTATACCGTAACCGGGGAAATTGACTGGGGATTTGACTATTATGCGCCTCAATCCTTTCTTGCTCCGGATGGCAGGCGGATCATTGTAGGATGGGCCAATGCCTGGGACTGGATGCCGTTCTGGAAGGACTGGGGACCAACCTACAGGGAGGGATGGTGCGGGTTCTTCAATCTTCCGAGAGAGGTTGTGCTCTGTGAGGACAGTACACTGAAGTTTGTTCCCATACGCGAATTGGAGCAGCTGCGCCGGGATGTACAGTCAGAAGAAACGTGTATCGTAGAAGATAAAAATTCTTTTTCGCTGAAAGACGGTGCGGTCTATGAACTTAAAATGAAAATTAATCTGAAAGAGACGACTGCGAAGGTGATTCGGATGGATCTGAGGTGCTCAGGAGAACGGAAAACAGTCATCAAATTTGACCTGAATAAAGGGGAAATCAGCTTTGACAGAAACCAGTCCGACGGGTGGAGCAAAGGCATTGCGAAAAGCCCCATTAACCTGATGAGAAAAGATATCCTTGATATTCATATATTTTCAGACCAGAGTTCCATTGAGCTCTTTAGCAATGACTATAAGAATAATATATCCTGCGATGTATTTACGGATGATGAGGAACAGAAAAATTCTATCTTGGCCGAGGGCGGCCGGATATATTTTGAGGAGCTGAAATTCTGGGAGCTGGAAAGGGCATGCGAATAAAGGCAAGGCCTGGCTGGTGTTCCATCCGGTGAGTAATTATAAAAAGAAACTCCATCAATGATATACTGCTGAAGAAGCAGAAGCATACCCAGGGGTAAACCACGGTTATGCCCTGCGGGATCATGCATATCATTGATGGAGTTTTTCACTTTAAAAGTTACTTGCGGTATGCAAATCTGGGGACACCGTCCTCCGTTGGAACCTGGACTTCTCCCTGGATCAGCGGTTTGGCATAAGCAATAAATGCCTCTCCTACATCAGTGCCATCTTTGGTGATCCATTCCGCCGGAACTGTTTTTTCCCTGTTGCAGATCTGGTTGACATCGGCTGTTACGTAATCAACGGTGTAGGGCTCGTCCTTGATTTTTTTGAAAGCAATCATTTTGCCTGTCTCGCCTTCCAGAGCGGATTTTACGCCAAAAGCTCCGGAAGCAATGGCTTCTTTTTGGTCTGTACCGGAGAGCATGGTACTGGAGCACCGCTGAGATACATTCAGTTCAATGGAACGGACTTTAATGCCCAGCCTGTCCTTTATCAGGTTCTCCAGATACTTTCCGGAGCCGGTCAGCATCTTGTGTCCAAATGCGTCTACACCGACGTCACTGGCAAGCTCGCAGACGAAAGTGCCGTTTTTGTCGTGAATGCCTTCGGATATACATACGACAAGGTTGGGTGTCTGTTCCAGTGAGTCCTTTACTTTCTGAATGAATGCTTCCTGGTCAAATGCGGCTTCCGGGAGATAGATCAGGACCGGATTGTCACCCTCGAACTTCCGGGCCAGAGCGCTGGCTGCGGTCAGCCATCCTGCATGGCGGCCCATGATTTCTACGATGGTGACTGATTTTTTATTGTCATAAACAGAGGCATCGAGGGAGATCTCTCTGACTGTAGATGCGATATATTTGGCGGCGCTTCCAAAGCCCGGAGTGTGGTCTGTCTCCACAAGATCGTTGTCGATTGTCTTCGGAATTCCGATGACTCTGATATCGCTGTTGGTTTTGACTGCATAGCGGGAAAGCTTGCTCACTGTATCCATGGAGTCGTTCCCTCCAATATAGAAGAAATAACCGATGTTTAATGCGTCAAACTTCTCGAATAGCTGCGGATATACCGGATCGTCCAGATCCTCGGGAAGCTTATACCGGCAGGAGCCGAGATAGCAGCCGGGAGTCACCTTGATCAGTTCCAGTTCACCGGAACGCTCCAAGGGGTCCATATCCATATAATGGCCGTCCAGGAAACCTTCGATACCGTTGATCATACCATAAACAGTGCCAAAAGAATCTTCCCGGTTCAAAGCCTCATAGACAACTCCGTACAGGCTCGCATTGATGACCGCGGTCGGTCCGCCGGACTGGCCGACGACAACATTTTTCTTCATAAATAATCCCTCCAAAGCAATTTTCGTTTTATGTCATATCTATAACTATAATAGATAAAGATATATTTTACAACCGGTACAAAAACGGATTTTATGATAAAACAGTTGGAAATTTGGTAAATGTGCAGTATAATTGCTGTATCTGAGTAAAGAGGTGTTGTTATGAAGTATATATCATTTGCAATTCCATGCTATAATTCTGAAGCATATATGGAAAAGGCGATACAGTCAATATTAAAAGGCGGGGAGGACGTGGAGATTATTATTGTGAACGATGGCTCCACGGACAAGACGAAAAAGATTGCCAAGCACTATGCGGAACTGTATCCGACGATTATTAAGAATGTAAATAAGGAAAACGGGGGGCACGGCGATGCCGTCAATGCGGGGCTGGCCCATGCCACAGGCAGGTATTTTAAAGTCGTGGACAGCGATGACTGGGTGGATGAGGAAGCTCTTATGATGATTCTGGAAGCTGTCAGGGGATTCGTGCAGGCGGAGATTGAGGTGGACATGATTGTCTCCAACTATGTATATGAAAAGGTTGGAGTGGAGCATAAGAAGGTGATCCATTACCGCAATGTGCTTCCGCAGAACCAGATCTTTCACTGGGACGATATCGGGCACTTCCACCTGGATCAGTATATCCTGATGCATTCTGTCCTTTACCGGACAGAGATGCTGAAGCTTTGCCAGCTGAGGCTGCCCAAGCATACATTTTATGTGGACAATATATATGTCTACTATCCGCTGCCTCATGTGCGGACAATGTATTATATGGATGTTGATTTTTACCGGTATTTTATCGGGCGGGAGGATCAGTCTGTAAATGAAAAGGTGATGATCAGCAGGATAGACCAGCAGATATTCGTGACCAAGTGTATGATAGGCATGTATGAACTGAGGATGATATCCAGCAGAAAACTGCGCAGGTATATGATCAATTATCTCGCTATCATGATGACGGTTTCTTCTATTTTATGTATCCGCTCAAAGAAAAAGGAGAACCTGGATAAAAAGGCAGAGCTGTGGCAGTATCTGAAAAAGAAGGATTACGGTGCTTATATGAAGATACGATACGGAATCCTGGGACAGACGATTAATCTTCCCGGAAAATCGGGCCGTAAAGTGTCCTCTATGGCGTACAGCGTGGCAAGAAGGCTGATTGGGTTTAACTAGGGGACTTTTTGATCCTTCGTTATAAAAGAAGTATACGCACAGAGAATATTTTTAACTGAAAAAGAGCATAATTTACCAGCCATGGTACATACTAGTAATAAAAAAGAGGAGTGTGTATTATGGCTGTTAATTTTTCAGAAAGTAAGACAAAAGAAAACCTGATGAGAGCATTTGCCGGGGAGAGTCAGGCAAGGAACCGATATACGATCGCGGCAGATAAGGCAAAAGAGATGAAGATGTATACCATTTCCGATATCTTTTTGTATACTGCAGACCAGGAGAGAGCTCATGCAGAGAGATATTATGAGTTGCTGAAGGATCTGTCCGGTGAGACAATATTTATTGACGGAGGGTACCCGGTAGACCAGCAGGCAACATTGGCTGAACTTCTGCGTGCTGCGGAGCACAATGAAAAAGAGGAGTACGAGGACGTATACCAGGCATTTGGCGATACAGCAAAGGAAGAGGGATTCCTGGAGGCTGCCTCAGCATTCTATCAGATCGCAGAGATCGAGCATACCCACCAGGTGAGGTTTGGAGAAGTAGCGGGAATGCTGGAAAGCAATCATTACTATGCGTGTGAAAATGAAAGTAAATGGATCTGTACCAACTGCGGATACATTCATGAGGGGAAACAGGCTCCGGCCGTATGCCCGGTATGCCGTCATGCGCAGGGATATTTTCTTCCTTATGCATTCGCTGCATATAAAGGGGAAGGCAAATAGCCAAAAATGACTGCCCTGGTAAAAGGGAGAAAAATTGTTAATTGAATAGCCTTAAAGGAGCCGAATATGAGCCAGAAAGTTGAAAATCTGCTGAACCTTGCATTAGATGCTACGGAAGAGGAGCGCGTGAAGTCACTGGAACTGGATGTGGGATATAACCCGATTGACAGGGAGTGGGACCTGGTTATTAAATATTCAGGCTCCCTGGAACTGGTGCGGGAGCTGGCCTCGGCCGTGACAGAACTGACAAATGAGTATGCGGTTATTACAATACGTGAATCTCTTATTGACAGGCTGGCGGCTATGCCGCAGATAGAGTATATCGAAAAACCAAAGAGGCTGTTTTTTCAGGTAGCCAACGGAAAGAGAGTTTCCTGCATCAACCCGGTGCAGCGAACTCCTTTTTCTTTGATGGGAGGCGGTGTATTAACAGCCATAGTAGACAGCGGAATAGATTATGCGAATGAGGACTTCAGAAATCCGGATGGAACGACAAGGATACGGGCCCTGTGGGATCAGACAATTCCAGGGAATCCGCCGGAAGGCTATGCCATCGGTACGGAATATACACAGGAGCAGATCAATGAGGCGCTGAGACAGGATACCAGGCAGGCAAGGGAGCAGATTGTGCCGAGCCGGGATATCTCCGGCCACGGTACGGCGGTGGCGGGGATTGCAGCCGGAAACGGAGCGGGCAGTCCGGGGCGCCAGTACGCGGGAGTAGCACCTGCCAGCGAGTTGTTGGTTGTTAAGCTTGGAATTCCCCAGGAAGAGGGATTTCCCAGGACAACGGAGCTGATGCTGGGGGTGGATTTTGCCGTGCGCAAAGCCCTGGAATACCAGATGCCCGTGGCGGTCAATATAAGTTTTGGAAATACATATGGTTCCCATGATGGAACCTCTCTGCTGGAACGTTTCCTGGATGATATATCAAATTACTGGAAGTGCGCCATATGTGTGGGCAGCGGGAACGAAGGAACCACTGCCGGGCATACGTCGGGGCGGCTGACGGAAAATGTGGATGAATTTGTCCAGCTGGGTGTTCAGGTTAATGAACCTACGGTCAATGTACAGCTGTGGAAATCCTATGTAGATACGGTGGATATTTCCCTGATCAGCCCTTCCGGAGTGCGGGTGGGACCGATTCAGGAGATTCTGGGGTCTCAGCGTTTTATTTTGGGTAATACCGAAATCCTTCTATATTATGGGGAGCCGAAACCGTACAGTGTAAAGCAGGAGATCTTTATTGATTTTCTGCCGAGGCAGTCTTATATAGACAGCGGGGTATGGCAGATTGTTCTGTCACCGCGCAGGGTCGTGACGGGGGAATACGAAATGTGGCTGCCCAGCCAGAGTGCACTGAATATAGGGACCGGATTTTTATTTCCGAAGAGCGACACGACACTTACGATTCCTTCTACGGCACTTCGGGTGATTACCGTAGGCGCATACAATGCGCTGACTTTCAGCTATGCGGATTTTTCGGGGAGGGGGACGGCGGCAGTCTATGAATATGCCGCGGTGCCGAAGCCCGATCTGGCGGCTCCGGGGGTGAATGTGACCACTACGGTGTCCGGAGGAGGCTATGCGGCTTTCAGCGGGACTTCATTTGCCACGCCATTTGTGACCGGAAGCGCGGCACTTCTGATGGAGTGGGGGATTGTGAGGGGGAATGATGCGTATCTGTATGGGGAGAAGGTGAAGGCATATCTGCGGAGAGGGGCGAAACAGCTTCCGGGATTTGACCAGTGGCCGAATAATCAGATGGGGTATGGGGCGTTGTGCGTGCGGGACAGTTTGCCGATATAAGAGTTGGTTTATTGTATTGATGAATTAACAACCAGGGAATATTGTTGCAATTATTATTACAAAGGATGTACCAGCTTCAACATACAATGAAGCTGGTATATTATTAATAAGCATATATGATTTTCTACTGAATGAAGGTAGTATGGAAATGATGTGGAGAGTAAATCTAATATGATGGAAGATATCTCTAATCCTTGTCTCAATCCAGAGTGTTTTGGTGCTGCGAATTATCCCTTACGGTTTGGCAGAACCTGACTGTAACCACTCCGCCAGAATCCCAGTTGCCGAATTCCATCTCTCCTGCGTGTGTCTCTACTACCTGTGCGGCAAACCAAAGACCAAGCCCATGATGCCCATCAGAACTTCGGGCCGTATTCCCACGCCACAGACGTTCTGTTGCATGGAGTAACGCCGCTTTGCCAAAGCCGGTGCCCTCATCACACACTGAGATCTGCCATCCCTTATTTAACATACATCCTTTCAAATACACATTTCCGCCTGCCGGTGTATGCTCAATGGCATTTTGCACCACATTACCCAGGGCCCGTAGTAAATGGGCCTTTTGAACGTATACAGTACCTTTCAGGTCGTTTTGTGTTTGCAGGCAAACCATCTTCGCCTCTGCAATAGCTATAGTATTCTGGCAGAGTTCGTCAAACAAAGCGGACAGACTGGTGCTTTCAAATGCCTCATCCGTACCGGCAGAAGCTTCTAACAGACTGGCAACATACTGCTTTGCCCGCTGATTACTTGCGATAATTGTCTCCATTTTTTTGCGGCTGCTTGCGGATAGTTCTTCATCCAGTAAAAGCTCGGCATTGCCGCCTACCAGGGTAAGCGGGGTTTTAAGATCATGTGCGAGTGCGGCTATTTCCGCTTCACGTTCCTGCTGCGCCGCCCATTGAGCGGACAGCGAACTATACAATGCCTTCCGCATATCTTCCATGGCACCCAAAGCCTGATCATACTCCTGTATGCCGGCCTGGGGAACGATGAAATCCAGCTCCTGTGTGCCGATTTTTTCACTTACCTCAGAGAACAGCTGCAGTTTGGCGGCGAGACACCGGCGAAGCCACAGTGTATTAATCAGCAGACAAAGCACCAATGCCACACCAAGAGCCCCCCACCATAAGTATTCAAAAGGGGGCAGGGCAGCGCGCAGCACAGGGCTGGCAAATTCTTTCCGGTACTGCCAGCGGATGATTACAGTGCTGTCATCTTCATAAGTGTACCGTGAGACACTCACATCCTGGCTTCCCTCCTGCCAAAATCCGATTAGAGATTCCAGCTCTTTTCCCTCCACATTACTTTCCAGTACTATGCCGCTCTGGTCAAACAGAGCATACTCCGCCAGAAAATCGTCACCGGGGGAAACGAAAGTATTAGGTTTTGCAGCCAGCATTTTCTCAACTTGCTGGTTGGCAGTATATCCCGGATAAACAACGCCGGTGTTTTGGAGCAATGTGGCGGCAAAAAGCCATACCAGGCAGCAGAACAGCATACAGCCAAGCATCACGACGACAAATCGGAAAAGTACAAAAGAAAGACTTACAGAACGCTGTCTTTTCGCCATTTATAGCCCACCCCCCAAACAGTTTCTATTGAGTTTATTCCATCGGTCTTTAGTTTTGCACGGATATTCTTAATATGTTCGGCAATGGATGATGGATCACCTTCGGCGTCAAAGCCGAAGACCGCTTCGTACAATTGTTCTTTGGTAAAGACCTGACCGGCGTGCAAAGCGAGATATTCACAAATGGCATATTCTCCTTTGGTAAAGGGCAGGGGATTCCCCCCGGCAGCGGCCATTTTTGCCTGCATATCAAATCGCACACCGCCCCGGTTGAGGGTGTGGGCCGGCTGGCGGACTTCCCGTCTTAGATGGGCGTTTACCCGGGCACGCAGCTCTGCAATACTGAATGGCTTTTTAATATAATCATCGGCACCAAGGCCGAAACCCTGTACAAGTGCCGCATCTTCCGCCCTGGCGGTTAAAAACAGGATGGGACAATCTACCTCGGCACGGATACGGCCGCAAACGGAAAATCCATCCTCGCCCGGCATCATCACGTCAAGCAGTAAAAGATCATACTGCTGACAGCGGGAAGGCTGCAATGCGGTGCCATCCGTTTTGGTGTCCACCAGGTGGCCGTCCTTTTCCAGGGCGGCTCTCACCAAATCCAGCATATCAAGGTCATCATCGACCACTAATACTTTCCGCATAATCTTTCCTCCTTATCTTACTCTTATATGAATTTCCCTTTATATGATTTTACCCTCCCGTCTGTCAAAACGGCGGATTGATAAAAAACAAAACATTGAAGCCATAATGTTTACAAAAATTGTTTTCTATATAGAAACACCCTTTCTATAGTATCACATTTTTTTACTATGTTTTAGATCTTTCAGCAAAAAGAGAGAAAGGCAGCCGCATAGTAACAGGATGATCATACTCATCATTATTTTACCCGCAGAAGTCAGATGATAGCCTGAAAGATTAAATACAGCTGTAATGGGATAAAACTGCTTTAAGACGTCCGACATTCCCGCAAACAGCCCGGCAACGGAATAAATTTCAGTAAACACCAATGCAGGCCAATATCCTTTTTTCATACGTGGTACAAAAGCGATAATAGGAGAGACCGCAAAAAATACACCAACGCCATCCAGAAAATACTCTTTTAGAGCACTTAAAACCAGTTCTGCCGATAGAGAGTTAAAATGTAAAACAGCTTCAGCCAAAAATGTAACAGCGAAGAGCAGCAGGTAAAGAAAGATACTAAATGCAAAAGTAAGTATCATTTTTGCGGCGGTTAATTTTGCTTCATTTATGGGAATCAGCCGCAGGGATTTTAATGTGTCATCATCTTCTTCACGACAGATTATATAACTTCCCATAAGGGCAATGACTGCGGGCAGAATAAAAAATGTTGCCCACGGCTGGACCTCATCCATATACCAGCCCGCATTATCTATATACCGGGAACCGTCATAAACAGTTTTTAAACCATAATGCACATCCGGGCCTTTATACATATCAAGCCCGCCTGTAAAAACAATGGCCGCTATCAGAATCGCTGCAAAAATTGTAATCCAGACAATATTTGAACGACGGATCTTTTGAAGTTCTGCCCAAAGTAGTAATTGCATGCCACACACCTCATTTCTTTCTTCTAAGCGCCATGCCGGCAAATAATATGGATATCAGATCCCAGATTATAATACAGAGAAATGCGAAAAATATATTAATTTCCTGTGTAAATACAAGCCCCGGAATCTCTTTATTTCTCATGATGATAACTGCCATGCTGGACAACGGATGCAGATACATATTTACTGACATAATGAAAAAGCCGGAAAAGGCATATACCAGTGTGATACAGGCCGGAAGGATGTATCCTTTCTGTGAAGCTGCGATTGCCAGAATGGGCAGCAATGTAAAAGCAGTAAGAATTCCCATCTCCAAACATTTTTCGAGTAGGAATAAAACGCTCCCCCATTCAAATACAACACATCCGGAAATTACGCTGAACATAACAGAAGCAATGGCATTGATCATCATAAAACACACAGAGTAAATCAAAATCACGAAAAATTTACTGAAAAAATATCCCATTTTGCTGACAGGTACAATCCAGAGCTGCGTAGTTACTTCATACTGATTTTCTTCGCGCATAAGCATAGCACAAAGTATTCCAAGAACAACGGGCAGAATAATCCAAACTGTATAGCCGAAGGCAGACCATTTATAAAACTGAATTGGATCAACACCTGTTCTCCCTAAATAATGGAAATACAAAAGTGCAAAAAACGGCATAATCAGGGCGGCCGAAAACGTGAGCCAGACAAATTTTCTGCGGCGCAGTTTTAGAAATTCTGATTGTATAAGTTTAAGCAATGCCTTTCCCTCCTGTGATTTTTTTAAAATAGTCTTCCAGAGTATCTTCACAAAGCCCGGAGCTGAACACAGTTATATTCTGCGTTACAAGGGCTTTATTGATTTCTCCCACATCCAAAGCAGTGTCATAAATATGCAGGGTATGATTGTCTTTCAGAGCGTAATTTTTAATGTTAAATTGTTTCGCTAAGATCAGTGCAGCCTTTTGAACATCTGAAACTTGCATCAGAATATATTTACTGTTCTTCCTTTCCAGTTCGCTCATGCTGCTTTCCTCCAAAAGAACGCCGCGGTGGAGGATTCCGATATCATCCGCTAATAATGAGATTTCCGAAAGGATATGGCTGGAGATCAGAATGGTCTTTTCGTGCAGGACACTCAAATTTTTAATAAAATCCCGCATCTCTGCAATACCGATCGGGTCAAGTCCGTTGGTCGGTTCGTCCAGGATCAGCAGCTCCGGATTGTGGAGAATCGCATTCGCTATACCAAGCCGCTGCTTCATACCAAGAGAATACTTACTGAATAACTTTTTATCTTTATAGGGCAGGCCGACAACTTCCAAAGCATTTTTTACAGCATTAGGGGAATTAAGTTCCCGAAGCTTTGCGAAAATCTCCAGATTTTCTGTCCCCGTCAGGTTGGGATAAAACCCTGGTGTTTCGATGATAGCACCGATATGGGGATATATGCTTTTCTCATGGCCTTTGATATTTTGTCCGAATACATCAACCTGACCGGATGTAATAGGGGTCAATCCCAGGATCATCTTCATAATTGTGGTCTTTCCGGCCCCATTGCGTCCTAACAGGCCATAAATCCTGCCTTTTTTAACATGAAGATTCACGGAGTTGACGACTCTCTGGTCACCATATTTTTTTGTCAGTTGTTTTGTTTTAATCACAGAATCATAGTTTGCTGCTTTTGTTATGCGGGATTTTTTAGAATTTTGATTGGTTTCTGCAATATTAATATTGTTCATAACTTCCTCCTTAATGATTAATGCTTAGTTACCGGCCATCTGTCTTTGGTACAGGAATGACATTGAGTATCCGTTCTGCAGGGTTACCTCTTCTATTTTTTATTGCTGTGGTACCGGCAATTTTTATGATAACAACAATTTTTAAGGAATTTATAAAGAAGCCATGAAAAAACAAATTGGGATAGAACAGGGGAAGTAACAAAATTATAGATTTTGCGCAGGATATTTTATGTTTCTTTCTAAAAAAATATGGTATTTTAATGTTATCAAATCAATGCCGGTGTTGATTAGCGATCAACAAACAAAACCAGTTTTCCAGGAGGGAAAATAATGAAAAAAAAGATAATTGCGTTAATGTTAGTGGCCGCAATGTCTGCAGCGATGTTTGCAGGCTGCGGAAATAATAAAACAGAAAAAAATAATTCGGACGGGTCAGAGAAGACGGCTTCGTCAGAAGAGCAGGTCGACATAACATATTGGACGCTCGGAACCAGACAGGAGTCAATGGAACAGATTGTAAGCGAGTTTAATGAAGAATATCCAAATATAAATATTATATTTTCCTATTACGATACAGATGCCATCAAAGATGCATGCAAGGTAGCTGCACAGGCAGATAATCTTCCTGATATGTGGTATAACTGGGGCGGCAGTCTTGGTGCCTATTATCCTCAAAATGGGTGTTCCAAGGACCTGACAGAATATGCTGCCGCAAATGGATGGGATGAAAAATTTAATTCAGGCGCTTTAAGCCTTTGTGAATTGGGGGGACAGCTCAGCGGATATCCAATTGCTTATAATGTTGTCGGGATGTTTTATCGAAAAGATATCTTTCAGGAGTATGGTATTGAGGTTCCGACTACCTTTGAACAATTCGAGCAGGCATGTGCCACATTAAAGAAAAATGGCGTTACGCCAATTTCCACGGGCGGGCTTTACGGATGGCATACGATGAGGCTGGTAGAACAGTTTGTAGAGTATTATGCAGGAGCAGACGGCCACGATGAGCTTAATTCTTTTGACAGCAGCTGGGATCAGGAGAATGTAATAAAGGCACTTGCCAAGTATCAGGAGTTCTGCGAAAAAGGATATTTTCCGGAGGGCTTTATCACATCAGATCCTAATGATACCCTGATTTCACTTGCAAATGGAAATTGTGCGATGGACATCCAGGGACAATGGTATGACTTTAATATCCTGGATAATGATCTGGATATGGATCAGTATGGATGGTTCCCATTCCCGAATGAAACAGGACGTATGTCAGCCTTTACGGAGATGGTTCAGTTTAATGCAGATATGGATGACGCGAAACTGGATGCATGTATGAAATTCATGGACTTTATGGAAACAGAGGAACATGCAGCGGCTGATCTGGTCAACAATCCACTGCCGTTTGCCAATGCAGTTATGCCGGGAGATGAAAGACCTCATGTCAGCGAAATGTATGAATACAGCAATGAAGGCGGTACTTTTACAATCACAGACCAGGCGTTCCCGACGGCAGTTGCGGATGTATTATTTGACGGACAGGCAGGTATCTGCAATGGAACAGAGACACCGGAGAAGGTTGCAGCAGCAATTCAAAGTGCAATTGAGGAATATAAATCTGCAGAGTAAATAGAGCGCAAAAAAAGGGCATGTGGACGGCAAAAACTGCATGCCTTTTGGTTTGCGGCAAAGTGAAAGGAATGTGATTTGTTATGGTGAAAAAACGAAAAATAGATTGGGGAGCTTATGCATTTTTACTTCCGGCATTGATTATTTATCTGTCAGTTATCATTTTTCCGGTTTGCTACTCGATATATATCAGTCTTCATAATGGTACCGGAATAGGAAAGATGGATTTTGTGGGTTTGGAAAATTATGTACAGATGTTTTCGGACAGTATTTTCCTTACCGCATTAAAGAACAATATTTTATGGATTGTACTTACGGTAGTGCTTACGACCAGTATATCACTGCTTTTGGCGGTGGCTTTGAATAATAAGTTCAGGGGCAGAACATTTTTTAGAGCATTTTTCTATTTCCCGTGTGTCGTCGCTCCGATTGCAGTAGCTCTTATCTGGAGATGGATTTACAATCCAAACATAGGTTTTATTAATGAATTCTTAAAGATGATTGGAATTAATTATACGCAGACATGGATATCTGGGGAAAACAGTGCCTTTTTCACAGTGCTTATTGCAAGTCTCTGGCAGGGGATCGGGCAGCCGATGATCTTATTCCTCGCGGGGCTTCAGACAGTGCCGGCCGATATTCTTGAAGCGGCATCTATAGACGGGGCCGGTTCATTTACCCGGTTCTTCAAGATTACGGTACCTTTGATGAAAGAAACATTTATCATGGTTATTGCCACACTTATCATATCATCCATGAAGGTTTTTGATGTAGTAAAAGGGTTAACAAACGGCGGGCCGAATAATGCAACACAGATGTTGTCCACCTATATGTATTCCCAGACTTTTTCCTATAACAATGTTGGGTACGGCACGGCAATTGCAGTATTTATGGTGCTTATGATGCTGGTGATTGTTATACCGTATATTGCATTTACCGCAAGAGAAAAATAAGGAGAAAAGATGAATAGCAGAAAAAAGAAAAGAATTATTAAATATGTGTTATTAATTTCATTAGCAATTATCTGGGTAATTCCTATATTTACGCTGTTTGCAACGGCAGTAAAGTCAAAATCTGATTTTTACAGCGGGATCAGTTTATTTGAGCTTCCCGAATCATTTGCATGGAGTAATTTTGTGAATGCTTTAACTGAGGGACGAATTCTGCATTATATGAAGAATGATCTGCTTGTCAGCTGTATCAAAGTCCCATTGGGGATTTTTGTGGAGGCATTGGCGGCATATGCGATTACCAGGCTGAATATAAAACACCGCACCGCAATTTTCGCGTTTTTTCTGATCGGTATGATGATTCCGATGCAGATAGCACTTGTTCCAATTAATATTGTGTTTAATAGTCTCCATCTGACAAATACCTTTTCCGGGCTGACATATGTATATATTGGTTTTGGGATTTCCTTTGGGATACTTGTACTGAGGGGATTCTTTATGGAGATTCCCAGGGAAATTGATGAGGCGGCACGTATTGACGGTGCTAATAAATGGAGGCTTTTTATCAGTATTATTCTTCCCATGGCAAAACCGGCGGTTGCAACCCTGATGATTACGGACTTTCTCGCGACATGGAATGAATATTTGCTGGCAACTATTATCATTACGGATAATCAGTATAAGACGGTCCCGGTAGGACTTATGACGTTTGTCGGTGAACATGGAATGGATTATGGATATCTGTGTGCCGGTGTGTGCGTTTCCATAATACCGGTGTTAATCGTGTATCTGGTTTTCCAGAGACATTTTGTGGAAGGTATGGCTGGCGCAGTAAAAGCATAGGACAAGGAGTATAAGGATGAGCAGCTGGATTAATTATAAATTTGAAGTGCCGAAAGAGCGCAGAGTAAGGTATATCGTACATACTGACTGTAAAAATGAGGCGGATGATCAGTTTACATTATGTCATGCACTGATGACAGACAAGCTGGACATAAAAGGGATTATAGCCGGTCATTTTGATAAGGGGAATGGGAACAGATTCCCGGAAAAGAAGACTGCCTGTGCAAGTTATGATGAGATAAAAAAGATAATGTCACTCATGGATCTGACGGATCATTATCCCGTATTTTTAGGAGCACCCGAGGGTCTGCCGGATGAAACAACGCCGATTATAACAGAAGCGGCGGAATTTATTGTAAAAGAAGCCATGAAGGATGACCCCAGGCCTCTTTATATAGGAATGCAGGGAGCGATTACGGATCTTGCAAGTGCGATCTTAATGGAACCTGAAATCTGCAGCCGGATGACCTGTATCTGGATCGGGGGAGGAGATTATCCGCTTGGGGGACCGGAGTTTAATCTCGCAAATGACATTTGCGGAGCCAATGTTGTCTTTCAATCAGAGATGCCGGTATGGCAGATCACAAAGAGCGTATATAAAAAGTTTGCAGTATCCCTTGCCGAACTGCAGACAAAAGTGATGTGCCGGGGGAAAATCGGTCGTTATCTTTTTTCACAGATGGCGGAGTTCAATAAAAACAGTCTTCAATTCCGGGACTGGCCGCATGGAGAGATCTGGGCATTAGGCGATGAAGGCTGTATCTGTGCACTGCTGGAGGAGCATGAAAAAACAGATGGATATGAGATGATACCCGCGCCCCGGATAGAGGCGGATATGAACTACTCTGAGGGTGGAAAAGAAAAAAAAATCAGAGTATACAGGGACATGGATGTCAGACTTGACCTGGAGGACTTGTTTGCAAAACTGGAGATCAATTATCCGCTATAAGAAGATAAGGAGAATAACATGGAATCATTTAGTACACACGCCCCCCTGTTTCGGGACCCCATATATGATGGTGCGGCGGACCCGGCTGTTATATATAACAGAGAGACGGCAGAGTGGTGGATGTTTTATACGAACAGACGCGCGTTTGCACCGGTCGGCGGCATTGCTTTCATGCACGGTACCGATATTGGTATTGCCGTCTCAAAAGACGGCGGGAAAGAATGGGATTATAAAGGGATTGCGGCCGGTCTGGAATTTGAGGAGGGCAGAAATACATTCTGGGCTCCTGAAATTATAGATGATGGCATCAGATACCATATGTATTGTTCCTATGTAAGAGGGATAGCGCAAACATGGGAAAGAGCGCGTGACATTGTACACTACACATCGTCCGATCTGTTCCATTGGGAATTCCAGGCCATTCTAGAACTGTCATCGGACAGAGTCATTGATGCCTGTATTTATCCGCTCAGATCCGGGGGATGGAAAATGTGGTACAAGGATGAACGGGATGATTGTCATACATGGGCGGCAGTCAGTGAAGATTTGTATCAATGGAGAGTAACGGGAGCAGAGATTACAGATTGCAGGCATGAAGGACCCAATGTATTCTTTTATGCAGATTATTATTGGATGATTACAGATACCTGGAGCGGGCTGGCAGTATACAATTCGGTTGACGCAGCAAACTGGGAAAGAAAAAATGTGATATTAAGCGGGGCAGGGACAAGGGCAGATGATGGATTTTTTGGCAGCCATGCAGATGTTGTGGTCTGTGATGACGTGGTATACATTTTCTACTTCGTCCATCCTGAAATGACAGCGGAGAAATGGCAGACGGATTCTGCATGGCAGACGTACAGTAACCGCAGAAGTTCTATCCAGGCCGCCAGGCTGAAATTCGATGGAAACACTTTCCAATGCGACCGGGATTCCGGGTTTGTGCTTGAACTTCGTACATCGAATCATAGTATTTCGTAACTGGGACTAGCCGCCGCGCCTGCATCTTGGTACAATCTGTAATATAGATGATTAAATTTTTCAGCTGCAGAGGGAGTGAAAGAAATATGAAAACACAGATAAATACGTGGAATTTGAAGAAAAAAATTATCTTTTTCCAGACACTTATGATAGCGGTTACATCCATGATTATTCTGGTGGTTTCTATGACTTCGGCTGTTTATTATATGAGGGAACAGGCAAAAGAGATGGCAAGAGGTAATTTGGAAACGCTGGCGTCCAATTACAATGATACCCTTCTGCAGTATCAAAAACTTGCTATGGCTCTTGTTATCAGTAAAAGTGCACAGGATTACTGTAAAAGCAGTGAGAGTTCAGGCAGCCAATACGAGGCTCTGGCGGAAAAATTGTATGATGATATGCAGAACATGCTGAATATGCAGGGAAATATGAATTTTGCAGTCGTGATGCAGGGGAAAGCAGACGGTTATGTTTATAAAGGCAACAGCAGTCTTTTAGATACAAGATTCATTTCAGAATACCAAAAAGATTATGCAGGAAGCATTCCAATGAAAAAAGACAGCTCCATACGGATGAGTTTTGGGGAAGGATACTTCAAGAGAAGTATTCATACGCTTACAATATATCATCCAATATACTCAACCTCCACATCATCTGTATCAAACGGAGAAATAGGAATGCTGATTCTTAATTTTAAGGATAATATGCTGGATCAGCTTTACAGTAAAGAGAATCAAAGTGGCGGCCAGAGAAATTTTTTAACTGATGAGGCGGGAAACGTAATATTCCAGGATAAAAATGAACAGGTTTCTTATCGCGAAAAAATGAATGGTACAACCGGCAGCTTTCAGAAGTCTGGAAAATTGATCAACTATCAGAAGATTGGAAGCTGGGGGTACTATCTGGTAGATGAAATCCCTGCGAAGGAATTGTATACAGGAAGCTTTGGCATTCTGCTGATTCTGCTGCTTGTGATTGTCGGAATGATGCTTTTTTCTATCTTTACACTGCGAAAGATGATAATGACATTCTATCAGCCCATGGACAGAGTGCTTCTTGCAATGGATGATGTGGCAGAAGGACGTTTAGAGAAGCGTTTGGACGAGGATAGTATCGATGCGGACAGCAGGAAGCTGGCAGCATGTTTTAATACCATGATGGACAAAATACATATGCTGCTGGAGCAGGTAAAGCAGGAACAGCATCAGTTGGAGCAGACAAGGTTTAATGCGCTGTACTCGCAGATCAAACCGCATTTTCTATACAATACGCTGGATTGTATTCACT
The DNA here is from genome assembly GCA_001028025.1 of Faecalicatena fissicatena. GTDB lineage: Bacteria > Bacillota > Clostridia > Lachnospirales > Lachnospiraceae > Faecalicatena > Faecalicatena fissicatena_A. Next base: position 32,572 of record LDAQ01000087.1, on the reverse strand, counting down.
GGCAGGCGGTGACAGACGGAAACAGGGAGATATCCGTGATGGTAAAAGCGGTGGCGCAGTATTATAGATTATGTCTGAGTAAGGGGAAGGAGATAATACCGCTCAGTCAGGAGTTAGAGCATATCAATGCCTATTTGATTATTCAGAATATGCGCTATGACAATATAATTGAGCTGGAGAATCGGATTCCGGAGACGTACTTTAATCTGAAAATACCCAAAATGACACTGCAGCCGCTGATTGAGAATGCAATCTATCACGGCATACGCGTGAAAGAAGGCAAAAAAGGAAAAATCATTCTGGGAATCGAAGAAATAGAGAGCGCTGTTAATATACTTGTTTCGGATGACGGTGCGGGTATGGAAGAAGCAAAATTACAGGAAATGAATCTTGGAATATCCGAGTATAATGAAAAACTTGGCTATGGTGTCGGAAATGTTAACAAAAGGATAGAATTGATGTTTGGATCCCAATATGGTATATCGTTTGCACAGAATGAACCGGAAGGGATTACGGTGAAGATACATCTGCCGGCAGAACGGTAGGGGAGAGCAGGAGGAACCGTATGTACAAGCTTTTAATTGTTGATGATGAAGCGATGATCAGAAAAGGAATACAATTTGGAATAACCTGGTCAGAATTGGGGATTAGTGAGGTATATGCGGCGGCATCTGCTGCCGAGGCACTGCGTATTATTCATGAAGTTCACCCGCAGATTATGATTACGGATATCAGCATGGCTCAGGTAACGGGGCTGGATCTCATTCATCATATCAGGACAGAGATGCAGGATGAAGAGATGCGGATACTGGTCCTTACAGGATACGATCGGTTTGACTATGCGCAGCAGTGCCTTAGAATGCGGGTTCAGAATTTTCTCCTGAAGCCGGTGGATGAAGAGGAGCTGGAGGGGACCGTATCGAAAGAAATCGCAGAGCTGGAACTGCTTAGGAAGCAGAGAGAAGCCGAGAGTAAAATGATCCGAACCGAAGGCACAAAGCGGCAGATGGTATTGGAGGACTGCCTGCGTGCCCTTGCTCATAACAAGACAATTTCAAAAGCACAATACCCAAAAGAACTGCAGAATACAGGAAAAAGGCAGATGCAGTTAGCGGTCATTCTCCCGCAGCTGGAACTGAAGGATACCAGGGACGGTGAAAAGGAATTCCATCAGCTTACAATTAAAAATATCTGTATGAACCTGATTGATGAAAAAGGAGCCGGATTTACTTTTATGGATTTTGATGGGAATATTCTGGTTGTTTTTTTAGGAAGCGAAATAACGAATGATGATACAAATATGACAGTCCTGGAACAAAGTTTTACAGAACGAATTCACGAATTGGAAAGAATACTTGAGGATGAATGTGATGCAAAAATAAAAGTGGTTTTGGGCAGTGAGATAGATGTAATTGAGAAATTGTACATATCTTACAATGATGCATTTTATCTGTTAGAGCAGGAAGAAAAAAACTTTCAGGATATTCTGCGCCCGGAACAGGAGCAGAACCGGGAAAAAATAATATCCGATGTATATGAAAGCTTTAAGCAGGCCGTGATTGCGAATGCGGCAAATAGAAATTACGTCATGCACATTTTTGATCAATTCAAGCAGGCAGTGGTGTCCTATAACCTATCCAGAAGGCAGACCCAGAAATGGTGCTATGAGCTGTTTGCGGACTTGTATTTTTCTTATGTGCAGGAGACGGGGGAGCAATCCGGGGGAAGATTAGACGTTCTGGTAAAAACGCTGATTAGCGCAGACAGGGAGGAAGCGACAGAGATAACCGGAAGATTCATAGAAGACCTGCTTTCAAAAGAAGACGGGCATCAGCATGAAATTATTACAAAAGCGAGAAGATATATTGATGAGAACCTGGAAGAAAACTTATCTGTGGCGGCCCTGGCTGAAATGTACTTTATGTCGCCCAACTATTTTTCCAGGCTTTTTAAAAAGGTTATGGGGGAAGGCTGCAATGAATATGTTGTAAACCGCAGAATCGAAAAATCTAAATTACTGCTGGAAACAACATCCATTAGAACCAGCCAGATCTCTGAGGCGGTGGGCTATAAGGATACGAATTATTTCTCATTGGCGTTTAAAAAGAATACGGGGTTATCGCCTACAAAATACCGCGAAATGAAACAGAAATTGCAGGGAAAATCATAGGAGGTCTTCAAAGTCCCGATTCCGCTGGCACCCACCCCGGCAGAGGCGGAGCAAGTTCCATACACGGAGCATGAAGACATTCGTTGAATATGTTACAGATCAATGTATTGGCTGCGGAAAATAACCGCAGCCATTGTTAATTAGTACGATTAGACTAGTTAAAATAGACTAGCATCCGGAAATTTATTATGCTAAAATATGTTAAAAGCATGAATGCATTTCTAAAACTTCTGAACGGGCAAGCCCGAATCTGGTATCATTTCTAATGACAGATATCAACAAAAGAAATCTCAATGCTTTGGATCCTATTTTAAACAGCAGAGAGGTTTCGGCTATGGACAGCAGGGTATTTGGAGCCTCCTGCGCAATTACGAAGGAGGCAGATATATGCAGAAAGACACAAAAAACACAAGAAGCAAGGAAACAGTACAGCAGATCAAAGATGAGCCGGTAAGTGAAATTGAGAGTGGGACGCACGTGAAGCGTACTTATAAATCCAGGCTGTTCGAAATGTTATTCAGCGAAAAGAAGGCATTACTGGAATTGTATAATGCAATGAACGGAACAGATTACGAGGATCCCCAATTGCTGGAAATCAATACCCTGGAAAATGCAATATACATGTCAATGAGGAATGACCTGTCATTTATTATAGATTCCCGTCTGGCGTTATATGAGCATCAGTCCACTTACAGTCCCAACCTTCCGCTGCGCTGCCTGATGTATGTGGCAGACTTATATTCAGTCATCACGAAAGATGCAAACTTATATGGGACAAAGGCTGTAATGCTCCCAACGCCGAGGTTTGTGATCTTTTACAATGGTACCGGGAAAATGGAGGATGTGAGAGTATTGAGGCTTTCCGATACATTTACAATTCCGGAACAAGAGTATGCTCTTGAGCTGACGGCAGTCATGTTCAATATAAACCAGGGGCACAATAAGAAGTTATTAGATACATGCAAGACATTGAAGGACTATTCAGTGTATGTAGCGAGAGTAAGGAAATACGCCGGAAGTATGAGTCTTGAGGCGGCAGTGGAAATGGCAATCACAGAATGTATCAGGGATGATATTCTGGCAGAATTCCTAAGAAAGAACAGAGCGGAGGCGAAAAGTGTGAGTATCTACGAATATGATGAGGAAAAACACATGCGGCATGTGAAAGAAGAAGGCCGTCAGGAGGGCTTGCAGGCGGGTCGCCAGAATGGCTTGCAGGAGGGAATACGGGTATTGATAGAGTTTTGTAGGGAATTGAATTGTTCCAGGGACTCTTCCAAAGATCAGGTGGCAGAAAAATTTGGATTGGATCTGGACCAGGCTGAGAAATATATGGTTAAGTACTGGAAAGGCCAGCGTTAGGCAGCAGTGAGATCCGGGCAGGTTATAAGGACGAATATCAATACGGCAGTGCACCAGAACAAATATACGGTGAACAGGAATGTCATGTATAATGCTGGATAAAAAGAACATCCCCACAAGACAAGCAAGTGTAAAGCTTCTTGATTGTCCTGCAGGGATGTTTTTATTTTGTGCTATAGGGTGCTCCCAGTTAAGGGGGTGGGTGGGAAAAGCCGATTTCTATCACAAATGTCTGCAGGGCAAAAAAGCAGATATAAATATTGACCTCTTTGGGCCGGCAGAAAAAAATGGTCAAAAAAGACCTGCAATTATGATCGATAAGAGGACAGCCGGCCGGCAGATAATAGGATAGAATACTATCATAAGCAAAATGGAGCAAAAAATAAAGAAAAAAGAGGTCAATCATGGAAAAATTAAGAATATCAAAAAATGGCCGGTATTTTGTAAATGATAATGGTCAGCCATTCTGCTGGCTGGCAGATACGGCGTGGACCCTTCCGCAGCGGTTGAAGTGGGATGATATCGAATACTATATGAAAAAAAGGAAGTCTCAGGGATTCACAGTACTGCAGATTGTTGCGCTCGATCCGGAGCGTGATGAAGAGATGCGCAGCCCGGCTGGAGTAAAGGCACTGAAAGAAAACGATCTGAATAAACCGAATGAGGAATACTTCCGCTATCTGGACTGGATTCTCGACAGGGCAGAGGCGTACGGATTTTATGTTCTGCTGCTTCCGGTATGGGGGCAGCTTGTTGTAGGTGAGAACTGGATGGGTGAGACTTTCGGAAAAACGGTGACAGCAGAAAATGCCTATCAATATGGCCGGTGGATTGGAGACAGATACAAAGAGAAAAATAACATTCTCTGGTGCCTGGGAGGAGATCGGCAGCCGATCCATAAAGGGACGGACTACCGGGATGTCTGGCGCCGTCTTGCAGAAGGGCTGGCAATTGGAATAACCGGGCGGGAGCTAAAATATAACCGGGAGCCTGAGGTCTGGAAAGAACTGCTTATCACGTATCATGCCTGCTACGAGATGGAGACTGGCGAGTGTTCCACCATGTCATATTGGACAGATGAAGAAGCCTGGATAAGTTTTATTATGCTCCAATCAGGCCATGGAAAAGGGATCAGAAACTATGATCTGGTGAAAAAAGAATATGACCGGCAGCAGACAATGCCTGTGTGGGACGGGGAACCGGCCTATGAGATGATGCCGACGAGCTGGCCTGTGATGACGGAATTTCACGGTTCCTGGATTGTGCGGAAAAGGGCATACTGGAGCCTGTTTTCGGGGGCGTTCGGATACACCTATGGCCACGCGTCCATGTGGTGCAGTATTTCGGAGGCAGAAAGAAATGAGGGGACAACATACACATGGGCAGAGGCACTGGAGGCAGAGGGGGCAAAACAGATGAAATATCTCAGGGACTTTCAGGAGAGCTATCCTTTGCAGAGATGTGTTCCGTGCCAGAAAGTATTGGTGTCGCAGGCAAAACAGCCGGAAGATATTCCAGATGAACATAAGCAGGCCTGCTGGCTAGAAGATTCAGGGCTGCTGTTTGTCTATTTTCCGCAGGGCGGTTCAGAAGAGATTGACATCAGCCGCCTGGAGCCGGGGAAAGTGTATATTGGCTGGATGAATCCGCGCAGCGGCAGGATGGAGCAGGTCCGGGAGACAGAGCGTAAAGATGCCGCCCTTCATTGTCAGGCACCGACAGAGGGCGTTGAGGAAGATTGGATTCTAATTCTTTCCAAACATAAGGACGCCGTCAGAGTCGACTGCAGATCTTATGGCTGCGGGGAAGAGGAAAGGGCAGTCCAGAAAATATTTAACTGGAAAGAAGAAACAGAATGACAAAAATATATGCCGGATATTTGCTGTTTTAAACCAGACCGTATAAAAGAATTCATTTATAGAAAAAAATAAGGCCATGTAAAACAAAAAAGGAACAGAATCAAAGCATTGAGGACTGTATACTTGCCATAACGGATCAAAAATAATATGAGGTGAAGATATGGCAAAAAAAGTATTAGGTGTTTCATTTGGCAGGAAAATGAGTAATTGTGACATTATGGTAAAGCAGGCACTTATGGAATGTGAGAAAGCCGGATGTGAGACTGCATTTATCCGGGCCGATGATCTGGAAGTTGAAAATTGTACGGGATGCATCGCATGTACAATTGGAACCATGACTGGCCGAGGGCGCGGATATTGTATAAAGCACGATGATTTTGATATTCTGGATGAATGTGTTATGCAGTCGGATGCTGTTATTCTGGCTTGCCCTACATATGAGACATCTGTAACCGGAAGGTTTAAGACAATCTGTGACAGAATCGGACCAAGCCATGATATTACCTTCCGTAAAGCAGCCTATGAGGAAGGGCGGGCGGCAGGAAAACCAGAATCAGAATTACCGGATGCCAGATCATTTAAGAAGAGAACCGCAGTTCTGATTTCCGTGGGCGGGGCGATGACGGAGAACTGGATTGCCCTGACACTACCGATGATGTTTGAATTTACATTCCCATTGGCCATCGATGTGATTGATTCGGTCGAATATTACGGCGCTATGGCACATGAGTCTGTTCTTGGATATCCGGAAATGATGGAGCGCATGTCAAAGGTGGGACAGCATATTATGGAATCTTTAAATGCTGAAACGGAAGAAGAGAGAGTCCGGTGGAGAGGGGAGGAGGAAGGCGTCTGCCCTCTCTGCCATACGCGTATTTTGCAGGTCTCCCATGATGCAAAGACTGTGGATTGTGTTGTCTGCGGCAGCCATGGCGATCTGTCTGTCGAGGATGGGAAAATAAAGGTACATTTTACAGAAGGGGAATTAAACCGTTCCCGCCTGAGATGGGGCGGAAAGGCAGAACATTCTGAGGAGATTAAAACCCGGGCACAGCCTTCCGGAACCATAAAAAATCTAAAGGCATTGAAGGCTCCATATGCTGCATTTGACAGACCGCCGTTTGAAGTGGACAGGGACAGCTATGGAAACTGTAAGGAGAGATATGGAGAATTGGATGGAAAAACTGGAGAACAATGAAACTGATAATTATATTCTTCCCTTTTTATGGATGAAGGGGGAAGATCAGACGATCATCCGCACGGAAATAGAAAAAATTTATGAATGCGGTATCCGTGCAGTTTGTGTAGAAGCCCGGCCCCATCCGGAATTTGGAAAAGAAGGATGGTGGAAGGATCTCGGCGTTGTGATTGAGGAAGCAGAACGCCTTGGAATGAAAGTATGGATTCTGGATGATAAGCATTTCCCAACGGGGTATGCAAACGGACTGATTTCGGAAAAATATCCGGAGAGGAAGAAACTCTATTTAAACTATGAAGTGTGTGATGTTAATGGAACCGGGGAAGAACTGTCTTTTGATATCAATCAGATGAAGGCTCCGGGAGTGGTGTTCTGGGAGCCGGACAAAAAGATTAATTTTGAAGAGCGCGCCGAAAATAAAGTGAAAAAGGTACTGCTAATCAAGCTTGGACATGATAAAACGATCTGTGAAGGGTGCCGGGATGTGACGGGACTTGTGGATGAAAATGGGGAACTGACGCTTCAGATCCCGGCAGGCGCATACCGGATTATGACAGTATATACAACCCGAACCGACGGGGGCAGCGAGGAGTATATCAATCTTTTGGATGAGCAGTCCTGCTATACACAGCTGGAGGCAGTATATATTCCACATTACGAGCACTTTAAGGACAAATTCGGGACAACCATTGCGGGATTCTTTTCGGACGAACCGCAGTTCGGCAATGAGCCGCTCTTTCCCTGTGACACTGTTGTAGGAAAAGAGAAGATGCCGATTCCGTGGAGTGAAGATGCCGAAAACTGGCTGGAGCAGATATTTGACGGCGAATGGGGCGTTTATCTTCCCTATCTGTGGATGGACACAGAAGAGATGGAAGAATGCCCGCGCATGCGCTATGAATATATGAATATGGCATCCAGGCTTTATCAAAGGAACTTCAGTAATCTGCTTGGAAACTGGTGCAGTGAACATGGTGTGGAGTACATCGGGCATGTGGTGGAAGACAATAACGCACATTCCAGACTGGGAATGGGAGCGGCACACTATTTCCGGGCCATGGACGGACAGCATATGGCGGGGATTGATGTAATCGGCGGGCAGATCGCCTTTGGCGCACCCGTACAGACAAGGCACAATATGGTGGATATCGATGGAGAATTCTTCCAGTACCTTCTTGGCAAGCTGGGGGCTTCCAGTGCACATCTGGATCCGAAGAAAAATGGCAGGCTGATGTGTGAGCTGTTTGGGGCAGCCGGGTGGAGGACAGGCGTGAAGGAGATGCGTTTTATACTGGATCATCTTCTTGTACAGGGAGTAAACTGCCTTGTACCACATGCATTTTCCATGGCGGAATATCCTGATCCGGACTGTGCACCTCACTTCTACGCCAGGGGAAATAACCCGGAGTACCCTTATTTCAAAGAACTGATGCTGTATGCCAACCGGATGTGTGAATTATTGAATGGCGGGAAGCACAAGGCATCTGTGGCGGTACTGTATGATGCAGAGCTGGAGTGGGGCGGGTCTTATATTCCCATGCAGAAAGTATCCAGAGCGCTGATAGAGCATCAGATTGATTTTGATATAGCGGCTATTGATATGCTAATTGAAACAGAACGCTATCAGACGGAGATCAGAGACGGGAAGCTGACGATTCATGACGTAAGATTTGAAGCTTTAGTCGTACCGCCTGCACAGAGGATACCTCTGGTATTTGCCGAGTGGATGATTAATCACCCGGAAGTAGAAGTGATTTTTTTAAACAAGGTGCCGGAATGCATTGTGGATGCATCCGAAACAGAAAGCAGGGCGCTGCTTCAGAAAATAACTGCGGATACAGAAGTGATACCTCTTGCAGAGCTGGCTGCGGGGCTGAAGAAAAAAGGATATTATGATGTAGAGCTGAAAGAAGAATATGCAATGCTGAGTGTATATCATTATGAGAAAAAACAGGATGTATATATGTTTGTAAATGAATCCGCAAAACAGACATATCATGGCACGGTGATCCTCCGCTCTGAGCAGCCCCTGGCCGTCTATGAGGGACTGGAGAACAGGTTCTTATCACTGGAAACAGTAAAGGAAGAGGAACGGCAGGCATTTGAACTGGAATTACTGCCCGGACAGTCAATTGCAGTGATAGAGGGAATAGAGGGAAGCGGACTTCCGGTATATAAACCTCTGTCTCAAGTATTAGGACAAGATACAGTAACGCTGGATATTGCAGCGGACTGGGAAGTTTTTACGGCAAGAGCAATTGAGTATCCCCAATTTTCGGACGGCCAAAAGATGGACAAGCTCATACCTTACTCCAGATTAGACAGCAGGTTTTCCGGCATTATTGCATATGAGAAGATGATAGAGATAGACGCGCCTGACAGGGTATATTTTCGGGCACAGCATGTCAATGATGTTATGCAGCTATGGGTAAATGACATTGCCTTTGAAAAAAAGATTGCAGACCCTTTTGTATATGATATAACAGCGGCTGTAAAACAGGGGGAAAACCACATGCGTATTGAAGTTGCAACAACACTGGAAAGAGAGCAGGTCAAATATCCTGCGCCGCCTTTCACCTTCAGCTTTGAAAGCAAACTTCCGACGGGGATGCATGGGGATGTTCAGCTTATCATAGAAAAATGAGGAGGGCAGCATGCAGAGCGAAAGCATTGTGACGTGTCAGTTTTCAACAAAACCGAATAAAGAAATGCATTTTCATCAGGACATAGAGATTATCTATGTCCTTGATGGCGTTTTAGAAGTTATTTTTGAAAAAGAGGAAAAGCTGTTAAAAACGGATGAGTTTCTTCTGGTGAATACAAATGTCCGGCATTGTTACAGGTCAAAAGGGGAGGTGCTGGTCGGCAGCATATTTATTGACTATATACAGCTGATGGGGATGTTCGGCGGCGGGAGCGTGTATTTCCTGTGCAATTCTGCAGAAGAAAAATCAGAGAGCTATGACAATCTGCGGTATTTTATCCGGCAGCTTTTTAATTATTACCATACGGATGAGGGGCAGGGAAATATTTTAAGAAACAGCATTGCATACCAGCTCCTTTATATTCTGACCTCGGAATTCATCGTGAAAAAAGGGATGAGGCAATACGAGTCCCTCAGGGGAATCTCGGATGAGAGAATGAATGACATCCTGAATGAGCTCATGACGAACTTTCGGGAGCAGATCACGCTGCAGGGACTGGCGGATAAACTGTATCTGTCCAATGCTTATCTTTCGAAATATATCAAAAAGAATTTTGGAATGAGCTTTTTGAAGCTGTTAAATAATATCAGGATGGAGCATGCGGTCAGTGAATTGATTTACAGTGACAAAATGATTGTGCGTATTGCGCTGGACAGCGGATTTCCCAATCTTACAGGCTTTAATCGGACGTTCCGGGAAATTTACCATATGACACCGGCAGAATACCGGAAAGAAACACTGGAAAAAAGGGAGACGGTTAAAAAAGAAGAGGCAGATAAAGAAACTTTAAAAAGAGTCGAAAACTATCTGACATATAATAAGGTGGAAGTAAAACCGGCAGAAGATCTGGCGGTGACCTCTGTGGAGGCGGATGCACAAATAAGCAGGGCCATGGATTTTAACTGGAACCAGATGCTCAATGCCGGGAGAGCAGAGGATCTTCTGCGCTTTGATTACCGTGAGCATGTCCGGTACCTGATTGATAAGTTAAAGATAAAATATGTAAGAATCTGGAATGTGATCTCTGATGAGATGATGATTCAGCTGGATGAGAATAAATCAGAATACAATTTTAACCTGCTGGATAAAGTCTTTGATTTTATACTGCAGATCGAAGCAAAACCATTTGTCGAGATGGGATTTAAGACAAAGGAAATCTATGAAAACATCCAGCACAATATAACGGGCGGCGGGGATTTGAATCAATTTAAAATCTTAGAAAAAAACAAAGGTTTTCTGGTAGAATTTGTGAAGCATCTTGTGAAACGGTACGGTGTGGAAGAGGTGGAAACCTGGTATTTTGAACTGGAAAAAAATCCGGTGCTGAAAACGAAGGTAGACCCTTCTTCCTATGCCGAAACCTTCCAGAACCTGTATCACATTTTTAAGAGTTATATCCCCAATGTTAAAATCGGCGGCGCGGGCCTGTGCCTGAATTATGTGGAAAAGGATTTTGTGGAAAATATCAGAATCTGGAAGAAAAAGAATCTGAAACTGGATTTTCTGTCCATTTATTCTTACCCGTATATTATGAATGAAGATCTGCTGGACGGGGGACGAAATGCATATTCTTCGGATGAAAGTTATCTGTATAATCAGATCCGGGAGGCGAAGCGAATCTGCGCGGAGGAGGGCTTTGATATCCCCAGGTTTTTTGTGACAGAGTGGAGCAATACCCTTTCCAACCGGAATCCCATAAATGACAGCTGTTATAAGTCTGCATATGTCATGAAAAACCTGATTCAGTCCAGCCAGGAGGCGGATATGATCGGCTACTGGGTTGCGACAGATTTATTCTCTGACTACTACGATACAAAGCGCATTCTTTTTGGCGGCTGCGGGCTGATTACGCGGGACATGATCCGAAAATCGGTCTTTTATGCATACAGTTTTTTAAACAAATTAGAGAAAAACCTGCTCTCTAAAAGCAGGAATGCAATTATAACAGGCGATAATAAGAAAAGGTTTTCCATTTGCTGCCATAATTACAGGCATTTTAATTTCAGGTATTACCTGCAGGAAGAAAACGAGATTCCCTTTGAAAGGCTCAATACTTTATACGAGAATAACGAGTCCCTGCAGATCAATTTTAAAATTAGAAATGTACAGAATGGCACTTATCAGGTGAAAAAATACTATGTGAACAGAGATCATGGCGATATTCAGGCGGAATGGGGGAAAATTGGGTATTACGATGATCTGTCTGCCACAGAGATTGAGTATTACAGAGAGATCACTCAGCCGGGAATGCAGATTGAATCGCTGGAAGTGACAAATGAGGTGCTTGAAATAGAGACAATTTTGAAGGCGCAGGAGGTTCAGACGATCATTATTACCGAACAATAGAGAGAAAAAGACCGGTGAGGGCAAAAATGAAGAGCTTATATTTGTCCGTAGAATAAAAAAGCATGTATGGCCGGAAAACAGAACAAATTATAAAGAAATTATAAACAAATAGAAATAAGTGGGAAATAAGCCTGCGTGTTAAGATTTCATTATCAAGAAATAAACAGCACGGGAGGAAATTATGGAAAACGAAAAACAGGCACCAATACAGGAAAGAACCGATAAAAAGTTAGGATTTTTCTATAGCTTTGGGGAAGTTGGTTCGCAGCTCAGCTGGTATATGATTAATACATATCTCACATTATTTTATACGGATATTGTCGGCTTATCGGCATCGGCCATTTCGCTGATTATGCTGGTTGCCCGCATATGGGACGCTGTAAATGATCCGATGATGGGAGCGGTTGCGGACCGCACGAGGTCAAGATGGGGGAAATTCAGGCCCTATCTGATGTTCGCACCGCCATTTCTGGCTATTTTCAATCTCTTAACCTTTACGGTTTTCCCGGTAACCGGAGTCTTGAAAATTATAATCTGCCTGATCTGCTATATCGGCGCAGGCATGGCTTATACGGCGGTCTGTGTGACATACGGCGGTCTGGTAAACCTGATTGCCAGGGATTCACAGGTACGTATGAATTACACCTCGGCAAGAGCGGTTGGTTCTGGTGTGGTTCAGATGATTCTGTCGGCAGTGGCGATGCCAACGATATTATATTTCAGCAAAGGTGACACACCAAATGCACACGGTTATTTTATGACCACGTTAATTTGCTCCATTATATTATTACCCTGCTTTTGGCTTTGTGCATGGAAATGTAAGGAAACGGTTCACGTACAGCCGGTGGTGGAAAAAGCGGAAAGAAAACCGGTCTGGGTTTCCCTGAAGCTTTTATGTAAAAACAAGATGCTGATGATTACGGTGTTCTGTGTATTTCTGGGTGCGATGGCAATCATGGGACGTATGGCAATGCTCACATATTACGTAATCTATGTGGTAGGATCTTTTACAATGATCGCGCCAATTTACACCACTATGACCATCTTCCAGCTGATTGGGTGTGTAATGCTTCCCTGGGCTACGGCCAGATTTGGAAAGCGCAACTGGCTGCTGATGCTGAACTTTATCCAGATCATTGCATTTGTCATTATGTTTGTCGTACCTGCAAATAACAATCTCTTTTTAATTGTGGTAAGTGCTTTTATCGGACTTGCAAATTCTGCAAGCAATATCTGTACAGGAATGCTTTCCGACTGTATTGAATACGGGGACTGGAAATACGGAATCCGTGAAGAGGGGCTTACCTATTCTTACATGAGTTTTGGCGTAAAACTGGCAACGGCGGTGTCCGGTTCCGTATGTGTACTCCTCCTTGCGGCATCAGGGTATGTTCCGAATGCAGATCAGACGGAAGCAGCGAAGATGGGAATCAATGCAGTGGTCAACCTTGTGCCTGCAGCATGTATTTTGATTTCAGCCATTCCGCTCTTCTGGTATAAGCTGGATAAAAAGAAGATGGATCAGATTCGAATCGAACTGGACGAGAGAAATTCCAAATAAAAAGTTGAGATACATCAGGTCAAAAATCACACAGTCGGATTTTGACCTGATTTTTTAAAATCCAAAAAGCGGACAAAACAGGTCAAAAACGCACCGATATTTTGGTGAATCATTCGTAGGCAATCCGGTGAAAAAAAGAATACAATGGGCACAGAATAAAGTGTATAAGGCGAAACAGGAGGAAGATATGGATAAATTAAAGATTGGAATTATAGGCTGCGGGGGCATTGCAAATCAGAAACATTTTCCGGCATTAAAGAATAATGCGGAATTAAATGAAATGACTGCATTCTGCGATGTGATTGTGGAGCGGGCGGAAAAAGCGGCGGAAGAGTTTGGAGCCGAAGGTGCAAAGGTATATACCGATTACCGTGAGCTCCTTGCAGATCCAGATGTGGAAGTGGTACATATCTGTACGCCGAATGTGTCGCACAGTGAAATTGCAATTGCGGCATTTGCGGCAAAGAAACATGTATATTGTGAGAAACCGATGTCTCATAATACGGAAGAAGCTGAAAAGATGACAGAAGCATGGAAACAATCCGGCATGCAGTTCACGATCGGCTATCAGAACCGTTTCAGGCCGGAGGTACAGAATCTTCATGCGGCATGTGAAAAAGGCGAGCTTGGCGACATCTATTATGGAAAAGCACATGCTGTCCGCCGGAGGGCGGTCCCTACATGGGGCGTATTTATGGATAAACAGCAGCAGGGCGGCGGCCCGCTGATTGATATCGGGACCCATGCGCTGGATATTACCCTGTGGTGTATGAACAATTATGAGGTGGACAGCGTATCGGGTTCTGTATTCTGCAAATTAGGCGGACTTCCTCAGGCTGCGGAAGGGAACCTGTTTGGACCATGGGACCCGGAAACTTATGAAGTGGAAGATTCTGCCATGGGATATATAAAAATGAAAAATGGGGCGGCGATTCATCTGGAGGCAAGCTGGGCATTGAATATGCTGAACTCCCGGGAGGCATCCACGACACTCTGCGGTACAGAGGCCGGGGCCGAGATCCATTCCGGAATGAGTTACCAGAAGAATGAACTGATTTATAACCGCGGCAGAAACGGACAGCTGATGGAAGAAACAATCTCACCGACCGGAAGCGTCGCATATTTTGGCGGTGGCGGCGGAGAAGAGGGGACCATCGACTGCAGACAGTGGCTGGAAGCAGTTCAAAATGGCACACAGCCGCTCGTAAAACCGGAAGAAGCGCTGGAAGTGACAAGGGTACTGGATGCTATTTATAAATCAGCGGCAGAAAACAAAGAAATTAAGTTTTAGCAGAGGAGGAGCCATAAAATGGGATTCGCAATGAGAATGAATTTTGTGGATGTTGTCGTAGACGGCAGCCTCAAAAATTATCATGTTGACGGAAAGAACATGGGGTACCAGTTTGATATCCGTTTAAGCTACTATCGGGGGCATTTCTTATCTGTAATTGATGAGTTTGCGGTTAAGGTTGACGGCTTTGAGGTCCCGTCCGAGAGAATAAAATTCTGTCTGAATGGAAAAGAGTTCAGTCCGGTGGAATTTGATAAATGCTATACAGAATTCTGGCAGGCAATCAAGCCTGCGACCATCCGTGTATGCTTTCCCGGCGGGCTTCCGAAAGGAGAACACGATATCGACGTGGTACTGTTTTTCCGCTCACCATACATGCCGATCGGGCCGGATCATCAGTATATGCCGGTTGACAGCTGCGGAAGCAAAAGATTAACAATCACAGATTAGGGGGGAAAATTATGTCCAGAGTAAAAACAGGTATTACATTATTTTCGTTAGGTTCCCCTTATCTGAAGGGCGAACTGGATTTGGAGGGAGTGATACGCAAGGCAGCCGAAATGGGGGCGGAGGGGTATGAAATCGTGGCGGCCCAGATGATCCCCTCTTATCCGTATGTATCGGATGAATTTGCATCGTTTATCAATGAATGCAAAGAGAAATATGGGATCGGGCCGGTTTGTTATTCTGCCAATATGGACCGCGGAATGCTGAAAGACCGTGATCTCACAGAGGATGAGATGGTGGCACGGGCGATTACAGACATCATCTCAGCCAATCAACTCGGGTGTACTGTTATGCGTGAACAGTACCTGCTCTCACCCCGGGGACTGGCAAGGATTGCTCCGTATGCCGAGGCTTATAATGTACATGTAGGAATCGAAATCCACAACCCGGAGAGTCCGATTACACAGTCGATTCTGGACTATGTGGATGTGATAGAAAGATCGGGAAGTACATACATAGGATTCGTGCCGGACTTTGGCTGCTTTGCAACAAAGCCCAATAAACCATACTGGGACAGAGCGCTTGCGGCAGGGGCAGAAGCAAAGCAGCTGGAAAAATGTGCACAGCTTCGATATGATGAGGTGCCGATGGAGGAAGCCATGAAAGTTATGGGGCCTGATATAGAAAAATGCCCTGCACTCGGCGCTGCATTAAACAGTATGTATGGATTCGTTCAATTCAAAAAGAGCTGTGCGGCCGAACTGGACGGATTAAAGAAAATCATGCCGTACTGCTTTGAGATGCATGGGAAATGCCATTATGTAGACGAGAATCTGCATGAAGCATCGATTCCTTATGAGGAGATCATTCTGTTGATTGCAGATTCTGAGTTCGATGGTTATATTGTGACAGAGTACGAGGATGAAGGCGGTTATGACAGTATCGAACAGACGGCAAGGCATGTGGCTATGGTGAAAAAACTGCTTGGGCAATAAAGGACTTAAAACCGGCAATGCCGAAATAATCAGGCGGGCAGGCTGTATTAAAATTGTGCCGGCCGATATATATAAGGAAAGGAAAATAGTATGAACAAATTAGGAAAGTACAACAGAAGTGTTTCAATTATCGGTGTTGGATGCACACCATTTATGTACACGGTGGACGATCCAAAGACAGACGGATTGACGGAGGGGGAACTGTTTGGCTATGCAGCATTAAAAGCCATGGAGGATGCCGGTGTAAACCCTCAGGATGTTGATTTTTATTTTCATGGTCAGGCAAGCCCCTTAAATGGTTCCAATTACCTGACACCAAATATTCAGATCGGGAACTGGTTCGGCATGAAAGGAAAGGGCTCTATTCATCACTCGGAGGCCTGCTGTACCGGATATCTTGCGATTGAACAGGCGGTAAATGCGGTTGCTTCAGGGAAGTACAACTGTGTTTTATCGGGCTGTGTAGAGTTTGGCGACAGTACCCCGTCTCCGGCGGACAGCGTGGAAACCCCAAAACATCCGTACAGACGGGATAAGATGACAATGGATAAGTTCCTCGCTACAACGGCCTGGCTTTATGACCGGACCTATGCAAGAAGCCTGATGGCGCCGATTGAGCTGATTTACGATGATGCCGCGGAGGATTATGTGCGTACACGGGGAATCACAAGTGAGCAGATGGACGATGCACTGAACTGGATGGCGATCAACAACCGCCGGAATGCGGCAAAGTGCCCGCTTGCCCTCGAAAGAACCGAATTTGCGGATATTGCAAAGGAGAAGGGATTTGACAATGTAATAGAGTATATGAGATCGCCTTACAATCCTAAAATGGGGGATTTTCTCCGTATGGAAGGGGTGGAGCGTAAATGCGACGGCGCGGCCGCTGTGATTGTATGCGCGACAGAGATGATTCCTGAAATTGCCCAAGACCTGAGCCATACCCCGATAGAAGTACTCGGTGTCGGCAGTGCGGCATGTGAATCTACGACTCCTCACTTCGAAATTCGTGCAACAGAGGAGGCGGTACGCCAGGTATATGAAGTGACCGGGGTAAAACCAGAAGAACTGGATCTTTTCTATGCAAATGACTTTATTATCACATCACATCTGATTTCAGCGGAAATTGCAGGATATCTTCCGTATGGGGAGGGCTGGAAATATATCTGTGACGGGCGGACTGCCTATGACGGAGATAAACCAATTAATACAAATGGCGGAAGAACTTCGTTTGGTCATGCTCATGCGGCATCCGGCCTTGCAGATGTCTATGAAGCATGCATGCAGATGCGGGGGGAATGCGGGGAGAGACAGGTGAAAAAACTGCCTAAGACTACAATGCTCAGAGGATACGGCGGTGCACAAAACGTTGCGGCTGTACTTCTAAGAACAATGGATGAATTGGGAGGAAAATAGAATGAGTATTAAATTGGAAAAAGCAGTACAGAAATTTTATGATGGTCTTGAAGAAGGAAAATTATATGGACGTAAATGTACCAAATGCAATGCGGTAGAATTTCCGCCGGTCTATGCATGCAATACGTGCGGATGCTGGGATATGGAGTGGGTGGAAGTCAGCGGCAGGGCGGTCATGAAATCCATCGTTATGCCGGCGGCACTTTCTTCGAAACCGGAATATTCGGCTTTGGGGCCATACGCATATGGTGAAGTGGAACTGGAAGAGGGCTCCACATTCAATGCGGTTGTAAAGGGGATGACAAAGAAAAAGAGAAGGGAACTTCTCGATAAACTTCCGCTTCCGGTCCATGCCGAGATCTTTCAGCGGGACGGGTATAAAACAGTCGTATTTGCATTAGATGAAGAAGCGTAAAAAAATGAAGCGGCTGTCCATTATTCTGGACAGAGGACGAATAAAAAACATACAGACAAAATAAAAGGAGAGCCAAAAATGGAAAGAAAAGAATTGGAAGCAAAGATTATAGGTTTAGTAGCAACATCATATGACGTAGAGGAAAGCACTCTGACAGCAGAGACAAGTATCAAAGATGACCTCGGCGGAGCATCCATTCAGATGGTGGGCCTTGTTTCAGAGATTGAGAATGAGCTGGATGTTCTGGTTCAGCTTCAGACTGCGGCGGCATGCAATACGATCGGTGAGCTTGTGGATAAAGTGGAAGAACAGTTGTAGGCCATCGTAACAGTTCAGGCTTGTCTGAACTGTTACAAGCCATTTTATTTTGGGAAGGGAACAAGGATGAGTTTATTAGATCAGATTTATGCGAAAGCAAAATTGAATCCTCAGAGGGTTGCATTTCCGGAAGCGGAAAATGAGAAGATGATGCAGGCCGCATTTGAAACGGGACAGGAGGGGTATATTATCCCGGTGCTCGTGGGAAATGTGGAAAAATTAAAGGTACTCAGTGAAGAACGGGGATATGATGCCCGGGTATTCGAATTTGTGGATATCAGGGATGAAGAATATAAACACACATTAATCGAGCGCTATACAGCGCTTCCGGATACTCGTCTGAAAGAAAAGGCACTGGCCCGCCGCATGGAGGATCCATTGTATTATGCCATGGTAATGGAGGCGGTCGATGAGGCGGGAGTCACCTTTGCGGGAATTGACAATACGACAGGGGATGTACTTCTGGCCGGGCAGATGATCATTGGACTAAGGCCGGGGATCAGTACGATTTCCAGTATCGGCCTTTGTGATATTCCCGGCTTTGAGGGAAGTGAAGGAAGCCTTCTCGCAATCGGGGACAGTGCCGTGTGTACGAATCCAAATGCAGAACAGCTTGCAGCTATTGCGGTTTCGGCCTGCGATACAGTGAGGGAACTGCTGGATTGGGAGCCGAGATGTGCAATGATCAGCTATTCTACACTTGGGAGCGGACAGGGAGAGTTAATTGACAAGGTTGTCCAGGCGGTACAGCTTGCAAATGAATTAAGGCCGGAACTTGCTATTGACGGAGAATTTCAGTTTGATGCTGCAATTTCACCCTCAGTCGCTGAAAAGAAAGTGGCAAGAGAGAGCCGGGTTGCAGGAAAAGCGAATGTGATCATCTGGCCGGATCTGAATGTCGGCAATGTGGGCGTGAAACTGATTCAGCAGTTTGGTCATGCGGATGCGTACGGGCCTATGCTTCAGGGATTCAACAAGGTTGTCTGTGACTGCTCCAGAGGAGCACCGGTCTCTGAAATCAAAGGAAATGTGGTAATCAGTGCAGTGAGGGCGGCAGGTAACAGAAAAGGAGAATCAGTTTGAAACAATATAAAGTATTTGCAGTCAATCCCGGTTCTACCTCCACAAAGATTGCATTGTTTGAGGGGGAAACGACCGTGTTTTCTGCAAATGTAAGCCATGATGCGGCAAAACTCGCAGAATTTGCAGGGATTTCGGACCAGCGTCCTTACCGTAAGGAAATGATCTTAAATCTTCTGAAAGAAAACAATATTTCTCTGGAGGGCACAGATGCATTTGTCGGGCGCGGCGGCGGGCTTCTGCCGATGGAAGGCGGAACATATGAGATTGATGAGACGCTGCTGGACCATGCCATAAAGGGGGCCAATGGGGTCAGTCATCCGGCGCAGCTCGGAAGCCAGCTGGCGGAAGAATTTCGAAAAGAATTTGGCGGAAGGGGATTCGTAGTCAATCCCCCCGATGTAGATGAAATGCAGGATGTGGCAAGAATGACCGGAATCAGGGGCGTGTACCGTATGATTCACCTTCATGCCCTGAATCTGAAAGAGACGGCAATCCGCCATGCGGAATCCATGGGTAAAAAATACGAGGAATGCCATTTTATCGTATGCCATATCGGCGGAGGCATTTCCATTTCTGCCCACAGAGAGGGACGGATGATTGACGGTTTTGATATTGTCGGCGGAGAGGGGCCGATGGCGCCGACCCGGTGCGGCAGTATCGCTGTTTCTGATCTTATAAAATATGCGCAGGATAAGGAGCTTGCAGAGGTCAGGAGCCTTTGCACCAGAAACGGGGGATTTGTAAGCCATCTGGGAGTTTCCGATGCGCGGGAGGTATACAGCCGCGGACAGGCAGGAGACAGGTATGCCGGTATGTTATGGGACGCCATGATCTATCAGATTGAAAAATGCATCGGTTCTATGGCAGCAGCTCTTCACGGAAAGACTGACGGAATCCTCTTAGGCGGCGGAATGGTCTATAACAAAGATCTTGTATCCCGGATCAAAGCATCCTGCGAATGGATTGCGCCTGTGTCTGCTTACCCAGGGGAATTTGAGATGGAAGCAATGGCAGCCGGAGCAATTCGTGTGCTCGACGGGAAAGAAAAAGTAAAGAACTATACCGGTAAGAGAATCTGGGATGGTTTTGAGTGGGAGTAGAAAACGTGGAAGAGAAGAAACTCAAAAGAATCAATATGCTGACACTGGCGTTTGGTATTGCTTTACTTCCGCCGATCTGGGCGGTACTCAGTCCGTACATGGGAGTCTCGGTGGGAGCAGTTGCGCTGATTTGCGCCGGACTGTATGTGGCAAACGGAAATAACAGATCAAATGCGCCAAAGATTACAATCGGTTTTCTGCTGGGGGATGTCTGGGCGTTTTTCGCGGTCTGGATCATGGAGACCCTGCAGGGAAATCCTAATGTAGAACTCTATTTTACATTGTTTGTTCTGGGGGGCTTAGCCGTTCTCATAGGCGAGACATTTTCGAAGATCATCTTCGTACCGTCCTGGCTCTGCGGATGGGCAATCGGGCTGACCATCATGGGCCCAATGCAGGTGGCGGAGATTGGGACACTCCCGATTCAGATAGGCGCTGCGATGATCGCGGGAGTTGTGTATGTCGGAATTGGCGTGGATGCACTGCAGAAATTTTTGGTCAGATGTTTAATGAAAGAAGAAAAACCAGTGAAAAAGCTGATAAAAAATATTTAATAGTTCAGATCAGACAGAAATGAAAAAGTGCCTTTAACGGGCACTTTTTCGGTATGTTCTAAAGGAATAGGAAGGTTTTTAACATGCAAAGAGAGATGACAAAGGGAAATCCCTTGAAAATAATTATGTTGTTTGCGATACCCATGTTTGTGGGGAGCGTATTTCAGCAAGTCTATAATATGGTGGACTCCATAGTGGTCGGAAGAAATGTGGGCGCAGGGGCGCTGGCGGCAGTAGGAGCCTGTGCTCCTGCATATAACCTGATCCTTGCACTGATAAGCGGTCTTACAACGGGAGCCTCGGTTGTCATTGCACAATACTTTGGAAGCGGAGACCAGGAGCAGGTAAAAAAGGCATATATTACGTCTCTTGTTCTCGTTTTCCAGGTTGGTACGGCCATGACGATGATAGGATTGGTGCTGTCAAAGCCCCTGCTCCGTATTTTGGGGACTCCCGAGGATGTGATGGGGGATGCAGCCATGTACCTGATGATTATGTGTGCGGGTATTCTGGCTACAAGCCTGTACAATGGAATGGCCGCATTTTTGAGAGCGATCGGAAATTCCTTAATTCCCCTGGTGGCACTGATCATTGCCAGCATCCTGAATGTGGGGCTGGACCTGCTGTTTGTCATTGTATTTAAAATGGGGGTCATGGGTGTTGGGATTGCGACCATTATATCCCAGCTCATTTCCGGGCTTTACTGCCTGTGGTATATCAATCATAAGATGAGTGAATATCAGATTCTCAAGGGGGAATTCCATGCAGTGAAATATATGGAGAAGGAGATGATAAGGATAGGAGTGCCGGCAGCCATATCTACATCAATCGTTTCGCTTTCAACCATGCTTCTTCAGGCTGCGGTCAACGCATATGGAACGACTGTCATTGCGGCATATACGGCGGGCAGCCGCACAGAACAGATATTTATGTGTTTAAGCTTTGCGATTGGATCCGCAGTCGGAACGTTCTGCGGACAGAACATCGGTGCAAATAAGATAGAACGTGCAGTGAAAGGGCTGCATGCGGGATACATCATTAATATTATTTATACCTTTAGTATGGGGAGTGTGATGTTTCTCGGTGCAAAGTGGATACTGAGGCTCTTTACAAGTAATCCGGAAGTCATCAGCATCGGGGTTGGAATCGTACATGTCACAGCGATCTTTTCGCCGGTTTTAGGCTTTGTGTTCATATTCCAGAATTTCCTGAGGAATGCATCTGATATCCGGCCCACAATCTGGATGAGCCTTTCGGAAGTGACGGCAAGGGGCGCCCTGGGTTTTGCCTTTTCTGCGCTGTTCGGATATGCAGGAATCTGGTGGGCGACACCGGTCGGCTGGATCGGTTCCATGCTGATCGGCTATGGGAGATATCGTTCCGGCAAATGGAGGGATAAATGCAGTCTGGTAAAAAATAAATAACGTAAAATACGATATATGTATTGCTTACAGGTACCTGCATGATATAATTTATGCAGATGCTGAAACTCAATTCTGCATCTGTATATAGTTAAAAAGAGAAGAAATGAAACTAAAAATCTTATATAAGCAGGAGCGATTATGGCGGACAACAGACGGAGAGAGAAAATCAGAGTACTGGTACATAACTCGGCAAAAGAGGCAGAACATTTTCATCAGGATATAGAACTGCTCTATATTATGGAGGGCAGTCTGGACGTGAAAGTCGGGGAGCAGATGACGCACATGTTCCCGGAGGATATTCTGGTCATCAACGCAAACAAGATGCACACTCTAAAAGGGTCGGAGGATATCCTTTACGCACAGCTGCTGATAGAGTATAACATGGTCAGTGATTTATTTGACAGTATGAACATCATCTTTTGGTGCAACTCCACAAAGGATGAAAGTGAACGTTATGATAAATTAAGGGCGGCAATAAAAGAACTTCTGAACCATCATCTGTCAACCAGGGGCAACTCGGCCAGTTTTGCCCATATTTCCCTGTGTTACCGTGTGCTGGATCTTCTGTCCGGCTATTTCCTTGTGCAGACTGCGGATAAGGAGTTAATGGATGACGGGGATAAATTTGATGAACGTATTGACCAGATTAATAATTATATCCGCGCCAACTACAGCCAGCCGATCAGCCTGAAAGAACTGGCAGATAAGCTGTACCTGTCAAATGGATACCTTTCACGGTTCTTTAAGAAAAACTATGGTATGAACTTTGCGGAATATCTGACGAATATCAGACTGTTCCATGCGGTCGATGAACTGATGTATACGAATACACCAATAACCATGATCGCTTATGATAATGGTTTTGCCAGTGTGGCGGTGTTCAATAAGGCCTTTAAGAAGGCATATGGGGAAACGCCTTCCGCCCTGCGGAAAAGATTAAAGGAACAGAAAGAAGAGCCGAAGCAGCAGACGGAAGACACGGTAATTGAGGAGCGGCTGGAGCAGTATCTGATTACCAGCCAGACAGAGAAGAAAGAAGTAAATCAGGTTGAACAGCAGGAGAACAGTCATTCGGTTAAGAACACGGAACAGATGAAAAACTGGGGGCGCACCCTCAATGTGGGTATGGCCTCAGACCTGTTGAAATCGGAGATTCAGGAGCATGTCATGCTTCTGAAAGAATCGCTGGATTTTGAGTACGCCCGGTTCTGCAATCCGTTTACAGGAGAGATGCTGCTGGATCCTGAAAAATCGGAGGGGCATTATAATTTTTCCAGAATAGATACCATTCTTGATTTTTTAATTCGGTTTGGAATTAAACCGCATATTGAGATGGGGCCAAAGCCGCGTATGATCACATACAATGTGCAGAAGGTGGAAGTAGAGGGAACCCGCAATGTGGAGTTTGCAAACGTGAAAGAGTGGGAAGAGCTTTTAGAGGCGCTGTTCCGTCATCTTACCCAGCGGTATGGAAGATCGGCATTAGACTTCTGGAGAATTGAGCTTTGGTTTAATGAAAATAAATGGGATGATCCCGAATCCATGGTGGTTTATTTTGACCTGTTCCGTACACTGAAGTCTACTGTAAAAAAATATAACAGCAAGATAGAAGTAGGAGGATGCGGTATCCGGTTAGATAATTCAGAACAGTCCAGAATTGTTTTCTACCAGAACTGGATGAAGCAGGCGAGTAAGCCGGATTTTATATCAATGATAATCTTCCCGTATGACAGGGGCGTGGATGGGCAGGATCACTATGCGAAGAGGTGTACGGATAATGAATGCCTGAAACATCGGGTCGAAAGCGAAAGAGAATTGCTGCGGATTACCGGTTTTGAAAATACAACACTTTATGTTACAGAATGGAATATGACGATCTCGGCCAGAAATTTTATCAATGACAGCTGCTTTAAAGGTGCCTATATTATTAAAAATCTCCTGGATGTATATGGGATCGCAGATGATCTGGCATATTGGCTGGGCAGTGACAGGAATTCCGAATATTATGATTCCAATGAACTCGTCAATGGCGGAACCGGATTAATGACAAAAGATGGAATTCTAAAACCGGCGGGATTTGCTTTTGAATTCATGAAACGCCTTTATTCCAACTGCGCAGGAAAGGGCGAGAACTACCTGATCTCAACGGATGGGGCGGATTCCTATGGAATCGTCTGTCATAACCAGAGGACGCTTGGGTATAATTATTACTTTACAAAAGAGGATGAACTTGAAAAAGAACATCTGTGGAAGTATTACGAAGACAGAGATGAGCTGGATCTGAAGCTGGAACTGAGGGATGTGGCAGATGGCAGATATAAGATAAAAATGTATCGGATCAACGAACAGAACGGAAGCGTACTGAACATCTGGCAGGAGCTGGATTTCGAACCCGAGCTGTCGAGAAATGACATCAAATATTTCAGGAGGATGTGCGAGCCAAGGCTGATTATTCAAAAAACGGAGGCAAAGGATCATACTTTAAAACTGAATATACTAATGCAGGCGAATGAAATTGTATTTGTGAGAGTGAGGCGGCTTCCATAGAGGTCAGAAAAGCAGGTGTTATAATTGCCTGAGGAAGACAGCGTTAAAAGAAAGAGGTCAATATTGTATTGTAAAAAGTTGCACAGGAATGAGATTCCTGTGCTTTTTTTATATAAAATGATAGACATCAGCAAGAAGAAGTAATTCGGAAAGGAGAAGATAATATGAAAGTAAAGCAGATTACCAATGTAGATGGATTTTATAAAGCACTTGCAAAATGCAGGGGCAGAGTGGAACTGATCACAGAGGAAAGGGACGTTTTGAACCTGGCATCTACATTGACGCAATTCATAGGGCTGACCACTGTGTTCAGCAATCCGGATATCAAAACCTATGAAATAGTATGTTATGACCCGAATGATTTTCAGTATATAAAAGAATTCCTTGTAGAAGCAGACCAGTAAGAATGTGGCAGAAAGACAGGACAAAAATTAACGGCATATTTTTGACTAGATAATTTCAGGAGAACGAAAGAGGTCATTATTATATGCAAAAAGTGGACGGTATCAGGCATGCAGAGAGTGAGGCGTACTGTTACACTGGAACCACAAAGAAAGAGGAGGAAATGAATATGAAATTGAGAAAGTTAACAGCAGTTTTACTGGCGGGGGCAATGACACTTTCGTTAGCTGCATGCGGTGGGGCAGAGTCTTCGGATACAGCAAAAGACTCAAAAGCTGCGGACAGCACAGCCGTAAAAACAAAGGTATTAACTCCGGGCACAGATGCCGCTAATACAGAGACTTCCGATGAGACCCTTACAGTCGGACTTGCATCAGAACCGTCAACTCTTTACGCTGTCGCAGCAGGAAAGACAGAAAATGAGGAGCAGATCATTGGGGGAACTTTAGTGGATACGCTGGTATCCGTGGATTACAGCACCAATGAAGTGCTTCCGAATCTGGCGACAGAGTGGGAATGGATCGATGACACACATTGCAGATTCAAACTTCGTGATGATGTAACGATGACGGACGGAACTTTGCTGGAAGCAGAGGATGTTGTATATGACTGCAACGAGCTGTGGGTAGGATTAAATGCGACAAACGATATTGGCAAGTACCTTGTCGGAGCGACGGCAGAGGATGAACATACAGTCGTAATCGAGTTCAATACAGCTGCACCGGATTTCCTTATCATGCTGAGCTGGTCAAGCTGTGGTATCGTTACAGAAGATGAAATCAATGCGGCAGGCGGAATTGAAGGAGTACAGACAAATCCGATGATTGGCTGCGGAAAATATAAGTTCAAAGAATGGAAGAACGGACAGTCTATTACTGTGGAACGAAACGACAATTACTGGAATAAAGATTATGCGGGATACTATAAGACCATCGTATTTACCTTCACCAGTGATGCAGCGGCCCGGGAGATGGCAGTAGAATCAGGAGATGCAGATGTGGCATATGATATGCCGGTAAGCCAGGCGGCCACCTACGCGGAGAGCGATGCAGTAAATACGGCAATCTATTCCTTTGGACAGGAGATCCATCTGTGGTATAACATGGGGGATAATGCAGGGTCGACAAAGGAACAGAAGGTTCGGGAAGCCATTGATAAGGCATTGGATTTTGATGCAATTGCACAGGTTGGAACAGCCGGATTTGCAGGGGCAGCAGATTCTTACTGGGATTCAGGATGTACGTTCTATGCTTCCGCTTATACTTCAGAGGAGAGAGCCGTTGATGTAGAAGGCGCAAAAGCACTTCTGGAAGAAGCAGGCTATGCAGACGGGCTTGAGATTACGGCGCTTGGACTGCAGGATATTACTCCGGTACTTACCGTTATGCAGGCAAACCTTGCAGAGGCGGGCATTAAGCTTACGATTGACACACCTGACACAGCACAGTTTGTAGAAGGGGCATTTGGCGGAGATTACGATCTGATCTGTATTGGTGATACACCAAACGTCAGAATCCCTGCAAATGTAATGCCGTTCTTACAGAAATTAAATGTGGAAGGACCGGGAATGGTGATCGGCGGGCCAAAATGGACTACCGACGAGATCGACACCACAATCCAGAACATGGTGAGTGAATCTGATGCAGATAAGGTTGCAGAATATGCAGCGGAACTGGACAAGATTGTGAAGGAGCAGACGATCTGTTCAAACCTGTATTCAGAGATGAAAGCATCAGTACTGGCAAAAGACCTGAAGGGATTCAACGTAAGAGAACGCGGTTTCATTGATGTAACACAACTTTATAAGTAATATGTGAAGAGCAAGTATGGATTCATATTGCCCGGAGATGTAAAATCTCTGGGCAATATTTGAAAAGAGGAAAATAGGAGACAGCAGATGTTTAAATATATTATAAAACGAATTCTGTATCTGATACCAATTTTGTTTGGGGTAACAATTATAATCTTTGCATTAAAAACATTCACCCCCGGAGACCCGGCAAGACAGATCCTGGGCAACAGCGCTTCGGAAGAACAGGTACAGGAAAAGAGAGAAGAGTTAGGCCTGAATGATCCGGTCGTGACCCAGTACTTTCATTATATCAAAGATATTGTGACAAAAGGGGACTTTGGAGACTCATACCGCACGGGCAAACCGGTACTGCAGGAAATCCTGCCCAGGCTTGCCACTTCGGCAAAGATTACGCTTGGCGCAGTGATAATGGGTGCGCTGATCGGCGTCCTTCTGGGAATTATATCGGCATTAAAAAAATACACGGTGGTCGATTCCGGCGTGCTCGTTGTATCGATGTTCTTTCAGTCTGTTCCGGAGTTTGTGATTGCGCTGGTGCTTATCATGGTCTTTGCAGTAAATTTACATATCCTGCCGGCCAACGGAATTGACACATGGCAGGGCTATATTATGCCTATGCTGTGTATCGGACTCGCATCCGTTGCAAGCTATACCCGTATTACCCGTTCTTCTATGCTGGAAGTTCTGGGAGAGGATTATATCAGGACCGCCCGTGCAAAAGGACAGTCAGAAAAAAATATTACACAGCACCATGCCCTGAGAAATGCCATGATCCCGGTTGCACAGTCGGTAGGTACGAGTCTTGGCAATTCGATCGGCGGCGGAATGGTTCTGGAGACAGTATTTGGTGTGCCCGGTGTGGGGAAATATATTGTAGATGCGATCACACAGCGCAACTACCCGTCGGTTCTTGGAGGCGCGCTTATCATTGCAATGGTTCTTACAATTATCAACCTGCTTGTAGACATCAGTTTTGTTATGATTGATCCGCGATTAAAAACAACAATTATTTCAGGCGGGGCAAAGAAAACACCCCGAAAGCAGAAAAGTCTGAAAGCGGCGTAGGAGGGGAAAAGAATGGCTAAAATGCATACTCCTGCAATGGAGAAAATAGAAAAGAGAAATGCAAAAAGAAAAAAACCTGTCAAGTCAACACCTGCATATGAATCCTGGAAAAGATTCAAACGTAATCCAACGGCACTTCTTGGACTGGCTGTAGTCTGTATCCTGATCCTGATTGCAATATTTGCACCCCTGATCGCACCATACGGCTATCAGACCCAGGATTACAGCGCTATGATGCAGGCACCGAGTTCCGCACACTTCTTCGGAACAGACCAGTTCGGAAGAGATATATTCAGCCGGGTAATCTATGGTGCGAGATATTCGCTTATTATTGCGCTCTTCTGTACCATCGCAGCTTTTTTCAGCGGCGGCCTGCTTGGAATTATCGCGGGATATTGCGGCGGAATTGTAGATACGCTTATTATGCGTGTCATGGATATCTTTCAGTCCATTCCGATGATCATGATGGCAATGTGTATCGTTGCGGTGTTAGGAAACGGTATCCCCCAGCTGGTTGCGGCAATCATGTTCGCTTCCATGCCGACCATGGCAAGAAATAACAGGGCAGCAATCCTTCGTGTCCGTGGCAGTGACTATATTGAATCCTCAGAAGCAATCGGAGTGAATCAGGTGCAGATGATTATCAAACATATGATTCCGAATGCGGTTGGAGTCATGATTATTTACTTTGTCGGATTCCTGGCGGTATCTATCATGATGATGTCATCCATGAGTTACATTGGTGTCGGACTCGCAGCACCGACCCCGGAATGGGGACTGATCCTGAACGACGGAAAGGCATATCTGACCTCGGCGCCATATATGATGCTGTTCCCGGCGATGATGATTATGATCACATGTTTTGCATTCAATCTGATGGGTGATGGTCTTCGCGATGCATTTGACCCAAGGCTGAAGTAAGGAGCGTAACTATGAGTACGAATATATTAAATGTAAAAGATCTCGTGATTCACTATGAGACGGATGAAGAAGTAGTAGAAGCGGTAAACAACATCAGTTTTGAAATAAAAAAGGGAGAAGTCCTGGGTCTTGTAGGGGAGACCGGAGCGGGGAAAACGACAACCGCACTCGGAATTATGGGACTTTTACCGGATAAAGTAGGACATGTGATCCAGGGAAGCGTTGAACTGGAAGGGGAGAATTTATTTGACAAATCCGCCAGAGAAATGCGGAAAGTGCGCGGAAAAAAAATATCTATGATCTTCCAGGATCCAATGACAGCCTTAAATCCCGTAAAGCCGGTTGGCGATCAGATTGCCGAAGTCATCCTGCTCCATGACCGCTGTTCAAAGGCAGAGGCACTGCAGCGCGCCCAGAAGATGCTGGCAATGGTGGGAATCGTCCCGGAGCGGTATAAGGATTACCCCCATCAGTTCTCCGGCGGAATGAAACAGAGGATTGTCATCGCAATCGCACTGGCCTGTGAACCGGAACTGCTGATTGCGGATGAACCGACGACAGCGCTTGATGTAACCATCCAGGCACAGATCCTGGATATGATGAGATCTCTTCAGCAAAAGCAGGGGACATCGATGATTTTGATTACCCATGATCTGGGAGTGGTTGCCGAAATGTGTGACCACTGTGCAGTTATGTATGCCGGTGAACTGGTAGAATACGGAACCGTGGAAGAGGTATTTGATCATCCGAAACATCCATATACAAAAGCCCTGTATCAATCGATTCCATCTCTGGACAAGGATGTAAAAAGGCTGAGGGTTGTGCCGGGGATGGTAACAGATCCGTCGAAGCTCCCATGCTGCTGCAGCTTTGCTGACCGATGTACGGAAAAATGTGAGCAGTGTGAATCGGGAGATCCCCGGATTGTAAATGTGAATGAAGAACATTGGGTAAAATGTTTTAACTATAGAGCAGAAAAGGAGGAAAAATAGATGGATCATTTAATTGAAGTAAAGAATCTGAAAAAATATTTTTCTACTCCGAGAGGCGAGTTACATGCGGTTGACAACGTAACCCTGAATATTGAAAGGGGGAAGACCATCGGTATTGTCGGCGAGTCGGGATGCGGGAAGTCAACGCTTGGAAAGACGCTGATGAGGCTGCACGATGCCACATCGGGGGAAGTGCTCTACAACGGAACCGATATTGCAGGCATGCCGATCAAGGAATTTAAGAAAAACTACCGTTCAAATATACAGATGATCTTTCAGGACCCTTACGCATCCCTGGACCCCAGAATGAATGTCCTGCAGCTGGTAGAAGAGCCGATTAGGGTAAACCATAAAGAATTTTCAAAAACGGAAGTGACAAAAAAGGCACAGGAAATGATGGAGCTGGTAGGGCTGGCAGCGCGTCTGGAAAGCTCTTACCCTCATGAACTGGACGGCGGCAGGCGCCAGCGTATCGGAATTGCCAGGGCATTGTCCCTGGACCCGGATTTCATAGTATGTGATGAACCTGTCTCTGCACTGGATGTTTCCATTCAGGCACAGATCCTAAATCTTCTTCAGGACTTGCAGGAAGAAAGAGGACTGACCTTCATGTTCATTACCCATGATATGTCGGTCGTCAAACATATTTCCGATGACATTGCAGTGATGTATCTGGGACAGGTGATTGAAAAATGCCCTGCAAAAGAAATCTTTAAGAATACGATTCATCCATATTCCCAGGCACTGCTGTCTGCGATCCCGATTCCGAACGTACATATCAGCAAGCAGCGGATGGTGTTGAAGGGCGAACTTACCTCTCCAATTGATCCGAAAAAATGCTGCCGGTTTGCGGAACGCTGTCCTTACGCAGAGGATAAGTGCAGAGCAGAAGAACCCGTGCTTCGTGAGCTGAAACCGGGCCATGCCGCGGCCTGCCATTACGCGGAAAAATTTATACCCCAGGGCACACCGTAACTCATGCCCTGCGGGCGGATCCGCAGCAAGGTACAGAATAAAGTATATAATGGTAATCCGACATAGAGTATGATAAGCTAACTAATAGAGTGACAAAGGCAGGGGAAGAATTGGTTTATGCTCCCGAAAAGGAAAAAGAAAAATGAGTGAAAATAATGCGCTTAAAACGGTTGACGTAAACTGGAAACTTCCATTAAAGACGAAACTCGGATACAGTTTCGGCGAAATCGGGTCACAATGTTCGTGGACGTTGATCAGTTCTTATCTGACGATCTTTTATACGGATGTTGTGGGACTGGCGCCGGCCGCTATATCGATCATCATGTTGGCAGCACGCATCTGGGATGCTGTCAATGATCCAATGTTTGGTGCAATCGCTGAAAATACAAAGTCGAAATGGGGGCGTTTCCGTCCGTATATTTTATGGGGTGCACCGGTTCTTGCACTGTTTAACTGCCTTACATTTTTGAACCTGGATATACCCGGCGGCTGGAAAGTGCTCTGGTGCGGATTTACTTATATCGCTACAGGCATGGCCTATACGGCTGTTAATATTTCTACGCAGTGTGTGGCAAATACAATGACAGCCCTGAATGAAGAACGGGTAGCTTTGAATGCGTTTAAGGGTGTTGGTTCCGGGCTGATCCAGATGGTCATCAGCGCTGTGACAATGCCGATGATTCTTTTCTGGGGCGGTGGTTCCCTGACCTCGGGAACAGGATACTTCATGTCGGCGCTGATGTTTTCAATTGTGTGTATTCCATGTTTCCTGGTATGTTTTTTCTCTACGAAAGAAATAATCGGCAGAAGAGATGGTGAACCTAAGGAGACAATTGGCGATACCATGAAGAAACTGCTGAGATCCTTTAAAATTACATTCAGAGACCGTAACGCGGTGTTTGTAATGCTTGCAATGCTGACCTTCCTGACAGGGCTGTTCGGAAGAATCGGCATTATGGCGTATTATTTTATCTATATCTTGAAAGAGCCTGTTCTAATGGCAGGATTTGCAACCGCGATGTCAGCCGGACTGCTGGCGGTGAATTTCTATGCCCCATTTTTATTAAACCGTTTCAGCAAAAAATACGTGGGCGCGGCCGGATGTATCGCACAGGCACTTTGCTGTGTCTGGTTCTTTATCATCGGGGAGAATGGCCTCACAGGTATGGTGATATTATCCGGTTTTGTATATGGCTTTACGAATCTGGTTTCAATTACATGTTTTACATTGAGTGCCGAGGTGATCGATGACAACTGGCTTAAAACCGGTGTCCGGTCTGACGGAGTCATCCAGTCCTGCGTATCTTTCTCTACGAAACTGGGGAATGCAATCGGAGGGTCCGTTGGGATTCTTGCATTAAGTGCAGTAGGATATGTGGCAAACTCAGAGACGATGAGTCCTATGGTGCTGACACATATGGATATGGTGATTAACTTTGCACCGGCTGTATTTTACATAGCGGCGGCAGTTCTTTTCCTGTGTGTTGGGATGACGAGGGAGAAGGCAAAAGAAAATGAGAAGACGATTGCGGAGAAAATCGCAACTGGAGATATTGGGATTTAGCTTACGAGCTTTAGACTCGGGAGGGGATGAAGGGGGGCGCTTACCGTGA
>LDAQ01000086.1 GCA_001028025.1 Faecalicatena fissicatena | reverse complement strand
TCAAATCCCCTGTTTTGTAAATTGCGATAAAAAAACGGCAGAGTTATGATATAGCCGAAGCAAGAGATCATGTGAATTTATATATGTTGGAAAGGTGGTAACAGCGATGGCAAAAAAAGGAACGAAATTAGGCGTTGCTTCTGCAATTGCAGTTGGCGCAGGTGCAGCTGTATTATATGCAAAGAAAGCAAAAGAGAGTAAAGAGGAAGACGTTAAAGAAAAAACAACAGCATCCGTGGAAAATGAATACAGAAATACGGAGCGCGGTAAGCACGGGAAAAACAGCAAAGGAATCTATTACACAAATGGAAATTATGAAGCATTTGCACGTCCTGAAAAGCCGGAAGGCGTGGACGAAAAACATGCATACATTGTTGGAAGCGGCCTGGCATCTCTGGCAGCGGCATGTTTCTTAGTAAGGGACGGCCAGATGGAGGGTTCTCACATCCATATTCTGGAAGCTATGGATATAGCAGGAGGGGCCTGCGATGGTATTTACGACTCCACCCGCGGTTATATCATGCGCGGCGGGCGTGAGATGGAAGACCACTTTGAGTGTCTGTGGGATTTGTTCCGGAGTATCCCATCCATTGAAAGGCCGGATGCTTCCGTATTAGATGAGTTCTACTGGCTGAACAAACATGACCCGAACTATTCACTGTGCAGGGCAACCGTGAACAGGGGGGAGGATGCCCATACAGACGGGAAATTCAACCTGAGCCAGAAAGGCTGTATGGAGATTATGAAGCTCTTCATGACAAAAGATGAGGACCTGTATGACAAAACCATAGAGGATGTGTTTGACGAAGAAGTGTTTGATTCCACATTCTGGTTATACTGGAGAACGATGTTTGCTTTTGAAAACTGGCACAGTGCACTGGAAATGAAACTGTATTTTCAGAGATTTATCCATCATATTGCGGGACTCCCGGATTTCAGCGCGTTAAAATTCACAAAGTATAACCAGTATGAGTCTCTCATTCTTCCAATGCAAAGATATTTAGAGGCAGCAGGAGTAGACTTCCAGTTTAATACAGAAGTGACAAATGTAATTTTTGACTGCAAGGGCAGTAAAAAAACTGCAACAGCGATTGAGTGTAAAGTAAAAGGTGTGGAAAAGGGAATCCTGCTCACGGATAATGATCTTGTATTTGTAACAAATGGAAGCTGTACAGAAGGAACCATCTACGGAGACCAGGATCATGCACCTAATGGTGATGCAGAAGTCAGGACCAGCGGATGCTGGAGTCTCTGGAAGAATATCGCAAAACAGGATCCTGCATTTGGACGTCCGGAGAAGTTCTGTTCCGATATTCCCAAAACCAATTGGGAATCAGCTACGATTACAACGCAGGATGATAAAATCATTCCTTACATTACCAATATCTGTAAGCGTGACCCAAGAAGCGGTAATGTCGTAACAGGCGGAATCGTCAGCTGCAGAGATTCTAAATGGCTGATGAGCTGGACAATTAACAGACAGGGACAGTTTAAAGGACAGGATCCGGAAAAGGTCTGCGTGTGGGTATATGGATTATTTACAGACGTACCCGGGGACTATGTGAAGAAACCTATGAAAGACTGCACCGGAAAAGAAATCACGGAAGAATGGCTGTTCCACATCGGCGTTCCGGTTGAGAAGATTCCGGAACTGGCAGAAAAGAGTGCGGTCTGCGTTCCTACGATGATGCCGTACATTACAGCATTTTTCATGCCAAGAACAAAGGGAGACCGCCCGGATGTTATTCCGGATGGCTGTGTGAACTTTGCTTTTCTCGGACAATTCGCCCAGACACCAAGGGACACAGTCTTTACAACAGAATATTCGGTAAGAACTGCAATGGAAGCTGTATATGGACTGCTCGGGGTGGACAGAGGCGTCCCGGAAGTATGGGGAAGCGTCTATGATGTACGTGAGCTTCTGGACAGCTCTGTTAAATTGATGGATGGAAAATCACCGCTTGAAATGAACCTTCCGGGGCCGCTGAATGTATTGAAAAAGCCTGTCATTGGTCTGGTGAAAGGAACGGTTGTGGAAAAGCTGCTGAGGGATCATAATGTGTTAAAAGAAGGGATGTAGTATTGAACTATTCGTGGCTCTTAGCAGAAAAATATGGAACAGTCTCCTGTGAATTACAGCAGGAGGCTGTTTTTTCTGGTAAATCATTAACATCCGTCCGCTGTCTGAGGCATATGGCACCTGATCCATGATGATGTGCGCTGATTCCTTCCTCGTAAAATATAAAAATATTGATGAGAAAGCCGCAGGAGAAAGATTGTCTTTTCACAAACGCTATGGTAAAATTAGTTAAGATATAAGGCGTTTATTGTGCATCAGATGAATAACTTTTAAACAGAAGGATGGAAATTATGTTTTCGAAGAAAAAAATTTTGGTCGTGGAAGATAATGAATTAAACAGAGAGCTGCTTTGCCAGATCCTTTCCTCAGAATATAATGTTCTGGAGGCCGAGAACGGGCAGGCAGCTTTAGATATATTAAAGCAGTATGGAGAGGGGATTTCACTCATTCTTCTGGATATTGTTATGCCGGTTATGGACGGCTATACATTCCTCTCTGTGATGAAAGCGGAACCGGCATTTTCTTCCATTCCTGTTATTGTAGCAACGCAGAACGACGGCGAATCGGATGAGGTGGCGGCTCTGTCGCACGGCGCTGCGGATTTTGTGGCCAAGCCCTATAAACCTCAGATCATTCTCCACAGGGCGGCCAACATAATCAACCTGCGGGAGACGGCGGCTATGATCAATCTGATTCAGTATGACAGGCTGACCGGGCTGTACAGCAAAGAGTTTTTCTATCAGATGGTGAAGGACATTCTTTTGAGAAATCCGGATAGAGAGTATGACATTATCTGTTCAGATATTGAGAACTTTAAATTAATTAACGATGTGTTCGGTGTTCCGACGGGAGACCGTCTTCTTTGTGCTGTCGGTGATATGTACAGACAGAGAGCGGAGGGGAGAGGCATCTGCGGCCGCCTGAATTCAGACCGTTTTGCATGTCTTATTGAAAGATGCGGGGATTATACGGATGAGATGTTTATCGAAGCAAGTGAACAGGTAAACGAAGAGGCGAATATCAAGAATATTGCGATGAAATGGGGCGTTTATACGATTGTAGACAGTTCGATTTCTGTGGAGCAGATGTGTGACAGGGCGCTGCTGGCTGCATGCAGTATAAAGGGACAGTATGGAAAGTACTTTGCGGAATATGACGATATGCTGCGCAATATGATGCTGAAGAAGCAGGCGATTACAGACTGTATGGAGTCTGCGCTGGATCAGAAGCAGTTCCAGGTTTACTACCAGCCCAAGTACCGGATTTCGGACGAGAAGATGGCGGGAGCCGAGGCTCTGGTGAGGTAGAAACATCCCGAATGGGGTATGCAGTCTCCGGCAGAGTTCATCCCTCTGTTTGAAGAGAATGGATTTATTACGAAGCTGGATCAGTTTGTCTGGGATAAGGTGTGCAGCGACATGAAAGAATGGGATGAGAAGGGATTTCCGCAGATTGCAGTTTCTGTGAATGTTTCCCGGGCGGATATTTACAATGCGGATCTGGCCGGGATTCTGAAAGAAACCGTTAAAAAGTACGGCCTGCCGGCGGCCAGGCTGCATCTGGAGATTACGGAGAGCGCCTATACTGAGAATCCGAAACAGATTATAGATATGGTAAGCCTTCTTAGAGACATTGGCTTTGTAATTGAGATGGATGATTTTGGGAGCGGGTATTCCTCTTTGAATATGCTGAATGAGATGCCGATCGATATCCTGAAGCTGGACATGAAGTTTATCCGGAGTGAGACGGCAAAGCCGAACAGCCAGGGGATTCTGCAGTTTATTATTGATCTGGCACGCTGGATGCATCTGGACGTGGTTGCAGAAGGTGTTGAGACTGCGGAACAGCTGGAACGTCTCCGCCAGATTGGCTGCGACTATGTGCAGGGGTATTATTTTGCAAGGCCAATGCCCTGCGAAGAATTTAAAGCTCTTTTAGAAGAGTACAGCAGCACTGCAGGTAATGGAAGGAAAGAGGAATAGTATGACGGTACGAATAGATGAGCGGCAGACAGTGCAGTTTTTCTGCAGGGCCTGGTTTCAGGAACGGAATCTGGAAAAGACAGTTTCTTATCTGACAGATGATATAAAATTTGTCGGCACTGGACTTGGTGAAACTGCCAAGGGAAAAGAAATGATGACAAGGTATGTCAGTCAGGACATTTGTGAGATTCCAGAACCCTTTAACATGGATTTTTCAGTAATCTATGAGCAGCGCCTGGCTGAGGATATTTATACACAGGCTGTGGATCTGACACTGATCAATTCAATGTACATGTGGCACCTTCGTTTTTTCTTCACTTTAAAAAGTAGAGAGGGTAAGTGGCTGATCTGCTGTTTTCATGCGGCAGAACCGGGAAGCAGCCAGCAGGGCGGAGAACATTATCCGAAGACACTGGTTTTTGAAAATGTGATGAAGCAGCGGAATGAGCTCCTGAACGAGTCAATTGCCGGCGGTATGATGGGAGGTTACATAGAATCTGGTTTCCCTTTTTACTTTATAAACCGCAGGATGCTGGATTATCTGGGCTATGAGAACGAAGCAGAATTCGTGGAAGATATCGAAGGTTTGATTACGAACTGTATGCATCCGGATGACCGAAAGAGAGTGGATGAGGAAGTAGAGCGGCAGTTACAATGTAAAGATGAGTATGTCGTGGAATACAGGATGAAGCGGAAAGACGGATTATACATATGGGTACACGATATGGGGCGGCGGATGGCAGACGAAAACGGCAGGCCTGCCATTACTTCTGTATGTATAGATATAACCACACAGAAAAAGGCACAGAATGAAGTGCTGCACATTTATAATAATGTGCCCGGTGCTGTATTTCGCTGCAGATTTGATGAATATTTTTCTATTATAGATGCAAACGATGGTTTTTTCGAATTTCTGGACTATACAAGAGAAGAGTTTTAAACAATGGGAAACAGGCTTTCCTCCGTGATATACCCGGAAGATCTGACTGTGATGAAAAAGAAGCTGGAAACTCAGCTGGCGGATGGAAATACCGTCAACAATGAGAACCGGCTTATATGTAAAAACGGAGAAGTAAAGTGGATATCCCTGAAAGCCCAGCTGCTTATGGAGGAAAACCGGGAACAGTATTTTTACTGCGTTTTTGTGGATATTACGGAGGAAAAGCTGCTCGAGAGCCGCATGCGGGATCTGTATGAGAAAGAATTGGAGTATTTTGCCGAATTGTCTTCCTCAGGGGGGAGTACACAGGGAAGGTTTAATATCACAAGGAATCAGCTGGAAAATTACCTGACTGATCCGGAATCGGCAATATCACATGTTGGGGCAACATACCAGGAGAGCATTATTAATCTGGCGGCATCCGCTGTTGAAGCAGCAGACCGTGAGCAGATATTAAGTGTGCTTGACCGGGAAAAAGTTCTGGAAGATTATGCGGCGGGCAATGTAGATTACTGCTTTGAATATCTGCGCCGGCGCAGTGATAAAAGTCTGTTCTGGGCGCGCACCAATTTTCGCTCATTTTTGAATCCTGAGACTGGAGATGTCATTGTCTTCTTCTATACATTTGACATTACGGAACAAAAACTCAAAGAACAGCTGATTAATAAGATTGCAGCTCTGGATTATGAGGCGATTACAGAGATTGATATCCGAAACGATAAGTTCCGCGGAATTAACTTTGAAAGCGGCGGAAGAGGGCCTGACTGGCTGGAAAAGAATTTTGGCGAAGCGATTCGGGAGATCGCTGAGCGGTCTATGGACACTCCGGCTGCACAGGAATATCTGAGAAGGCTGGATTATGGATATATGCAGGAGCTGCTTGAACACCAGGAAGCCTATACATTCAGCCTGGAG
Source organism: Faecalicatena fissicatena (assembly GCA_001028025.1). Classification (GTDB taxonomy): domain Bacteria; phylum Bacillota; class Clostridia; order Lachnospirales; family Lachnospiraceae; genus Faecalicatena; species Faecalicatena fissicatena_A. Next base: position 77,690 of record LDAQ01000086.1, on the reverse strand, counting down.
ATGCATGATGAGTGCGGCGATGTCAGGATGAAACGGTTTCAGGTTTTTTATATTAATAAGGAACTCGGGCGGGTATGCCTTGCCCGTACAGATGTGACCGATGTGGTACGCAAGGAACAGCAGCAGAAAGAGGAACTTGCGGCAGCGCTGGTGGCGGCAGAACAGGCAAATGCAGCCAAATCAGATTTTCTGTCCAGGATGAGCCATGAGATCCGGACGCCGATGAATGCAATCATCGGCATGAGCGCAATTGCTGCTCAGTCAATCGGAGACGATGAACAAGTGCAGGATTGTATATCAAAGATTGGTATTTCTTCCAGATTTTTATTGTCACTGATCAATGACATCCTGGATATGAGCAGAATTGAGAGCGGCAAGATGCTGCTGAAGAATGAAAAGATTCCTACCGAGGAATTTATCAATGGAATCAATTCCATCTGTTATGCCCAGGCGGCATCCAGGAATGTGGAATACGAATGCATCGTTGACCCGGTTCTGGATGATTTTTACATTGGAGACGCAATGAAACTTCAGCAGGTGCTGATCAATATATTGAGTAATGCCATTAAGTTCACCAGTGAAGGCGGCAGAGTCACCTTTTCTGTGGAACAGCGGCAGAGAACTAAGAATGATGTTTTAATGAGATTTATTGTAAATGATACGGGCGTGGGAATGAGCGAAGAGTTTATTCCTCACATATTTGAACCGTTTTCACAGGAATCAACCGGAACCACAGCGCTTTATGGTGGAACAGGGCTGGGTCTCGCAATTTCAAAGAATATAGTAGACATGATGGACGGCAGAATTACGGTGAGGTCTATTAAGGGAATTGGCACGGAGTTTATGGTAGATGTGAAGCTGGGAATCAGTGAGGAGGAGAAGCTGAGACATAATCAAAGAAAGCAGAATTATAATTTTTCTCATCTGAAAACGCTGGTGGTGGATGATGACGTGGCTGTCTGTGAGGGGGCTGTTGTGACACTCAAAGAGATGGGAATAAAAGCAGAGTGGGTAGACAGCGGACGGAAAGCTGTGGACAGAGTGGAGATGCTTTGGGCAACGGGCAGATATTATGATATGATCCTGATAGACTGGAAGATGCCGGGAATGGACGGGATCGAGACGGCACGTGAGATACGCCGCAGAGTGGGGCCGGAAGTGACCATTATAATCATGACTGCCTATGACTGGATTGCTATTGAGCACGAAGCCAAATTGGCCGGTGTCAATCTTCTGATGAGCAAACCAATGTTTAAGTCTTCCCTGGTTTCTGCGTTCACCAGGGCTCTGGGGAGGAAGGAAGAAGAGGCAAAGCAGGCGGAAGTCATTGATTATGATTTTACCGGCAGGCGTGTTTTACTGGTGGAAGACAATGCAATCAATACGGAAGTTGCAGTAATGCTGCTGGAAAGCCGCAATTTTACAGTCGATACGGCAGAGAATGGACTGCGTGCGCTGGAAAAGTTCAGCAAGTCAGAAGAAGGGGATTACGATGCGATCCTTATGGACATCCGTATGCCGCTGATGGACGGACTGACGGCGGCTGCCAACATCAGGCATCTCAGTAACAGTGATGCCAGGAGTGTGCCGATTATTGCGATGACAGCCAATGCTTTTGACGATGATATTGAAAAGAGTAAAGTTGCAGGAATGAATGCCCATCTGGCAAAGCCGATTGAACCGAAACGGCTGTATCAGGTTTTATATGATTTTATTCTGGAGGGAGATAAGACACCGGATTCTCCAGATCGTGATCAGACAGCGATTTTACAGTAAGACGTACTAAGATCGGGAAAGGAGGTTGTGATGTTATGAGTGGATTCAAAGAGGTATTTGAGGCTTATGGCGGGGATTATGATACAACCATGGCGCGTTTTATCAATAATGAGAGAATGTACATGAAGTTTCTGGACAAGTTTTTTGAAGATGAAAGTATGAATAAATTAGGCTCTGCCCTGGGGGATAATGACCTGAAGGGCGCTTTTGAGGCGGCACATACGCTAAAAGGTGTCGCAGGGAATATGGGGCTTACTCCGCTTTTTGATAAAGTGTGTGCAATCGTGGAGCCGCTGAGGAGCTGTGATGAACAGGCGGGTTATACTGATTTATATCAGGAGATTAAATGTGAATTTGTAAGGGCAGATGAGCTGCGGGCAGCTTTGAAAAGGGAGGAGCAGCTATGACGAGCGAGACTCCTCTTGCTTTAAGGCGGGAGGATATTATCAATGCCATACCTGGCGGTGTTGCGATCTATAAGGTATCAGATATATTCGAGACGGTTTATTTTTCGGACGGCGTACCTGCATTGTCGGGATATACGGTAGAAGAGTATCGTGAACTGATTGCAGGCGATGCAGCAGAACTGACCTACTGGGAAGACGCCGACATGGTTGTTTCAATGGCAAGACAGGTAATCAGGACTCATGAAGTGACAGAATTTGAATTCCGCAAACAACATCGGGAAGGGTACATTGTGTGGGTTCGCGTCCAGATGAAATGGTGCGGGGAGGAGGATGGCTGCCCTCTGCTGCTCTGTATATTTCATAATATTTCAGAACTGAAAGAGGCTCAGCTGGAGATGGAGCATCTTGTCAATTCCATTCCCGGAGGAATCGCAAGCTACAGGGTGGTAGGACAACATTTTATACCAACGTTTTATTCTGACGGCGTTATGGCCCTGTCAGGTCACTCAAGAGAAGAGTATAAAGACTTGATTCGGGACGATGCCCTGAATATTATATATGAGCAGGACCGGGAACGTGTGACGGCAGCAGCACAGGCTGCTCTGTTGAGCGGCGAGGTACTGGATGTATCTTATCGGATGCGGCATAAGGACGGCGGACTGATCTGGATCCATCTCAATGGCAGACGAATGGGGCCTCTCTCAGAGAGCACCAGGTTCTACGCGGTATTTACAGGAATGTCCTCGGAAACCCGTCTGTTTCAGAGCATTGCAAACGAAATGGCAGACAATATTTATATTATTGACAAGGATAATTATGACCTCTTATATGTGAATGAGCCTCAGAAGGGAAGTCCGTGCAACAGGGAAAGTGTCGGTAAAAAATGCTATGACGCGCTGTATGGCAAAGAAGGTCCCTGTGAATTCTGCTGTCTGAACAAATATGAGCCGGACGGACAGGAACACGAGATGAAGATCAGCGGGCTGGACCGCTATTTCAGTACCCGTTTCCGGGAGACCGACTGGAATGGCATTCCGGCATATGTAAAGTATGTCCGTGAGACTACGGAGGAAGTAAAAACACGCAGAGAAAAAGAACGTCTGGAACAGTATTTTCAGACGGTTGTAAAAAATCTGCCTGGTGGAATTGCAGTTGTGAAGTTTGGTGAGGACGGCAGTATGGTGCCGGAATTCATATCAGAAGGCTTTGCGGAACTGACGAGTATGTCCCTCGATGAGACCTGGGATCTGTACCGTACGGATGCTTTGGCCGGTGTACACGATGAAGACAGAGAGCGGATACATGCCAGTCTGACCGAATACATTCATAGTGGTGACAGCCAGTATGAAATTGTGTATCGCCTGAAACGGGGAGATGGCGGCTATGTCTGGGTAAAAAATACACTTTCTTTAATAGAAGCGGAGAGCGGTGAAAAAAAGTTCTATGCTGTTTATCATGATGTCAGCGGAGAAATTGCAGAGAAAGAGCAGCTTCGCCAGCAGTATAAAGAAATGATCCTTCAGCATTACCGGACACCGGATCCGAATGCACTGATTATCGGACACTGCAATATTACACAGAATAAGATTCTGGAGATCATTGACAATACAGATTCAGATCTGCTTCGCACATTCAGTACGGACAGGGAAAGTTTTTTCACTGGTGTTTCCAGCCTCATTGTTGACGGGACAGAACAGAACACATTCCTGGACATGTATTTAAACGAGCCGGCGCTTGCGGCCTTTCGCAGAAATGATACAGAGCAGATACTCAATTGTTATATAAAACTGCCCAAAGAGGAAAAGGGGCGTTATGTGCAGTTTAAAGTAATTCTGGTAGAAACTCCGGATACTGGTGATGTGACCGGCATTCTGACAGTGACAGATATTACGGAGCAGACGATTACAAACCGGATTCTGCATCAGCTCTCTGTGACCAGCTATGACTTTGTAATTGATCTGGATCTTGACAGCGACAATTATACGGTTCTGACAAATAATAAGAATTCTGACAGACTGCCGGAAACTTCCGGCAGCCATTCGGGCAGAATCAGAGAGATGTTAGACAAGATCATAGTTCCGAAAGACAGAGCGCAGTACGCAGAGTCTCTGGAGGCCGGGGAAATACGCAGGAGGCTGAAAGAAAAAGGTTCCTATACTTTTGCATATTCCCTTACGGATGAAAAAGGCGACATACGTACTAAGAATATGACAGTCTCTTCCATTGACCTGCGGCTTGGAAGAGTCTGTCTGGTCCGCACGGACATTACGGAATCCCTGCGTGAGCAGCAGGGGCTGCTCAATATGATCGCGTACACATTTGATCTGGCCTGCTTTATAAATATCAGCCTGGGAACACTGACGATGTATACCCGTGAGACCGTGCTGAAGAACCTTTCTCCATATTTTTTTGAGAGATATGATGATACGGTGGAAGGGTTCGCCGCTAATTACGGAACAGAGGAAGAGCGGGATGAGGCTGTCAGACAGTTCAGGGTGTCAACGATGCTGGAACGGCTGAAAGAAAAACCTTCCGGATATGATTTTGTGTTTCCTTACAACGGCAGTGCTAAGCTGCGGTATAAACAGATCAACGTTTTGTGGGGAGATGAAAACCACCGGACAATCTGTCTGGTTCGGGCGGATGTAACAGACATGCTTGCGGCGGAACGTCAGACGAAGCGATCACTTGAGAAAGCACTTGAACTTGCCGAGGAGGCGAACCGTGCCAAAAGCGAATTCCTGTCTGCCATGAGCCATGATATCCGTACGCCGATGAATGCGATTATGGGGATGACGGCACTGGCCTGTGCACATATCGATGACCAGGATAAAGTATCAGACTGTCTGAAAAAAATATCAATTTCTTCCAAACATTTATTGAGCCTGATCAATGATGTGCTGGATATGAGCAAGATCGAAAGATCCCAGATCACATTGGGAAGAATGAAAATTCTGCTGTCCAGGCTAATGCACGACCTTGCAGCCATTATCGAACCGCAGGCGAGAGCAGCGGGGATTCACTTTTATGTTCGTACAGACGATATCTGCAATGAGAAGTTTTACGGCGATGTACTGCGTCTTAATCAGATTTTTATTAATATTCTGAGCAATGCCATCAAGTTCACGCCGGAAGGCGGGACCGTGGATTTTATGGTAGAAGAGCTGCCCGCTGTCCGGTGTGAAGATCATGTACGATATCGTTTTACGATCCGGGATACGGGCGTAGGAATAAAGGCAGAATTTCTGGAACATATTTTTGAACCGTTTACCCGCAGCAGCAATACTTCACGCGTGGAAGGAACAGGACTGGGGCTCAGTATTACCAAGGGCCTGGTGGATCTGATGGGCGGCGTTATTACAGTTGAGAGCAAAGAACTTCAGGGGACTGTATTCCAGGTTGAACTGGAATGCGAACGGGCAGAGGATCTGGATGTCTGGGCAGAAGATATTGCCACTGGAGCCGGAGTCAAAGACAAAGCCACATTACTTGAAGGCCGTTGTTTTTTGATTGCGGAAGATAATGTGATCAATGCTGAAATACTCTGTGAGCTTCTGGAGATGTACGGGGCGGAATCTTATGTGAAAACGGACGGCTTACAGACCGTTAAGGCGTTTTCGGATGCGGAGGCAGGTACTTACGATGCAATTCTCATGGATATTCAGATGCCGGAGATGAATGGATACGAGGCAACCCGCGTGATACGGAAACTGAGCAGGCCGGACGCTGCCGAAATACCGATTATAGCTATGACTGCCAACGCTTTTGCGGAAGACGTACAGGCTTCAATGGATGCAGGTATGACAGCGCATGTGGCAAAACCCATAGATGTACATGTGCTCCGGTCAACGCTTTGCAGAGTACTGGGAATTGAAGAATAAATAAAAGATCACCCTCATATGTTATTACATAGGGGGTGATTTTGTGATTTATGTTGTAAAACAGGGGGACACATTGTTCTCCATTTCTGCACAGACGGGGGTGCCTGTCTGGAAGATGGTATATGACAATCAGCTGGCCGGTGAGGACCAGCTTGTGATCGGGCAGGCGCTCCTTATATTGCAGCCGGAAGAATCTGCGAGTATGCGGGATGATATGCTTGTTACGGGATATGCATATCCTTTTGTGGAGCCGTACATTTTGGAGCAGGCTTTCCCGGCGTTGAATGAACTGTTGGTATTTTCTTATGGATTTACGTTTACCGGAGAACTCGTGCCGCCTCCCCAGGATGATCTTTGGATGATCGAGGCTGCTTGGGAGGCAGGAATTGAGCCGCTTCTGGTGCTGACGCCATTTTCAGAAGGGGCATTTAATAACCAGCTGGTGAAAGTACTTGTTGAAAATGAAGAAATCCAGCAAAGGGTCATCGATAATCTTCTGTATACCGTACAGGACAGGGGGTATTCGGGAGTTGATATTGATTTTGAATATATACTGCCGGAGAACCGGGTTGCCTATGCGGAGTTTGTGGGCAGAGTGCGGGAAGCTATGAATGCAGAAGGGTATAAGGTATCCGTCGCACTGGCCCCCAAAACCTCGGCCGACCAGCCGGGGCTTTTATACGAGGGCATGGATTACGCACTGCTGGGGGCGAATGCGGACAATGTTTTCCTGATGACGTATGAGTGGGGCTATACATACGGGCCGCCCATGGCAGTGGCACCTTTAAATAAGGTGCGGGAAGTAGTAGAGTATGCTCTGACAGAGATACCGAAGGAAAAGATTCTGATGGGAATACCAAATTATGCGTATGACTGGCCTCTGCCTTACGAGAGAGGGATTACAAAAGCGAGGCTGATCGGCAATGTGGAGGCCGTGCAAATTGCCGCGGAAAATGGGGTCTCTATAGAATTTGATGATCTTGCCCAAAGCCCGCATTTCAATTATACAAGAGACGGAATCGCCCATGAAGTCTGGTTTGAGGATGTAAGGAGCATAGAGGCAAAGCTGAATCTGGCGCGGGAATATGAGCTGCTGGGGGTGGGGTACTGGAATCTGATGAGGCCGTTTCGGGCGAATTGGCTGTTATTAGAAAAATAGGAAAATCTAAATAAGCCAATCCAGTTCTCTGACCGGAGCAGATTTTTAAGAGCGCTTTATTAAACATCCTAAAAAAATTACAAATTAGCTGTAAAAATTGCAAGCAATAAAAGAAAAGAAATCATACTATGAATTCAGAACAGATGGGAGGCATAGTGATGATTTCTTTTTCTAATAGTAAAGAAGGACTTGAAAAGATTTTCAAAAAAGTAGATGAAAATCAGGATCTGACAAAAGAAGATGCAGTAGAACTTCTCCGGACAGACAGTCACTCTTCAGCATTTTATGCGTTATTGGCAAAGGCAAATGAACTTTCCAGAAGAGAATATGGAAGAAGAGGGTATGTTTTTGCACAGATTGGCCTTAACAGTGCGCCATGTACCGGAAACTGTAAGTTCTGTTCTCTTGCAAAGGACAGTTTTGTAGTAGAAGAAAAGACGGAAAAGCCGCTGGAAGACATACTGGCAGAAGCTGCCAGGGCAGTGGAAGAGAAGGCTGACGCCCTGTTCCTTATGACGACGGCGGACTACAGCATTGAGAGATTCCTGGAAGTTTCCAGGGAAGTAAAAAAGCTTCTCACACCAGAGATGATGTTCATCGCCAACATCGGAGATTTTGACCTGGAAACGGCTAAGCTGCTCAAAGAAGCGGGATTCACAGGTGTCTACCATATTGTGAGAATGAATGAAGGACAGGATACGGATCTTCCAAAGGAACAGAGGATTACTACTCTGGATGCCATCAAGGCAGCCGGGCTGGAGCTGATCTATTGTGTAGAACCTATCGGGCCGGAGCATACATACGAACAGATCGCGGATGAAATGCTGCGTGCCAGAGAATACGGCGTAAACGTAATGGCCTGCATGAAACGGGTAGGCGTGCCGGGTACCCCTTTCTTTGATAAGGGGGAGATCACAGATCTGGAGCTAACCAAAATTGTCGCCGCTGCAAGGCTGGTGACCAGGCCAAAACAATCCATGAATGTCCATGAACCAAAACAGATGGCTCTGCTGGCCGGAGTAAATCAGCTGTATGCAGAGATCGGAGTCAATCCAAGGGACTTAAGCGTTGAGACCGGGACAAACCGGGGATGTTCCATACCGGAAGTCAGGGCAATGCTTGCACAGGCAGACTATGATATATGTGGATAATTAAATATTGATATAACAAATTATAGCAAAAAAGAAAGTGAGGAAACAAAATGAATCAGAAAGAAATTCTTATCAAAACACTGCATCACGAGGAGACAGAACAGGTGGCATGGGTGCCATTCGCAGGGGTGCATGCAGGCAGCCTTCTGGGCTATACTGCTACAGAAGTACTTCAGGACGGGGACAAGCTGTTTGAAGCGCTGATGGAAGTAAATAAACTTTATAAACCGGCAGGACAGCCAGTCATCTTTGACCTTCAGGTTGAGGCTGAATGTCTTGGATGTAAACTTGTATGGGCAGATGATGCTCCGCCGTCAGTTGCGAATCATCCAATGGAAGGCGAAGAAGAGCTGGAAACACCCTGTTACTGCACGATTCCGACAAAAGAATCCGGACGTATTCCTATGATTATGGATGTCATGAGACGCATGAAAGAGGCGGTCGGCGATACAACAGCATTATACGGTCTGATCTGCGGACCTTTTACACTGGCAACACATCTGCGCGGCAATGACATTTTCATGGATATGTACGACGATGAAGATGCAGTAATTGAGTTCCTGGAGTACTGCGACGCAATTGCTATGAAGATGGCTGAATATTATATTGAAGCAGGCATGGATGTGATCGCGGTGGTAGACCCACTGATTTCCCAGATCTCTTCCGATCATTTTGAAATGTTCATGAGCGCACCGTTTAAGAAACTGTTTGACCACATCAGAGAGCTGGGCGCACTGTCTTCCTTCTTTGTATGCGGTGATGCAACAAGAAATATCGAGGTTATGTGCCAGACAGGCCCGGATTCCATCTCTATTGATGAGAACGTTGACCTGCTTGCAGCAAAAGCAATCACGGATAAGTATAATGTAGCACTTGGCGGAAATATCCCGCTGACAACGATTATGCTGCACGGAACACAGCAGGATAACATGAAGTTTGTGATTGATCTTCTGGACAATATGCCGAACAAGAAGAACTTTATCCTTGCACCTGGCTGTGATATGCCATACGCTGTTCCTGTTGAGAACACCATCGGTGTAGTACAGGCAATTCACGAACCGGATTCCGTAAGAGAGATCCTGAAAAACTATGTGGCTGAGGACGAGGACATTGAAGTAGAACTGCCGGATTACGAGCATCTTGAGAAACCGCTCGTGGAAGTATTTACACTGGATTCAGCAACATGTGCGGCATGTACATACATGATGGGTGCTGCCAACGAAGCAAAAGAAACCTTCGGTGATGCAATTGATATGATCGAGTATAAGTTTACGATCAAGGAGAACATTGCCCGCTGTAAGAAAATGGGAGTTCCGAACCTTCCGTCAATGTATATCAACGGCGAACTGAAATTCCGTTCTCTTGTACCAGCAAAGGAAGAATTGGAGGCAGCGATCAAGGCTGTTATGAAATAATGAGTAAACTGTATTTAATTACCGGCTTCTTAGGAGCCGGTAAAACTACTTTTCTTAAAAATTTTATAAATGAACTGTCAGACTTCAGGCTTCATCTGATTATCAATGAGTTTGGAAAGGAAGGTGTCGACGGGGAGATTCTGAGAGAACTGGGGACTGTACTGGATGAGATCAACAATGGTTCTATCTTCTGTTCCTGCAGGCTGGACAAATTCGAGGAAGTGCTGGGCAAAGCTTTGTCCGGAAAGCCGGACATCATTATCGTAGAGGCCTCCGGCCTGTCCAATCCCATGAATGTCAGAAAGATCCTGAACCAGAAGGACAAGTTCTCTGATGTAGAATATATGGGAAGTATCTGTCTGATTGATGCAAGGCAGTTTTTGAAGGTATATGAGACTGCAGTTGTAATAAAGAAGCAGCTGGCCGTCAGCGATCTTGTGCTTATTAATAAAACCGATCTTGCATCCAAAGAACAGATTGAAGAAATAAAGGGGATCGTCAAGATGCACCGTCCGGGTGCCGGGGTCCATACGACTACTTATGGCAGGATCGAAAGCAGCTGGCTGAATCCCGCTGCGCCGGCAGACAGACAGCCGGAAGAACCGATCTTACAGAGCGCGGACATCACCCTGAAAAAATATCTGCTCCGTTTGAAACCGGGGCAGGCACCGGGAAAGCTTCAGAAATTCGTTGAAATGTTTCTGGATGATACTTACCGTGTAAAAGGATTTGTGGAGGCAGACGGAGAAATCTATCTGGTGGACTGCGTAGGCAGCATTTATAAAGCCGAGAAGTTTGAAGGAAAGCCGGAACATATCAATGATCTGGTGGTCTTATCCGGAAATGGCCTGCCCGTCAGAAAATCCCTGAGAAAAGCAATGGAGTGGTACCCGGAAATTGTAGAAGAAATAAAAAAATAAACAAAAAATGAGATATTAATACAAAGAGTTCCAAAAAAATTACTAAAAACATAATTGCAAATAAGGTAGAATAATAATCAAAGCAGACACGCTTAAAGAATGATGGAGGTATGTAAAATGTCAAAGATTCAGGAAATTTCAGAATTCCTTCAAAAAGGAAGGGCAAAAAATGTAAAGGCACTGGTACAGGAGGCTCTGGACGAGGGGCAGGATCCAAAAGAGATCTTAAATGAAGGTCTTTTATCAGGAATGATGATCATCGGTGCAAAGTTTAAAAACAACGAGGTATTCGTACCGGAAGTTCTGGTAGCAGCAAGAGCTATGAATGCAGGACTTACAGTTCTGGAGCCAAAACTGGTTGAAGTAGGAAATGAGCCGGTTGGTAAGGCAGTTATTGGTACAGTACAGGGTGACCTGCATGATATCGGAAAGAACCTTGTAGTAATGATGCTGAAAGGCGCAGGCTTTGAGATCCACGATATTGGCGTAGATGTTGAGCCGGCTGTATTTATTGACAAAGCAGAAGAAGTAGGCGCAGATGTAATCTGTATGTCAGCACTTCTTACAACAACAATGCCGAAGATGCAGGATTGTATCGATCAGCTGAACGAAAAAGGACTTCGCGACAAGTACATCGTTATGGTCGGCGGCGCTCCGGTTAATGACAGTTTTGCAGAGCAGATTGGTGCTGACTACTATACACCAGATGCAGCAACAGCAGCAGAAGTTGCAAAGAAAGCAGTTACAGAGAAATAAAGTGCCCTTTGGGAAATAAGTGCGGATGGTAACAACAAAGAGCATTTAGAGAAGGAAACCGGTGTGAATCCGGTGCAGGCTTACCCCTACTGTAAACGTGGACGAAGAATAAAAGCCATTGTCCGTCAGGATGAGAAGGCATTCCAAGGATGAAACGTGAGCCAGGATACTTACATATCCCTATGGACCTGTTTTGGGTGGGAAACAGGATTCCGTTTTAATTTTATATAGTGTGTCAGCATCGAACTCTTTTTACAAGGAGTTTTTCTTTTTATACAGGAAAAATAATTGAACAGGGTTATTGAAACTGCAGGGACGGGGAAGGCTTTTCCGGCAGTTGAGAGAGGACAAGAAGATGAAAATAACGGAATTTAATATAGAAATATGCAGAGAGAATGTGTTCGCTCTGATAGACTGCTTCGAAGGCAGCGCGACATATGATGATGTGGCAGAAGAGTATGAGGCGATGCTTCCGGAGGCATATAAGAAAATAGAGCCGATTGCTCTGCTGGAGTTCGGGGATGTGGACGGATTTGATCTCAGCCGGTATGGGGAAGGGATTCATCAGGCACTGTACTGCGTTACTTCCGTGGGCGGACAGCTGAGCCAATGGTCTACACAACTGTTTGCAGAAGGAGATTATCTGGGCGGAATGCTGGCGGATGCCATTGCGGATGATTATCTTTTTCAGATGGATCATCAGCTTCAGCCTCAGATTATCGCAATGTGCAGAGCGAAAAAGTGCGGAGTGTCCCATCGGCTGGAGGCGCCGCAGGATATTCCGATGGAGGCCCAGAAGAAAGCTCTGGCAGTGACCGGCAGAGAAAACAGCGCGGGCATCCGTGTGCTGGACAGCTGTATGTATGATCCGGTCAAGACGACGTGCCAGGTCTACCTGACGGCAGATCATTCAGACATGTTCCGCATTCATCATAACTGCGCGAGCTGCCCGAATGTTAACTGCAGCCTCAGAAATGTTTCGGATTATACAATTACGCTTCATGATGGAGATGAACTCAGAGTTTTAAAAGGCAAAAAGGGACATTCTCTGATGGAGATACTTCAGGAGCAGGGTATATTCCTGCCGGCAGTCTGTGCAGGAAGAGGAACCTGCGGAAAGTGCGGTATTCAGGTTCTGGAGGGGGATATCGCTCCGTCAGAGCAGGATGGAAAATTCTTCAGCGGGGAGCAGCTGCAGGATGGATTCCGTCTGGCATGCAAGGCTTATCCTGAGGATGACTGTGTGATCTCAGTTGGGCTCCATAAAGAAGAGGAGTTCGCTGTTCTGGCGGATGATGAACAAACGGCAGGGAGAGCGGCAAAAAGCAGCGCAAAAGCGGGCGCGCGTTATGGAATTGCCGTGGATATCGGCACGACAACAATCGCGATGCAGTTGATCAATATGGAGACAAAGGAAGCCGAGGATGTTTTTACAACGATCAACCGACAGAGGGCATATGGTGCTGATGTAATCAGCAGAATAGAAGCTTCCAACGGAGGCAAAAAGGAAGCGCTGAGAAAGAGCATTCAGACAGATCTGCTTCAGGGAATCGGGAGTCTGACAGAGAACGGAAAAATAAAGATCGAAAAAATGGTAATCGGGGCCAATACAACCATGGTGCACCTTCTGATGGGATACTCCTGTGAAACATTGGGCGTATTCCCTTTTACACCGGTCAATATTGATACCATATATACTAATTATGCAGAGCTTTTCGGGCAGAATGACATGGCGTTTGAAATTGTGATTTTCCCCGGCATATCCACTTACGTGGGAGGAGATATTACGGCAGGACTGTATGCCCTGGATTTTGACAGGAGGGAGAAGGTATCCGTACTGATTGACCTTGGAACAAACGGCGAGATGGCAATTGGCAATAAGGACCGCATTCTGACGACATCGACGGCAGCCGGGCCCGCGTTTGAGGGCGGAAATATAACATTCGGGACAGGAAGCGTGCCGGGAGCGATCTGCAAGGTGGAGCTGAAGGACGGGCATGCGGTGACGGGAACGATCCAGGACGCCAAACCGGTCGGAATCTGCGGTACCGGGGTTATTGACGCCGTTTACGAACTGGTTAAGGCCGAGCTTGTGGACGAAACAGGTCTTATGGACGAGGATTATTTTGACGATGGTTTTCCGCTCGCAGAAAGCGGGGATGGGACAGAGATTGCTTTCTTCCAGAAAGATGTGAGGGAGATTCAGCTTGCCAAGTCTGCAGTGCGCGCTGGGCTTGAGACTCTGATCCTGAATTTCGGGGCATCTTATGATGATATTGATGCAATTTACATAGCAGGCGGTTTTGGCTATAAGATGGATATTGTAAAAGCAGTTGGAATCGGACTTCTGCCAGAAGAGTGTCAGGCAAAGATAGAAGCGGTTGGAAACAGCTGCCTGAAAGGAACCAGGACATATCTGCTCAGTGAGGATTCTGCAGAGCGTGTGAAATATATTCTGGACTGCTCATCAGAGGTACAGCTTTCCAATGACAAGCATTTTAATGAATTCTATATGGACTATATGTATTTTGAATAGGAGCGTTACTTTTTCTGGCCGTAAAGCATGAACATCCGCCCGATTGCTGCATATACTGAGCAGAGGAGGATGATGTTATGGTTGAAAAATTAAACGGAATGCCGGAAGCATTTGCAGAGATAAAAGGTTCGGATAAATACCCGGAAATCCATGGAATAGTTTATTTTTATGAAGTGTACGGAGGAACTATCGTAATGGCGGAAGTATACGGACTGCCGGACGAGGACGCGCCGGATATGAGTAAATTTTTCGGCTTCCACGTTCATGAAGGTAAGGAATGTGCGGGGAATGCGGAAAATCCGTTTGCCGATGCCGGTATGCATTACAATCCGGAACATACAGAACATCCGGAACATGCGGGAGATATGCCGCCTCTGCTGTCTACACACGGTGCAGCCTGCAGTGCAGTCTATACCGGCAGATTTTACCCGGACGATGTCACGGGCAGAACAGTAATAATCCATATTAACCCGGATGATTTCAAGACCCAGCCATCCGGGAACAGCGGCGAGATGATAGCCTGCGGTGAGATCAAAGCGTGGATGGTTGAGCCGGGGAAGTAGGAGGGGGACGCCTGCCGCGGAACGGGACGGGGTGCAGACGGAAGCATATATCTGTTTGGAATACGTCCGCTGCGCTAAGCAGCAGTATGAGGAAACACACAAAATCAGCCGGCACCGTACGCATTCACTGCCCAATCTGATGATTGGGCAGTGAATGCGTACTGAAAAGTTGCTTCGGAAGCAACTTTTCGCCGGCTGATTTTATGTGTTTCCTCTTACTGCTGCTAAGCTCGCTTTATGCATTCCAAACAGATATATGCTTCCGTTTGTACCCCGTCCCTTACAGCCCGTCCGGCGTCCCCCCGCCATCCGTTCCGTCCCCGGCAAGCGTTCGCACAACACATTTATTTTTTCCGGATGCTTTTGCCTCGTACAGGCATTTATCGGCAAGAGCGTATGCGGTGTGAAAATCCAGGGACTGGCCTGCAGCCAGAATGGCTCCTATACTGCATGAGGTCTGTATGCCGTAATTTTGCATGATCTGCTGCAGTGCGCGCTGCAGAGCCGTGCATTTTCTTTTGAGGGCATCCTCTGTGTCGTGGTAATCTGTGATCAGTATCATGAATTCGTCTCCGCCGACCCGGCCGATTAGATCCGAGGCACGGAATGACTTGAAGAGTAATTTCCCGGTTTCTTCCAGGAGACGGTCCCCGGCGGAATGGCCGATGGAATCATTGATTTTTTTGAAATCATCCAGGTCCAGGAAAAGAAGGGCACTGTATGACGGGCTGTTCTTATCCAGATAATGCGCTATGGCATTTTCACAGGCTTTTTTATTGGGAATACCGGTCAGTGAATCCAGCATGCTCAGGCGTTTGTATCGGCTGCGTGTATCATGGTCTTCTGCACGGAGCTTTAGGATTACATGAGCAACTGTCATGGAAAAAATGAAAGCAACGACAGAGTTGAAAATGTCGTTTTCGGCCATCAGCTTGTTTTTGACCTGCATTACTGATGAAACGTAGATGACTTCGACCAGAAACATGACTGTAAACATTTGACGAAAACGCAGTATGAACAGTGCTGGAAAGGCAATAAACAAAAGCGGCAGAAAAGAACTGGGGGCATCAGGATAGGGGAATACATCAATAGATATTACAAAAGCAAAAAGTACGACTTCGAAGGCAAGGCAGGCTCTGGTAATAACCTTTTTATCTCTGCGGCCGGTTTTGGCATAGGCCGTGGAGATTCCAAAAAACAGCAGTGCTGCAGGGAGAAAGAGGATATGCTGTAAAGTGATCGTCCAGCCTTTAATGATAAATGGAGTTATTATGTAGAATAAAACAAGGAGGATGGAATTGAGCAGACTGGAGAGCTGAAGCAGTACCAGATTTTTTTCTGCAATTTCATTTTCTGCACTTTTTAAATAAGTCTTTTTAATCTCCAGGTCTTTTCGGATATATTCATAGAAGTTAAAAAGCATATAATATCCCCCTCCTACATAAGATACTAAATTGTTATGTGTTATATTATACTGTGAAAAAGTTTTAAACACAACCGGAATATTAGCCATAATCAGGCAGATACGGCCGGGTTATTTTCATATTCCGCTGCTTATGTATTCTGGCTCAAGCCTAATTGCATCGTTCAAAAGTGTCCTGGCGGCTTTTTCACTTGACTATCCGGGGATTAGTACTTAAAATAACATCTGTGTATAAGGAATGGATCGGGGTCATAAGAGGGAAGAGGAGAAGAAGTATGGAAAACGGGAAAATGCGCATCCTGCTGTTTGCCGGGACATCAGAAGGCAGAATGCTGGCGGAATTTTTAGGGAATTTGTCTATAGTAAGCTTTGTCAGTACAGCTACAGAATACGGCACGGAATGCGTGGAGGAGATTCCAAATATCAGGATTATTACAGGCAGGATGGACGAAGAGGCAATCTGCGGATTCATCCGGAAGCACCAGATACAGCTTGTTATAGATGCTACTCATCCCTTTGCCCGTCTGGTTACGGAGAACATAAAAAATGCCTGCAGCAGAAGTGAGGCCGGGTATATCCGTTGTCTGCGCGATGAGAGCAGTACCGGCGGCGATCATTCATATGAGAATATGGTACTGGTGGATTCCGTAGCAGAGGCAGTGGAATATCTGAAAACACGGGAAGGCAGGATTTTCATTTCCACAGGAAGCAAAGAATTAAAGCTGTATACAGAAATAGAGAATTATAAAGAGCGGTGTTTTGCCAGGGTTCTGTCTACGAAAGAGTCCGTGGAAGAGAGTGTGGAGCTTGGGTTTAAGGGGGCTCACCTCATTGCCATGCAGGGGCCCTTTTCAAAGGAACTGAATATCGCCATGCTTAAGGATACGGATGCAGATTATTTTGTGACAAAAGAATCTGGCAAAGCTGGGGGATTTGAGGAAAAACTGGAGGCGGCAAAAGAGACAGGAGTAACGCTGGTAGTAATCGGAAGGCCTGCAGAGACGGGGCACAGCGTAGAAGAAACAAAAAAATATCTTCAGAATATTCTGAATACGGAGGGCAAAGGGGTCTGACCCCTTCTTAAAAAATTACACAAACTAGGAAAAAAAGTACAAACAGCAACATTGAAAATCGGATACAATGCTAAGTAGTGAAAATTGCATATTATGACAAATTATGATAAAATAAATAAGGTTATGAATGAGGTGTATGAATGAAAAACGGACTGATACATATCTACTGTGGAGATGGAAAAGGGAAGACGACCGCTGCAACAGGACTTGCAGTCAGGGCCGCAGGAAGTGGAATGAAAGTTCTGTTCGCACGCTTTTTGAAGAATGAAGTTTCCGGTGAGCTGAAGATACTGGATGCGGTGGATGGGATTACGGTTATTCATGTGGACAAAACGTTTGGATTTTTTAATACGCTGTGTGATAGAGAAAAGGCGGAGGCAGAGGAGACTTATGCCCGGCTTTGGGATACAGTCTGTGAGAAAGCGGTATCCGGGCACTTTGATTTGCTAGTGATCGATGAGTTTATGGCCGCCTATAATTATGGCCTCATTGAGCACAATAAGGCACTGGCCTTTTTGGAAAGTAAACCAGAGGAACTGGAGGTCGTCCTGACCGGACGGAATCCGGATGAGAAGCTTATTAAGCTTGCGGACTATGTTTCCGAGATCAAGAAGATCAAACATCCCTTTGACCGGGAGATCCGGGCAAGACGGGGAATCGAGTTTTAGGAGGAGATACCTCTGTATAAAAAATGACCCAAAGGGCAGCGTGCTCTTTAGGTATATAGTTCAGGTCTGGCATACAATTTAGAAGTAAGCTGTCCCGATGCAGTATCCGAATCTGCTGAGGGCGGCCTAAGGGGAAGCAGGTGTGAATCCTGCACAATACCCGTTGCTGTATAGGTGGAATGGTATCCATTATGTCACTGTGAGAGTTCTCATGGGAAGGCGGAATACCGTGCAGATGCCTTAGTCAGAAAACCCGCTTTTAAATGGATCTGAATGGTTACGGGAATATGACCGGGTGTTATGCTGCAGATCTCGTACGATTTTGTGGTATACCTGGGAGATATTTCGAAACAACAATATCACAAAAAAGGAGAGAGAGACATGTCAAAAAAAGAAAAAATCTTACTCAAGGCAGCCATCGCATTCGCGCTGATGTTTGCCGTCACACCGGCTGTTAATGCAATGCATATCATGGAGGGTTACCTTCCGGTAAAATACTGCATTGCCTGGGGCGCAATCTGTGTCCCGTTTCTGGTTACCGGCCTGATATCCCTGAAAAAAAGAGTGAAAGAAAATAGAAAATCGATCATGCTGATTGCTATGGCAGGGGCGTTTATTTTTGTAATATCATCCCTGAAAATACCGTCAGTGACAGGAAGCTGTTCCCATATGACCGGAACCGGACTGGGAGCAATCCTGTTCGGACCTGCGGCAGTCAGTGTGCTGGGAATTATCGTACTTTTATTCCAGGCGATTCTGCTCGCTCACGGCGGACTGACAACACTGGGAGCCAATACGTTCTCCATGGCGATTGCAGGGCCGCTTCTGTCATTTGGAATATACCAGCTCTGTAAAAAAATGAATGTTAACCGTAAAATATCAGTATTCCTGGCCGCTTTTCTGGGAGATATCTTTACATACTGTGTGACCAGTATCCAGCTGGCACTTGCATACCCATCCGAGGCGGGCGGCGTAGCGGCATCCGCTGTCAAATTCCTGGGAGTATTTGCACCGACACAGCTGCCGCTGGCAGTCATCGAGGGTATTCTCACAGTCATCATCGTAATCGGACTGGAAGCTTATGCAAAACCGGAACTGAAAGCAATCGGATTTTTAAAGGAGGCAAAATAAGATGAGTAAAAATACGAAAACAGTTATCATTCTTCTGATCGTAGCTGTATTGATTGCAATTGTGCCCCTGTTCGCAAAAAAAGGCGCTGAGTTCGGCGGTTCAGATGATGCAGGGAGCGTCATGATCGAAGAAATACAGGGAGAATATACTCCATGGTTTACACCGGTGCTTGAGACTGCGCTAGGGGGAGAACTGCCGGGTGAAGTGGAAAGCCTGATCTTCTGTCTTCAGACAGGAATCGGAGTCGGTATTATCGCTTTTGTAATGGGACGATTCGTAGAAAGAAAAAAATGGCAGAACAAGACGGAATAAAGTTCTGGGAAGGAAGGCAGCATGATTGTAGTAGATAAGCTCTGTTATCGCTCCGGTTTAAGATATGTAAATGCAGGTGAAAAGTTTGCATTTTCCATGATAACTCTGCTGTTCTGCGTTATCAGCCGTTCACTGGTCATTGCCGGTATTGTTTTTGCAGTCAATGCATACCTTACCGTGAAAAAAGGACATATAGCGGCCAAACAGTATATAAAGCTGCTGGCTGTGCCTTTTACATTCCTTATATTGAGTACACTGGCGATCATAGTCAATATCTCAAAAGTCCCACTGGATGCCTATGCAATTCCAGTGGGCAGCTTTTTTATCACGGGGAGTTTTCAGTCCCTGCTTTTCGGGATACAGCTGATTGCAACAGCCATGGCAAGCGTGACCTGCCTGTACTTTTTATCACTCAATACAACAATGACTGATATCCTGGGTGTTCTTACAAAACTGCACTGTCCGGAGATATTGACGGAACTTATGCTTTTGATTTACCGGTTTATTTTCGTGCTGATGGACACAGCGTCTGCCATCATGGTGTCCCAGAAGTCAAGGCTGGGCAACCGAGATTTCAGAACCTCGGTCAATTCCTTCGGAAAGATGGCGGCGGGCCTGCTGCTCCGCGCATTTAAGCGGTCCAATGCATTGTATGATGCTATGGAATCGAGGTGCTATGACGGTAAGATCAGAGTGCTCGAAGAAAATCATCCGGCCAGGAAAAAAGAAATTGCGGCAATCGCAGTCTTTGAGCTGATCCTGCTTGTACTTACAATATGGAGGAGTTTCTTATGAATACAGAAGAACAGGATGTAATAATAGAGGCAAGAGATGTCCATTATGCATATGAGGAAGGCGGGCCACATTCCCTGAATGGTGTGAGCCTGAAAATAAAAAAAGGCAGAAAAGTAGCATTTATGGGCGCTAACGGCTGCGGAAAGTCCACCTTTTTTCTGTGCTGCAATGGGATATATAAGCCGGAGCAGGGGACGATTCTGTTCAAGGGCAAGCCGATCGATTACTCCAAAAAGGGGCTGCTGGATCTCAGAAGCCGGGTTGGCATCGTCTTCCAGGATCCTGACAATCAGCTTTTTTCAGCAAGCGTGTACCAGGAGATCTCCTTCGGAATCCTGAATATGGGAGTGCCAAAAGAGATAGCCAGGGAAGAAGTAGACCAGGTGATCGGCCATCTTGAGATCACCCCTTTCCGTGAACGTCCGGCCCATGCACTGAGCGGCGGACAGAAAAAGCAGGTCTCCATTGCCGATATACTGGTCATGCATCCTGAAGTTATTATATTGGACGAGCCGGCCGCGGCGCTGGACGCAAAACATACAAAAATAGTCAATCAGATTGTGGACGGGCTGGCTGAGGCGGGAATAACGATTCTAATGGCTACCCATGACATCGATTACGCACTGTCCTGGGCAGATGAAATTGTGCTGATGCAGGAGGGCAGGGTGCTGCGCCACGCTGATCCTGTGACGGTGTGTACAGACCAGGAGGCGCTGGCTATGACCAATCAGGAAGAGCCCGCCGTATTGAAGCTCTTTGAAAGGCTTCAGAAAAAAGGGATTCTGAAAGAGGGACTGAAGCCGCCCGTGAATATAAGCGAACTGGAACATTATATTGAAGCATCCTCCAATGCATAATGGCGGAGATACCCGATAGCAGCAGATCACAGGAAGGAGACACAACAGAAGATGGAGAATAAGACAGGAAAAAAGGCAATTCTGGTCGTCAGCTTTGGTACCAGTTATCTGGATACTCTGGAGAAAAACATAACGGCAATTGAGAATCAGATCGGGGAGTCATTCCCGGAATACAGAATCTACCGTGCATTTACCAGCAAGATGATTAAGAATAAGCTGCAGAAAAAGGAAAATATATTTGTGGCTAATGTAAAAGAGGCCATGGAACAGATGGCGGAGGACGGCATTGAGCAGGTGGTTGTACAGCCCACCCATATAATCAATGGGATAGAGAATGACCGGATGCTCCGAGACCTGATGGAGTACACGGACAGATTCCGCAGGATACGCGTAGGGAATCCGCTGCTCACAAGCGTAGATGATTATAAAAAATCCATTCACGCGATTATGGCGGAAGTTACTCTGGAGGAGGGTGAGGCTCTGGTCCTGATGGGACACGGCACAGACCACCATGCAAATTCAGCCTATCCGACTCTGGAATATACCTTCCACTCCCTGGGTTACAATCAGGTGCTTGTAGGTACAGTAGAGGGCTTCCCTGACCTGAGAAATGTCATGACAAAGCTGGAGATCTCCGGGATCCGAAAGGTAACGCTGATGCCGTTTATGGTGGTGGCCGGTGACCATGCAAAAAATGATATGGCGGGGGAAGACGATTCCTGGAAAGCGGATCTGGAAGTTGCCGGCTACGAAGTGAAGGCGCTGGTCCGGGGGCTGGGCGAGATGAAAGGAATCCGTAATATTTTTATAGAACATATCGAAGCGGCTATGTAACTGCCTGTAACAGTTCAGACAGGTCTGCGCATTTACTGCGCAGACCGTACGAAAACGTGATGGCCGCAGGCATCCAGCCCATCGCAAAGCGATTTTATTGGCTGGATGCGTAACAGTTCAGACTTGTCTGAACTGTTACAACTGCCTGATACAGTTATAAGCAGATGCAGGGAAAGGAGAGAGGGCATGGAAAAACAGCTGGAGAAGAACAGGGCACAGGGCGGAACCGTATGGAAGAATCAAAAACAGCTGCGCTCGGGATATACTACCGGCAGCTGTGCAGCGGCAGCAGCAAAGGCCGCCGCATATATGCTTCTTTCCGATCAGGTGGTTACGCAGGTATCCCTGCTGACGCCGAAAGGCATTACACTGTATCTGGATATCGAGCAGATAGAAAAAGGTCCGGAACGGATCTGCTGTGCCGTTCAGAAGGACAGCGGGGACGATCCGGATATTACGGATGGAATCTATGTCTTTGCCGAGGTCAGAAAAACGGAGGGCAGCTCCCTTGTTCTGGATGGAGGAGAGGGAGTCGGCAGAGTTACGAAAAAAGGACTCCAGCAGGAGATCGGCGAGGCCGCAATCAACCGGGTCCCCAGGAAGATGATTCTGGAGGCGGTTGAGGAGCAGCGGGAACAGTTCGGGTACAGCGGGGGGCTGGAGATACTGATTTCCATTCCAGAGGGCAGAAAACTGGCCTCCAGGACCTTCAATCCCAGGCTGGGAATCGAAGGCGGTATCTCCGTACTCGGTACAAGCGGTATTGTAGAGCCGATGAGCGAAAAAGCACTTACGGATACCATTCATCTGGAAATGAAGGTACTGAAGGAAAACGGACACGACTGGTGCTATGTGGTACCCGGCAACTATGGGAGCGATTTTCTGACAGAGACCTTAAAATACGACGGCAGCCTGGCTGTAAAGTGCAGCAACTATATCGGGGAGACAATTGATGACGCGGTCAGCCTGGGAATGAAAGGCATTCTGCTGATTGGTCATGTGGGCAAACTGATCAAACTGGCGGCGGGGGTCATGAATACCCATTCCCGCCAGGCGGACTGCCGGATGGAAGTGCTTGCATCCCATGCGGCAATGGCAGGCGCCTCTGCCGCGGATGTAAAGAAAATTATGGGATGCATCACTACAACAGAGGCTCTGGATTTTCTAAAAGAAAGAAAGCTTCTGAGCCCTGTGATGGAGACTGTGATACAGCGGATCGAATATCATCTGAAGCAGCGCGCAGGAGATACCCTGAAAATCGGGGCGGTTGTATTTTCCAAAGAGGATGGAATTCTCGGGAAAACAAAAGAAACACCAGAATTACTGGAACAGATCAGAAGGGAGAAGGTATGAACGAGGGAATATTTTATGCAGTAGGTGTGGGGCCGGGGGAACCGGAACTGATGACATATAAGGCAGTGAGCACAATCAAAGAGTGTGAGGTGCTGGCGATTGCAGTGTCCAGTCCCGAACTGAAGGAAGCGGTATATGAGGAGGCAGATGCCGTCTGCACAATGCCCTCATATCTGGAAAAATGCGTTGCTTATCAGATAGCACTTCCCATGGTTCCGGAGATCGCACAAAAAGCAAAATTATTCCTTCCCATGCCTATGATGAAGGAAAAATCACAGCTGAAAGAGATTCATGACAAATGCGCGGACAAAACAGAGGAAGTCCTGCGCCAGGGCAAAAATGTGGCATTTATTACCCTGGGAGATCCCAGCGTATATTCCACCTGCCTTTATGTTCACAAACGTTTGAAAGAACGGGGATGCCGGACCGGTCTGGTGCCCGGAATCACTTCTTTCTGCGCGGCAGCGGCGAGAATGGATACAGGCCTCGTTGAAAACCGGGATGAATTACATATTATACCGGCATCCTATGGAATTGAAGAAAGCCTGGAGATGCCGGGAACGAAGGTTCTTATGAAGGCCGGGAAGAAGATGCCTTATGTGAAACAGGCAGTGAAAGAGAAAAAGCTTCAAGTCCAGATGGTTGAAAACTGCGGGATGCCGGGAGAAAAGATTTACCGTCAGGTGGAGGACATTCCGGATGAGGCGAGCTATTATTCACTTATGATATTAAAGGAGGAAAAGTAAATGATTGCATTTGTTGGGGCAGGAGCCGGGGCGGCAGATCTGATTACCGTGCGCGGACAGAAGTTTCTGGAGGAAGCTGACATCATTGTATATGCGGGATCTCTTGTGAATCCTGCATTGCTGGATGTGAAGAAAGAAGGCTGTGAAGTATATAACAGCGCGCTGATGACACTGGAGGAAGTGCTGGATGTGATGATCCGGGGAGAGCGAAGCCAGAAGAAAGTCGTACGACTCCATACCGGAGATCCGTGTTTGTATGGCGCGATTAAAGAACAAATGGATGCATTAAAAAAAGAAGACATTGACTATGAGGTATGTCCGGGAGTCAGTTCATTCTGCGGGGCGGCGGCTGCACTTGAGGCCGAGTATACGCTTCCCGGCATCTCACAGTCCGTGGTAATAACAAGAATGGCGGGCAGAACACCGGTGCCGGAGAGAGAGTCCATCCGGAGTTTTGCCTCACATCATGCTACCATGGTTATATTCCTGAGCACGGGGATGCTTGCGGAGCTGGAAAAAGAACTGATAGCAGGCGGATATGAGAAGGATACACCGGCAGCGATTGTATATAAGGCTACGTGGCCGGAGCAGAAGGTCTGCCGCTGTACGGTGGAAACCCTGGCGAAGACCGCTGAGGGGGAGGGTATTACAAAGACGGCGCTGATTGTAGTCGGGGATGTGCTGGACAGTGGCTATGACCGTTCTGAGCTGTATAATCCGGCTTTTACTACGGAGTTCCGAAAAGCAAGCAGAGAGGGGAATACAAATGAGTAAAGTATATGTTGTGGGGCTGGGGCCCGGGGCGGACCTGCAGATGACACTGGAAGCAAAGGCGGCGCTGGATACATGTCAGGTCATCGTGGGTTACACGGTATATGTGGATCTGGTTAAGAAGGAATACCCGGAGAAAACGTATCTGACAACTCCCATGACCCAGGAAGTAAAACGCTGCCAGATGGCGCTGGAAGAAGCGGCGGGCGGCAAAGACGTAGCGATGGTGTGCAGTGGAGACGCCGGAATCTACGGCATGGCCGGGCTGATGTATGAGACGGGCGCAGAGTATCCTGACGTGGTGATCGAGATTGTGCCCGGGATTACTGCGGCAAATGGAGGAGCTGCCGTATTGGGAGCGCCTTTGATGCACGACTTTGCAGTGATCAGCCTCAGTGATCTCCTGACACCATGGGAGAAAATTGAGAAAAGGCTAAAGGCGGCTGCCATGGCGGACTTTGTAATCTGTCTGTATAACCCGTCCAGCCGAAAACGGAAGGACTATCTGCAGAAAGCATGTGATTACATGATGGAGTATAAAAGTCCGGACACGGTCTGCGGTACCGTGCGTAATATTGGCAGGGAAGAGGAAGCCTGCAGGATACTGACCCTTGGAGAACTGAGGGATACAGAGGTAGACATGTTTACCACTGTATTTATTGGAAATGAGCAGACGAAAGAACTGAATGGCAAGATGGTGACTCCCAGAGGATATCGGAATGTGTAGAGAAAAGCAAATTGTTTATCTGACCGGAATAGGGATGGGAAACAGAAGCTCCCTTACGGTGCAGGCGGAACAGGTTTTCAGGGAATGTGACTGTATCATCGGCGCACAGCGGATGACAGGTGCGCTGGAGCCTTTTGGAAAGCCCGTTTTCAACTCCTACAAACCACAGGAAATCCATGATTTTCTAAAAGCTCATGGGGAATATAAAAGGCTTGCGGTAGCCCTTTCCGGAGATCCCGGATTCTACAGCGGCGCCAAAAAGCTGGAAGAGGAGCTTTCAGATTACCAGGTTTATACGATACCCGGGATTTCTTCCGCGGTGTACCTTGCTGCAAAACTTGGCATCTCCTGGGAAGATGCGGCTCTTGTGAGCATACACGGGAGAAGACAGAATTTCATCCATGCCATTGCAAAACACGAGAAGACCTTTTTGCTGTTCGGCGGAGGCGAATGCGCCCGGGAGATCTGCGAAAAGATACACCGTTACGGACTGGATGAGACAGAGTTTTACATAGGAAGACATCTCTCCTACGAAGAGGAGGAGATCCTTCATAAAAAGGGAAAAGAGCTGGCACCGGAGGACCTTGAGGGGCTTGCCGCTGCTTATGTACTGAACCCGGGACCGGATAAGCGGGTCTGCCGGCATATCGAAGATGAAGAATATATCCGCGGTAAAGTACCCATGACAAAATCAGAGGTTCGTGCAGTCAGCCTGGCAAAACTTGCGCTGACAGAGGATGCCGTGCTCTACGATGTAGGGGCGGGAACTGGTTCTGTCAGCATAGAAGCAGCCTGCCAGTCGGGAAGCATCCAGGTGTACGCGATTGAAAAGAATCCGGAAGGCGCGAAACTCATCGGCCAGAATCAGAGGAAGTTCTGTTGTGACCAGGTACAGATTGTGGAGGGAACGGCACCGGAGGCATTGGAGAAACTGGAGCCGCCGACCCACGTATTTATCGGAGGCAGTTCCGGGAATCTGAAAGACATTCTGAGACTGGTGCTGGAGAAGAACCCGGATGTCCGGATTGTACTGAATGCCATTTCCCTGGAGACAGTAAAGGAAGCAATGGAAGCGCTTGAGGAGGGACTCCTTCCTGATGCGGAGATCCTGCAGCTGACCGCCGCCAAATCCAGAAAACTGGGAGCTTACCATATGATGACAGGACAGAATCCTGTATATATTATTTCTGCCGGAAAACAGCAGTACAGACAGAATGAGGCAGAGTAAAAAGGAGAAGAGCAGCTATGCAGATTCCAAGTTTTATGATAGCCGCCGCGTCAAGCGGAAGCGGTAAGACCGTGATTTCCTGCGGACTTATGTCAGCCCTAAAACAAAAAGGGATGAAAGTGGCCGCATGTAAATGCGGTCCGGATTATATCGACCCCATGTTCCACAGGGAGGTTCTGGGGATTGAGTCCGAGAATCTGGATCTATTTTTCTGTGAGCCGCAGGTTATGCGCTCACTGTTCCATGAACACGCAGAACAGGCCGGGATTACTGTCATAGAAGGGGTTATGGGATATTATGACGGGATGGCGCTGGACAGTGAAAAGGGCAGTTCCTATGATGTGGCCCGGACCCTGAAAGCACCGGTGATTCTCGTTGTTTCCTGCAAAGGTATGGCACTCTCCGTTCTTCCTGTTATTCTGGGAATTCTGGGATTTCGGAAGGACAGTAATATCAGCGGCATCCTGTTGAACCGTGTATCAGGGATGCTTTATCCCAAGATGAAACAGATGATTGAAACAGGACTGGCACAGGCAGGATATCCGATTCCCGTGATTGGTTATGTACCCGAGAATCCCGTGTTCGGTCTGGAGAGCAGGCATTTGGGCCTGGTGACCCCAAAGGAGATCGGGGAGATCAGAGAACGTCTGGACGAGGCGGGCAGAATTCTGTCTGAGACCGTGGAACTGGACAGGCTGCTTAGGATCGCTGCACAGTTTTCGGGCGGGATGCCGGAGGTATGGTACAGCGATAAGACGGCCTTTCAACCATCGGGCGAAAAAGCTGTCCGGGGGAAGAAAACAGAAGAAAAAGAACCGGTAATAGAAGAACTTCCTGTAAAAATTGCGGTTGCCAGAGATGAGGCCTTCTGCTTTTACTATAAGGACAACCTGGAATTTCTGGAAAAGGCGGGCTGTGAACTGGTTGAGTTCAGTCCCCTGAGAGACAGCGCTCTTCCGGATGACATCCAGGGCCTGATCCTGGGCGGGGGCTATCCGGAACTTTATACAGAACTGCTGGAAAACAATGCCCTCATGCGAGGTTCCGTGAAGAATGCACTTGCAGGCGGTCTGCCATGCCTTGCAGAGTGCGGCGGTTTTATGTATCTGCATGAAGAGATGGAGGATGACAAGGGGAATACCCGTAAGATGGCAGGTGTGATTTCTGGAAAAGCTTTTCGGGGGGATCGCCTGGTACGGTTTGGATACATTGAACTGGAGGCCATGAAAGACGGCGTTTACCTGGAAAGAGGAGAAAAGATAAAGGGACATGAGTTTCACTATTGGGACAGCACCGACAATGGAAAAGACTGCCTTGCTGTTAAAACCGACAAAAAAAGAAAGTGGGAATGCATTCATATGGAAGGCAGTCTGTTTGCAGGCTTTCCCCATATCCACTTTTATTCGAATCAGGCATTTGCCGGCCGTTTTGTAGAAGAATGTAAGAAGAGGAGACGTTGAGAAATGACAGCAAAAACAAGCGATGAAATGACACTGGAAATGGTGAGAGCGCAGATTGAGCCGGCTGATGAAGCCAGCGCAGAGGCGGCGCGAAAGCGGTGGATGTCTGTTGCAAAGCCTCTGTTCAGTCTGGGAAAGCTGGAGGATGCTGTGATCCGGATTGCCGGGATGAAAAGAAGCACCCAGTACGATCTGAAAAAAAGAGGTCTGGTTATCATGTGTGCGGACAATGGTGTTGTGGCAGAGGGCGTTACACAGACAGGACAGGAAGTCACAGCCATTGTGGCGGATAATTTTACCAAAAAGGCGGCAAGCGTTGCAATCATGAGTGAAGTCGCAGGGACAGACCTGTTTCCGGTAGATATCGGGATGGCGACAGACGTGCCTTCTGTCACAAGGGCGGACAGGAAAGTGGCTTACGGTACAAAGAATCTGGCACAGGAGCCGGCTATGAGCAGTGAGGAGGCATGGCAGGCCATACGGACAGGAATCCAGATAGTGGGTGAATTGAAGGAGAAGGGGTATGATATCCTTGCAACCGGAGAAATGGGGATCGGCAACACGACCACAAGCAGCGCCGTGGCGGCAGTGCTTCTGGAACGGCCGGTGGAAGAGGTGACCGGGAAAGGCGCCGGACTGACAAGCGAAGGCCTGGAAAGAAAAATCAGTGTGATCAAAGAAGCCATCCGCAAACACCAGCCGGACAAAGAAGATGCTCTGGATGTGCTGGCAAAGGTAGGAGGCCTGGATATTGCCGGACTTGCCGGCGTATACCTGGGTGGTGCACTGTACCATATTCCGGTTGTCATTGACGGCTTTATCTCGGCGGTTGCGGCTCTGTGTGCGGCAAGGCTTGTGCCGGCATCACTGGATTATATGATGCCCTCCCACGTATCCAAAGAACCTGCCGGGCAGATGCTCCTGGATGCACTCGGAGTGTCACCGTTTCTGACCTGTGACATGTGCCTGGGTGAGGGAAGCGGCGCCGTGGCGGTATTTCCACTTTTGGAGATGGGGCTGCAGGTATACCTGCAGATGAGCACATTTGAAGAAACAAAGATCGAAAAATACGAAGTACTGAAATGAGGAACCTTATGTATCTGTTGAAATCCTGCGCTATTGCATTTGCTATGTATTCTAAAATCCCCATGCCGCGGGTGGACTGGAATGAAAAAAATATGAAATACGCCATGTGCTTTTTCCCGGTGGTGGGGGCTGTGCTTGGTCTCCTGGAGGTGATCCTGGGCGGCCTGCTTCTGGACTTTGAGACGGGCACAATCCTGTTTGCGGCGGTCATGACGCTTCTGCCAGTCCTCGTGACCGGGGGAATCCATATGGACGGCTTTATGGATACCATGGATGCGCTCAGCTCCTATGGTGACCGGGAGAAGAAGCTGGCTATTCTGAAAGACTCCAATTCGGGGGCATTTGCTATTCTCGGCATGTGCTGTTACTTCATCTGGAATGTGGCAGTATGGAGTGAAGTAACAAAAGAGATGCTGCCGGTTATCGCATGCGGATACGTGCTTTCACGTTCCATGAGCGGGTTCTCCATAGTGACATTTACAGCAGCGCGCAACAGCGGGCTTGCAAGGACTTTCCAGGACGGCGCCCAGAAAAAGACCGTGCGTGTTACAACGATCCTGTGTTTTATCGCGTCAGGCACTGTGATGCTGATACTGAATCCGGTGCTGGGGGCGGTGGCTCTGGCAGCTGCAGTACTTGTCTTTTTATACTATAAACATATTTGTAAAAAACAATTCGGGGGGATTACCGGAGACCTGGCAGGATACTTCCTGCAGCTTTGTGAACTGGCAATGCTGACCGGGATTGTTCTGGCAGGAGGGATTGTATGGAGATCGTAATGATCCGGCATTTCCGGACCCCGGGAAATGGCGAAAAGAGGTATATTGGAAGGACAGACGAACCTCTGGCAGAGATACCGGGGCTGGAATTGATCATCCGGGAAAGGCAGCATTCCTGCCAGGACGTGGAACAGGTAATCGCCAGTCCCATGAAAAGATGTATACAGACAGCAGCTCATATATTTCCGGGTAAGACACCCGTTCTCTGTGAAAAATTGAAGGAATGTAATTTTGGCCTTTTTGAAGGAAAAAACTATGATGAGCTGAAAGCAGATCCTGCATATCTGAAATGGCTGGATTCCCGAGGGACACTTCCTTTTCCCGAGGGAGAGGACCATGAGCTGTTCAAGAAGCGCTGCGTGGAGGGTTTTTGCGAGAATGTGGACAGACTGCTCACGGAAAATGTAAAAAAGGCGGCCATGGTGGTACACGGTGGTACGATTATGGCGGTGCTGTCCGGCATCGACGAACAGAACAGGGAATTCTATCACTGGCAGCCGGAAAATGGCGGCGGATACCGGGTAATTCTGGATGAAGAAGCGTGGCGCCGGGGCAGCAGAGTAAGCGGGGAGATTGAGAAGTTATGATGTCATTGATCGCCTGCGGGACAGGATTTATATTAGATTTTATATTCGGTGATCCGGTGTGGCTTTACCACCCGGTGAGACTGATCGGAGCCTTGATCACCTGGCTGGAAAAAAAAGCGCGCGCACTGTGCGGGAAAAATGAAAAAAAACTGCTCACAGCAGGAACCATCATCTGCGTTCTTGTGATCGCGGTGTCAGTCGCAGTACCCTGTATCCTTCTGTACTGTGCGGGCCGGATCCATCCGGCGCTGCGGTTTGTACTGGAAAGCTTCTGGTGTTATCAGCTTCTGGCAGCAAAGTCTTTAAAACAGGAGAGCCATAAGGTATACGATGAAATAAAAAGAGGAGATCTTCCCGGAGCACGAAAGGCGGTGTCCATGATCGTGGGAAGGGATACGGCTCAGCTGGATGAGGCGGGGGTAATCAGGGCCGCCGTAGAGACAGTAGCCGAGAATACTTCTGACGGAGTGACCGCTCCTCTGATCTTTATGATGATTGGCGGCGCCCCTCTCGGATTTTTCTATAAGGCCGTCAATACGATGGATTCCATGATCGGCTATAAAGATGAGAAATATCTGTACCTGGGCAGGACAGCGGCGAAACTGGATGATGTGCTGAACTATATTCCGGCAAGACTGTCGGCGTACCTGATGACCGCAGCCGCGTATCTGCTGCGAATGGATGGAAAGAATGCCTGGCGCATCTACCGGCGTGACAGGATGAACCATGCCAGCCCGAATTCCGCCCAGACGGAGGCGGTGTGTGCTGGCGCCCTTCAGGTGCAGCTGGCAGGTGATGCCTGCTATTTCGGAAAGCTATACAAGAAAAAATATATTGGGGATGATTTAAGGCCTGTGGAGGCAGAGGATATTGTGAGAGCGGGGAGCCTGCTCTACGGGACGGCGGTCCTCACATTTCTGCTGACGGGAGCAGTAAAGATTATAGTGCTCCTGTGCTTAACATAAAACCGGTGAGATAAGGAGGTTTCCATGGATTACGTACACGGCGGAGATATTTACACATACAGAGGAATGACAGATTTTTCCGCAAATATCAATCCTTTCGGGCCCAGCCCGGCGGTGAAAGAGGCGGCATGCCGGGCAATGGACTCGATCGGAGCCTATCCCGACAGCAGGTGCAGGGAGCTCAGGGAAGTTCTTGCAAAGCAGCTTGGGGCGGCTCAGGAGATGCTTGTATTTGGGAATGGGGCAGCGGACCTGATCTTTTCCATTGTATCCGCCGAACATCCGAAACAGGCCGTGCTGACGGCACCTTCCTTTGCGGAATACGGTCAGGCGCTCCAGGCGTCGGGATGTGAGGTCAGATATCATTATCTAAAGGAGGAGGAAAATTTCCGAATTGGAGAGGATTATCTGACTATGCTGACAGAGGATGTGGATATGATTTTTCTCTGTTCCCCGGACAATCCGACCGGAAATGTCATAGATCCCGGCCTGCTGGAGGCGATTGCAGAAAAATGTGAAAGACTGGGAATCCGGATGGTTCTGGATGAATGTTTCCATGAATTTCTGGAAAATCAGGAGATGGTTTTTGCACCGGAAAAAGTGAGGAAGTTTACAAAACTTTTTCTGCTCCGTGCATTTACAAAAATGCATGCCATGCCGGGCCTGCGGCTGGGATATGGAATCTGTTCAGATGTGGAACTGCTGGAAAAACTGGAACGGGTGAGACAGCCGTGGAGTGTATCGTCTCCGGCCCAGGCAGCGGGGCTTGCAGCTTTGAAGGAAATAGACAGAGTAGAACGAACGAGGGTGTTTGTCAGTGAGGAACGGAAAATGATGGAAAAAGATTTTGAAAGAATAGGAGTCAGGTATTTTCCGTCCTCAGCGAATTATATGCTTCTCAAAAGCAGTTATGACTTATTTGTGCTGCTGAAAGAGAAAAAGATACTGATCAGAGACTGCAGCAATTACGAAGGGCTGGAAAAGGGCTTTTACAGGGTGGCCGTGAAAGGCAGGGAGGAAAACCGCCTGCTGATCCGTGCTCTGGAAGAGATCTGCCGGCAGGAAAAAATACAGGAAGCAGAAAGGATGGGAGAACAGTGGCAAAGGTAATTATGATCCAGGGAACAATGTCTAATGCGGGAAAAAGTATACTGGTGGGAGGTCTCTGCAGAGTCTTTCGTCAGGACGGCTACAAAACGGCTCCTTTTAAATCTCAGAACATGGCGCTGAACTCCTACATAACAAAAGAAGGCCTTGAGATGGGCAGAGCCCAGGTTATGCAGGCGGAAGCTGCGGGGATTGAACCCTGTGTGGAGATGAACCCCATCCTTCTGAAACCGACCAATGACACGGGCTCTCAGGTGATAGTGAACGGAGAAGTAACGGGCGTGATGTCTGCGGCAGAGTACTACCGCCATAAAAGAGAATATATTCCGGCGATTCTGGATGCATATCACAAGCTGGAGGAAGAATATGATATCATTGTGATCGAAGGCGCCGGAAGCCCGGCAGAGATCAACCTGAAGGACGATGATATCGTAAATATGGGTATGGCAAGGCTTGTGGATGCTCCCGTTCTTCTCGTAGGCGATATTGACAGGGGCGGTGTGTTTGCACAGATCGTGGGAACTCTGGAGCTTCTGGATCAGGAGGAACGGGATCGGATCAAAGGCACCGTGATCAATAAATTCCGCGGAGACAAGGAGATTCTGCGTCCGGGCCTGGATATGCTGGAAGATAAGACAAAGGTACCGGTGCAGGGAGTGATCCCCTATTTTTACCTTGATATTGACGACGAGGACAGCCTGACAGAACGGTTCGATAAAAAGGGAACCGTGGGAGTTCTGGATATTGCAGTCATCCGTACTCCACGTATTTCTAATTTTACGGATTTTATGGCACTGGAGTGCATGGAGGGCGTTTCCGTGAGGTATGTATCCACTGCAGGAGAATTCGGCAGTCCGGATGCAGTGATCGTGCCGGGCAGTAAGAATACCATTGAGGATCTGCTGTGGATGCGCCAGAATGGTCTGGAGGCAAAAGTCATCCGCCACGGGACATCGGGAAAGCTGGTATTCGGTATCTGCGGCGGCTATCAGATGCTCGGCGAAGAAATCCTGGACCCACATGGCATGGAGCACAAAGGAGCTGTGAAGGGGATGGGGCTGCTTCCCGTGAAGACTGTGTTCGAACCGCAGAAGACAAGAACCCGGGTCAGCGGACATTTCCAAAACC
Organism: Faecalicatena fissicatena; assembly: GCA_001028025.1. Classification (GTDB taxonomy): domain Bacteria; phylum Bacillota; class Clostridia; order Lachnospirales; family Lachnospiraceae; genus Faecalicatena; species Faecalicatena fissicatena_A. The sequence goes on along the minus strand of LDAQ01000086.1, from coordinate 44,095 downwards.
TGGGCGGTGCCCTGGAGGAACTGAACGGGGTGGAGATTGAAGGCTATGAAATCCATATGGGAACCACAAGTTTTACGGGGGATTATCAGCCGATCCTCACTCTGGAAGAAGACGTACAGGGAAAAGCGGCAAAGCAAGACGGCGCGGCATTGGGCTGTGTGTGCGGCTGCTATGTGCATGGGGTCTTTGACCGCCCGGAAGCGGCAGGGGCGGTTGCGGCTGTACTGCTGAAGCAGAAAGGCCTGGACGCCGGTGCTGTAAAAGCGGTGGATCTGGCGGTGTACAAGGAAGAGCAGTATGATAAACTGGCAGACATTATCCGGGAAAATATGGATATGAAAGCGATTTATGAAATCTTGGAGAAAGGAAACCATATATCATGAGTTCAGTCATTCGGATAGGAAGCCGGGAGAGCCGGCTGGCCGTCATTCAGGCGGAAATAGTGAAAGAACTGATACAGAAGAATCATCCTGACATACAGGTCGAACTGGTTACGATGAAGACCACGGGGGATAAAATCCTGGATAAAAGCCTGGAGCTGATCGGCGGCAAGGGATTATTCGTCAAAGAGCTGGATAAAGCACTTTTGGAGGGCAGCATCGATATCTCCGTGCACAGCCTGAAGGATATGCCTATGGAGATCCCAAAAGAACTGCCTATTGCTGCGTACAGCAAAAGGGAAGATCCCAGGGATGCCCTGATCTGCAGGCCGGGATGCTGTGAGATCCCCGTAGACGGCGTCATCGGGACTTCCAGCAGAAGGCGGTCACTGCAGCTGAAAAAACTGTATCCGGAGTGCACCTTCCGTCAAATACGGGGAAATGTCCAGACACGCCTTCGAAAGCTGGAGGAAGAGGGATATGACGGAACGATCCTGGCAGCGGCCGGGCTGAGCCGCCTGAACATGGAACATGTGATCGGACGGATCTTCAGTACAGAAGAGATGATCCCCGCGGCGGGCCAGGGGATCCTGGCGGTTCAGGGCAGAAAAGGGGAAGACCATTTCTTCCTGGATTGTGTGGAGAACAAAAAGAGCAGGGCCGAGGCTCTGGCAGAGCGGGAGTTTGTGGCTGTACTGGACGGGGGCTGTACTTCTCCCGTAGCAGCGCACGCGGAAGTAAATGGAAACGAACTGAAGCTGACCGGTTTGTATTACCGCGAGGAGGATGATACTTACTGGACAGAGACAAGAATCGGAAATACGGCGGATGCCAGACAGCTCGGTGCTGCGCTGGCTGAAGAGATGAGACGGAGGGATTGAGATGGAAAAGAGCGGGAAGGTCTGGCTGGCTGGCGCCGGTCCGGGTGATGCAGGGCTTTTGACTGTAAAGACAAAGCAGCTGATGGAAGAGGCGGATGTGATCGTATATGATGCGCTGATCAGCGCAGAGATCCTGAGCCAGATACCGGACGAAAAGGAATTGATACATGTAGGAAAACGCTCCGGACATCATCTGGTTCCTCAGGAGGGCATCAATCAGATACTGCTTGAGGAGGCACAGAAAGGTAAAAAAGTGCTGAGGCTGAAAGGCGGAGACCCGTTTATATTCGGGCGCGGCGGTGAAGAACTGGAGCTTCTGAAAGAAAACGGGATTCCCTTTGAGGTGGTCCCGGGCGTGACCTCTGCTGCAGCAGTGCCTGCCTATGCGGGAATTCCGATTACACACAGAGACTATACTTCTTCCTTTCATGTCATTACGGGACATCCGCGAAAAGACGGAACCAGCAGAATCGATTATCCTTCTCTGGTAGGACTTGGAGGAACACTCGTATTTCTGATGGGAATTGCCTCTATGGAAACCATACTGAAAGGGCTTCGGGATGCAGGAATGGATGATAATACACCTGCGGCGGTATTGGAAAAAGGAACCCTCGCTGCACAGCGGCGGGTAATCTCTACCGTGTCCATGCTACCAGCAGCGGCAAAAGAAGCAGGAATCGGCACACCGGCCATTATTCTGGTGGGAGAGGTCTGCGGGCTGGCAGATACGTTCCACTGGGCGGAGGACCGGTGGCTTGGCGGACGTCAGATCCTCATAACAAGGCCAAAACAGAACAGCTCCAGACTGGCGGCAAAGCTGCGCGGACTGGGGGCACAGGTGATAGAACTTCCGTCCATTGTGACGGAAACGGTCTCTCCCAATCCGGTTCTGAAGGAGGCTCTGGAGAAGTTCGGAACCCGTGCCAAAGAAGAATGGCTTGTATTTACAAGTCCCATCGGTGCAGAAGTCTTTTTCGGACAGCTGGCGGAAATGAAAACAGATGTGCGGCACCTGTTTAAGAGACCTGCAGACATCCGGATTGCCGCCATTGGAAGCGCCACAGAAAAGGCACTCCAGGGTTACGGCCTGTTCCCGGATCTGGTGCCGGAGGTCTATTGTGCGGGCAGCCTGGGAAAAGCACTGGCAGAGGCGGCAGAACCGGGTAGTTTTGTGACGGTTGTCCGTGCTAAGATTGGTTCAGAGGAACTGCTTCCGCCGTTAAAAGAGGCGGGGCTTGAGGTGGAAGACATTGCGCTTTATGAGACGCTTTATAAGACACACAGCCATATACGGGAGAAAATCACCGGCCTTTTTGAGGATGGAGAGATTGATGCGGTGACATTTACAAGCGCTTCCACGGTCCGTGGTTTTGTGAATGCCATGGAGCTTAAGGACTACAGTCATATATTGGCTGTCTGTATCGGAGAACAGACGGCGGCCGAGGCGGCAAAATACAACATGCAGATCCGGATCGCAGAAAAAGCCTCCATCGACAGCCTGACCGATCTGATCATTGAGGAATTGGGCAAAAAAGAATAATAAGAACAGAGCTGCAGTACGAAAGGAGGAAGTTCAGATGCTGAAATATACAGGTAAGCGGATATTAATTGGGATCCTTTCTCTTTTCGTGCTTGTGACTGCCGCGTTTTTCCTGACCCGTCTAATGCCGGGAAGTCCGTTTCAAAGCGGTAATGTGTCCGAGGATGTCCTGAAATCTATGGAAGAGGAATACGGGCTGGACAGGCCTATGACAGAGCAATACAGGTTGTATCTGGGCAATCTTTTAAAGGGTGATCTGGGTGTTTCGTTTAAGAAGCCGGGAGTGACCGTGGTGGAAGTGATCCGCCGCGCCTGGCCCATGACAGCGGCCCTTGGCGGGCTTGCGATACTGACGGCCGCGGTGTTCGGTACACTGCTTGGCATCTGGCAGGCATCCTCCGGCAAAAAGGCCGTGAGGGGCGGCATCTTTCTGGGTACTATACTGGGAACAGGGATCCCCAATTTCGTCATTGCCCTGCTCTTGATGTTTTTCTTTGGAGTGAAGCTGAAGCTCCTCCCCATTGCAGGCCTGGCAGGTCCGCAGAATTATATCCTGCCTGTGATTTCACTGGCAGTCTATCCGACGGCGGTCATCGCACGGCTGATGCAGAACACTTTCCGGGAGGAAATGCAGAAGGACTATGTCGTGCTGGCAAAGGCTAAGGGGCTGAAACCGGGCAGGACGGCCCTGACCCATATTCTGAAAAATGCCTGGATTCCGGTGCTGAATTACATCGGGCCTGCGGCGGCATTTCTGCTGACCGGAAGTTTTGTGGTTGAGAGCATATTTACCATACCGGGACTGGGACGGGAATTCGTGAATTCCATAGGAAACCGGGATTATACGCTGATCATGGGACTGACTGTATTTATGGGAATTGTAGTGATCGGTATCAATCTTCTAACGGATCTTATGTGTGCATGGCTGGATCCCCGTGTAAGGAGGGCCTGCCGATGAAAAAAGCGATTTACCAGAGAAGATCCCGCGGCGTCTGTCCCACGGATGTTTCTGCGGGAGGATACCAGCGGAAGAGAAATCCTTATGTGTTGACCGGCGGTATTCTGTTGGCAGTACTGATTCTGCTGGCCATCCTTGTGCCGGTATTGTCACCCTATTCATATGAAACACAGAATGTGGAGATTCAAAACGCCGGTTCCTCCCTGCAGCATCTGTTCGGGACGGACAAATTTGGCAGGGATATTTTCGTCAGAGTGTGGTACGGCACAAGAATCAGCCTCCTTGTGGGTGCTGGAAGCGCCCTGTTCTGCGGAGTGATCGGTATCCTGTATGGAAGTATTGCGGGATATGCGGGCCAGAAAACGGACATGCTGATGATGAGGCTTGCGGATGTAATTGATGCAATTCCCTCCCTTTTGTATGTCATTCTTATTATGCTTGTGCTGGGCGCGAATGTGGGCAGTATTTTGCTTGGTATCTGCATATCCGGCTGGATTGACCTGGCAAGGATCGTCCGGGGAGAGATCATGCGGCTGAAAGAGCGGGAGTTCTGTGTTGCGGCCAGGATGGCAGGAGCGGGCACTGTAAGAATCCTGAGAAAACATCTGCTTCCGAACGCGGCGGGACCGGTGATCGTAAACATCACCTTCCAGATACCAAAGGCGATCTTTACAGAGGCGTTCCTGAGCTTTGTGGGCGTAGGCATCGCCGCGCCAGTGGCGAGTCTGGGGACATTGATACAGGATGCGAGGAGCCAGATGCAGGTCTATCCGTCCCAGATGTTTTATCCCATCGTAGTGCTGTGTATTTTGATATTATCTGTAAATCTGATTGGGGCAGGGCTTGAGCGGGCGTCCCGTCTGGAAGAGGAAGGTTAATGGGAAAATGAATGTATTGAGTGTACAGGATTTAAGCGTACAATTTCATGACAGACATGCAAAAGGCGAGACTGTGAGCGGACTTAGCCTTGAGATCGCTCCTGGAGAGATCGTGGGAATCGTGGGGGAGTCAGGCTCAGGGAAGAGTACTGCCATGCAGGCGGTCCTGGGACTGCTTCCCGAACGTGCGGAGGTGATGAGCGGGAAAATGCTTCTGAACGGAGACTCGATTGCGCCTCCCCCTTACAGAGACGGCAGGCCCCAGAAGCAGGAACAGAAGGCCTACGAGAAAAAGATGCAGCAAATCCGCGGCAGTCAGATTGCCATGGTGTTTCAGGATCCGCTGTCTTATCTGAACCCGACGGTAAAGATCGGCAGGCAGATCACGGAAGCGGTGCGTGTCCACAATAAAAACTGCAGCCGGGCACAGGCAAAGGTAAGAGCTGCGGAACTGCTGGATATGGCAGGGCTGCGGCGTCCAAAAGAGAGCCTGGACAAGTATCCTTTTGAAATGTCAGGCGGGATGCGCCAGCGCGCGGCAATCGCAATCGCACTGGCGTGTGAACCGAAGCTGCTGATTGCCGATGAGCCAACTACGGCGCTGGACGTGACGGTCCAGGGCCAGATCCTTAAGCTGCTGGCCAGGATTGCCGAGGAGACGGCGACGGCGATTCTGCTTGTGAGCCATGATCTTGGGGTAATCGCATCGGTCTGCCAGCGGGTTCTTGTCATGCAGAACGGAAAGATGGTAGAGGAAGGCACGGTGGAGGAGATTTTTTATGATCCCCGCCAGGAATATACACGGCTTCTGATCGAGCGGGCATCGGGCCTGTGTGCTCTGACAGAAAAAAAGATATCAGGTGAGGCGCTTCTCACCCTTAAGAATGTGACAAAGAGTTACCACAGCGGAAGAAGAAACTTGGATCAGAAGAAATTTGAAGCAGTGAGAGATGTCTCCTTTGAGTTATATAAGGGGGAGACATACGGGCTGGTCGGAGAGAGCGGATGCGGAAAAACGACAGTCGCCAAAATGATAACCGGAGTCCATGCTCCTTCCGGGGGCGCTGTGCTTTACCACGGAGAAGAGCTGGTGGGGATGCAGCGCCAGATTCAGATGGTATTCCAGGACCCCTATGCGTCGCTGAATCCGAGAATGACAATCCGGGAGACACTGGAAGAGCCTCTGCTTCTGAATACATCGGATTCTCCGGAAATCCGAAAAGAAAAGGTGACGGAGATTATGAAAATGGCCGGACTTCCCCCGGAAGATGCCGGTAAATATCCACGGGCTTTTTCAGGGGGCCAGCGCCAGCGTATCGGGATTGCAAGGGCTTTGATGCTGAGGCCGGAGCTGATCGTATGTGACGAGCCGGTTTCTGCGCTGGATGTTTCGATCCAGGAGCAGATACTGGAGCTGCTGGAGCAGATTCAGAGGGAAACAAAAGTGTCCTACCTGTTTATTTCTCATGATTTAAATGTGGTAAAAAGAATCAGCCAGAGACTCGGGGTTATGTACGCCGGAAGCATTGTAGAATCCGGGGCTACAGAGTCCGTCTATGAAGATCCCTGGCATCCCTATACGAAAGCACTGCTGTCGGCAATACTGACACCGGATCCGCGGACGGCGAGAAGGCGGCGGAAAATGGCGGCCGGCGGAGAACAGGAAAAAGAGGTACAATACGATACGGGCTGCCCCTTTGCCTCCAGATGCGGATATGCCATGGAGTGCTGCCATGCAGACAGGCCAAAGACCTACTGTTTTGGTGACAGAAAGGTTGCCTGTTTCCTGTATTCAGAAGAATACACCGGCAGAAGAAGCAATGATTATAAGATGACATCACAGATTTAAGGAGAAAAGCATGAAAAAAATACTGAGTGTTCTATTGACCGTGTCCCTGATCGGCACATTTGTACTGGGCGGATGCGGCGGCAAGGGAAAAGAGGAGAAAACAAAAGAGAGTAAGGAGATCGTTGTGGCCACGAACAGCGAAACAGGGGGGCTTGATCCGGCGGGAATGATCGCTCTGACCTATCTTGCATATTCGGTTTCCGCACTGGACGAGCTGCTGACTTACAATGAAGACGGTGAGATCGAGTACCGGGCGGCTGAATCCTATGAAGTCAATGACGATTCCACGGTCTGGACCTTCCATCTGCGCAAAGAAGCTGCCTGGTCAGACGGAACTCCTGTAACAAGTGCGGATTTTCTAAACACGATGGTCAGGTCTCTGGATCCAAAAAGTGGCAATGGATATGCCAATTACCTGTTCCCTATTAAAAATGCGGAAGCTATTTACAATGGGGAAGCGGATGCGGACAGTCTGGGCGTGGAAACGCCGGATGACGATACGCTCATATTTACACTGGAAAAACCCTGTGTATATTTTCTGGATCTGCTGCGGCTTCCGGTCTACACACCGTCCTGTACAAAATATGCGGACTCTGTGGACAGCGGATGGGACAAGGATCCGGCAACCAGCGTATCCAATGGCCCGTTTCATTTAACTGAATATGTGGCAGAGCAATATTTTGTCCTGGAAAAGAATCCGGAATACTGGAATGCCGACCAGGTGAAACTGGACAAAATTACCTACCGTTTCTTTGATGACACGCAGTCTATGGCAAATGCGTATGAGACAGGTGAGGTAGATGTTGCCCCGTCTCTCCAGTCCTCTGTGATGGAACTGTACGAAGGAAAGGATGATCTGGTGATCACGGATACAATTGCTACCAGATATATCTATCCGAACCTGAATGTAGAACCGCTGGACGATGTGAGGGTGAGGAAGGCAATCAACCTTGCAATCAACCGGGAGGAGCTCTGCCAGATCGTGGGAGAGGATACAGAACCTACCGTGAATTTTATTGCAAAGTATATGAAGGATAAAACCACCGGTGAATATTTTGTGGACGGAGCAGAACCGCCCTTTGAGGAAAATCTGGAAGAAGCCAGGAAACTGCTTGCGGAAGCAGGATATCCAAATGGAGAGGGCTTCCCGAAGCTGACTTATAATTATCCTTCACTTGAAATGGACTCTGATACGGCTCAGGTTTTCAAGGAACAGCTGAAAAAGAACCTGAACATTGACATCGAACTCAATGCCCAGGAACTGCAGGTGAATTACACGGAACGCCGGGCAGGCAATTTTGACCTGTGCAGAATGAACTGGACTGCAGACTTTGCGGATCCTTATACGTACCTGTCCATGCTGCTTTCTAACGGAACCTATAACTGCAGCGGTGTTCAGAATGAAAAGTATGACAGTCTGGTAGCACAGTCTGATACGGAGACTGATCCGCAGAAGCGGGCGGAGTTGATGCATGAGGCAGAGCAGCTGGCAGTGGGGGAAGAGTTCTATATTATTCCGTTGTATTCCATGAAGAGCTGTAATTTGATCCGTCCGGAGATTACCCAAGTTACACAGAATCCTGCTACCGGTGCTTTGGAATACCGGTATGCGGATGTTGTTAAATAGTAAATATTCATAAGCAGGGATATTCAAAGGCAGGAATTACTGAGAAGCGGACAGACTTTTAGAGATAGGAAATGAACAGTAATGCAAGTAAAGCACGAAAGGAGCAGAGCGATGTTTTATGTAGTGACGGGGGGCAGCGGCAGCGGGAAATCGGCTTTTGCAGAGGATCTGATCTGCCGGAATCATGATGTCTCCGGGACAGATCAGTCCGGGGACAGCCTGATCTATATTGCGACAATGGTTCCTTACGGGGAGGAGACAAAGAGAAAGATCCGGCGTCACCGTGAAATGCGTATGAATAAAGGCTTCTCCACAATAGAGTGCTATACGGGGCTGGATGCCCTGACAGAGAATGGCGGGCTGCCGAGTGCTGATGCGGCGGACTGTCCCGGAGACCTGGGAAAGCCCAGTGTTCTGCTGGAGTGCATGTCCAATCTGGTGGCAAACGAAATCTACGAACCGGGAGGTGCAGGAAATGACACGGCTGCGGTCGTACTCTCAGGAATAGAGAAGCTGAGAAAGCAATGCCGCCATCTGGTCGTAGTGACCAATGAGATCTGTTCCGAATCCGCCGAGGATTCCAGCGAGATGATATTATATAAAAAAATGCTTGCAAAGATTAACCGGGGAATGTCTGCAAAAGCGGATGGAGTTGCAGAAGTTGTATATGGGATTCCTTCCTTTGTAAAAGGGCAGATCCCGGAATATCTGAAACAGGAGGGAAAGGGAAATATCATGCAGAAAGAAGCAAAGGAGGGAGGCAGCGTGTCCTCCGCCTCCCTGAAAATGGTGATAGGCGGAGCTTATCAGGGAAAACGTAATTTTGCTGAAAAGACTTATGGAACCATACAGTGGGCCGACGGTGCCGACTGTCCGCTGGAAGCACTGTACACCTGCAGAGGTATTTTTCATTTCGAACAATACATAAAAAGAAGAATGCAAAGCGGGGACACTCTGGAAGGGCTGGCAGATTCCATTGCCAGGCGCAACCCGGAGCTTGTGATTGTTACGAGGGAGATTGGATATGGGCTGGTGCCCGTCGATGCATTCGAGAGAGATTATAGAGAGAAAACGGGGCGCATCTGCACAGAACTGGCAGCTTATGCCTCCAGAGTGGACCGCGTCATATGTGGGATCGGGGTTTTGCTGAAAGGAGAAAGAGAATCATGAATTATATAAATCTGGAGAAAGTACTGCCCGGAGAAATAGAGGCAAGAAGTTTTGAAATCATTACAGAAGAGCTGGGCGGGACACCTTTGATTCCGGGAACGGAGCCGATCGTAAAACGCTGTATCCATACCAGCGCTGATTTTGATTATGCGCAGAATCTGGTCTTTTCAGAGGGCGTTGTGGAACGTGCACTGGAGGCCTTAAAAAATGGGGCATCTATCGTCACAGACACACAGATGGGAAAAGCAGGAATCAACAAGAAGAAACTGGCTAAATATGGAGGTAAGGTTTATTGTTTTATGGCCGATGAGGATATTGCCAGATCGGCAAAGGAAAACGGGACCACCCGTGCCACAGCGAGCATGGAGAAGGCAGCCGCTCTGGACGAAAAATTGATCTTTGCCATCGGAAATGCACCAACTGCGCTGGTGCAGCTTTATGAGATGGTTCAGGAGAAGAAGCTGCGCCCGGAGCTGATCATTGCAGTGCCGGTCGGATTTGTGAATGTCGTACAGTCAAAAGAATTAATTCTGGAGCTTAATGACACTCCGTCTATAGTAGCCAGGGGCAGAAAAGGCGGAAGTAACATCGCAGCATGCATTTGCAATGCTCTGTTGTATATGCTCGACTGATCAAGATTGAAGAAAGAGGGGGAAAAGATGGAGAAAGCGTATTTCCCAATGTTTGTAGATCTGTCGGAAAAGAAGATCGTCATTGTGGGCGGCGGAAAGATCGCGGCCAGGAGGGCAGAAACTCTTACCCTCTTTGCCTCGGACATAACGGTCATAGCTCCGGAATTCTCAGAGGCGATGGAAAAGCTTGCGGCTAAGGAGAAGATCCACTGTGAGCGCCGAACGTACAGACCCGGTGATATCAAGGAAGCGGATATGGTTCTGGCCGCCACCAATAATATAGAGCTCAATCACAGCATAGCCGGGGAATGCAGAGAATTTGAACGGTCCGGCGGCAGGAGAATACTGCTCAGTGTGGCAGACGACAGGAGCCTGTGCGATTTTTATTTCCCATCCGTCATTCAAAAGGATGAGATCGTAATAGGAATCAATTCCGGCGGAAGCGATCCTGGAAAGGTAAAACAGTTCCGGAAAGAACTGGAGAAAAAAATGGGATTATAGAAAAAGGAGTACGTTATGAGAACCATGGAATTTACGATAGAAAACATAGGAGCATTCAGCATCGGGCAGACCCTGGAGGTGACGGAGGGAAAACTCCCGACATCCTACTTTTATACAATAGAACATGCTCTGGGGATGAGTGGTAACTTTAAAAATGCAGATCGGTTAAAAACAAGAAAAGGAACCGTCGTGGAGATAAAAGAAACTCCAAGGTTCCACGTAGCAGTACTGGAATTTGACGAGTAAACTTCAAAGGGGTCTGACCCCTTTGATACCCCTTTGAATGTTCAGGGATATTTAGAAAAGCCAGCGGCAGGATTGGAATGGTGATGGAAAAGTAGATTGTAGATGACAGTGAGAGAGCATTCACCTATTTTATGATCAATGACATGAATAAACGGGCAGGAAGAAGCGGTGGATGTTTGAGATACATTCTGTTGGTGCTCGTACCGGAAAGTGATTGGGCGTATTTGAACGCGGTGTCTACCAGAATCCATCATATGCACTGGTCTATACGATTGCACATTATTTGCAGTGACCGGTCGAGTCTGTGTTTTTCTTAGAAACTGATAATTGATCTAACATAACAAAATGTTTTATGTTAAATTATAATTTTAAATATACAAAATGCACAAAAATAAAAAGATGGAATTGTATATAATATGCAAAAAATGCAAAATGGTATTGACCGTTTAAAAAGTCTATGCTATGATACGAACCATCAAACAATTGTTTTGAATAAAAATGAACCGGTTCATTTTGAAGGAAAGTAGAAATGTGAGCTAGAGGAGAGAAGAAGGATGAAGAAAAAGTTTTTTTGTGTAAGAAACATCCTAGGCATTTTATTATTTATGGCATTGGCGTTTTGCATGGGACCAACAATGATGGCCCATGCTGAAGAAACACCAGCGATGAGATTGACAATCAATAATGAAAATCCACTTTTGATTTCATCTGTTTATGGTGACCCAGAAGAAACACTTTGGTATGGGAATACGCTTACAGGTGTTTGGAATCAGATACCAGATGATGTAAAGCCATATTCGGTAATAGAACTGCATCCAGGAAAAGTATGTGAACCAACGAGTTGTATTCCAAAAGATACTCCGGCACTTCGAGCCTGGTATATAAAGATGCTTGATCAAGCTCAGGCAAATAATATACCGGTAATGCTAGTCATTATGTCAGCAGGAGAATTAAATACGGTTCCAGTAAGCTGGTTAGAAGAGCAATTTCAAAAATACTCTGTACTGAAAGGTGTTATGAACATTGAAAATTATTGGATTTATAATGACGGTTTGGCAACTCATAGCGCTCAATATATAGATGCATGTGCGAAATATGGTGCGTATTTTGTTTGGCATGATCATAAAAAAACATGTTGGGAAAATATTATGAGTAATACAGCGTTATATACAGCATGTAAACAACACAAAGATAATGTGATATTGACTTTTAAAAACACACCGATCAGTGATGACGCAGGCACTGACAGTATAGTAAGCGGCTTTTGGTTATCAGATTTATGTGGTAACTGGGGTGGAGCTATGGATACTTGGAAATGGTGGGAAAAGAATTATACAACAGTTTTCTCATCAGCAGGTGGGAGAGATTTGCGATCTTATGCTTCTGAACCAGAGGCAATGCTGGGGATGGAAATGATGAATATCTATGCAAATGGCGGAACAGTATATAATTTCGAATGTCCTGCATATACGTTTGCTGCTAATGATACAGCTACACCGGCATTCACAAAAGCAATTTTACCATTCTTTAGATATACGGTGGAAAAAGCAGCTCCAAGCAAGCAGGAAGTTTTAGATAATACAAAAGTAATGTTCTGGGGTGTCAATGGCGGAATTAGCCAAATGGGGAATTTCTATAATGGATTATCGTCGGATGATGAGACAATGCCATTGTATGACACGGGGCGCTATCGTATTATTCCGGTTATTCCTGCTCAGCTTACACAGAGCGAGATAGATGAAAAGTTTCCTGGAATTAATATTGTTACTAAAAATTCGCCAGAGCTAACAGATAAAGTAGCATATTTTAATTCGAAATATGCAAAAGTGTATGAAGGAACAGCGTTTGCAGAATTATTAGGAAATCGGTGGTTTCTTTATAACAGCAATGCTAATATTAATGTGAATCAAAATGCACAACTTCCGTTGTACACAAATACATGTCAGGAACTTGATTTTGAACTAACGCCACACACATATGCAATTGTTGAAGAACAAAGCGATAGTTTACATATTAAACTAAATAATTACCGTGTTGACAAAACAGAATTGTGGGAAAGAACTGGCGATTGGTCATCAAGTTGGGGGCAAGGAGAGGTTAATATCTCTAACTGGGTTAGTCAAAGTTATGCGGCAAATCCACAAGATACAGAAATGAGAAACACTTTGATAACATTAAAAGGATATACAGGAAATGTTGATCCGGAAATTGTAGTAACTGGAGATGCGCATCATTACAATTATACGACATCCTGGGATTCAGCGAATCAAACGTATACCATATCTATAAACCATAATGGATCTGTAGATTTGTCATTAAATGTTTCTGGAAATGGAGTTACTCCATTGCCAGATCCAGATGAATGGCAACAAGAGAATATTGCCCTTAATAAAACTGCAACGCAAAGTAGTACTTTATATGGGGCAGAGGCTGGCAGAGCTGTAGATGGAAATACAAATGGAGATTATGGTCATGGTTCGGTTACACATACGGACTTAGAAAATCAAGCATGGTGGATGGTAGACCTAGGTGGAATTTATGACATTAGTGAGGTGCAGATATTTAATCGAACAGATTTTTGCAGTGAAAGATTAAATGATTATAATGTATCAGTACTTGATTCTGGTCAAAATGAAGTTTGGTCGACTCATCAAACTGCTTATCCTAATCCTGATACGACGGTTTCTACTGGTGGTGTAACGGGGAGATATGTTAAGATCCAATTGACCGGAGAAAATAATTTAAGTTTAGCGGAAGTTGTTGTTCACGGATATCGTAAAAATGTAGCGCTAAATAAGACTACAACGCAAAGCTCGACAGCTTATGGCGGAACGGCAGGAAAAGCTGTAGATGGTAACACAGAGGGGGATTTTGGACTGGGATCGGTAACGCATACGAATAGCGAAAATCAGGCATGGTGGATGGCTGATTTGGGAAGTTCGTATCAAGTAAACGAAATTAATATATATAATAGAACAGATACAGCAATGGACCGGTTGAGTAACTATACTGTGAGTCTGTTAAATGAAAATAACGAAGTGGTATGGAGTGGTGAGCAAACAGATTATCCGAATCCTAATATCTCAATTCCAGTAAATGGAAACGGTAGATATGTTAAAATACAATTGGCTGGTCAAAATCCACTTAGTCTTGCAGAAGTGCAAGTTTATGCTCAATAGTTGTAACTCGATAAAAGTTGAAAAATAATGGAGGAGAAACATGAAATTAAAAAAAGTAACGGCATTAGCATTAGCAACGATTATGACAATCGGTATGATTTCGGGATGTGGGTCATCTGATAAAAGCGCAAGTAAAGACAGTGGTAGCGGAGAAGATATAACATTAAATTACTGGACATGGTTTCCGAGCACGGATCAGTTAGATGAGACAATAAGGGCATTTGAGAAAGAAAATCCGAACATTAAGATTAATATGACAGTTATGGAGAGTAAAGCATTCCAGGAAAAAGCTCCGCTGGCATTAAGCACGGAAGAAGATATCGACGTAGTAGGTGTTCAGCCATCTGCTTTTGCAGAAGAGATACAAGATTATCTGGCAGATCTGGATGAACTTATGCCGGCAGCTGTGGGGGATAAATGGAAAGATTTATATTCGGAAAAATGCTTAGAGCAGGGAAATAAACTGACTGATGGAAAAACAAAAATGCTGGTATTAACAAATTCTGGTTCTATGGTTGGATTCTACAATGTCGCTTTATTAAAAGAGATAGGTGCAGAAGTTCCAACGACTTTTGAAGAGTACAAGGTTGTGGCAGAAAAATTCAAAGAAAAGTATCCTGACAAATATACAAGTGTATTTGCCGGAAAAGATGCATGGGTTATGGATGAGATGATGCTGACAGTATTGGGACAGCAGGGAGACTATTATAACCAGTGGAGATATGACGGAGCAAAGGTAGATAGTCCGGAATATCTGGCAGCGGTAAATGGATTAAAGAAATATTTTGATGAAGGTATTTTCTCTGCAGATTTATTAGATTTGGATTATGCGAGTGCAACAGAAGAATTTACAAATGGCAATGCACTTATATATTATATGGGCTCATGGGAGGCTCCGTTGCTTTCCGCTACATTGAGAGAAAATAATGGAATTGAATTAGAAAATGTAGGAGCAATGGCTCTTCCGACTGCAGAAGACAATGGTCAGCTGACGGTGCGCTCATATATTGATTCGGGCATTGGCGTTGTAGATTATTCAGAAAAGAAAGAAGCTGCAGCAAAATTTGTTGCATATCTGACAGTTGGAGATGGAGCGGACATTTTCGGGAAGCAGCTTACGGGAACATCTGCAAAAACTGATTTTACAGTGAGCAATGAATTATTTGACACGCAGGAATCCAAAGATGGATGGAATACTATTGTTGATTTGATCAATAATGCTACAGCAGACAGAAACAATGTCTCTGGTTATTCAGATGCAGAAGGTGCTGCAGTACAAAGTGTTATGAATGGTTCTAAAACAGCGGAGAACGCTTTGAAGGACATGCAGAAAGAATGGGCTAGTGGAAAATATAATTAACATGTAACAGTAACAGATATCATATATTAAGGACTTCTGGTTGTGCATATTTGATTCCGCATACATTGCTATAGTACAACCAGAAGTTTTTTGATTTGATAATGGAGGTTTAGAGTTTGAAGAACACAAAAGGAAAACTAAAAATCGGGGGCAATCATAACAAGGCAGGATATATTTTCCTGTTGCCGTTGCTCATTATTTTTATCGGATTACTGGGATATAGTTTTTATTTTCTGATTATAAATAGTTTTAAAGATGTCACAATTACATTTCGGCATGCTGATTTTACAGGACTGGAAAATTATAAAACGATTGTAAGCGATTTTGGATTTTGGAGAGCAATGTTAAACACGTTTCTGCTTTCCACAGCAAATATTTTTTGTGGATTGACATTTGGTTTCTTTATTGCAATTATTCTGAATTTTAAGATCAAGGGAAAAAGATTTTTTCATGCGTTGTTCTTTATCCCGTCCATGCTGCCAATTGCGCTTATGGCTGCAGTATTTGGGTCTATACTGGAATACAAAAATGGAATAGTAAATAACATTTTTAGAACAGTCGGTTTGAGCGGATTGGCACAAAGATGGCTTGCAGATCCCAAGTTGGCAATCTGGGCAGTGTGTTCGGTTTCTATCTTTTTAATAGGTATACCGATTATGTATTACACAGCGGATCTGACAACAATCAGCAGCAGTATCCTTGAGGCGGCGACCATTGACGGTGCAGGAATGCGTCATCAATTGATGTTGGTTATCTTCCCTATTTTAAAGAACACACATAAGACGATTATTTTATCTATGCTTCTTGGCGGTTTTAGAGAAATGGAACGTGTATTTTTGATGACGGATGGAGGTCCGGGAGGTACGACTGAAATTATAGGTACTTATATTTATCGGGCGACTCGTTCAGCCGGTTCTAATATTGGACTGGTGTGCGCGGCTGCAATGATTGTATTGATTGTTGCATTCGTTATCTCGTTTATACAATTGAAATTGACTTCAAAGAATGGTTAGGTGAAAGTATGAAAGCAAGAAAGGAAAAAGAAATAGCAAAAGATTTATTTTCGATTTCTAAGAAAAACCGTCTGGTTATGGTCATTTTTTTACTCATTATGACTGCGTTATGGGCGATTCCCATTTACTCATTATTAAAGGATTCTTTAAAAGTAAATGGACTATCAAATTATAGCTATGTACTTATGAATAAAGTGAATGGAGTACCGTTTTATCAGTATTTTATTAATTCGATTATAAACGCGTTATTTGCGTCTGTGTTATTGGTTTTTATATGTTCGCTGGCAGGGTTTGCATTTTCGAAGATAGAGTTTGCAGGAAGAAAACTGATATACAACATGGTGTTGATGTGTCTGGCTATTTCGGGACCAATCCTGATTATTCCATTGTTTTATATATATAAGACGGCACATTTATATAACACACATATTGCGATCATTTTATCGGAATGCTTGATCACAATACCATTCGGGGTTTTAATGTTGAAGAATTTTTTTGATGGTCTTCCGACGGAACTGATGGAATCAGCAAATGTAGATGGTGCATCTATTGAACGGTGTTTCTTTAGCATCTATCTGCCGCTCTCAAAACCTGCGTTAATAAATCTTGGAGTGCTTCAGGTTATGTGGTCTTTTCAGGATTTTCTTTTTCCGCTTATGTTTCTTACAAGAGACAAATCTTATACGACGACTGTGGCGATCAACGCATTTAAAGGGGTTTACGGAATGACACCCCAGAGCTTAGGCAGGTATAACGCGGCATTGGTTTTGATTTCCATTCCAACGATAGTGATTTTTATATTTGCACAAAAATTTATCGTAAACGGAATTACCTCCGGTTCGGTAAAAGAATAGGAGAAATTTTAAATAAATGAATGAAGAATTGTGGTATACATCGCCTGCAAAATCATTTACAGAAGCACTGCCATTGGGAAATGGAAGTCTGGGAGCGGTTGTTTATGGCGGCGTACCTAAGGAACGTATTACACTTAATCTGGATACTTTTTGGTCGGGCACCGGAAAGAAGACAGAGAAAAAAATGAACTTGCATGACTTGGACATGGTGCGGGGACTGATCTTTGACGGACAGTATCGGAAGGCAGAGGAATACATTAAAGATAATATGCTCGGAAATTATAATGAATCTTATATGCCTTTGGGTGAAATTGATTATCGTTTTACGGATATTACTGATTTTCAATCTTACAACAGAAAATTAAATTTAAAAGCTGGTATTTTGACAAGCAGTTTTCGGGCTAATGATCGTATGTATATAATAGAACAGTTTATTTCATATACGGATAAAGTCTTTGTGACACGGATAAAAAGCGATATTCCGAATTCCATTAATTTAGAGATCTCTTTAACGGGTAAAGTAAAACACAATATTTACCTTGAAAATGAAATGTGTATGATTCTTTCGGGAAATGCTCCGGCATGCGTACAGCCTAACTATGTGGTATGTGATAATCCGATTTTGTATCAGATGGATCATCCGGGAATGGCATATGGTTTATGCGTGAAAGTACAGCAAGAGTCAGGAAAAAGCGAAAAAATGACCGAAGGAATTCGGGTGGCAAATGCATCTGTAGTAACATTATATACTTCTGCAGCAGATGGATATCAGGGATTCCAAAAACCTATAGATGTGTTTCCGAAATCGTGTGAAAAGAAAAGCATGGAAATGGCAGAGAAAGCTGAGACAGTAGGATATGATACGTTAAAAGAGAGACATATAGCGGACTATGATTCTGTTTATAAAGATGTGAGACTGGAATTAGGTGACGAAAAAACAGATTTGCCAACAGATGTGCAACTGGAAGATTTTAGAAATGGGAAGAAAAATTTAAATTTGTACAGTTTGTTTTTTCATTATAACCGCTATTTGATGATTGCAAGTTCAAGAAGAGGAAGTCAACCCGCAAATTTACAAGGCATATGGAATGAAAGTTTAAGACCGGTCTGGAGCAGTAACTGGACGATCAATATTAATACCCAGATGAATTACTGGCCAGTTTGTGTCTGCAATTTACTGGAATGTTACGAGCCTTTGATTGATATGGTGCAAGAATTAAGCGAAAGTGGAAAAGAAACAGCAAAGAACCAGTATCATTGCAAGGGATGGGCAGCAAATCATAATGTTGATTTGTGGAGACAGACGGGACCGGTTGGAGGAGAACCCAAATATGCGTATTGGCCAATGGGTGGCGTTTGGCTTAGCATGCAGATATTTGATTACTATCAATACACTGGGGATGTTCAATACCTGAAAGATAAAATATATCCAGTCATTCGTGGGAGTGTAGAATTTTGTAATGACTGGTTGGTAGAGGATGCAGATGGAAAATGCTATACTGCACCGTCTACATCGCCTGAAAACACATTTCTGGATGAAAAAGGAAGAGAGTGTGGTGTCAGTCATTCGTCTACACTAGATATTGCGCTGATCAAAGAACTTTTTCAGATTTATATAGAAATGTGTGAAACATTGAGCATAAAGGATCGATTGCTCATGGAGGTAAAAGAGAGGATGCAGCACCTCCCAGAGTATCAGGTGGGGAAACATGGTCAACTGCAGGAATGGTTTGAGGATTTTGATGAGGCAGATCCGTGTCACAGACATTTTTCACCGTTGTTTGCGCTTTATCCAGGAAATAGTATAGAAAAAGAAAAGACTCCAGTGCTGGCACAGGCGTGTGAAAAATTTTTGGAAAGACGTCTTTCAGGTCAAAACGGGCATATTGGGTGGAGCTGTGCATGGCTTATCAACTTATGGGCACGTTTGGGAAAAGGAAATCAGGCCTTGTATTATTTGGATCGTTTGTTAAAAAAATCGGTTTATAATAATCTGTTTGATCTGCATCCACCACTTGGAGAAACAGAGGGCGAACGGGAAGTTTTTCAGATAGATGGAAATTTTGGGGCTGCCAGCGGAATTGCAAATATGCTTTTGGAGAGTATGGAAGAGGGGTTTTCTGTGCTCCCGGCACTTCCAGATGAGTGGAAAAAAGGATCTGTACGAGGCCTGATGGCACAAGGTAAAATTATAGTCAATATTATATGGGAAGATAATAGATTAAAGGAAGTTGAATTTGTTAGCCCTATTTGCCAGAACATCAAAATATACGACTGTACGTCAGGAATGATGCAAGAGTTTCATCTTGAGTCAAATGTGACAGAAACCTGGAAACCAGGACAGCAAAAGGTGATAAATTAGATGCACCGAATACTGTCCTTGTAGTATATAACTGGTTTGTGAACAATTGTTTTTGGATAATTGGAGTAATTCCCCTTAATGCGTTCATACAGCAATTTTCCGGCATCTTTTCCCATAGCGTCAGTGGGTTGTTCGGCAAATGTTAAGGATGGATACACAACATTTGCAAGGGGAAAATTATCAAATCCGACAATAGAAATATCATCAGGAATTTTTAAATTCAAATAATTAATTGCCAAATATGCACCGATAGTCATATCATAGTTACTTATGAAAATGGCTGTCGGTCTTTTTTGAAGCCGACATAAACGTAACATGGCATCATAACCGCCGTCAATGGTGTAATCACCACATTGGATATATTCATCTTTGATCTCGATACCGGCTTCAGTCAGCGCTTTTTTATAGCCACCCAGTCGTCCCTTGGTGGTATAATGTTCTGGATTACCTGTTAATATGCCGATATCCGTGTGTCCAAATTCAATCAGGTGTTTTACAGGTTCATAACCAGCCAGCATATTATCAAGAACAATACAATCTGTCTCGTGGTTTTTGATTTTCTGGTCGAGGACAACCAGAGGAATATTGTGTTTTTGAATCATCTCAATCTGTTTCCCGTCTAAAGAGTATGGAATCAATACAATTCCATCCACCATACGGTCTATGAGAAATTGAGTCTTCTGCAGTTCCATTTTTGCATTATTATGACATTCACAAACAATGACACTGTATCCTTTCGGAAGAAGACATGACTCAATGGAAGAAACCATAGAGGTACAGAAATTAGAATCCAGCATCGGAAGGAGAATCGCGATGGAAAAAGATTTTGCGTTTCTCAATCCCTTGGCAATATTATTAGGATGGTAATCCAATTCTTTGATGGCAGCCTCAATGGCAGCCTGCGTTGTCTCTTTGACAGAATAACCATTGATATATTTAGAAACGGTTCCAATTGAAAGCCCTGCGCGGGCAGCAACATCACGAATAGTAGATGCCAAATGAAGTTACCTCCAATCTTTCATATTGACTTTATTTTAACATAATGGAAATCATCCTGCAATCATAATGATTATTGTGAACGCGCTCCGCATCTGTTAATTTCGAACCGCGGTTTTTGTTAATCACAGGGTAGAAAACGTCATAAAATCTTGGGACTACAATATAAAAAAGATCCATAAACCATCCGTTTACGAACCTTTTAAAAGCAGATAACGGGAATCGGACCCGCCTCTCCAGCTTGGGAAGCTGGCATTCTACCAATGAACTATATCTGCATTACAAAAATTATTATACAGCGTTTCATATTCTAAATCAAGATCTTTTTATATATTTCTATTTTTCTCGCTAACTATATCCCTATTTCTCTAAACACAATCTTAATACAAAGCGATTTGATTTTATCACCGCCTAAACGCCCAAAAGATTATGATAGAGGTAAGAAAAGAGGGTGATGGTTATGTTGACAAATTTAATTTTAGGAATTATTGTAACAGCAGGAATGCTGTACGGCCTCTACCTGATGAGGGGCATTGATCATTTCCTGGACGAGGAAAAGAAGCTTCAGAAAAAAGACAGGAAGAAAGAATATGCAGTGATATTTGGCAAGAGCAGTGAAGAAGAAAAAATCGCTACATGGTTCGAAAAAGCAGGAATACGGCCGATTTATCTGGAAAGTATTTATATTGATAAGAGCTGGAAACAGGTAAACTATCTGGCAGCGGTTTCAGGCTCCGATATCGATAACCTGTCGGTCTGCAATCTGTTCCGCAAGATGTATCCGGGTACGCAGATGTTCAGTATCTGTAACGAAAAGAGCAATCTGAAGCTTTACAGGCAGTCACACATCAATGTATTCACTGAGAAGGAAGAACTGCTGCAGCGGCTGGAGCTGCTGGCAATGGAAAATGAGGTTGGTGCGGCATGAAACTGTTTACAAAGCATCTGACTCAGACTCAGATGATCGTTCTGGGGTACTTTATTATTATTTTTTTAGGGGCCGGGCTTCTGATGCTGCCGATATCCACAAAGGCAGGAGTGAGCACCCCCTTCGTTGATGCGCTGTTCACTTCGACCTCGGCGTCCTGTGTGACAGGACTGGTCATAGCGGATACATTCCGGTACTGGTCTACTTTCGGGCAATGTGTCATTCTCTGCATTATACAGATCGGCGGGCTGGGCTTTATGACCATAGGCGTGTGTTTTGCGATTCTCCTGCGGAGGAAAATCGGCCTCTGGACAAGAGGGACGCTTCAGGAAAGCGTAAACATTATGCAGGTGGGCGGTATCGTCAGACTGGCAAAAAAGATTATCGTGGGAACTGCCATTTTCGAGGGCATGGGGGCGCTGATCCTGGCGCTGAGATTCAGCAGGGACATGAGCCTTGGGAAAGCGGTATATTTCGGAATCTTCCACTCCATATCCGCTTTCTGCAACGCCGGATTTGATCTGATGGGAGAGAGCGGAGCATATTCCTCTTTCACACAATATTATAATGACCCGACCGTGAACCTGGTTATAATGAGCCTGATTGTCATAGGCGGAATCGGATTTTTTGTGTGGAATGATATTTCTGTGAACAAACTGAAGATCCGGAAGTACCGGCTGCATACTAAAATTGTACTTATATCGACAGCAGTACTGATTTTCGGAGGAGCGGCGCTGCTCTTTTTCTTTGAGAAAAATAATACGATAGCCGGTATGCCTTTTGGGGACCAGGTGCTCTGCTCTCTGTTCGGCTCCGTAACGGCAAGAACGGCGGGATTCAATACAGTGGATACGGCAGCACTTACTGACAGCAGTAAAATTCTGACTTCCATCCTGATGTTTATAGGGGGAAGCCCCGGGTCCACAGCAGGAGGAATAAAGACAACGACTTTCGTGGTACTGTTGGTCTATGTACACGCAAATCTGCGCAAGGAGATGCACTGTAATGTGATGGGAAGACGGCTGGATGAGGATTCCATCAGGAAGGCCAGTGCCGTATTGTGTATCAATCTGTTTTCTGTGATTATGGCCGTGCTGATTATCGTAACCGTACAGCCGGCGGCAGTAACCGATGTGGCCTTTGAAGTCGTGTCGGCGATTGGAACCGTTGGAATGTCCACAGGTATCACAAGAGATATGGAGACCGTTTCTAAACTGGTGCTGATATTCCTGATGTATTGCGGAAGAATCGGAAGCATGACATTTGCCCTCTCCCTGAGAGGACACAAGACAGAGGCGCCGGTGAAGGTGCCTGCTGAAAAGATTATGATAGGATAAACAGAGGTGAATAATATGAAATCAGTTTTAATTATTGGGCTTGGCAGACTGGGGCACCATTTATGCATCAATATGTCACAGCTGGGCAATGAAGTGATGATAGTAGACCGGGATGAAGAATGTATGCAGGATCTTTTACCTTACGCCACGATGGCAAAAGTGGGCGACTGTACGAATGAGGATGTGTTAAGAAGCCTTGGTGTCGGGAATTTTGATATCTGCTTTGTGTGCATTGGTTCTAATTTCCAGAGCAGCCTGGAGATCACCAGCCTCATCAAAGAGATGGGCGCAACATACGTGGTGAGCAAGGCAAACAGGGACATCCATGCAAAATTTCTGCTGAGAAACGGCGCTGACGAAGTAATTTATCCGGATCGTGATATTGCCGAACGTCTGGCGGTGAAGCACAGCGCCAATCATGTATTCGACTATATTGAGCTGACCGAGGGATACTCTATTTTTGAGATTCCACCGGTAGAGGACTGGATTGGAAAGAGCATCCGCCAGCTGGCCATCCGTTCCAAATATCATGTCAGTATACTTGGTATCAAGAAGAACGGGCATCTGCAGCTGCTTCCACAGGCGGACCGCCTTCTGGAGAGAGAGGATCATCTGATGGTGGTTGGGCTGAAAAAGGACATCGACAGAATATTGGCAAACATAAGGTAAAGTGTTATGATAGTACAAAATCAGTAGAAGAGCAGTACGGGAGGCAGCCATGGACGGGATCGGAAAAACGATCAGGAAAATTGCAAAAAATAAAAAGCTCAACTATGCGCTGCGGACAATACTGATTGTATTGTCTGCCAGCCTGGTATGCCTGCTGCTCAATCAGTTCGGGGTGGAAAAGGAAAACGGGCTGATGGTTTTTATGGTGGCCGTACTTCTGATCAGTGTATTTACAAAAGGGTATGAATATGGCATTATTGGTGCTATTGTAAGCGTTATGATGTTCAATTATTTTTTTACAGTTCCCGTGCATACGTTTGCGATCATGAATCCGAACGATGTGGCTCTGATGGGATTTTTCCTCATTACGGCCTGTATATCCTCCAGTCTGACGGCACGCTTCCAGAAGCAGCTGGTGATTGCCCAGAGCAGTGAGGAGACGGCGCTGAGGCTCTATGAGATGTCTGAGAAGTTTATTAATGTGACAGGGAAAGACAATATTATTCAGCTGGGAATCCGCTATATCTATGAACATACAGGATATGAGAGCATCGTCGAACTGGAGGGGGAGACGATTGCCCCCGGCACAGGCAAAGAGTACACTTCCAAGGATTACCTAATGTTCCCGATTATCGGAATGGTCAGGCAGCTGGGGACGTTAAAGGTGTTCAACCACAACCTGGGGCTGGCGGCGGAAGCTGAGATGCTGGTGAAAACGGCGGCCAACCAGATTGGAATCGCTCTGGACCGGGAACTGATCTATGCCGAGCAGGAGCAGACCAAACTGGAGGTACAGCGGGAACATATGAAGAGCAGCATGCTGCGCAGCATTTCCCACGACTTCCGGACGCCTTTAACCGGGATTATGGGGGACTGCAGCCTCATGATTGAGAACCATTCTATGGATAAACACACCAGAGACGACCTGCTTCATGACATTACAGAACAGTCCATGTGGCTGATGAAGATGATGGAAAATGTTCTGAGCATGACGAAGATCGAGAGCGGGCAGCAGTTTATCGAAAAGCATCCGGAGGTTGTTGATGATATAGTCTACGAGGTGCAGAAGCATGTGATCGGCCTGAAAAACAGAAGAGATTTCAGGGTGTCCCTGCCCGATCAGGTGGTAGTAGCCGAGATGGACGGGAAGATGATCATGCAGGTCCTTGTAAATTTGCTGGACAACGCGGTGAAACATACTCAGGATGGCGGAAGCATTTCTTTGAATGTTTCCTACCGGGAAAACAGAGTTTATTTTGTCGTGAAAGATGACGGTGACGGAATAGAAGAGGATATGAAGGAAAAGATATTCAATGAATTCGTCTCCCTCTCGGATAAGAGTACGGACAGTAAGCGCGGGATCGGACTAGGCCTTGCGATTTGTAAAGAAGTGGTCGAAGCCCACGGCGGAAAGATATGGGTGGAAAACCGCAGGGAAGGCGGAGCCAGGTTTACATTCTGGCTGGAAGCAAGAATCGCAGAATAATAAACGGGTGATATAGATGAACGAGAAAAAGACCATTTTAATTGTTGAAGATGATAAATATATTGTAAATTTCATGAGTATGACATTAAAAGATGAGGGATACGGCTATTATGTGGCAAAATCCGTAAAGGAGGCCATCAGTCTTTTTTATGCGAACCGGCCGGATATGATCCTTCTGGATCTGGGGCTTCCGGACGGAGAAGGCCTGGAAGTGGTGAAGAATGTCAGAGAGCTGTCCAGTACCCCCATTATCGTCGTTTCAGCCAGGCAGGAAGAGCAGGAAAAGATTCAGGCTCTGGATGCGGGGGCAGACGATTATGTTACGAAACCCTTTTACATGGGAGAGCTGATGGCGCGAATCAGGGTTGCCATGCGCAAGAGGGAGAGGATGGCTCCGGAGAGTGCTCAGGAGATGTTCCGCCAGGATTATCTGACCGTAGACTATACGAAGAGGAGTGTTCTGGTTGACAATGAGGAGATACATCTCACCCCAATAGAGTACAAGATCCTGACGCTTCTCATTGCAAACCGCGGAAAAGTATTGACTCATAATTATATTTTAAAAGAAATATGGGGCTATGGCGAAGGCGTAGAGGCAGGAACACTCCGGGTGTTCATGGCGACACTGCGCAGAAAGATAGAAAAAAATCCCGCAGAGCCGCGGTTTATTGTAACAGAGGTGGGTGTAGGATACCGGTTTAAAGAATAGGGCGAATCTGCCCGTTTTTCTGTTCAGCCGTTTCCTACACCCTAGTCTGAATTGCTTTTAAAATGTCCGGAATCTCTCTGGACTCCGAAAAAATCTGGTATTCCGGTTCACGGATGTCTTCCAGGTAATGGGCATCCGAACTGCTTATGATATTGCATTGTAAGAAGTAAGGGTGCTCTTTTTGTATTCTGTGCAGGTTCTTCAGGTCATGGAACTCTGCGCAGGTAAAGGCACTGTCCGGCGGAACGAATCCCAGATTGGAGAGCACACTGGTGGATGTTTTATCCACATGGGCAGGATAAGCGATGCCGCCGTACGATGCGGCAAGCGAAAATGCATCGTCGAAGGCAATGTCCGTAGCATTGATAAGAAGATTCTCCACAGTACCCGTCACTTCGTCGTTCTCGTCCACGATCTGCTGTTTACCGAATATGTCTTCTCTATTCTTTATGGGAAGCATATGCTCATACACATATTCGTCGAATACAAGGGCATTTTCCAGTGCAGGGAAGAGACAGATGATGTGAACCTCCTCGGAGGTACACAGTTCCATACCGGGTATGACGATGACACCGTAATCTCTGCCATGGGCCATGGCCGCAGGACAGTTTCTGCAGCTGTTGTGGTCGGTGAGCGCTATGACATCCAGGCCTTTGATGGAAGCCATTCCCGCGATATTAGCAGGCGTCATGTCGTCATCTCCGCAGGGGGACAGGCAGGAATGGAGATGAAGATCATAATACAGCGGAATCATGAAAGTCCTGCTTTATAAACTTCCAGAGCCATATCAAAAACTGGAAGCTCTGTGGCCAGGATGGCAATCCCTTCGTTTTCTGCCTGCCTGAGAGTCCCCTCGTCCAGTGCAACGCCCTCTGCCAGAATGATGCAGGCAATATCTGTCAAAGCGGCAACGGCCAGAGTATTTTTATTCCCCATTACCGTTACCCAGACTCCGTTTTCAGGAGCCCTGCCCATGGCAATGCTGAGCAGATCACAGCAGAATACTTTGGAAAGCTCGCGCTTGGGATCTCCTTTCACCAGCACTTTGCAGACGGGTAGATCTAATACAGCCTGTAGTTTCATAGTCTTATTCCTCCTCTTTTTTCTGATGTTCAGGAACTCCAAATGCAGCCAGTTCTGTCGTGAGCTTGTGAATGTACTCGTGAAGCAGTTTTGAACTGTCATCGTCTGAGCCGCAGGTCAGATTGGCTGTTTTGGAGAGAAAATCAATTTCTTTGGAAAGGCTGGAAATGTGTTCCCTCAGTACATAGATACAGTCATTGCTGGTTGCCGCGCCTCTTACAATATCTTCGGCAAGAGTCTGGCAGGTAGGCGCCCCGCAGGAGCCGCAGTCCAGGCCCGGAAACTTCTTTGTCAGTTCCTCCACGGTGCTCATCATCTCCAGGCTTTCTTTGAAGTTATTGCCCAGACGGAAAACCGGTTCATACTCCACATCATCATCCCAGTGTATGTTTTCCAGCTCGGGATGAGTGGAGAGATGGCTTTTGGAAACGGGCTGGTACCGCAGCAGACGTTTCGTCTTAGTGGTTGCCACATAGGCATTTTCCACGGTCAGGGTGCCGCCGACGCAGCCGCCGTTGCAGGCGCTCAGCTCGATAAACTTCAGACCGTGGATTTTCTCATCCTCGATCTCCTCAAGAACCCGTAAAATATTCACAATACCGTCGGCAGCCAGATAGCTGTCGATCAGAAGTCCGCCCACTTCACCGCCTGCATTGCCCCAGCCCAGTCCGATCCTGCCGGAATTAGAGAGTGGCTTCAGCTGTGCCTCATCCCGGCTCATATGCGGGAGAAGCAGCGGATAGACATCCTTGATGGCGACAACTTTATCAATATTGCTCTTGTCTATTCCCAGAGGCGCTTTTGAATAAGAAACTTTGGAAGGACACGGAGAGATGAAGATGATCCCGATATCCCTGGAGGGCAGCCCTGTCTTTTCCATGGCGCGTGCCCTGGCGATCTCAGCGGCAACCTCTACCGGGGGCTTGATCGGAAGCAGCTTGGAGAGCAGGGACGGAAACTTCACACGGATCAGCCTTACCACAGAGGGACAGGCTGAGCTGATGAACGGCCCTTCATTGGCGTGCTCCTTCATATACTCTCTGGAAGCTTCAGAGACAAGCTCCGCCGCTGCGCTGACCTCGTATACATCATCGAACCCCAGTTTCAACAGGGCATTCAGTACAATATCTACGTTGGTCAGATTGTTGTACTGTGCATAGAGTGACGGTGCAGGGAGTGCAACGGTATACTTATAATTATTCAGCACATTCAGCGAATCATATATGGGTATCTTAGCATGATGCGGGCAGTAACGGATACATCTGCCGCAGTCTATGCAGAACTTATCTATAATATGGGCTTTTCCATTATGTACACGGATGGCCTGGGTGGGGCAGTACTTGATACAGTTAATACACCCCTGGCAGAGATCTTCCTTCAGTCGGACAGACCGTATAAATTTGTCCATGACGGCTCCTTTCTGTGCAGTGATTCATAAATCCGCCGGTCAGGTTAAAGGAATACTTTCATGGTAACAGTAGTTCCTTTGCCGACCACAGATTCTATCTGAAAATCATCGGAATATTTTTTCATATTCGGCAGCCCCATACCGGCGCCGAAACCGAGAGAACGCACTTCCTCCGGGGCAGTGGAGTACCCCTCCTGCATCGCTTTTGAGATATCCGAGATACCCGGTCCCACGTCTGCGAGGACTATTTTAATCTCACTGTCTGAGATCGTAACAGTGATTTCCCCGCCGTTGGCATGGATTACCATATTGATCTCGCCTTCATACATGGCGATGGCAACTTTGCGGATCGCGGACGCATTCACTCCCAGCAGCTTCAGCTTATTTTTAATGGCGCTGCTGGCCTCCCCGGCACGGGTAAAATCATCTCCGGAGATTGTATATGTAAATGTCAACTGTTCATCCATTCAGGCACCTCCCCGGAGTCCGTGTTCGTAAAGGATTCCGCATGTTGTAAACATAAAATGTTTTGTGGCCAGAATAGCCATTCCCTTGTCGCGGGCCAGGGCAATGATATTCGCATCCGGCATTTTGCCGCGTACAAAAACGATGCAGACGATATCCAGCATCTCGGCCGTTCTGACGACCTGTGGATTACACAGTCCGGTGATTAGGACGGAACACTCTTCGGCATAAGCGAGGACATCGCTCATCATATCAGATGAAAAAACAAATTCCGCATCCATATCTAATAATTCTTTGCCGAACAGGATGTCGGCATCCAGCAATTTCTGCATTTCCCCTATTGTCATAAGACCTCCTATATTCTGAAAATAAAGTATTAACCTGAGAAAATATCAGGTAAAATCATGGATTTAGTATAGCATTTGTACCTGTAAAAAGCAATGTCCCCAATTGTAGTAATTCTATGAAAAATTTATTGACAGTATAATTACAAATAAAATATACGTCAAAAACATGAATAATAATGAGAATGATTATCGGTAATTATAAACAAAAACAAACGTAAATAATGCTGGAATTTTGTCATATATCATGGTATTATAAGATGGGTATAAACCCAAAGAAAAGAAATGGAGGTTAAGCGATGCTCGCGAAGAAACAAACCGTTCCGTTCTCAGGAACAAAGGAACAAGAAGAATCATTATTAAAAGTGATAACTGAGCTGAAAGATGAAAAAGGCGCCTTGATGCCGATTCTTCAGAAAGCCCAGGATATCTATGGATACCTTCCTATAGAGGTACAGACAATCATTTCTAACGAAACCGGGATCCCTCTGGAGAAGATTTACGGAGTTGTTACATTCTATTCCCAGTTTACATTAAGCCCGAAAGGAAAATATCAGATTTCCGTATGTCTCGGAACTGCCTGTTATGTAAAAGGCTCCGGGGATATTTACAATGCGCTCATGGAAAAACTTGGCATTGTAGGCGGAGAATGTACACCGGATGGTAAGTACTCACTGGATGCATGCCGTTGTGTCGGCGCCTGTGGACTGGCTCCGGTTATGATGGTCAATGATGAAGTATACGGCCGTCTGACAGTGGATGATATTGACGACATTTTAGCAAAATACGAATAAGCCTATGATGCCGGAAATATCTCTGAACATATTGGACGTCGCTGAAAATTCTGTACGTGCAGGAGCATCACTTATTGAAATAGGGGTTTCTGTGCAGACAGAGGAGGACACGCTCACCGTTGTAATCAAGGATGACGGATGCGGTATGTCTGCAGAACAGGTAGAAAAGGTGCAGGACCCATTTTACACGACTAGGACTACGAGAAGAGTAGGTTTGGGAGTGCCTTTTTTCAAACAAGCTGCAGAGAGTACAGGAGGGAGCTTCTCCATTATGTCGGAAATAGCTAAAGGAACAGTGGTAACAGCTGTTTTTAAATTATCACATATAGACAGAATGCCGCTCGGTGATATCAGTTCTACAATACATACACTGGTTGTTTTCAATGAACAGATCCGTTTTCTCTATACCTACAGGTATAATGACAGCGAATTTGTACTGGACACACGGGAGATCAGAGAGATTCTGGGGGAAGATATTTCTTTCTCAAGTCTGGAAGTTTCCGGATTTATCAAAGAATTTTTGGAGTCGAACAAGGCTGAGGCCGACCAGGGAGCGGATATATAAAGAAATTAAACAAAGAATGGAGGCAATATATGAAATCTCTTGAAGAATTACGCGCAATCAGAGAAAAAATGCAGGGTAAAGTCGGCGTTCGTTCAGAGAGCGAAGATCAGATAAGAGTTGTTGTCGGCATGGCTACCTGCGGAATAGCAAGCGGCGCAAGACCGGTACTGACGGCTCTTTCAGATGCCGTTCAGGAGCAGGGACTTAACAATATCAATGTAACACAGACCGGATGTATTGGGCTTTGCCAGTACGAGCCGATTGTTGAAGTTATGGAACCAGGCAAGGAGAAAGTTACATATGTAAAGATGACTCCTGAGAAAGCATTAGAAGTTTTAAGAATGCATCTGCTGGACGGCCAGGTAGTGACGAAGTATACATTGGGTGCTGCACAGAAGATTGCTGAAAAATAATAAAGGAGGCTAATGATTATGTATCGTTCGCACGTTTTGGTTTGTGGTGGAACAGGCTGTACTTCCTCCGGAAGCCAGAGAATTATAGAAAAACTTGAGAAAGAGATCAAGGCTCTGGGCCTGGAAGATGAAGTCGGCGTTGTAAAAACCGGCTGCTTCGGACTGTGTGCACTGGGACCGATTATGATAGTATATCCGGAAGGTTCCTTCTATTCTATGGTACAGGAAGAGGATATCCCGGAGATTGTATCCGAACATCTGTTAAAGGGAAGGATTGTTACCCGTCTTCTTTATGATGAGACAACAAAGACAGACAAGGTTCTTCCTCTGAATGAAACAAAATTCTACAAAAAGCAGAAGAGAGTTGCCCTTAGAAACTGTGGTGTTATCAATCCGGAAGATATTGAGGAATACATAGGCACAGGTGGTTATGAGGCCCTTGGCACTGTTCTGACGGAGAAGAAACCGGAAGATGTTATCCAGATTCTGCTGGACAGCGGTCTGAGAGGCCGTGGCGGCGCCGGATTCCCGACCGGCCTGAAATGGAAATTTGCGGCAGCAAACGCTGCAGACCAGAAGTATGTCTGCTGTAATGCTGACGAGGGTGACCCGGGCGCATTCATGGACCGTTCCGTACTGGAAGGTGATCCACATGTAGTACTGGAGGCTATGGCAATTGCAGGTTATGCAATCGGAGCTTCTCAAGGGTACATTTATGTCCGTGCAGAATATCCTATCGCAGTGAAACGACTGGAGATCGCGATCGGACAGGCAAGAGAATATGGCCTGTTAGGCAAGAATATTTTCGAAAGCGGTTTCGATTTTGATATTGAACTGAGACTTGGTGCAGGCGCCTTTGTCTGCGGCGAGGAGACGGCTCTCATGACTTCAATAGAAGGCAACAGAGGAGAGCCAAGACCTCGTCCGCCGTTCCCGGCACTGAAAGGTCTGTTCCAGAGACCGACAATATTGAACAATGTTGAGACTTATGCGAATATCCCACAGATTATCGTGAATGGACCAGAATGGTTTGCATCCATGGGTACTGAGAAGTCCAAGGGAACAAAAGTATTTGCTCTCGGCGGTAAGATTAACAACACCGGACTTGTGGAGATTCCGATGGGAACCACACTCCGCGAGATCGTTGAAGAAATCGGCGGCGGTGTACCGAACGGCAAGAAGTTCAAGGCTGCCCAGACAGGCGGACCATCCGGC
Source organism: Faecalicatena fissicatena (assembly GCA_001028025.1). Lineage (GTDB taxonomy): Bacteria > Bacillota > Clostridia > Lachnospirales > Lachnospiraceae > Faecalicatena > Faecalicatena fissicatena_A. Next base: position 12,253 of record LDAQ01000086.1, on the reverse strand, counting down.
GGATGTATCCCGGCTGAGCACTTTGATGTGCCGATCGACTATGACAACCTGATTGCGATCGGTTCCATGATGGGATCCGGCGGTCTGATCGTTATGGATGAAGACAACTGTATGGTCGATATCGCCAAGTTCTTCCTGGAATTCACCGTAGATGAATCCTGCGGAAAGTGTACACCATGCCGTGTCGGCACAAGACGTATGCTGGAGATTCTGGAGAAGATTACGAAGGGCCAGGCAACAATGGCCGATCTGGATAAGCTGGAAGAGCTGTGCTACCATCTGAAATCCAATTCTCTGTGTGCATTGGGACAGACGGCTCCGAACCCGGTACTTTCCACTCTTCATTATTTCAGAGACGAATACATCGCACATATCGTAGACAAAAAGTGTCCGGCAGGAGTATGTAAAGACCTGCTCCAGTACAAGATTGATGCTGACAAGTGTAAAGGGTGTACATTATGTGCAAGAACCTGTCCGTCAGATGCTATCATCGGCAGTGTAAAAGAACCACATATGATCAACCCTGAAAAATGTGTGAAGTGCGGCGCTTGTATGGAGAAATGCCGTTTCGGTGCGATTTACAAAGAGTAATGGAGGATAGAGACTATGGAAAACGTAAATATTAAAATCAATGGCATAGATGTCTGTGCACCGGCAGGCTCTACGGTTCTGGATGCAGCACATATTGCGGGGATCAAGATCCCGACCCTGTGCTTCCTGAAGGAAATCAATGAGATCGGTGCCTGCCGTATGTGTATCGTAGAAGTAAAAGGCGCAAGGAATCTGGTTGCAGCCTGCGTACATCCGATCAACGAGGGAATGGAGGTCCTGACCAACACTCCTGAACTGATTGCATCCAGAAAACGTACGCTGGAACTGATTCTTTCCAATCATGATAAAAAATGTCTTTCCTGTGTCAGAAGCGGCAAGTGTGAGCTGCAGGAACTCTGCCAGGAACTGGGCGTGGAAGATGAGAACTATTTCGCAGGAGAATCACCGGAGTTTGAGCTGGATGACAGCGCACCGCATATGATCCGCGACAATAACAAATGTATCCTCTGCAGAAGATGTACGGCTGTCTGTGACAAAGTACAGTCTGTAGGAGTGATCGGACCGAACAACAGAGGATTTGCATCCACCATCGGTTCTCCGTTTGATATGGGCCTGGGCGACACAAGCTGTGTATCCTGCGGCCAGTGTATCACTGCATGCCCGACAGGTGCATTATACGAGAAAGACTTTATCGATGACGTTCTGGCTGCAATTGCAGACGAGAGCAAGCACGTGATCGTTCAGCCGGCTCCTTCCGTAAGAGCTGCCCTTGGAGAGGAATTCGGATATCCAATGGGAACAGACGTGGAAGGCAAGATGGCAGCAGCACTCAGAAGAATCGGATTTGACAAAGTATTCGATACAGACTTCAGTGCAGACCTTACAATCATGGAAGAGGCGCACGAGTTCCTCGGCCGTGTACAGAATGGCGGAGTGCTTCCGATGATGACCTCCTGTTCACCAGGGTGGATCAAATACTGTGAGCACTACTATCCGGACCAGCTGGAACACCTGTCAAGCTGTAAGTCACCGCAGCAGATGTTCGGTGCAATTGCAAAGACATACTATGCTGAGAAGATGGGGATTGACCCGAAGGACATCGTATGTGTCAGCGTAATGCCATGTACAGCGAAGAAGTTCGAGATTAACCGTGACGACCAGGATGCGGCAGGAGTACCTGACGTAGACATCTCAATCACAACAAGAGAACTGGCCCGTCTGATCCGCAAAGTCGGAATCAACTTCAGAAGCCTTCCGGACGAAGGATTCGATGATCCGTTAGGAGAATCCACCGGAGCCGGCGTTATCTTCGGAGCCACAGGCGGAGTTATGGAGGCAGCCCTTCGTACAGCAGTTGAGACACTGACAGGCGAAGAACTCGCAAGCCTGGAATTCAACGAAGTCCGCGGTACAGAAGGTATCAAAGAAGCAACATACAACGTGGCCGGAATGGATGTCAAAGTAGCAGTAGCATCCGGACTGTCCAACGCGAAGCAGATCATGGACAAAGTACGCGCAGGGGAAGCAGATTATCACTTTATAGAGATCATGTGCTGTCCTGGCGGATGTGTAAACGGAGGCGGACAGCCTCAGGTACACGCAGACGTGCGCAACTACGAGGATGTCAGAGCTATCCGTGCAAAAGCACTTTATGACAATGATAAGGCGAAGACACTCAGAAAGTCACATGATAACCCGTCTATCAAGAAACTTTATGATGAGTTCCTTGGAGAACCGGGAAGTGAAAAGGCTCATCATATACTGCATACAAGCTATGTAAAGAGAAGTATTAACTAAGGAGCGGATTTGCGAGTGGATGGGGACGCTAAGTAAAAGGTGAGCCAGATCCCCCTGCGGGGCTGTGTATGCCAATTTTTGTATCCCACCCGCTTGCGGAGAATCCGTAAGAGAAAAAACAGGGAACATGGAGGGTTCTTGCCGCAGTTGGCCCGAATGCTGATGCATTCGCGCCGCCGGCGGCAACATAATTTGCCTGGTAAGGCAAATTATGCCCTCCATGTTCCCTGTTTTTTCTCTAACGGATTCTAGTGCGCGCTCTAAGGATACAAAAATTGGCATACACAGCCCCGCAGGGGGATCTGGCGCACCTTTTACTTAGCTGTGTGCATCCGGTCGGAAGAAACGCTCCCCCCGGAGGGGAGTTAAGGCCGGAGAGACGGATTTTGGCGGGGTGGGTGGGACGAACATGGCTGGGGGATTGAACGAGAAGTTTCCGAGAGAAGCACCCGATTTTAATAATAGTTTCCCTTTGATGAACTGTACGCGTATTATGTCCGATCCACCGCCCCCCCCGTCAGGCACCTCCTCCATGAAAGGTTTTCCCAACCGTCTGGATGCACTCAGCCTGTTGAAGACGGGATTTGTGCCGGCGGGCGGGAAACTTCCTTCCCCCTTTCTGCAGGCATAGAGTGCGCATAGTGTCACTTGATAAAAACCGCCGCCAGGGGGGAGGCTAAACGATGCTCACCGAAGCATCGTTTAAAAAGGCCTGAGCCGCGCAATTCATCAGAATTGCGGGGTGAATGCCTTTGGTGCCTCCCCCCTGGCGGCGGTTTTTATCTAGTGACACTTAGCAAACGGACCGCCAGCAGAAAGGGGGAAGGAAGTTTCCCGCCCGCCGGCACAAGTCCCGTCTTCAACAGGCGGCCTCCACCCCCCACCCGTCCATTCGCCAGCTCATTCACTGAATTTAATGGATATTTGGGGGCAACGGTGGTAAAATAGATACAGAATGTTTTGAGATGAGAGGAGCTAAGTAAGCATGAGAGTCATTGATTTTAAGGATGCTAAATGCAGGCATTGTTACAAGTGTGTCCGCTATTGTATGGTGAAGGCTATTTCCGTCCAGAATGAGCAGGCACATATTTTGAAGGATCACTGTATTAACTGTGGAAGGTGTATGGAGATATGTCCGCAGAATGCGAAGACGTTTGCCAGTGATATGGACAGGGTTAAGGGATATTTGAGACAGGGCTTTAAGACGATTATTTCGATTGCGCCGTCTTATCTTGGGGTGTTGGAATTTGAACGGCCGGGACAGGTTGTGGATGCACTGCAGAGACTTGGGTTTGCGGAAGTGCGGGAGACGGCTGAAGGGGCGGCCATGGTGACGAATGAATATAAAAAAATTATTCGGGAAAAGAAGATGCCCAATATTATTACGACGTGCTGCCCGAGTGTAAATGATCTGGTTGAGAAGTATTATCCGGACTGCGTGGATCTGCTGGCACCGGTGGTTTCTCCCATGGTGGCGCACGGGCGTTACATAAAGAAGCTGTACGGGGATGATGTGAAGGTGGTATTTCTGGGCCCCTGTATTGCCAAGAAACAGGAAGCCATCGGAGATGACAGGGTATTTGGCGCGATCGATGCGATTCTTACGTTTGAGGAGCTGGCGATCTGGCTGGAAGAGGCGGGTATTGATATCTATGCCTGTGAGGATAAGCCCATGGGCAATCCGGATCCGAAAGTGAACCGTATGTATCCGATCAGCGGCGGTGTGATTCAGTCTGTCGTGGCCGAGGAGGATGCAGATATCTATCACAAGGTGTATGTGGACGGGCTGGCAAACTGCATGGAGATGCTGGAATGTCTGCAGCGGGGAGAGCTGGATCACTGCTTTATCGAGGCAAATGTCTGTGAAGGGGGCTGTGCCAAGGGCCCGGCGTCTGCAAGATGGAATACCTCATATGTAAAGGCAAAAGTAAAGATTGAAAACGAAGTTTCCTATAAGGCGGCAAGAGACCTGCCCGATATGAACACACAGGAACTGGCAAAAGAGTTTGCGGACAATCATCTTGAGGACCGTATACCTACGGACCCGGAAATCAGGGATATCCTGAAGTCTACGGGGAAATATTCCGAGGAAGATGAACTGAACTGCGGAGCCTGTGGTTATCCGACCTGCAGGGATAAGGCAATCGCCGTCTATCAGAATAAGGCGGAACTGTCCATGTGTATGCCTTATGCACTGACACAGGCGGAGTCCATGTCCAACGTGGTGATGGATGTTACGCCGAATATGATCTTTATTATAGACAGCAGCATGAAGATCAGAGAATGTAATAAAAAGGCGCAGGATCTGCTCGGGGTGGGCAGGGACGAAGCCGTACAGCGTTATATTTTCGAATTCATGGAAGCAGAGGACATTGAGGAGACACTGCGGACAAGGGAACCCGTGATTCATAAGAAGATCCAGCTGGAGAACGGCAGAATGACGGCGGAGGAGACCATTGTATATATTGAAAATCTGGATTCCGTGCTTGTGACTTTCCAGGATGTGACCAGGGAGGAGAAGATCAAAGAGCAGCACTACAACCTGAAGGTCGAGACTGTGGAAATGGCGCAGAAGGTTATTGAAAAGCAGATGATGGTAGCGCAGGAGATCGCAGGGCTGCTTGGAGAGACGACAGCGGAGACGAAAGTCACTCTGACCAAGCTTCGGGATTCCATCCTCAACGAAGGGGAGGAGTAATATGAGTGTAAGTATAGACGTGGCATGGAAGAGCCTGAATAAGCACCATGAGGAGTTGTGCGGAGATAAAGTGGAGATATTAAAGACAGAGGATTCAGACATCGTGATTCTTGCGGATGGAATGGGAAGCGGCGTCAAGGCCAACATACTTGCGACGTTGACGTCTAAGATACTCGGTACGATGCTCTTCGAAGGCGCGGACATAGAATCCTGCGTGGAGACAATTGCCAAGACACTTCCGATCTGCCAGGTTCGGAAAGTGGCATATGCAACATTCAGCATCCTTCAGATCTTTCACAATGGTGATGCTTACCTGGTGGAGTTCGACAATCCGGCCTGCGTATTTATCAGGGATAAGAAAATCGTAAACTATCCATTTGAAGAGAGGCTGATCGAGGGAAAGAAGATTCATGAATACCGTTTCAAGGTTCAGCAGAATGACTGCTTTGTACTGATGAGCGACGGAGTGATCTATGCGGGTGCGGGAGAGATACTGAACCTGCAGGGGTGGACCTGGGAGAGCATGGCAGAATATACACTGCAGTGTACCAAAAAAACTATGTCAGCATCCAGGCTGGCGGCTCTGCTGAGCCAGGCATGTGATGACTTGTATGTGCAGAAGCCTGGAGACGATACCACGGTGGCCGTGGCAAGGGTGATTGAGCGCAGAGTGGTGAACATTTTCACAGGACCGCCGAAGAGCAAGGATGACGATGAGAAACTGATGCATGAATTTATGCACACAGAGGGTCGTAAAATCGTATCAGGCGGAACCAGCGCGAACATAGCGGCAAGAATATTAAGGAAAGACATTATTACCAAAGTGGATTACAACGACCCCGATGTACCCCCGATGGCAACTATAGAGGGACTGGATCTGGTGACCGAAGGCGTGCTGACTCTGGGCAAGGCGCTGAAGCTGCTGAAACGGTATGTAAAAGATGAATTTGACGTGGAATTTTTTGATGAGCTGGATGCCAATAACGGTGCGTCCAGGCTCGCTAAGATACTGATAGAAGAGTGCACCGAGCTGAATCTTTTTGTAGGGACTGCAGTAAACGAGGCACACCAGAACTCTGAATTGAGTTTTGACCTGAGCGTGCGGATGAACCTGACAGAGCAGCTGCAGGCCGTGGTTGAAAAAATGGGGAAAAAAGTAACAGTAAAATATTATTAGGAGGTTAGAACTCAGCAGGCGTATGATACGAATATGCCGCCGCAAACTGGGAAACAGCAATGGAACGCAGAAAAAGCAGGAAACATTTTAAAATAAGATACCTTATCATCGGAATTGTATTATTTGCCCTTTATGTTCTTCTCGGGGCGATCATATCTTATATCAGGCAGCCAAAGGTAGGCAAAGAATACAAAGAATCTTTTGATGCGGCCAACTGTTATTCGGACACAGTATCCGGTGACAGGGCATGTGTAATAGAAGACAATGCAGATGCGCTGGAAGAACGGCTGAAAATGATAGAGCAGGCGGAGGACCGAATCGTCCTCTCAACCTTTGATTTTCACGCGGATCAGAGCGGCAAAGATGTAATCGCCGCTTTGATTCAGGCAGCCAGGCGGGGAGTCGATGTAAAAGTCCTTGTGGACGGTTTCTCCGCATTGCAGCAGATGGACGGCAATGAATACTTTTACGCACTCTCTTCAGAAGAGAACGTGGAAGTCCGGATTTACAACCGGATTAATCTGCTGGCTCCATGGAAAAGCATGGGCCGTCTCCACGACAAATATCTGATCGTGGATGATTCTCTCTACATGCTGGGCGGCCGAAACACATACGACTATTTTTTAGGGGACAATGGATACAAAAATTACGATAGAGAAGTGCTTGTATACAGCGCCAGTCCCGGAGATGAAAGCTCCATCCATCAGCTGGAGTCTTATTTTGATTCCGTTTGGGATCTGGATGTGTGCAAAAAGTTCAGCGACGGTTCCTGGCGGGTAAGTTCCAAGGAGACAGCCCGCGCCAAAGGTGAACTGGAAGCCCGATATCAGGAGATTCTAAAAGATAACCCTGCATTAAAAGAAACGCCCGATTATCAATCTATGACCTTTGAGACGAACAAGATCACTCTTCTGAGCAATCCAATCCATGTATATGCCAAGGAGCCCACCCTGTTCTACGCATTAACCCAGCTGATGAAGGACACCGATGAGGAAATCGCCATCCACACACCATATATCATCTGCAACGACTGGATGTATAAAGAATTCGCATCGGTTTGCGGAGCAAATGAGAACGTCCTTTTGATGACGAACTCCGTAGCTAACAACGGAAACCCCTTTGGAGCCTCGGACTACAGTAAAAATAAAGGGAAGCTTCTAGACACCGGTCTTGAAATCCACGAATATGAGGGCGGAGTATCCTATCACGGAAAAAGCATCACAATAGGGGACGACCTGGCAATCGTGGGTTCCTTCAATATGGACATGAGAAGCGCATACCTGGATACAGAGCTGATGCTTGTAATCGACAGTAAAGAAGTCACAAAGCAGCTGAGACAATACATGAAAAGCTATGAGAACCAGTCCGTACAGGCAATGCCCGACGGGACATATAAAATACCTGAGGGAGTCACACGGCAGGAAATCAGTAAGAAAAAAGAAAGTAGAATAAAACTCCTGCTAAGTTTCAATTGGCTGCGATTTTTGATGTGATTTTTCGGGTGGGAGGGACGCCTGCCTGCGGCGGGGCTTCAGGGGCTGCGGGGGGAGAGTTTTGTGCTGCTTTTTGGAGCTGTCCGTTTGCTAACAAATCCTAAATAAAAACCATGCCGGATGGAAAGGCACCGGCGGCATTCACCCCGCAATTCTGATGAATTGCGCGGCTCAGGCCGCCTTAAACTCTGCTTCGGAAGCAGAGTTTAGCCTTTCCATCCGGCATGGTTTTTATTAAGGATTTGTAAGCGCACTCTATGCTTCCAAAAAGCAGCACAAAACTCTCCCCCCGCAGCCCCTGAAGCCCCGCCGCAGGCAGGCTGAACGCATCCGGACGGGAGGAAAATAACATCCGGTGGGAATCGCTGGGTGGGGAGGCGGATTGGTGCTGAAATGAAGGTGGGGAGCGGCAGGGGAAGTGCATTGGTTGGCTGCGGATTTTATGATGAATTTTGCAGAGGAAATATAGGGGGAATCAGCAGAAAAATTGTATGTTTTTAAATAGATTTATGATATCTATATTGTAAACGAATTGTGACTTTCAGTTGATAAAACTTAACTGAATAATAAATGCCTAGAGAGCCAACATAAAGCTCCATTAAATTTATCCTGTATAGTTTTTGCACCACCAGTTCAACACAATCCGCAGCTCCCGTCCAAGGTCCCTCCCGGGAAGTGACGGGTAACTTCTGACAGGATGCGTCCAGCTGTGCGGAAGTGGAACAGGGCTCTCCTGGATGCGTCTTTTAGGGCATTAGTGCCGCTTCATCAAAATCGGAGCCGGCATGTGAACTTCTTCCAGGCCCACAAGGCCTGGAAGAAAGCAGACCCGCAGCGAGAATTCATCAGAATTCTCGTGAGTGTCTGCGATGTTCATCATGCCGGCTCCGATTTTGATTAGCGGCACTTATGCCCTAATTCCGCATCCAGGAGAGCCCTGTTCCACTTCCACACAGCGTCCCCCCTTGCCAACACCCCTCACTCCCCATAAACCGCATAGGAATTAGGATAAGCCTTTCCGTTCAGTGTGATTTCTACGGATCCGGTTGGTGTTTTGTAGTTCCCGAGCAGGCCGCTGCACTCGTCATAGCTGATTTGATCCAGGAGTTTCTGGATTTCCTCAGGGCTGGTGACCGGGATTCCGTCACCGAAGGAATAATCGTAGGATGATTTCTGTGCATTAATTGTTGAATAATCGGCTGCAGCATCCTTTGTATATACGCCTCCGCTAACAGTGTTCTCGTTCGGATAGTAGGTCATGACTGCGACATCTTCGGGACTGATTTCGGTCCGGAGTTTATATCCGTACTTTTCAAGCATGCTCAGTGTGTTCGTGTAAGAGCGGTAGATATAAAACTGTCCGAAACGTATATTGGGGACTTGTTTTCCGGATACTTGCTCGGCAGCATATATGTCAGGTATTTCTACCTGAAGCTCACCCAGCGGTGAATCATACTGCAGCTCGGAAATGTCTGCGTTCAGGACATCTTTTTTGTATGCATCCAGCAGCTGATTCTGTTCCTCCTTACTCAGGGTCATAGCAGCAGGCTGGTAATAGAGATCCTGCAGAGAAACCCCTCTGATTTCTTCCTGATTCAGATGGAAGACGGGGAAGAGTTCCTTTCGGTACGTCTCGCTTTCACATGCCTGTTTCAGCGCATTGAGCAGCGCTGTCTTATCAACAGCGTATTGGCGGTATGCGTCTTTCCCGTTTGAGAGTCCGAAACGCATGGTGACAACGGCCGTGTCCTCTGTGTCGGATCCACGATTGATCCATTGAGGGGTAATACCCTGCTTCAGATTTTCTATGCCCTCAGCAGCCAGCTGGTATATAGCCTGGTAATCGGTGATGACAGCGCCGGGCGCATTTAGCTGGTCATAGGATACCCCTTTATAGCTTTCAGGATAGGCGAAATAACCGGAAAAATTATCGGTATATACGGACATATCGGCCAGCTTGTTTTCTTTGGGGAGGTAACTGTCGTATCCAAACAGGTCAAACTGCAGGATACAGAGGATTCCCACTACAGTACAAAGTGAAAGTGCAGATGAAACTTTTCCCGCTAAAAGCTGCCTTAAATCCTGATGATAAATAAATTCGATCAGCAGACAGAGCAGGAGAACCGTAAATATACTGATAAAGATAATCCATAAGGAGCCGCTTCCGCCACTGAATGTATCAATAAACAGGCCAATAAATAATGCTGTCGGCACCGCGATCAGAAACTTGACAACGGGAGCCGATTTGGGAAATGCAAGCGCATTCTCCGCCGCTTCAGCCGGATAATATTTATAGATCAGAAGTGCGGCGCCAAGCAGCACGGCGGCACAAAGAACAGCGCTGATAAGTATCACTGGTGATGCCGTGTGCCGGATAGTGGTGCGTAATATCCATGAAAATAGAGTTGCAGGGGTCATGTATCCGATGATTTCCTGCAGGACGATTGGTGAACGGCTGACCCATGTGCTAAAAAATTTGGCGGCAAGCCCGTCCATTAGAATCGTAATTATGTTTCCGTATACAAGAAGAACCAGTGAAGCAAGCACTCCTGTTACAATGCGTCCGGTCAGAAACATGGCCAATATGCTGGTGTGGTAGCAGATTAGAAAGCCAAGGATTGCTCCCAGCATGGAAAACAGACAGCTTGACAAAACGCTTGTGTTCATAATTCCGTGCGCCTGGCCTATCAGCAGCGCAGAGAGTGCGAACAGCAGATAGGGTACCATAAAGAGGATTATGCCGCTCCAGTAAGAGATGGCAAACCACTGTACGCGTCTGACAGGCATGGAATGGTAGAAATCCTGCTTATCTCTGGAATGCAGATAGGAGAATCCCGTTACTGCACATAAAATAGCCAGAATGATGATCAACCCGGCAAAATACCGGTTGGTATAACCATTGAAAAATCCGGGAAAGGTGCTGCCTGCCCAATTACTGAATTCTTCGCTGCCGGCCTTATACCGGCCCTGCGTCTTTAAGTTGTCAAAGGAAAGCAGAGTATAGACAGGAAGTATCAGAAACAGCAGAACCGCATTCAGGGCAGCAAGCCATCCACGGTGCCGGATATCGGATTCTATAAATTTAAAGTATGAGATTTTTGATGTCATAGCCGGCTACCTCCGTTTCACTGATAAAGATTTCTTCTAAAGTTAATGGCAGTATTTCTGCAAATACAGGAGACTTTCTATTCACACAGTCAAGAAGGGCTTCTTTTGTGCCCCTTGCGGTAATCAGCATCAGAGAACCGGATTTTTCATACTGCAGAACTGTCAGTTCCTGTAGAAGCTGCTGTTCTCTGGCTTCATCGGGAAGGACGCACTGGATTTTATGGACATGGTATTTCATCTGATCCAGATCCTGGGTGAGAAGAAGCTTCCCCTTGTGCAGCAGGCCGATGCTGTCGCATATATCCTCCAGCTCACGGAGATTATGGGATGCGATGACCGGGGTGAAATCACGCTTCATCAGCTCTGAGGCAAACAGGCTTTTTACAGCCTGGCGCATGACCGGATCCAGCCCGTCAAATGTCTCATCACAGAGCAGATATTTTGTGCCTGTGCAGAGCCCCAGCAGAAGAGAAACCTGCTTTTTCATCCCCTTGGAAAAGGTGTTCAGTTTTCTGGTGAGCGCGATATCCAGTTTTTCAACTAGACTGTCAAAGGCCTTACTGTCGAACTGAGGATAGACCATTGCATAGTAATCCCGCATGGCGGCAGGGGTTGCATTAGGAAAGAAGTAGGCCGAATCCGAGAGAAAGCAGACATTTTCTTTGGCATTTCGATTCTCATAGGCAGTCTGTCCGTCTACCAGAAGAGCCCCACTGTCCGGCTTAAGAATCCCTGAAATCAGGCGCAGAAGAGTACTCTTTCCAGCACCGTTGCTTCCCACAAGGCCAAAGATCATCCCCTCACTGATCGATGCTGTGACATGATCTATTGCATGGATATTCTGGAACGTCTTGTCTATATTATTTAATTCAATCATGCAGAACCTCCTTTTTATAAAACTGGTCAATAAAATGGCTGCATTCTTCATGTGTAACTCCGATTTCCCTGCCATAAAAGACCAGGTTTTTCAGATCTTCAAAAAATGCAAGCTTTTTCTGCTTAGCGAGCTGGCCAGTGCCTGAAACAAAATTGCCCCTTCCTTTTACCGGATATATATAACCCTGCTGCTCCAGTTGGGCGTAAGCCTTCTGGATTGTATTCGGATTAATGGACAGCTGAAGGGCAAGGGAACGGACGGAGGGCATCTGGTCGTCTGGTTTTAATACGCCTTTTAAAATGAGCATCTGGAAACGTTCCACGATCTGCTCATAGATTGGCGTTCTGCTTTGATAATCAATGTTTATCATGCGGACCTCCTGAATGGGTAGTGTGTGAAGTGTACTAATTCAAATAATACACTTAATGTAACATATCGGCCAGTATATGTCAAATCAGAATCTAGTTAACGAGCTTTAGCCTCGTTGACGGACGGGGGCGCTTCATGAAGGGATAGCCGTGAGCCTCCAGAAGAACATACCTGTCCTTTCA